>JEMY01000016.1:0-60529 GCA_000585075.1 Candidatus Accumulibacter regalis | reverse complement strand
CGCGCAATGGTGGCCTGAAGTCGTTCGCCACCGTCGAGGACCTGATGGCGGACCTGAATGCGGAAGATTGAGCACACTGGCCAGTTCAAGCGTGACTACAAGCGCGAAACCAAGGGACCGCACCGGCAAACGCTGCAAAGTGACTTCGTCGCCATCGTCACGGCCTTGGCCCATGATCAGGTTCTGGCCGACAAGCACCATGATCATTCGCTCAGTGGGGATTGGAAGGACCACCGGGATTGTCACGTCAAGCCCGACTTGGTCTTGATCTACAGAAAACCGGACGACAACGTACTCCAGCTCGTTCGTCTCGGTTCGCACAGCGAACTTGGCCTGTGAGCAGCCGGGCTCCGGGGCAAGGAAATCAAGGATACGGCGAGCGGAATCACCGATGTGGAACGAGCACTACACGTTCCAAAGCGACGCCAAGGTGATCGACCTGGAGCTGGATGCGCTCGTGGCAGGGCCAGCGTGGGGATGATGGAATTTTCGGCGGTTCCGGCTTACAACCCCAGTCACATGACGACCTCAATAGAGAGGCCTCTGCCAGATTGCTTACCGTGCTTTATTTTCCGTTTTCTGAGACGACCCCTTCTTGAGCTCTTGCTCGACGAGCGCCTTCAATGGCGCCTCGCCGAAGTCACGCAAGGGCGTGCCATTGACGAAGAAGCCCGGCGTGCGATTCACCCGCAGCGCCCTCATGTCGGCGATGTCCTGCCGCAGCACCTGGTCGACGGCCGGCCCATCGGCATCCGCTCTCGCCCATCGGCATCCGCTCTCGCCTTCGCCATGTCCAGGCCGATGTCGCCAATGACGTCCCAGATCAACAGCGGCTGGGGCCGGTCATGCGCGGCCCACTGCGGCTGCGCAGCCAGCGCCCGCTCGAGCGCCTCCCAGCGACCCGACGACGGGGTCCCGACGACGGGGTGAGGTCTTGACTTTTGCCCAAGGCACGGGGAAAGACCTGGCCCGAAGGAGTGAGACCCCAAGGAGTGCCAGACGTCCCCAGGCGAAAGGCCGCTTACGGCTGGTCGCGAGCCGTGCCCGTCAACGGTTGCCTTGAGCACCGTGTCCCCTCGTGCGTCGTCTCGATGGTGCGTCGAATACCCGTGCACGCAAAAGCCATGCGAGCCATTCACCGCTCCTGATCAGCGGGGCGCCTCGGCAGGGGGCAGGACGGCCTCCGCCTCGCGCACCAGCGCCGTGTCGCCGCTGCGCGCTCCGGCGTTGATCGCGCGGCGCAGCCAGTCCCGGGCCTGCGGGTCGTTGCGCTGTGCTGCGCTGCGACCGGCGCGATACAGGTAGTTGCCCGCGGCCTGCAGGCGGCCGGCCTGCTCGGCGATGCCACCGGCGCTGGCCAGGGCGCGGGTCATGCCGCGATAGTCGCGCTCGACGCGACGCAGATCGGCCACCTGATCGAGCAGGCGCAGGGCGCCGTCGATGTCGCTCTCGAGGCGGAGCAGGCTGGCCTGCAGTTCCAGGTAGTCGGCACGGGAAGCGACGGCCGTACCCTCCCGCAAGGCCGCGATGTGGTCGCGAAGTGCCGGCAGTGCCGCGAGGTCGGCGGCGATCAGGCCGGCGATGAAGTGCGCCCTGGCGCGGGTGGCCGGGCTTGTGTCGCCCGCCTGCAGCACGGCGGATAGCGTGGCCTGTGCCCTATCGAGACGGCCTGCCCGGTAGTGAATCGTGCCGGCAAGCAATTGCAGTTCCGGGTCGACAGGCAGTCCGCGTCGCCTGCGCTCGGCGTCCGCCCACTCGGTCTGCGTCAGCGCCGCGTCGTAATCGCCGAGATAGGTCTGGCAGAGCGCCAGATTGAAGCGCGCATCGATGATGCTGGCTGGCGAATCTTCCGCCAGGGCTGCCTGCACGACCGCTGCGTAGAGCGTCACGGCCTGGCTGTACTGAGCCTGATCGAAGGCCAGACGGGCTGAGCGATCGAGCGTTTCGCGCTTGCTGGTCGCTGCCTGTTGCGGCTCCGCCGTACCCGCGCAGCCGCCGAGCGCCAGGCCGACGGCCAGCAGGCCGAGCAGAATTGAAAACCGGCTCATGGGCGAATCTCGCCCGCTGGCAGCCGGCCGCCCGTCTGGGGCGGCGCGCCGCCGCCGCCGAGCAACCAGCTGTTGCGCAGCTGGCGCAGCAGCGCCTCCAATTCCGCCAGCGTCTGCTGGGTCATGCCGAGCAGGACCGGGATGTTGGCCGTCGTTTCGCCGATGTCGCGGCTGATCGCCGGCAGCTGAGGTGAGGTCTTGCGCAGGTCCAGCATGACCGCGTCGAGCGATGTCAGGACCGACTTCACGCGGCCCGTGATCTCCGGCAGCTCCTTGCTCTGGGCGTTGATTGATCCGGACAGCAGCTTCGCCTGTGCGGCCGTCGCCTGCAGTTCGTCGAGGATCGGTGCCAGACGTGCGACGGCGGCGTTGGCTCCCTTGATCAACTGATCGAGTTCGATGGCGGTACGCTCGTCACTGAGCAGGCGGCCCACCGCTCCCTTGCCGCGCTCGATGCGCCCGGTCATGGTCCTGAAATCTGCCAGCGTCTTCTGCAGGTCGCCCTCCGGGTTGGCGAAGCCTGCGGTGATATCGCCCAGCGCGGTCATCGTCCGTTCGGTCTGCTCGAGGATCGGTATGACCCGGCCGCGCACGTCCTCCAGGATCTCGCCGATGCTTTCCGTCTGCGCCCGGTCCGGAGCCGCCTGCAGCACGGCATAGTCCCAATCCATCTCTTCGCCGCGGCCCCTGGTGATCTCGACGTAGCTCTCGCCCGCGACGCCGAAGGTCTTGCGGATGACCGCCTGCGAATCTCGGCGCACGAAGGGCGCCATCGAGCCATTCAGGCGCGCCAGCGCATGGATCTTCTGGTCCGGGTCGATGACGATCTTCAGGATCTTGCCGGACGGTGTGCCGAGCACCTCGATCTTGGCGCCTTCGGCGAGGCCGAAAAGACCCTCGTCGGGCAGCACCAGGCGTACCGTCTTGCCGGGATCGAACAGCTCGCGCAGGGCCTCGGCCTTGATCAGAGTCAACAGGAAGAGCACGAGCACTGCCAGCACCGTCGCGCCGAGCAGGCTGCGGTAACGGCGGTTGTCGTTCGATTTGTTCACGGGGCAGCCTCCAGCTGAAGCAGCCGGCTGCCGGCGATCCGGTAGCGCCGGTCGGCAGAAATCCCGGGCTCCTCGAGCAGGCTGCGCTTGTGCGTGAACCAGATGATGGCACCGCGGCGGCGGCGCACCTGCTGCACGGAATTGATCAGCGGCGCGAAGGTTCTGCTTTCGGTGGTTTCGATTGGCTGCTCGAGAACGACCAGCTTCGGGCGTCCCAGGAAGGCCCGAACGCACGCTGCGCGTTCGAGATCGGGCTCCGAGCACTGATGCGGCAGCAGGGTCGGGATCCCCGGCAGGCCAAAGCTCAGGGCGAGCTCGCTGGCCCTCTGGCGGATGATTTCTTCGGCCAGGACGGTCTGATGGCGCAGCGGAAGAAGCAGGTTTTCCATCACCGATCGGTTCTCCAGCCAGTTTCCACCGCTCATGACCCTGCCGATACGGCTGCGCAAGCGGCAGGCTTCGGCTGCATCGAGGTCGGCCCACGCGACGCCCAGGAAGCGCACCTCGCCGGCACCGGCCAAGCCGAGCAAGGCATCGGCCAGCGCCGCGCTCTGCCCCGTCGTCGGCGAATGCACCAGGTGCAGTTCGCCGGCTTGCAGGCACAGGTCGTCGGCCAGTATCGAACCACCCCGGGGCGACACGACGGACAGACCGGCGGTCTCCAGGATCGGGGGGGCTGCGGCCAGGTCGTCGGACGCGCGCATCTACAATACCGTCGACACGGCTATCCCGATCAGCAGCGTCGCCAGCAGAGAGTACATGAAGGCCTTCGGCAAGGCACGGCGCACGCCGAGGGCACTCGCTTCGACCCTCAGTCCATGCCAGATGGCCACGTAGCCGATCACGAAACCGGTGAGGGTCGGTTTGACGACCAGCAGCAGATGATCGCCCAGAGTCATCCTCGACAAGACCGCATCGGCAAACTCGACCAGGGATAGCGCGGTGAGACCGGCCAAGGAAGCGGCGAGATAGCCGGACCAAAGTGCGGTATGGAG
The DNA here is from genome assembly GCA_000585075.1 of Candidatus Accumulibacter regalis. Taxonomy (GTDB): domain Bacteria; phylum Pseudomonadota; class Gammaproteobacteria; order Burkholderiales; family Rhodocyclaceae; genus Accumulibacter; species Accumulibacter regalis. The sequence goes on along the minus strand of JEMY01000016.1, from coordinate 56,434 downwards.
GAAGATCGTGGTCAGCGCGAACAACGCGAGTGCCGAGGCGAAGCAGCGCGGAATGGCGAGAAAGTCGGTGGCGTCAATGCCGAAGGACTCGAGCATGCGGATCTGCCCGTTGACCTTGAGATGGCCCACCTCGTCGAGCATCACCGAACCACTGCGGCCGATCACGATCAACGCCGTGACGATGGGTGAGAGCTCGCGGATCAGCACCAGCACCAGAAAGTCGCCGATCGATCCCTGCTGTCCCGTCACCCGCAGCCAATAGATGATCTGCAATACCAGACCCAGACCTACCAGCAGGGCGGTGATCATGACTGCGGGTATGGCGCACACCCCCGTGAAGTAGAAGAAACGCTCGAACTCCGTCCACATCGTCCGGCGCCAGTTGCCCGGTGCCAGGCCACGTGTCAGGGTCGCGGTCAGGTCCCCGGTGAACAGAAAGACGTCCGTCGTCGTGTCGATGATTCCCTGCCCGAAGCGGCCGAGCAGATTTGGCCGCTCTGCCGTGGGCGCTGCGAGCGTGGGCAAGCCATTGGCCGGCGGCTTCACAGGCGCCCCCCCAGGAGGTAGGTGGAGAATTCCCCGACGTCTTCGAGATAATGATGACCGCGCAGTTGAAACAGATAGCGGTCGTGCAGCGCCTCGTAGACCGACTCCGTCGTATGGATCGTTCCCGGTGGGGCGGAATCGGCCATCGCGTAGGCCATGCGTGCGGCCTCACCCCAGAGGTTGAACGAGCTTTCCTTGCGGTCGATCAGGCTGCCGATCGCCGGTCCCAGGTCCATGCCCAAATGAAAGGCCGAGGGGGCATGCTGTTCAGCGAACAGGCGCTCGCAGGCGGCCTGCGCGGCCAACGCAAATTCGGCCAGGCAGACGGTTGCGTGCTGGACGTCCGCGGAAGGATCGGCGGCAGCGACCACCCGATCAGTGAGAAATTTGAGGTAGGCCACGCCGTGTTGCGAGGCTGCCGCGTCGATTTGCGCGAGCAGGCGGGCTATCGTCGATTCGCCGGAGCGGTCGTCGGCCGATCGGGCCAGGGCCAGCGCGTCGCTGAAGCGCAGCGATACGAAAGCCAGCTGATCAATGCGCTGCACATCGTCAGCTCGCACCGGGTGCGCACCGTCCGGGAGCTTCGCGGCAAAGGCGGCAGTACGGCGTGCGCCCAGCCTCGCGTCGATGTTCAATTCCTGAACGGGCGCTTCGGTGCGCGGCGCCGCTTCGCTGTCATGTGCCTTCGCCTTGCCGGCCGGCGGCATGGCCACCACCGCGCCAGCCGTAGCGCTGGCTGCCTGGCGGATGGCCATCAGATTGCCGATCGCCCGGGCAAACCGCTGCACCTGGTTTGGCCACTCGCTGCGACGGCCGTCCTCGAGCCAAAGGACGCCGGTCACCTGGCCGTCTACCTTGACGGGTACCGACAGCAGGGCCTGGCAGCCGAGCGGGGCGAGGTAGCTTCGGTACAGCGATACGAGGCGTGCGTCGTCGCTGCTGGCGACGTCGCCGACCGCGTTTTCGCTCTGCAGCCATTCGAAGAGACCGGGATGTTCCGATCGATCCAGCGTTGCGCCATCCGTATGGCCCTCGGTCTGCTGGTCAAAGCTGTCGAGACAGACCAGCGCATCGCCAGCCGGTGCGAGCTGCCACAGGCTGGCGCGGCGCACGCGAGACGAACGCGCGACAGCCTCGGTCACCAGTGCGAGGCCATTTCTCCCATTGTCCTCGAACAGCGTCGACTGCGCCGCCAGCATGCCGAAGGCCTCACCCTGCGCGTCGAGCTGCGCCTGACGCTCGAGGATGGAAATTGCCTCCTGGTCGGCGCGCAGCCCCTGGCGGACCACGAGCCCGGCGAGACCGCCTGCCAGGGCGATGACCGCCAGGCCCATGCCCAGCGTGTCGCGTACATTCTCTGCAACGAAGCCGACGAAATCGTCCTCGGGGACGATCATCAGGATCGACCAGTCGTGCGGCAGCAATTGGTTGAGCGACGACGTCGAGCTGATGTAGCGGCGGCCGGCCATCTCGAAATCGTGGCGGCCGTGCCCTTCGACGCGGTAGCGGTCAAAGGCGCGGCTCACCACCGGGTCGCCGATGTCATCGACCCGCAGCAGTCGCAATTCGCCGCCGCCATCCTTGCTCACCAGCGGCTTGCGCGGGTGCGCCATCACCCGCCCCTGGTCGTCGACGATCAGCGCGAGGCCGCTCTTGCCGATGGCGAGTGTGGCGAGAAAGCGACTGAGGCTTGCCAGTTCGACGTCGGTACCTACCACCGCAACCAGATCCCCGTCCGTATTCAGATAGGGCAGCGACGCCGTGATGCCCGCGGCACTGGTGGTGAAGAAGAGGTAGACATCGGTCCAGAACAGGTCCTTGCTTTTCGCGGCACCGACGAACCAGGGCCGCGCGCGCGGATCGTAGCCATCCCAGGGGGCTTGCTCGTCGGACAACACCTCGCCTTTGGCGCCATGGCGCGTCAGTTGCATCACGGGGGCGTCCTGCGCTCCATGCGGGCGGCGGATGGTCTTGGTTTCCAGTCCGCGCTGTTCACCATCCTGATAGCGCCGCACCATGAAGAACTCGCCAGCCGGGCTACCGATGAAGACGCTGGTGAGCTGCGGCGTGTTGTCAAGGATCCCGCTCGCCACCTTCTCGGCGAGTTCGCGCCGCACGCTCAAGAGGTCCTCGTCGGCGAGCAGGTCGCGGGTAAAACGGACGACCCCCGGGATGGGTCCCAGGTAGGCGCCAACCTCTGTTTCGATGCGGCTTTGCAGGTTGCCGATGACGCCCTCGGACAGAGCCAGGGCATCGGCACGCATGACCCTGAACTCGTGGATCGCGTTGCCGATCAGTGCGGCCAGCAGAATGGCGACCACGGCGACCGGCAGCCAGATGCGAAGGCGCCGGCGTCGGGTGACCGCCTGGACCTCCTCGAAGGCAATTGCCTGGTTCGTTGTTGTCGTGCGCCAACCCGCCAAGAAACCCTCCACAGTGGAAATGCCCTGTCGTTTCCCGCCACTGATCCGCGGGATCTGAAGCGATCAGTCACGCGGCAATTGCCGCGCAACGACCAAGCTCCCGTTCGACGCCAAGCTTACCCGCAAAATACCGCATTTCCGCCCCTTCGCGCTGGTCGGCGGCATGGTCTCGTCGACGGTGCTGACGCTGTGCGTCATTCCGGCACTGTATGCGCTGGTCAAGCAGTGGCAGCTGCGCCGCGAGTTGGCGAAAGTGCCAGTGCTGCCGTTGAGCGAAAGCTGATCTGTGCGGCCGCCTTCGCTCCGTGCCGCACGCGCACCCGCGGGCGGATGGCCTTATTGAATACCGGCCTTGCGCTGCTCGAGCCGCACATAGGCGGTGATCTGGGCGACGTCGTCGGGGCTCAGGCCGGGAACGGGCGCCATGTCGCCGAACTTCCAGTGATGGGCACGACTCCCGTTCTTCACCGCCAGCTGGAAAGCGGCGTCGCCGTGATGCGAGGGCTCGTAGATTTTGCTCAGCATCGGCGGCCCCTTGTCGCTGCCTTGCAGATTGGCGCCGTGGCAGGAAGCGCAGTTTTTCTCGAACAGGGTCTTGCCGGCTGCCGGGTTGGGCATCAGCCCGGGGCTCGGCTGTGGCACTGGCATGCCTTGCGCCGCGACCGGCAGGCTGATCGCCGCCGCGACGATCAGCAGCGCGAGCAGACAAAGCTGCAGGCGGGTGTCGCGACGGGGCGCAGGAATTGCCAGGGATCGATTTGGTGTCTTTTTCACTTATGCGCTTCCTCGCGGGTCGTCATGGCTGCCGGCACGCGGCGGCGGGGCCGAACAGCACGAAGGGGGTTTCGCCCTGGCGTGCGCTTCGGCATTGGCTTGTCGCCAGGCGCGAAAGCTGGCCAGGAGTCGTTTCAGCCAGGGAATCATGAGCTTACTTCGCCTGGCTGCCGTGCATTCCCGGCGTCATCGGCATCCCTTGCTGACCCTGCATGCCCATGTTGCCTTGGCCAGCGGCCATCGGGCAGCCGGCGCCGAAGTCCTTCATCATCGCCTGCATGTCGTCCATTTGCGCCGCCATCATCGGCATGCGCGCTTCACCTTCAGTCTGCTGCAGGGCGTGCATACGAGCCTGCATGGCTTGCATGCGGGCCTGCATCTGAGCGGGTGGCGGCTGCGTTGGCGCAGCTTTTTCGGCAGCCAGCAAGGCGACCGGCGCGCTCAGCACGGCGGACAAGGTGATCATCAGGATATTGCCGGACAGTGTTTTCATGGTCATTCCTTTGCTGGGTGAGTGCTTCGTCGTGGGAACTTCATCACGTTCGCCAGTATCGACGATCGATACCGACGACAATCTGACGCGGGAATGACATTCTTGTCATGCTGTTTCCGCCAGCCCCGCCAATGCTTGCGCGGTCGGTTGTTTCGTCAGGACTGGCTGCCCGCCACCAAGCGCCGGTGGCGCCGGCCAGCGCAGGTGACTGAAGCGTAATCCTGCGGTCATCTCCTCGTCGGGGGGCGACCGGTACCATGGGCGACGTCGATGGCTGCCGCCAAGCGAGAGAAGCCGTGCGTCAGCCAACAGGGGTACCCTGGAAAGGATTGCCATGGACACGAAAACACGGACGGGCGGGCACGACCATCATCATCACCAGCCCGAGCGTTCGCATGCGGCACACAGCCAGCACGGCTCACACAGCTCAAACGGCGATCACACGGTGGCGGAGTCCGCGACGGTGAAGGACCCGGTCTGCGGCATGTCGGTCACGCTTGGCGCGGGCAAGCCGAGCTTCGCGCACGACGGGAGGACCTGGCATTTCTGCTCGCAGAAGTGCCACGACAGGTTTGCGGCGGACCCGGCGCACTACCTGAGCGGCGCGCACAAGAGGCAAGCGTCCACGGTACCCGCAGGCACGCAATACACCTGTCCGATGCACCCCGAAATCGTCCGCGATGCCCCGGGCGATTGCCCGAAATGCGGCATGGCGCTCGAACCGATGGGCGTCCCTAGCGGCGACGAAGGCCCCAACCCCGAACTGGTCGACTTCCGGCGCCGTTTCTGGATCGGTGCCGTGTTGACCGTTCCCCTGCTGCTGCTGACCATGGGGCCCTTTCTCGGTCTGGGCTTCGCACGCGACTTGCTCGGTGAGCGCGCGGCGCAATGGGTCGAACTGGCCCTGAGCACGCCGGTGGTCCTGTGGGCCGGCTGGCCGTTCTTCGTTCGCGGCGTGAAATCGGTCGTCAATCGCAGCCTCAACATGTTCACGCTGATCGGCCTGGGTGTTGGCTCGGCGTATCTGTTCAGCATCGTCGCGGTCCTCTTCCCGGGCTTGTTCCCGGACGGCTTCCGCGACGCGCAGGGGCACGTGGGCGTCTATTTCGAAGCCGGCGCAGTCATCGTCGTCCTGGTCCTGCTCGGTCAGGTGATGGAGCTCGGTGCGCGCGAGCGCACCGGCTCGGCGATCCGCGCGCTCCTCGACCTTGCCGCCAAGACGGCGCACGTGATCCGTGCCGATGGACGCGAGGAGGAAATCCCGCTCGAGGAAGTCGTCGTCGGCGACCATGTACGCGTGCGGCCGGGCGACAAGGTGCCGGTGGACGGCGTGGTGATCGATGGCCGATCTTCGATCGACGAGTCGATGCTCTCGGGCGAAGCGGTAGCGGTGGAAAAGGTCGCCGGTGACCCGGTCACCGGGGCGACGATCAACGGCACTGGTTCACTGATCGTCGAGGTCAAGCGGGTCGGCGGCGACACCGTGCTCAGCCAGATCGTCGCCATGGTCGCCAACGCGCAACGCTCGCGCGCGCCGATCCAGAAGCTCGCCGATTCGGTCGCCGGCATGTTCGTTCCGGCGGTGATCGGCGTCGCCATTCTGGCGTTCATCGCCTGGGCGGCCTGGGGACCGGCGCCGGCGCTTTCCTATGGACTGGTCGCGGCCGTGGCCGTGCTGATCATCGCCTGCCCCTGCGCGCTCGGCCTGGCGACGCCGATGTCGATCATGACCGCCACCGGACGCGGCGCACAGGCCGGCGTGCTGATCAAGAACGCCGAAGCGCTGGAGCGCTTTGCCAAGGTCGATACGCTGATCGTCGACAAGACCGGAACGCTGACCGTCGGCAAGCCGAAGCTGGTGGCGGTGCTGCCCGCTGCCGGGCACCAGGAGGCCGAGGTCCTGCGTCTTGCCGCCAGCCTCGAACGCGGCTCCGAACACCCGCTCGCCGAGGCGATCGTCAGCGGCGCCGAAGAACGTGGCGTGGAACTGGCCAAGGCCGACGAGTTCGAGGCGATCACCGGCAAGGGCGTCAAGGGCGTCGTCGACGGCCAGGCTGTCGCGCTCGGCAATGCCGCGCTGCTCACCGAACTGGGGCTGGATGGCGGTGCCTCCGGTGCGTTGGTCGAGGCAGCAAACGCTCGCCGCGACGAGGGCGAAACGGTGATGTTCGTCCTCATCGGCAGCGAAATCGCCGGCCTGGTGAGCGTCGCCGATCCGCTCAAGGAGACGACGCTCGAAGCGCTCAAGGCGCTGCACGCAGAAGGCCTGAAGATCATCATGGCCACCGGCGACAACGAACGTACGGCGCGTGCCGTTGCCGGGCGTCTGGGGATCGACGAAATCCGTGCCGACGTACTGCCCGCGGATAAGGCGCGGATCATCAAGGAATTGCAGGCCAAAGGCCACAAGGTGGCGATGGCCGGTGACGGCGTCAACGATGCGCCGGCACTGGCGCAGGCCGACGTCGGCATTGCCATGGGCACCGGCGCCGACGTGGCCATCGAGAGTGCCGGCTTCACGCTGGTCAAGGGTGACCTCAACGGTATCGTGCGCGCACGCCGGCTTGCCCGGGCGACCATGCGCAACATCAAACAGAACCTGTTCTTCGCCCTGGTCTACAACGCCGCTGGCGTGCCGGTGGCTGCGGGCATTCTGTATCCCTTCCTGGGCATCCTGGTGTCGCCAATGCTTGCCGCCGCGGCGATGAGTCTGTCGTCGATCTCGGTGATCAGCAACGCCTTGCGGCTGCGCAGCGTGCGCCTTGAGTAGTGGTCGCTTCGACAGGCTCTGAAACCCGGGGCGATGGTGAGGTGCAGAGGTGGCACCCCATACGGACAAGCCGACGGTGTTGACGCTGTGCGTCATCGCGGCGCGGGATGCGCCGGTCAAACAGTGGCAGTTGCGCCGCGACCTGGCCAAGGCACCGGCACTGCCATTGAGCGAAAGCCGATCAGTGCGACCTTAGGCGCTCGGCAGGCCGCGGCCACTGTGCAAACGCGGGCGCTAATGGTCGTCACGTGTCGATGACACACCTGACGATGAATGTCATGATCGTTCCCCTCTACTGGCAGTGCGCATTCCGGGTTGCACGCCGGAATCGTTCGACGGGCAGCGAGCATGCTCCCTGAATTCCCGGTCTCGGCCTCGGCCCTTCTCGCGCCAGGGGAGAGGGGAGGTTCGTGAGTCGCGGACGCGACTGTGGCGGTAGCACTTGCCCATCTGGCAGCCGCAAGCGGGGGCTGGGCGAGGACGAGACGGATGAGCAAGTTTGCGAAATGCAGGATCAACCATGGAACGGCAGCTCATGAAACGCAGTGAAATCTGGTATCACCTTTATCCACTCGGCTTTCTCGGCGCGGAGGAGCGGAATCCGGCCCCGGGTGCGGTGGATGGCCCCATTTCCCATCGCCTGGCGGACCTGGTGGGCTGGCTGGACCATCTCGTGGAACTCGGGGTGACAGGATTGCTGTTGGGTCCGGTCTTCGAATCGGGATCGCACGGCTACGATGTCGTTGATCCTTTTCGCATCGACCGCCGACTGGGCAACGAAGCGGACCTCGTGGGTCTCATCGACGAGTGCCGTCAACGTTCCCTTCGCGTGGGGCTCGATGTCGTCTTTCACCACGTCGGACGCGACCATCCTTTCTTTGTCGACGTCCTGGCGCATGGTCGTGGGTCTTCCCGCGCGGACTGGTTCCACATAGATTTCGATCGACCGGGAGACGACGGATTCCGTTACGCCAAATTCGAGGGACACGGCCAACTGGTGAAACTCAATCATGGCAATGACCAGGTTCTCGACTGGGCTGTGGAGGTCGCTCGTTACTGGCTGGATCGTGGTGTCGATGCCCTGCGACTGGACGCGGCCTACGCGATCCCGGCAGGTTTTCTGGCGACTTTCGAGAGTCGCGTGCGTGCCCTGCGGCCCGATCTCCTGCGCATCGGCGAAGTGATCCATGGCGACTACGTGGCCATCGCCAAGGCGTCACGGCTGACCTCGGTAACACAATACGAACTATGGAAAGCCATCTGGAGTTCGCTCAACGAACGCAACTTCTACGAGTTGGCCCATGCGCTGGAGCGCCACATCGATTTCTGCCGTCATTTTGTGCCGTGGAATTTCGTCGGCAACCACGACACGACGCGTATTGCCAGCACGCTCAGCGACCGGCGCCATCTGCCACATGCGCTGGCGATTCTGTTTACGCTACCTGGCCTCCCTGCCGTCTACGCTGGAGACGAGCAGGGAGCAGAAGGTCGCAAGTACGATCGAGAGGGAGGCGACGCGGAGATTCGCAAGCCGTTACCGTATCGGCCCGGCGAGTTGGCCGGCGACAGTTTGCTCATCTGGCAACTCCACCGTGAATTGATCGCCGTCCGTCGCGCTCGGCCTTGGCTTGCCGATGGCGCGTTAAAAGTTACGCAGCTGAGTAACCGCTCGATGGCCTTCGAGGTGCGCTCACAGACAAATCTGCTGGTCACGGTGTTGAACACCGATGACCGCTCTGTTTCGTGTTCCCTTCCACCCGGTCTTGTTCTGGTCGCCGGGCACGCAGTGGCCAAGCTAAAGGCGACCGAGTTGCCAGCGCAGGGATGGGGGATCTGGTCGTCGGCGTGATACCTGCCGCGCTTCGCGCCAGTCGCGTGGGGGTGACCGGGGACAGAGCACGGTTCAGCTACGTGAGACAAGCGTAGGCCGCCGTCGGCAGTCCAGGGCTGGATCGCCGCCGTTTGCCAGCGGCTACCCTCTCAGGAGTGACCGCTATCGTGCCGCTGGTGCAAGGCGCTCTCGATCTTCTTGAGCTCGGCGATGCGGTCCATGCGTCCCGGCTTGATCAGGGGGCCGAGCGAATCGAGATAGGGATGCTCAGTGTCGCGCCAGTAGATGCTGAAATCACCGAGGTGGTCGCGAAAGCTCTTCAGCGGCTGGCCGAGGCGCAGGACACCGAGTTCGCGGCTGCGACGAACGCGATGTATGTCGAGTTCGATGGGGATGATCTCCTCGTTGTTCTGCGCCTGGTAGAGCACACGACCGTCCGGTCCGCAGATGATCGAGCGACCGCTGCCGCCGGTATCCAGTCCATTGACGTCAAACAGGAAGCATTGGTTGATCGTCGCCATGGCGCGGGCGATGGCCAATTCGTTGTCGCGGTCGATGGTGCCGGTGAGCGTCGGGTGGAGAATCACCTCGGCGCCCATGCACGCCAGCGTGCGAATGGTTTCCGGAAACCACATGTCGTAGCAGATCGAGACGCCAAAGCGGCCGACGTCCGGGACGTCGAAGACGCAGTATTCCAGGCCCGGTGTGACGCCTTCTTCGTAGGGATAAAAAGGGAACATCTTGCGATAGCGGGTCACCACCTCGCCCTGCGGGTTGATCACCGAGGCGGTGTTGTAGATCTTGTCGTCTGCTTTTTCAAAGATCGATCCCGGCAGCAGCCAGATCCCGTACTTGTGCGCCATCTCCTGCATTTGCACTTCGAAATCGCAGGGGAACTCCTGTGCTGAGTAGGTCAGGGGGCCGTAGGCGCACAGCTCGCTGAAGACCACCATCTGCACCCACGGATAGAGGTTCATGGTGATGTCGAGCTTGAGCTTCATTTCTTCGACGTTCGAGTCGACTGCCGACACGTTCATCTGAATACCGGCGACTGCAAAGTTGTTCAAAAGGGTTTCTCCGAGAAAAAGGGGGGGCTGATGGACAGGGAGGCTGTCGTGCCGCGTCCCGCCGGCTGCGCGCTGGGTCTGTTCCCTGGATGCGCGACGAAAGCGGAGCACGCTGGTCAGGAGCGCAGGCGCGCGGCCAAGGTCCTGGGGCGGCCGGTCCTGCTGAGATCGGGCATTGTAACAGGCAGGGCCATTGGCGCCAGGAGCGCCCGCTTTCCCGACAGGAACTGCCGCTCGCCAACAATGACAGGAATGTAATGCGGGCGTCAGCCTGCTGTGCGGCGGATCGCTGCAGAATGCGCCACCAGACGCTAATTGCCAGCTCGATCCATTTCCCGGAACTGAAACCGCTCATGAAGCCATTTCGACCCTTCCTTGCGCTTGCTCAAGCAAGCACCGCGGGCCCCGAGCCTCGCCGGGGAGGGGCAGCGTCCGTCGTCGCTGCGAGCGCTGGCGCTGGTCGTCCCCGGCAAGGGTCCCAGCCTCTGAATCATGGCCGTCGCTGAGCCGCCGCTCTCGCGGTGCCCTCCGATGAGCGCTGCGCGCTGGTCGCTGCGCCTGGTCACGTTCCTCGCCGGCGTGATGCTGGGCTTGCCCGGACTGGCCGCTCTGCCGCCTTCTCCCCCGCCGACGCAGGAAGGGGGGCTTGGCTTCTGGCTGGAACAGGCATGGCTGCGGAATCCCCAAGCCAAAGCGCTGGACGCCCGCGAGGGCGAAGCGCGTGCGGCGCAGGAACTGGCGTCCGGACTGACGCCGGAGCCGGGGTCGGTCAGCGTCGGCACGCTCAACGACCAGCTGAACAGCAACCGCGGCAAACGCGAGATCGCCGTCGAGCTGAACGCCTACCTGTGGCTGCCGGGACAGAAAGCCGCGCGCGAGGCCGAGGCCGAGAGCCGCTTCGCTGAAGTGGGCGCCAGGCGCGCTGCCCTGCGCCTGGCGCTTGCCGGCGAACTGCGCGAAGCGTGGTGGACGCTGGCCGCGGCGCGCAATACGGCCAGCCTGGCGGCGCGTCGCCTGGAGACCGCGCGCACCCTGGCAGGCGAAGTCCAGCGCCGCCACCGGGCCGGCGATCTGTCGCGCATCGACGCCAATCTGGCAGAAATGGAAACACAGGCCGCGGAAGCCGAGTGGATCGACGCCGACGGAGCGCTGCTGCAGGCCGAACACGCCTTTCGCGCCCTTACCGGCGCACCTGCTCCATCCTCGGTTGCTGCCGAACAAGTGGCCACCGCGGAGCGTGGCAACGCGAATCCGTCGGCGCCGCAGACGCACCCGCAGCTGGGCGCTGCTGCCGCCGCCTCGCGAAGTGCCCGCGCCAAGGTGAAGGTCGCCGAGGAGTCGCGCCGCACGGCGCCCGAACTGAGCCTGCTCGCGCTTCGCGAGCGCGCCGACTTCAGCGAAGCCTATACCGACAGCGTCGGCATCCGCCTGAAGATTCCCTTTTCTTCGAGTGCGCTGGTACGCCGCGAAAGCTCCGCGGCGCAGGCGGAGGCCGACCAGAGCGACGCTGAAATGCAGCGTGTCGAAAACCGCGTCGAGCTTGATGTCGCCCGCGCCCGCCAAGCCCTGCAGGCCGCCGAGCGCCAGTACGTGCTCGCCGAGCAGCGGCGGGCGCTGAGCACAGACAGTCTGCGCCTGGCTGAAAAGAGCTTTGCCCTGGGCGAATCCGACCTGGCGACGCTGCTGCGCATCCGTGCTGCCGCTTACGACGCCGACACGTTTCTTGCCCGCCAGCGGATTGCCCGTGCGGCGGCCATTTCACGCCTGAACCAGACCCTGGGAGTGTTGCCGTGAGCGTGCTGTCATGAAACAGCTTCTGGCCACCGCCCTGCTGGCGGTCGCCTTTTCGGCCTTCGGCCACGGCGGCGAAGATCATGGCGCGCCGCCGCCAGCGCTCAGCCAGAGCGTCGCGCCACGGGCGAGTGCCGCCAGCGAGGAGTTCGAAGTCGTTGCCGCTCTCGAAGACCGGAAACTGGTGATCTATGTCGATCGCTTCGCCAGCAACGAGCCGGTGGCGGACGCCAGGGTCGAGGTCGAGGCGAGCAGCGTGCAGGGTCAGGCCAGCGAGACTTCGCCCGGCACCTACGTCATCGAGCTCGCCGCTGGCCTTCCCGCGGCCAGGCATCCGCTGACCATCAGCATCGAGACCGGCGACAGTGCGGATCTGTTGTCGTTGCTGCTCGACACGTCACGGCCGGCGAGCACCGTTGCGGCACACAGCCATGAGTGGAGCGAGTGGGCGGTGTGGGTCCTGGCCGCCGTGCTGCTGCTTGCCGGCGCCGCCTTGCTCCTGCGCCGCCGCCGGCAACGCAGATGATTGCGAAGAGGAAAACGATGCCCTTGCACAGAATTCTCGCTGCCGCCGCGCTGGCTTGTTCTGCCAGTGCGGTGCTGGCGCATGGCGACGAGGATCATGGCCAGGACAGCAAAGCGGTCACACCGGTGCCGGTCAGCGCGCCACGCGACGGCGCCACGACGAGCATGCGCCCTGCCGCGTCGCCACAGCGCCTGCCCGATGGCAGCCTGTTCGTGCCCAAGCCGTTGCAGCGGCAGATCGGCCTGCGCAGCCAACGAGTCGAGATCGGACCGCTCTCCGCGACGATCGAACTCAATGGTCAGGTGATCGCCGACCCGGAGACCGGCGGCCGCGTGCAGGCGACGTTCGCCGGGAGCGTCGAACCGGGGCCCAAGGGCATGCCGGTACCTGGGCGAGTGGTCGCCAGGGGCGAGGTCCTGGCCTACCTGCGCCCGGTCGGTAGTGCCATCGAGCGCGCCAACCAGAAAGCACAGCAGGCCGAATTGGCGGGTCAGCTGGCGATTGCCGACGCCCGCGTGCGGCGGCTGGAAGCGCTTGAAGGGGCGGTGGCGCAAAAGGAAATCGAAGCGGCGCGCATCGAGCGCGGTGCGCTGCGCAAGCGCCTGGCCGCCACCAGCGCCAGCATCGACAGCGCCGAGCCGCTGCGCGCGCCGGTAGCGGGCGTGATCAGCGCCAGCCGCCTGGTCGCCGGCCAGGTCGTCGATGGCAAGGAAGTCCTCTTCGAGATCATCGACCCGGCGCGCCTGGCGGTGGAGGCGCTGGCCTATCGGGCGGGCATCGGCGCAACGCTGATTTCTGCCAGTGCCGTCTCCGAGCAAGGCGCGCTGGAGCTTCTCTTCGTCGGCGGCGGACGGCAGATGCGCGAACAGGCGCTGCCGCTTCTGTTCCGCATCGTCACGCCGAATGCCATGGTCGCCGTCGGGCAACCCGTCAAGGTGATCGTTCGCACGGCGCACGAGATCGAGGGCGCGGCCGTGCCGCGTTCGGCGCTGACCCGCGTCGGTGCCGGCGAGACGGCGGTCTGGGTGCGCACCGACGCCGAACGCTTTGTAGCCCGCCGGGTGCACCCGCAAGCGCTCGACGCGAACCACGTTGCGATCAGCGACGGCCTGCACCACGGTGATCGCGTGGTCATCGAGGGCGCCGGCCTGCTGTCGCAGGTACGCTGAGATGTTCGAACTGATTATCCGCGCCAGCCTCAGGCAGCGGCTGATCGTCGTCGGCGTCTCGTTGCTGCTGGTCATCTATGGCGCGATCACGCTGCGCCAGATGCCGGTCGATGTCTTTCCCGACCTCAACAAGCCAACGGTGACGCTGATGACCGAAGCCGGCGGTATGGCGCCGGAAGAAGTCGAGCAGCTGGTGACCTTTCCGATCGAATCCGGGATGAACGGCATGCCGGGCGTGACGCGCGTGCGCTCGGTCTCGGGAATCGGCCTGTCGATCATCTACGTCGAGTTCGAGTGGGGTTCCGACATCTACCGCAACCGGCAGCAGATCGCCGAACGCCTCAATCTGGTGCGCGATCAGTTGCCGCCGGGGATCGTCCCGCAGCTCGGACCGATCTCGTCGATCATGGGCGAGATCCTGCTGATCGCCATCCCCGCCGACCCCGCCAGGATCAGTCCGATGCTCGTTCGCGAATACGCCGACTGGGTGATGCGGCCACGCCTGCTGACCATCCCGGGCGTCGCGCAGGTGATTCCGATCGGCGGCGAAGTGCGTCAGTACCGGGTCGAGCTGCGCCCCGCACAGCTGCAGGCGCTGGGCGTCGAGCGCGAGAAACTGGAAGCCGCGCTGCGTGATTTCGGGGCCAACACCAGCGGCGGCTTCCTGGACGTGCACGGCCGCGAATACCTGATCCGCCAGATCGGTCGCAGCTCGCGCATCGAGGATCTGCAGAACCTGGTGGTCACCGTCAGGAACGGCCAGCCGATCGTCCTCAAACAGTTGGCCGACGTCAAGGTGGCGCCGGCGATCAAACGCGGTGACGGCAGCTTCCAGGGCAAGCCGGCGGTGATTCTGTCGGTGCAGAAGCAGCCGGCCGCGGACAGCGTGCTGCTCACTCGCGAGGTCGAGAGCGCCGTCGCCGAACTCGCCAGGAGCCTGCCCGAAGGGTTCGAAGCGCCGTCGTTCCTGTTCAAGCAGGCCGATTTCATCGAGCACTCGGTGAATAACGTCGAGGAGGCGCTGCGCGATGGCGCGATCCTCGTCGCCGTCATCCTCTTCCTGTTCCTGCTCAACGTGCGCACGACGATCATTTCGCTGATGGCCATCCCGGTGTCGCTGCTCGCCACGGCGCTGGTCTTTCGCTACTTCGGCCTGTCGATCAACACCATGACCCTTGGTGGCCTGGCGATTGCCATCGGCGAACTGGTCGACGACGCCGTGGTCGGCGTCGAGAACGTCCTGCGTCGCCTGAGGCTCAACCGCGTGGCCGGCACGCCGCGCCCGGTGATCGAGGTGATCGCCGCGGCCACCCTGGAAGTGCGCTCGGCAATCGTCTACGCAACCGTGATCATCGTCCTGGTCTTCGTGCCCCTGTTCGTCCTGCCCGGTATCGAGGGGCGCCTGTTCACGCCGCTCGGCGTCGCCTACATCGTTTCCATTCTGGCCAGCATGATCGTCTCGGTGACGCTGACGCCGGTGATGGCCTACTACCTGCTGCCGCGCATGAAGCAGCTGCACGCCGGTGACAGTCCACTGGTGATCTGGCTCAAGCGTGTCGACGCGCGCCTGCTGCACTGGTCCTTCCCGCGTGTGCGCGGCCTGTTGATCGGCACGCTGCTGCTGGTGCTGGTCGTCGCTGCCAGCGTACCGTTTTTCCCGCGCTCCTTTCTGCCGCCTTTCAACGAAGGTACGCTGACCGTCAATGTGCTGCTCAACCCGGGTACCGCGCTCAGCGAATCGAACCGCATCGGCACTCTCGCCGAGCAGGTGGTCGCCGAGGTTCCCGAGGTGACCAAGGTCGGCCGACGGACCGGGCGGGCCGAACTCGACGAACACGCCGAGGGCGTGCACTACACCGAGATGGACGTCGACCTCAAGGCGTCCGATCGTGGCCGGGCAGAGATCATTGCCGACATTCGCCAACGTCTCGCCGCGCTGCCCGCGGTCTCCAACGTCGGGCAGCCGATCTCGCACCGGCTCGATCACCTGCTCTCGGGTGTGCGTGCCCAGATCGCGCTGAAGATCTACGGCGACGACCTCGACACCTTGCGCGCCCTGGCCGCCGACTTGCGCGGGCGGCTGGCGCAGATTGCCGGAGTGACCGACCTGCAGATCGAGAAACAGGTGCTCATCCCGCAAGTGAAAATCCACCTCGACTACGAGCAGGCGGCGCGCTACGGCGTCGCGCCCGGCAATCTCCTGCGCAGTCTCCAACAGATGATCGAAGGCGAGCGGATCACCGAGATAATCGAGGGCAACCGTCGCTTCGACCTGCTGGTTCGCCTGCCGGAAAGCGCGCGCGGGCCGCAGGCGCTGGCCAATCTGTTGATCGAAACGCCGACTGGCCACGTGCCGTTGTCGAAAGTCGCCAGCGTCGAGGAAAGCGATGGCCCGAATCAGGTCAGCCGCGAGAATTCGCGGCGCCGCATCGTGCTTTCGGCCAACACCGACGGCCGCGACATGTCGCAGGTCATCGCCGACATCCGCAGCGAGCTTGCCGCCAGACCCCTGCCGGAGGGCTATTTCACCGCGCTCGAAGGGCAATTCCAGGCGCAGGAGCAGGCCGCACGACTGATCGCTCTGCTGGCCACGATCTCGCTGACGATGATTTTCATGGTTCTCTACAGCCGCTATCGCTCAGCCGCGCTGACCCTGATCATCATGGGCAACATCCCCCTGGCGCTGATCGGCAGTGTCGTCGCGCTGTGGATTTCCGGGCAGCCGCTGTCGGTCGCCGCACTGGTGGGCTTCATCACGCTGACCGGAATCGCCACCCGCAACGGCATTCTGAAGATCAGCCACTACATCAACCTGTGCGTCTTCGAAGGCGAGACCTTCGGCCAGCACATGATCGTCCGCGGTTCTCTGGAGCGTCTGACGCCGGTGCTGATGACCGCGCTGGTGGCGGCGTTCGCGCTGCTGCCGCTGTTGCTCTCGGCCGATGCACCGGGCAAGGAAGTGCTGCACCCGGTGGCGGTGGTGATCTTCGGCGGGCTGATCAGTTCGACACTGCTCGATACGCTGCTGACGCCGCTGATGTTCTGGCGGTGGGGAAAACCGGCGCTTGAGCGCCTGCTGGCCGCCGCTGAAAGCGAAAGTTTCTGAACCTCTTGCAGGCAAACTCACCCGGGGCCGGCCGGGTGGCCGAGCGGGCGCGCTTCACGCCGCTGGCGGCGAGCCAGCAGGAGTGCAGATTTCCGCCACAACCATTACCGGCGCGAGCAGGCAAAGCCGCAGACGGCCGTCGCCCTGGCTTGCGAGAATCGTCAGCGATCACCCGCCGGCGACGTTTCCCCAGCGCTCGAGCAGCGCATGCGGGACGCGCAGTTGATCGAGGATGCGGGCAACGACGAAGTCCACCATGTCCTCGACCCGCTGCGGGTGGTGATAGAAGCCGGGGTTGGGCGGCAGGACGACCGCTCCCGCCCGCACCAGGCGCAGCATGTTCTCGAGATGGATGGCGGAGAGCGGCGTTTCACGCGGGACCAGAATCAGCTTGCGGTTTTCCTTGAGGACCACGTCGGCCGCCCGCTCGATTAGCTTGCTGGCCAGTCCCTGGGCAATCGCCGCCAGGGTGCCCATCGAGCACGGGCAGACGACCATCGCGTCGGGCGGGTTGGAACCGCTGGCGACCGGCGCAAACCATTCTTCGCGCCCATACACTTCGAGCCTGCCGGGGAGGGCCCGATAGCGTTCGCGCAATGCTGCCTGGGCATCGCTGGCACGGGCTGGCAGGTCCAGCGCCATTTCCTGCCTGGCGACGATCTGCGCGACCCGCGAGTAGAGCAGCTGGACGCGGCAATCGGCGGCCAGCAGGCATTCGAGCAAACGCACGCCGTAGGGCATTCCGGAGGCGCCGGTAAAGGCCAGGCAGATGGTTTCAGGCATTTTCGACCTCGGTTTCATTCGCCGACAGTTCGGCGAGCAGGCGCGTCGCAAGCAGGCCGTTGATGATACCGAAGACGAGCGCGGCGACGGCGAAAAACGGGACCATCAGAAACAGGCCATTGTGCGGAATCAGCCACAGTCGAGCGAGCACGAGCTGGCCGCCGATGTGCGCGAATGCCGCCAGGATGCTCCAGCTGACCGGGCCGAACCAGCGGCTCGGCAGGCGATGGGCCGCGGCCAGCGTGAGCAGGCTGAAGAGCGCGCCGGTGAGGCTCATGAAGAAGCCGGGAGAAAGAAAGTAGCCGAGCAGCAGGCCGCCGGCAAAGACGCGCAGGCCGGTGACCCAGGCGGCAGCCGTCCAGCCGTAACGTGCCAGGACAATCAGCGTGACGATGTTCGCCAGCCCGGGCTTGACCCCCGGCAGGGGCAGCGGGATCGCCGCGTCGATTAGCGACAGCCCGATCGCCGCCGCCGCCAGTTGTGCGATGCGGTGATCCTCCGGCGTGGCGATCAGGCGTATCAGCTGCCGCTCCTCGCACCGCTGCGGCGGCAAAGCGGCGGCCATGCCGGCGCGCCCGGCAAGCTCGCTGCGGCTTTCAGACGAGCTTCACCGAGAGCTCGCCGACACCGGCTATTCCCGCCTCGAGAAAATCGCCGCGTTGCACCTTCGATACGCCGGCCGGTGTGCCGGTGAAGATCAGGTCGCCTGGCGCCAGCGCGACATAGGTCGACAGATTGGCGATCACTTCGGCGACCTTCCACGACATCTGTTCGAGGTCGCCGCTTTGCCGCAACTGTCCATTGACCGTGAGCCAGATCGCGCCGCGTTCCGGATGGCCAATGCTGGCCAGTGGCTGGATCGCCCCAATCGGTGCGCTTTGATCGAAACCCTTGGCCATATCCCACGGATGCCCTTTCTCCTTGGCTGCGCGCTGCAGGTCGCGGCGGGTCAGATCGAGACCGACGGCGTAGCCGAAGACCCACTCGAGGGCCTTTGCCGGCGAGATCGCTGCACCGCCACCGGACAGCGCGACCACCAGTTCGACCTCGTGCTGGAGATCGCTGGTTGCCGGTGGATAGTGGACCTCGCGGACCTCGCTGCCGCCGGACACCAGCGCGTCGGCGGGCTTGCTGAAGAAGAAAGGCGGCTGGCGACCGTCGGCGCCCATTTCGGCGGCGTGAGCGGCGAAATTCTGCCCGACGCAGTAGATGCGGCGAACCGGGAAGAGGGCGTCACTCCCCGTGACGGGGACGCTCACCTGTGCGGCGGGCGGAAAAACGTAAGCCATGTTTGCTCCTTGTGGTTGAGGGTTTCAGACCGGGTTGTCGAGGTCGACGAAATGACAGTCGAGGCCGAAACGTTCGGCCAGGTGTGCGGCCAGCGCCTGCACGCCGTAGCGTTCGCTGGCATGGTGGCCGGCAGCCAGGTAGGCAACGCCGGACTCGCGCGCCAGATGTACCGTCTGCTCGGAGATTTCGCCGCTCAGGTAGAGGTCGACGCCGAGCGCGATGGCTTCTTCGAAGAGCCCCTGCGCTCCGCCGGAACACCAGGCGACGCGCCTGACCAGGCGCTCGCCGTCGCCGATGAGCAAGGGCGTGCGCTGCAGCTCGTCGCCGACTCGCTGGGTGATCGCGGCAACGCTGTCCGGCTTCTCGAGGCGTCCGTGCCAGCCGATGTCCTGCTCGCCGAAGCGGCCTTCGGGCAACCAACCGAAGCGCCGGGCAAGCTGCGCGTTGTTGCCGAACTGCGGATGGCTGTCGAGCGGCAGGTGATAGGCGATCAGGTTGATGTCATTGTGCAGCAGGGTGCGCAGGCGGGTTCTGCGCAGGCCGGTGACGCGACCGTCTTCGCCGCGCCAGAACCAGCCGTGATGGACCAGGATGGCGTCGGCGGCACGCGCGACGGCGACATCGAGCAGCGCCTGGCTGGCGGTGACGCCGGCGACCAGGGTCCGAATCTCAGGCCGTCCTTCCACTTGCAGTCCGTTTGGGCAATAATCCCTGAAGCGCCCTGCGTCCAGGATCTCGTCCAGGTAGCGTGTCAATTCCTCGCGTTTCATTCACTGGCTCCGGTTTCGCCCATGCGCAGGCTCTGGCTGATTTTTGCACAAACGGTGACCTTTGGTGTCGCCGTTCTCTTCGTGGTCAGTACCCTCAAGCCGGAATGGCTGGGCAAGGCGCCGGTTTTCGGTACCAGTATCGTTGCCCTGCAGGAGTCGGCCACGGCGGGGGATGCGCCGCCGCTGGTGGCGCCTTCATATCGCCAGGCGGCGAAGAAGGCACTGCCGTCGGTGGTGCATATCTTTACCTCGCAGAAGATCACGGCACGCCGTCATCCGCTGTTCGACGACCCGGCGTTCCGGCACTTCTTTGGCGAAGCTCCGGAAGGGGATGGACCGAGCAGTTCGGGCCTGGGCTCGGGAGTGATTGTCAGCGCCAACGGCTATGTTCTCACCAACTACCACGTCGTCGAAGCGGCCGACCAGATCGAGGTCGCGCTCAGCGACGGCCGCAACCTGAACGCGCGCATCGTCGGTAGCGACCCCGAGTCCGACCTTGCAGTGTTGCAGATCACGCCGGCGAACGGACAGGCGCTGGTCTTGCCGGCAATCACCCTCGGGCAGATGGACGATGTCGTGGTCGGCGACGTGACCCTGGCCATCGGCAACCCCTTCGGCGTCGGTCAGACCGTGACCATGGGCATCATCTCGGCCCTCGGACGCTCGCACCTGGGGATCAATACCTTCGAGAATTTCATTCAGACCGATGCCGCAATCAATCCCGGCAATTCGGGTGGCGCGCTGGTGGACAGTCGGGGCAACCTGATCGGCATCAACACGGCCATCTACTCGCGTTCCGGTGGCTCGCTCGGGATCGGTTTTGCCATCCCGATCTCGATTGCGCGCAGCGTCATGGAGCAGATCATCGAGACGGGTACCGTTACGCGTGGCTGGATCGGCGTCGAAGCGCAGGAAATCACCGTCGATCTCGCCGAGTCCTTCGGCCTGCCCGATACTCGCGGCGCACTGATCGCCGGCGTCCTGCGGGGTGGGCCAGCCGATGCCGGGGGGATAAAGCCGGGAGATATCCTGCTCGCCGTAGCTGGTCGAGCGGTCGAGGACCCGCACGGGATGCTCGACCTGATCGCCGGCCAGAAGCCTGGCGAAACGGTCCGCTTCCAGTTGCGTCGCCAGAACAAGCTGTTCGATACCATGGTCAAGATCGGCAAGCGCGCACCGCAGAGCCGCGAGCGCGAGTAGCTGGCGGGCGCTCTGCTGGCACGCGTCACGCATCCACGCCGTCGGTCATTGCGAGGAGGCGAAGCCGACGCGGCAATCCAGCGCCACCCTCTGATTTGTTCCTGGCCGCGGCATCGCCAACCGCAGGACCAAGATCTCCGAATTGCCACGTCGACCGCCGCCTGGCATCCGACAACATTTACATGAACGGCTTGGCGGATGCCGTTTGTCATCAGGCGGGATCCAGCCAGGAGGAGACGGTGGGGAAATCAGCCGAAAGCAGCCATTGTAGCGGCCTGGGTGTATGCTATCGACCTAGCCTGCGAATTGCCGTCTTTCACGATTTGTGTCCTCTATAGCATCAGCACACATAGCGCGCAGAACCGACCGCGGTAAGGCTTCCAGCGTTCCGAACGACGTCGATCTCGGAAGCAGGCGCCGATGTTACTCAGAAAACTGTCGCTATAAAACAAAGTAGGTTGCGATGACCGTCCATCCGAAAACTATGGCTGACTTAATGGAGTTGGTGCACGTCATCGGGGCGGAGGTAGATGACGCCACCCGCTTACTTCGTTTACATAGCCTTTCCGAATATTTTCTTGAGCGCATCCTCTTGCACCGACTGCCAAACGGGGCTGTTCTAGCCGAGGATGAGCGCTTCGGGTACTACCACAAGGTTCAACTAGCTATAGCGTTTGGCGCATTGAAAGCCTCGACGATTGGCGCGCTTCGTAAGCTTGCGAAAATTCGTAATCGATGCGCTCATGAGCGAAAACCTGTCGTCAATATCCAAGAAATCGTAGAGATTGGCCAAATTATTGGTCCGCTATTTACCAAGGGCATGAACGATTTTGAGGGTGATAATCGAGAGTTCCGTGCGCTCGCGTGGGCGTTGTTCACGGAACTCAGCAATCAAACAACAGCGCTCGAAATAGCCGCGGAACGGCTGCAAGTAGAGTGACTACATGACCTAACCATTCCGTCGAGAGAGACCCGCTGAAAAGATGTGCTTATGGGTTCCCTTCGCGGCTTCACCGCTACGGCGGCTCCTCACCTCAAACGTTAGCCATACATCATGCTCCGAGAAACTTTTGTGCGCCGTTTTGCAGAATTGGATGCAAGCTTTTCTTCCATCCATTTCAAGCCTTATGACGAAGGAATGTCTGGACATTACGTGCCAGATGGGCAATGGCAGAGATGGGCGACAAGCGCTCAGAATCTAATTCTAGCTGTGTTTGGGGACCCATCGCCTCACTATCGGAACTTCATCAAAGCATACGAAGTATGTCGTGGAGAAGGCGTCCAGGTAAGAACTTTGAACGCGCTCTTTCTTAGTGCAAAGGATGACTTTGAGGGCGGCTACGTGTTCGATGTTGAGCTAAGAGTTTCCGGCGAAGTATTTGGCGACTTCATAGCGCTTGCCCGTAAATCCCTAGACGAAGGACACAAAGACGTTGCAGCAGTTCTTGCCTGCGCTGCACTGGAAGATGCACTTAAGCGATTCGCGGATGCCAATGGCCTGGCTGTTGGAGACAAAACCATGCAGGAAGTTGTGAATGCATTGAAGTCGTCTGGACTTGTTGCCGGTGCACAGAAAACTCTACTGGACGCAATGCCGAAGATAAGAAACCTCGCAATGCATGCCGATTGGCACAAAATTGCCGAACCAGACGTGAGCAGCGTGCTGGGCTTCGTAGAGCAATTCCTGCTTTCCAAATTCAGTCATAGCTAACCCGGCGGTCGACGCCGTTCCTCCGGTCACTGGACCCTGCGCGATAAAGCCACGCAGTGCCGGTCACCTTGAACATTGGACGTCCGCTCCCACCCAAGGCGAAGGTCACCTCTGGGTCAAGAGGGTGAGTTCGCGTGGTGGCAAAGTGCGGCTCAGAGCGATGCCGATCACGATCTTGTTCTGGACCCCCGGATACCGAGATCGAGAAGGCCAACGTTCCCTCCCCGACCCACCCATTTTCAGTAACATGACGCGTTGAGGCGGCGAGCTGCCTTCGAAGTGAATCACCCTTCCGTTGCTGATGGGCGGACAAGCGTACAAACGAACACGCGCTGGCAGGCATGGCGTTCCTGCTGTCGCGCAACGATGAGAATGCAAAATGTGCCAATTGCTGGGCATGAACTGCAATGTGCCGACCGACATCTGCTTTTCATTTGCCGGATTCCAGGCGCGTGGGGGTGCCACCGACGTGCATTCGGACGGCTGGGGGATCGCTTTCTTTGAAGGTCGCGGCACGCGGGTCTTCCTCGAGCCGCTGGCGTCGTGTTCCTCGCCGCTGGCCGGCGTTGTGCGCAGCTATCCGATTCATTCGGAAAACGTCATCGCGCACATCCGCAAGGCGACGCAGGGCGTCGTCGCGCTCGAAAACACGCATCCCTTCATGCGTGAACTCTGGGGTCGCTACTGGATTTTTGCGCACAACGGCCACCTGCCCGACTTCGCTCCCGAACTCGACGGGAGTTTCACGCCGGTTGGCGATACCGACAGCGAGCGTGCCTTCTGCTGGTTGCTGCAGAATCTGCGGCAGCGTTTTGCCAGTCGTCCGCCCAGTCAGGCGCAGTTGTTCGAGACCCTGCATCAGCTGACCCTGGAAGTCGGCGCGCTGGGCGCGTTCAACTTCCTGCTGTCGAACGGCGATTGCCTGTTTGCGCACTGCTCGACCCGGCTGAGCTACATCATTCGCCAGGCGCCGTTTGCCGTCGCGCATCTCAGCGACCAGGACTTGAGCATCGACTTCAGCGACGTCACGACGCCCGATGACCGCGTGGCCGTGATCGCCACCGTGCCGCTGACCGACAATGAGGCGTGGACGACGATGCCCAGCGGCAGTCTTTGGCTTTTCGAAGAGGGCGCTCCGGTTACCCATCGCTTGACCGTCACCGCGCCGCAGCCGCCGGATGCCTGAAATCGCCCGTGCTCAGGCGGTGGTGGGTGATGCAGGTGGCCGCGGCGGCGTTGCGCTTCAGGCGTCGGGTTTCTGGTCTTGCGGTCGCGCTCCGAGGTCGGCGACAGCCTTGTTCATCTCGTCGCGGTTCAGTGCTGTCCATTCGGCGCTGCTTGTCGGGTCAGCTTCCTGCTCGTCCGGCCCCTCCTGACGCGCTGCTCGCCGGGTGACGAAGCGTGCCAGCATCAGCCCGAGTTCGAACAGCAGGCACATCGGGATGGCCATCATCAACTGCGAAATGACATCCGGCGGCGTAAAGACTGCGGCGACGACGAACGAGCCGACAATCACGTAGGGACGCCATTCCTTCAGCTTGGCGAGGTCGACGATGCCGGCATAAACGAGGACGACAACCAGCACCGGGACCTCGAAGGTGACGCCAAAGGCGATGAAGGTGGTCATGACGAAGGACAGGTACTTCTCGATGTCGGTCATCCAGGCGACGCCCTCCGGCGCCACCTTGGCCATGAAGCCGAAAACTGTCGGAAAAACCAGGAAATAGGCGAAGGCCATGCCGACGAAGAACAGGAAGACGCTCACCCCGACCAGTGGCAGGGCCAGCTTCTTCTCGTGGGCGTAGAGACCCGGGGCGATGAAGGCCCAGATCTGATAGAGGACGTAGGGCAGGGCGATCAGGAAAGCGACCATCAGCGCCACTTTCATGGGCACCAGGAAGACGCCGATCACGTCGGTGGCAATCATCTGCCCACCCAGTGGCAGTTTCGCCAGCAAGGGTTGTGCGAGCAGCGAATAGAGTTCCTTGGCCCAGGGGAAGAGACCTACGAAGACGATGCCGATGGCGATCAGCGCGCGGATCAGGCGGCCACGCAGCTCGACCAGATGCGAGAGGAACGAGTCTCCGGTTTCTTCGTTCATCGTTTGATCAGACCGTTGCCGCCGGCTTGTCGGGGCCGCCGGCTGCGTTCGTCGCCGGGGTCGCGGTGCCGGCCATGGCCGGCTGCGTCGGCTCGGGCGACGGGGCCAGGCTCGGCTGAGGGGGGCTCGCGGCTGGGGGGCTCGCGTCGCCGCTGACCGCCTGCGCGGTATGGGTCATGGCCTGGCGCGCGGCCTGCATTTCGCCGCTCAGCGACTGCTCGACGCTGCGCGCGGAATCCTGGATCTCGGTGCGCAGTTTTTTCAGTTCGTCGAGCTGGATTTCGCGATTGATGTCCGATTTCACGTCACTGACGTAACGCTGTGCGCGTCCGAGCAGGTGCCCGGCCGTACGCGCCACTTTCGGGAGCCGCTCTGGACCGATCACCACCAGGGCGACAACCCCTATGACGATCATCTCGGTAAAGCTGATATCAAACATTGGCCGCCGGTGATTGAGTAAGCGATGAGAAATGCCCCGTGCAGGTGGCCGTCAGGTGACCCTTGGCTGACGCGCTCACGCCGCCGGCCTCGGCTAGCTCTTGGTTTTTTCGCGCACCTCGCCCTCGATGGTTTGCGCGTCGTTGACCTGTTGAGTGGCTTGCTGCTGGGGTGGTGCTGCGCTATCGGCAGTGGCCTGATCCTCGCCGGTCGCTTCCTTGATGCCTTCCTTGAAACCCTTGACCGCACCGCCGAGATCGGAGCCCAGTCCGCGTAGCTTCTTGGTCCCGAAAACCAGCAGGACGATGACCAGAACGATCAACCAGTGCCAGATGCTGAAAGAACCCATGTCAGGTCTCCATTAAGATGAAATACGGCGGGGAGTCGTCCACTGCCGCCGACGCGGAAGCGGCGTTCGCGGCTCGCCGTCAGGCTCGCTTGAGCATCGGCCCGACCGGTTCCGGCCCGCCAACGATATGTGCGTGCAGGTGCTGGACTTCCTGGTGACCGATAGGTCCGGTGTTGATGATCAGCCGGAAACCATCCGGGCTACCCTGTTCGCAGGCCAGGCGGTTGGCGATGGCCAGAATTCTGCCGAGGACGGGCAGATCGGTCTCGGTGGTGCTCGCCAGCGACGTGATGTGCCGCTTCGGAATCACCAGAACATGCACCGGACGAGCCGGCTTGATGTCGTGGAAGGCAAGGACCTCGTCGTCTTCGTAGACCTTGCGCGCCGGGATCTTGCCGGCGACGATCTTGCAGAACAGGCAGTCTTCCATGGCTCAGCTCTTCCTCGACTTCTTCTCGTCGATTCCCGAGACGCCTTCGCGGCGCCGCATTTCCTGCAGCACATCTTCGATCGACAGACCGTAGAAGGCGAGCAACACCATCGTGTGGTAGAGCACGTCGGTCGACTCCCAGACCACGTGCAAGCGGTTGCCTTCCTTGCCGGCCATGATCAACTCGGCGGTTTCTTCGCCGATCTTCTTGAGGATCGCATCCGGTCCCTTGGCCATCAATTGTGCCGTGTAAGAGGTTTCCGGGTCTGCCTTGCGGCGTGCAAGCAGCGTCTCTGAGATCCGGTGCAGCATGTCCATGTTCATTTACCGTAGATTTCCCTGGGATCCTTGAGCACCGGGTCGACCGCCGCCCACATTTCCCCCTGCAGTTGATAGAAAAAACAGCTCTCGCGACCGGTGTGGCAGGCGATTCCCCCCGTCTGGTCGATCGCCAGCAGCAGCACGTCGCCGTCGCAGTCGGTACGAATCGAGCGTACGCGTTGCGCATGACCGGATTCTTCGCCCTTGCGCCACGCCCGCTTCCGAGAACGCGACCAGTATACAGCGCTACCGCTGTTTACCGTCTCCTGCAGCGATTGCCGATTCATGAAGGCGAACATCAGCACCCGACCACTGCCAGCGTCCTGGGCGATCACCGGAAGCATTCCCTGCTCGTCCCACTTGAGGGCGTCCAGCCAGTCTTGAGCGGGGTTCAGATCACTCACAGGCGGACCTCGATCCCCCGCTCGCGCATGTACGTCTTGGCCTCATGAACGGTGAACTCGCCAAAGTGGAAGATGCTCGCTGCCAGAACGGCATCGGCACGACCGTCGGTGACGCCGTCTGCGAGATGCTGCAGATTGCCGACACCGCCACTGGCGATTACCGGGATGTCGACGGCGTCGGAGACGGCGCGCGTCAAGGGCAGGTCGAAACCGTTGCGCGTGCCATCACGATCCATGCTGGTGAGCAGGATTTCGCCGGCGCCGAGTTGCTGAACGCGGCGCGCCCAGGCGATGGCGTCGATACCGGTGTTCCTGCGCCCGCCATGGGTGAACACCTGCCATTCTCCCGGTGCCACCTGTTTGGCGTCGATGGCCACGACGATGCACTGATTTCCGACTTTCGCCGAAGCGTCGGCGACCAGGTCCGGGTTTTCGACGGCCGCGGTATTCATGCTCACCTTGTCTGCGCCCGCATTCAGCAAGCGGCGGACGTCGGCCACCGAGCGTACGCCTCCTCCGACGGTCAGCGGAATGAAGACCTCCGCTGCGCAGGCCTCGACGACGTGCAGGATGATGTCGCGTTGATCCGATGAGGCCGTGATGTCGAGGAAAGTGATTTCGTCGGCACCCTGCTGGTCGTAGCGGCGAGCAATTTCGACCGGGTCACCGGCATCGCGCAGTTCGACGAAATTGGTGCCCTTGACGACGCGGCCGGCGGTCACGTCAAGGCAGGGAATGATGCGTTTGGCCAGGCCCACGGTCAGTCAGCGCCTTGAGCTTGCCAGATGGCGGCGGCAAGCTCAGGCATTCGCCGCCCGATCTGCTTCCGCCTGCGCCACGGCAAAATCGAGCGAGCCGTCGTAGATGGCGCGGCCGGCGATAGCGGCGCTGATCCCTTCCTGCTCGACCGCGCAAAGCCGCCGGATGTCGTCGATGTTCGACAGGCCGCCGCTGGCGATGACCGGGATCAGGAGCGCCTGGGCAAGCTTTACCGTGGCCTCGATATTGATTCCGGAGAGCATGCCATCGCGACCGATATCGGTGTAGATGATCGCCTCGACGCCGTAATCCTCGTACTTCTTGGCCAGGTCGATGACGTCGTGCCCGGTCATCTTGGACCAGCCCTCAACGGCCACCTTGCCCTCGCGGGCGTCGATACCGACGATGATATGACCGGGGAAAGCGCCACAGGCGTCATGCAGGAAGCCCGGATTCTTGACCGCCGCGGTACCAATGATCACGTAGCTGACGCCATCGTCGAGGCAGCGCTCGATGGTGTCGAGATCGCGAATGCCGCCGCCAAGCTGGATGGGAATATCGTCGCCGACGGCCTGAACGATTTCCTTGATCGCACTCTCGTTTTTTGGCTTGCCGGCAAACGCGCCGTCGAGGTCGACCACGTGCAGGCGTCGGGCGCCTTGTGCCAGCCACTCCCGAGCCTGCTCGCCGGGCGAACTGGAGAAGACAGTCACCTGGTCCATAAGGCCCTGTTTGAGCCGGACGCACTGTCCGCCTTTGAGGTCAATCGCGGGGATAATCAACATGTCGAAAGAATCTGTGAAGTGAGTTGAGAGGAGGGTGGGCAGGGCGCCGGAAGGAGGGAGAGCGAGCCTCGGTCAAGGCTTCCAGGCGACGAAGTTGGCCAGCAGGGTGAGCCCGTCAACGGCGCTCTTTTCCGGGTGGCACTGAATGGCAAAGATATTATCCCGAGCCACCGCACTGGTAAAGGGTATGCCGTAGGTGGTGGTGCCGACGACATAGTCCTCGTCGAGGGGTTCGACGAAGTAGCTGTGCACAAAATAGAAGCGTGCGCCGTCGTCGATTCCTTTCCACAACGCGTGCTGTCTGGCCTGCCTGACCTCGTTCCAGCCCATGTGCGGCACCTTGAGCTTGCTGCCCGTCGCGTCGAACATTTTTTCGGCGGGAAAATGGTGCACGCCGCCGGCGATCAGGCCCAGGCCTGGCACATCGCCTTCGTCGCTATGGTCGAAGAGCATTTGCTGGCCGATGCAGATGCCCAGGAAAGGCTTGTTGCGGGCGGCTTCGAGCACCGCTGCGCGCAAGCCGCGGGTCTCAATCTCGCGCATGCAGTCCGGCATCGCGCCTTGGCCGGGGAAAACCACGCGTTCGGCGGCAGTGACTTCGGCCGGATCCGACGAAACCAGCACCTGGCGGCCATCGGCGACGTGGGCCAGCGCCTGCCAGACCGAACGCAGGTTGCCCATTCCGTAATCGACAACGACGATCTTTTCCTTGGCTGCGCCGACCGCGATCATCAGAGCGTGCCCTTGGTCGACGGGATGCTGGCGCCGGCGCGAGGATCGCTCTCGACGGCTGCGCGCAGCGCACGACCGAAGGCCTTGAATACCGTTTCCGCCTGGTGGTGCGCATTGTCGCCACGCAAATTGTCGATATGCAGGCTGAGCAAGGCATGATTGACCAGGCCCTGGAAGAACTCATGTATCAGATCGACGTCAAAGGCGCCAATCATCGCGCGCTTGAAATCGACATGAAACTCGAGGCCTGGCCGGCCGGAGAGGTCGATCACCACGCGCGAAAGTGCTTCGTCGAGAGGCACATAGGCGTGTCCGTAGCGGCGCAGCCCTTTCTTGTCGCCCAGCGCCCTGGCCAGCGCCTGGCCGAAGGTGATACCGATATCCTCGACGGTGTGGTGCGCGTCGATGTGCAGGTCGCCTTCGGCTTTCACTTCGAGGTCGATCAGGCCGTGCCGCGCAATCTGCTCGAGCATGTGATCGAGAAAGGGGACGCCGGTGGCGAAGCTGCTCTGGCCGCTGCCATCGAGATTCAGTCGAACGGTGATCCGGGTTTCGAGTGTATTCCTGGAAACTTCTGCTTGCCGCATCGGGAGACCATCGCAGGGTGGCAAAAAACGTCGGGTCTGAAGAAAAATCTTCGTGCTTCGTGTGTCGGCACTGAAACGGTGCCTGTGATCGGCAAACGCAGCTTGACCGACAGAGGCGCATGATACCATTTCATGCTTCCCTTGCATCCGACCCGAGCCGCCTTTCATGAGCCGCTACTGGAGTTCCCTCGTTCATCGCCTGACGCCCTACGTTCCCGGCGAGCAGCCGAAGCTGGCCAGGCTGGTCAAGCTGAACACCAACGAGAATCCCTACCCGCCATCGCCACGTGTTGTCGAGGCGATCAGCGAAGAGCTGCGCAACGGCGGCGAGTTGTTGCGACTGTACCCGGATCCGGCTGCGGATCGCCTCAAGGAAGCCGTCGCCGCCCGCTTTGCAGATTTCGCTATCACCGCCCAGCAGGTCTTCGTCGGTAACGGCTCGGACGAAGTGCTGGCGCATGTGTTCATGGCGCTGCTAAAGCACGAGTTGCCGATCCTTTTCCCCGACATCACCTACAGCTTCTATCCGGTCTATTGCGGCTTGCACGACGTCGCCTATGCGACCGTGCCGCTGGATGAGGATTTCGCGATCCGTATCGACGACTATGTTGCGCCCAATGGCGGCATCATTTTTCCGAACCCGAATGCGCCAACCGGCTGCCTGCTGCCGCTACCAGCGATCGCCTCGCTGCTGGCCCGGCATCGGCAATCGGTGGTCGTCGTCGACGAAGCCTACGTGGACTTCGGCGGCGAGTCGGCGATGGCGCTGGTCAGTGAACACCCGAACCTGCTGGTCGTGCGCACGCTGTCCAAGGCGCATTCGCTGGCCGGCCTGCGCGTCGGCTACGCGGTCGGCCAGTGCGCGCTGATCGAGGCGCTGGATCGTGTCAAGAACAGTTTCAACTCGTATCCGCTCGATCGTCTGGCGATTGCCGGCGCCGTTGCCGCGATCAGCGATCAGGCGTATCTCGAAGCGACGCGGCAAGCCGTCATGCGCAGCCGCGAGGCGCTGTGCAGCGACTTGCGGGGGCTGGGTTTCGAGGTCTTGCCGTCGGCGGCCAACTTTGTCTTTGTCCGCCACCGGCTGCACGATGCGGGCGAACTCGCCGCCGCACTGCGGCAGCGCGGGGTCATCGTCCGCCACTTCAAGTTGCCGCGTATCGACCAGCACCTGCGCATCACGATTGGTACCGACGTGCAGGGCGAACTCCTGGTCGAGGCCTTGCGCGAAATCCTCGCTTGAGCGCTGCGCCGCGGCGCTGAGCGTCGCCAGGCGTCGCGCTCAGCTTTCGATGCGATACTCGGCTGATCTGGCGTGTGCCGGCAGGCCTTCGCCGTAGGCCAGCGTCGCCGCAATGCGCCCCAGCGTTTTCGACGCCGCCTGCGATACGCGGATCAGGCTGGTCCGCTTCTGAAAGTCATAGACCCCCAGCGGCGACGAGAAGCGCGCGCTGCCCGAGGTCGGCAGAACGTGGTTCGGACCCGCGCAGTAGTCGCCCAGCGACTCGGAGCTGTAGCGGCCGATGAAAATCGCACCGGCGTGGTCGATTTTCGCCACCCAGGCTTCCGCGTCCTCGAGCGACAGTTCGAGGTGTTCGGGAGCGATGCGGTTGGCGATCCGGCAAGCCTCGTCCAGATCGCGCACCTCGATCAGTGCGCCGCGATTTTCCAGCGCGGCACGGATGACCTGCCGGCGTGGCATGGTCGGCAGGAGTCTTTCCAGTGCCGCCGCGACGCGCTCGATATACGCGGCGTCCGGACAGAGCAGCAGCGATTGCGCCAGTTCGTCGTGCTCGGCTTGCGAAAACAGATCCATCGCCACCCAGTCGGGGTCGGTATGGCCATCGCAGATCACCAGGATCTCCGATGGGCCGGCGACCATGTCGATGCCGACGACGCCGAAGACGCGGCGCTTGGCCGCGGCGACGTAGGCGTTGCCAGGGCCGACGATCTTGTCTACCGGCGGAACCGTTTGCGTGCCATAGGCCAGCGCCGCAACCGCCTGCGCGCCGCCGATGGTGAACACGCGATCGACGCCGACCAGCGCCGCGGCAGCGAGGACCAGCGGGTTCTGCTCGCCGGCAGGTGTCGGTACGACCATGATCAACTCGCCGACACCGGCGACGCGCGCCGGAATGGCGTTCATCAGTACCGATGACGGGTACGACGCCTTGCCGCCAGGCACATAGAGACCGACGCGGTCGAGCGGCGTGATCTTCTGGCCAAGCATGGTGCCGCGTGTTCCTGCGCCGTCATCTTCGTATTGCCAGCTCTGCAGGGTCTGCCGTTGATGGTAGCTGCGTACACGGCTCGCCGCTGCTTCGAGCGCCTGGCGCTGCGCAACCGGAAGGCCGTGCAGCGCTTCCTGCAGCGCTTTCTGAGGAATCTCCAGTGCCGTCATCGAGCTCGCCTGCAGGCCGTCGAAACGCTGCGTGTACTCGATCACCGCTGCGTCGCCGCGGGCTCTGACATCGGCCAGAATGTCGGCGACCGTTCTCTCTATGCCCTCGTCCTGTGTCGCCTCGAAAGCGAGCAGGGCGTCGAGTCTGGTCGCGAAATCGGCGTCGGCGCTGTTCAGGCGCTTGATCGCGATCATCGGTCGACGACCGCGGCGATGGCGTCGAGAATCGGCTCCAGTGCCTCGCGCTTCAGTTTGAGCGCCGCCTGATTGACGATCAGGCTCGACGAGATATCCATGACGTGCTCGACGGCGATGAGATTGTTCGCTTTCAGCGTGCTGCCGGTGGATACCAGATCAACGATGGCGTCGGCGAGACCGGCCAGCGGCGCCAACTCCATCGAGCCGTAGAGCTTGATCAGGTCAACATGCACTCCCTTGGCGGCGAAGTGCTGGCGAGCGATGTTCACGTACTTGCTGGCGACCTTGAGTCGCGCACCCTGGCGGACGGCGTTGCCGTAATCGAAGCCGGCAGGAATGGCGACCATCATTCGACACTTGGCGATTCTCAGGTCGATCGGTTGGTACAGCCCCTCGCTGCCGTGTTCGAGCAGGACATCCTTGCCCGCGACGCCGAGGTCGGCGGCTCCGTACTGCACGTACGTCGGCGCGTCGGTGGCGCGGACGATGACCAGGCGCACGTCAGCCCGGCTGGTCGGGATGATCAGCTTGCGCGAGGTCTCGGGATCCTCGAGCGGCTCGATGCCGGCGGCGGCCAACAGCGGCAGCGTCTCTTCAAAAATTCTGCCCTTCGAGAGGGCGATGGTGATGCCATTCACGGCGCGTTTCCTGCTCGACAACGAAGCGCGCATTCTACCGCAATGCTGCTGGGCTGCCTGCCCTGAACCGGGTGCCATGCTTTCGCCCGGGAGAGCGGCGGGGTTGGTGCGCGTGGCGCGAGGTTTTGGCGCGGCTGACGGCACGCCAAGATAGCTGTCTGCGCGCACAAATAGCGTATTATTCGCGCGCAATTGCAAATGACAGCCGGAAGCGGACGAAAAACGCAAAAAACATGCATGACCAGGCCGCACGCTGGCGAGCCGCCAAATCGGTGCCATCGGTCGCACCAGGACCCCCAATGGGTCTTTCGGTTACTGCAGATATCGGAGGAGTGATGGCATGGAACAAATGACTATCTATATCAATCTCGTACTTATTCTGGTCTTCATCGCCGGCAACGCCTTTTTCGTGGGCTCGGAGATCGCCATCTCGTCGGCCCGTCGTAGCCGGATCAAGCAGTTGTCCGAGATGGGTGACAAGCGCGCGGCAAGGGTCGAGATGCTGCACAATGAACCGGAGCGCTTCTACTCGGTGACCCAGGTGGGTATCACCCTGGTTTCCCTGGGCCTGGGCGCGGTCGGTATGGAGACGATAAGCACGCTGACCGATTCGACCTTCGTCGCCCTTTTCATGCTCTTCGGCGACAGCGCAGCTCTGACCAAGGCTGCGCATACCATGTCCTACGTTTTCGCCTTCATCGCCATTTCCTTTCTGCACGTGGTCGCTGGCGAACTGGCGCCCAAGGTCCTCGCTTTCCACAAGGCCGAACAACTGAGCATGGCCGTCGGCGGGACGATCAACGTCCTGTATCTGACTTTCAAACCACTGATACACGTCATGAAGATGTCCTCGAACGCTCTACTCAGGCTCTTCGGGCAGCGGAATCTGGAAGGCCATGGGGAAAGTCACTTCACGATGTCAGTCGAGGAGATTCGCATGATTCTCTCGGCCAGCGAGAAGGACGGCACGCTCGCCCCCGAGGAGACGCAGATGATCCGCGGGGTTTTCAAGCTCGACGAACACACGGTACGCGAGGCAATGATTCCGCGTACGGCCATTCGCGCCTTGACGCAGGATGACACGCTTGCCGATGCCTTGCGGGTCTTCCGTGACGTGCCGCACGCGCGCTTTCCGATCTGCGACAAGAGCCTCGACCGGATTACGGGCGTCGTGGCGATCAAGGAGTTGCTGACGGTGATGGCGGAAAGCAGCGGCCAGACACTCGAAGAGGTCAGCAGGCGACCGGTCGGCGATTTTGCGCAGGCGCCGTTTATCGTTCCGAACAGCAAGTCGCTGAGCGACCTGCTCAAGGAGTTCAAGCGCACCCGTCAGCAGATGGCGATCGTGATCGACGAATACGGTGGCACCGAAGGGATCATCACCCTCGAAGATATTCTCGAAGAAATCGTCGGCGAGTACGAGGACGAATTCACGCGTCAGGGGAGGCGGCTGAAGAAGCTGGTCGGCAGTCAGTACGAGATCGACGCATCGATGCGGGTAACCGATCTGGAAAACCTGCTCGATTTCCCGTTCCCGCTGGACGATGACTACGTTACTCTCGCCGGGCTGTTTTACAAGAAGCTGGGCAACGTGCCGAAAATTGGCGACTCCGTCGAGCTCGAAGGTGGCCGTCTGACGGTGCTGGAAATGGACAACCACCGGATCACGCTCTTGAAGTTCGAAGATACTGCCGTCGGCGCTGACGGAGTCGTGCGCCTCGTTGAAGACTCTTCAGCGGCAGATGCCGCTACCATCAGTTCGGCATCCTGACAAAAGAGTGGGCGGAAGGGGCGGCAGCACGTTCTCAGCGAACGCAATCCACCGAGTAGACCGGCTTGCCATTGACCACTGCCTTGACCAGGCCGTGGACGTCGGTTTCGAAGCCCGGGAAGCGCTCATTGAAATCGCGCGCGAAGCGAAGGTAACGGACGATGGTGGCGTTGAAGCGCTCGCCGGGAATGAGTAGCGGAATTCCCGGTGGGTAGGGCGTCAGCAAGGTGCTGGTGATCCGCCCTTCGAGTTGGTCGATCGGCACACGGTCGATCTCGCGGTGCGCCATGCGCGCGAAAGCGTCGGTCGGTTTCATCGCCGGCTCCATGTCCGAGAGGTACATCTCGGTGGTCAGGTGGGCGACGTCGTTGGCCGCGTAGATGCCGTGAATCTGCTTGCACAGGTCCTTCAGCCCGTAGCCGGCATAACGGGCGTTCTTGGCCAGGAACTCGGGCATCACTTTCCACAGTGGCAGGTTCTGATCGTAGCCGTCCTTGAACTGCTGCAGTTCGGTGACCATCGTGTTCCAACGGCCCTTGGTAATGCCGATGGTGAACATGATGAAGAAGGAATACAGGCCGCACTTCTCGACGATGATGCCGTGTTCGGCCAGATACTTGGTGACGATTGCCGCCGGAATTCCCCAGTCGGCGAAGTCGCCATCGACATCCAGTCCCGGCGTGATGATCGTCGCCTTGATCGGATCGAGCATGTTGAAGCCTTCGGCGAGCATGCCAAAGCCATGCCAGCGTTCGCCGGGCTTGAGGATCCATGCGGCGCGTTCTTCGATGCCTTCTTCGGAAAGATCGTCCGGTCCCCAGACCTTGAACCACCAGTCGGCGCCCCACTCCTGTTCGACCTTGCGCATCGCGCGCCGGAAGTTGAGCGCTTCGGCAATCGATTCTTCGACCAGCGCCGTTCCGCCCGGTGCCTCCATCATCGCCGCGGCGACGTCGCAGGAAGCGATGATTGCGTACTGCGGCGACGTCGAGGTGTGCATCAGATAGGCCTCGTTGAAGATGTCGCGGTCGAGTTTGCGCTCTTGCGAATCCTGTACCAGGATTTGTGACGCCTGCGACAGGCCGGCGAGCAACTTGTGCGTCGATTGCGTCGAGAAGATCATGGTGTCCTTGCAGCGCGGCCGGTCAGCCCCGATCGCATGGTAGTCGCCATAAAAATCATGGAACGCGGCATGCGGCAGCCAGGCCTCGTCGAAGTGCAGCGTGTCGATCGCGCCGTCGAGCATCTCCTTGATTTCCTCGACGTTGTAGAGGATGCCGTCGTAAGTGCTCTGGGTAATGGTCAGCACGCGCGGCTTGGCCTTGACGTCGCGGGCGAAGGGATGCGACTCGATCTTCTTGCGGATGTTTTCCCAGCGGAACTGTTCCTTGGGAATCGGTCCGATGATTCCGTAGTGGTTCCTGGTCGGCATCAGGAATACCGGTATCGCGCCGGTCATGATGATCGAGTGAAGCACCGATTTGTGGCAGTTGCGATCGACGATGACCACGTCGCCTGGCGCGACGGTCGAGTGCCAGACGATCTTGTTCGACGTCGAAGTGCCATTGGTCACGAAAAAAAGGTGATCGGAACAGAAGATGCGCGCCGCATTGCGCTCCGAGGCGGCGACCGGGCCGGTATGGTCGAGCAATTGGCCGAGTTCCTCGACCGCGTTGCAGACATCGGCGCGCAGCATGTTCTCGCCGAAGAACTGATGGAACATGCGCCCAACCGGGCTCTTCAGGAAGGCTACGCCGCCCGAGTGGCCCGGGCAATGCCACGAATATGAACCGTCCTCCGCATAGTGCGTCAGTGCGCGGAAGAACGGCGGCGCCAGGCTATCAAGGTAGGCCTTGGCCTCGCGTATGACGTAACGGCCGATGAATTCGGCCGTATCTTCGAACATGTGGATGAAGCCGTGCAGTTCGCGCAGGACGTCGTTGGGAATGTGCACCGAGGTGCGTGTTTCGCCATACAGGAAGATCGGGATGTCCTCGTTGCGGCAGCGGATTTCCTTGACGAAGGCGCGCAGGCTGGCGACGGTCGGTTCGGCCCTGCCTTCCCTGAAGTCTTCGTCGTCGATGGTCAGGATGAACGCCGAGGCGCGACTTTGCTGCTGGGCAAACGAGGTCAGGTCGCCATAGCTGGTGACGCCAAGCGCCTCAAAGCCCTTCTTCTCGATGGCCTTGGCCAGCGCCCGGATGCTCAGACCGCCGGTGCTTTCCGAACGGTAGTCCTTGTCGATGATGATTACCGGGAAATCGAGGTGCATGGCCAGTCCAGTACGAAATCAAGAGTGGTACGACCCGGGTCCGGCGAGCCAGGCTGCGTTGGCGACGCTTGTTGCCCGGCGACGATACGGCTGGCGTTCATGCAGGGGTCACATTTTCGGCAGTGTCACGCCGGTCTGGCCCTGGTATTTCCCGGCCCGATCCTTGTACGAGGTTTCGCATTCCTCGTCGGATTCGAAGAACAGGACCTGAGCGATGCCCTCGTTGGCGTAAATCTTTGCCGGCAGCGGTGTCGTATTCGAAAACTCCAGCGTCACGTGGCCTTCCCACTCGGGTTCGAACGGCGTCACATTGACGATGATCCCGCAGCGCGCGTAGGTGCTCTTGCCGAGACAGACGGTGAGCACGCTGCGTGGGATGCGGAAGTATTCGACCGTGCGGGCCAGGGCAAACGAGTTCGGAGGGATGATGCAGAAGTCGTTCTTGACCTCGACGAATGAATTCGGATCGAAGTTCTTCGGGTCTACGATCGTCGAGTTGAGGTTGGTGAAGAGCTTGAATTCGTTCGAGCAGCGAATGTCATAACCGTAGCTCGAAGTGCCGTAGGAGACGATCCGGCGACCGTCGATCTCGCGCACCTGGTTCGGCTCGAAAGGTTCGATCATGCCGTGCTCTACCGCCATGCGGCGGATCCACCTGTCCGACTTGATCGACATCGCTGCTCACCCTACCGTGCTAACCCTGGAAAGGTGCCCATTCTACGGCGTCCAGCCGGGAGAAGGAACCGCTTCTCGTCGGGCTGCCAGGCGACCCGGCGCACGGCCGGGTGCAATGTGGCAGCGCCAATGGCGCCGGCACGCCTCTTTCTCCAGCGCTCAGGTGTTCTGGACGACGATGCTCGGAAACTTGGCGCTCATGTCGCGGCTGCGCTCGGCCACCTTGAGCGCGAGCCGACGAGCAATCGTGCGGTAGATCTCGGCCGCCCGCGAGTCCGGCGCGCCGACCACGGTTGGCGTGCCCGCATCGGTCAACTCGCGGATCGAAAGCTCCAGTGGCAGGGCGCCGAGGAACTCGGTGCCGTAGTCCTGGCACATCTGCTGACCGCCGCCGTGGCCGAAGATGTGTTCTTCGTGGCCGCACTGCGAGCAGATGTGGATGCTCATGTTCTCGACCAGTCCGAGAATCGGGATGCCCACCTTCTCGAACATCTTGAGGCCCTTGCGGGCGTCGATCAGCGCGATGTCCTGCGGCGTGGTGACGATCACCGCGCCCGTCACGGGAACCTTCTGCGCCAGCGTCAGCTGCGTGTCGCCGGTTCCCGGCGGCATGTCGACAATGAGGTAATCGACGTCGTCCCAGCTGGTCTGCTTGAGCAGCTGTTCGAGGGCTTGTGTGACCATGGGTCCGCGCCAGACCATCGGCGAATCGATATCGATCATGAAGCCGATCGACATCGCCTGCAGGCCGTGCGCACGCAGCGGATCCATCGTCTTGCCATCCTCGGACTCCGGCTTCTGGCCCGCCAGACCGAGCATCTGCGGCTGCGAAGGGCCGTAGATGTCGGCGTCGAGCAAACCCACTGTGGCGCCTTCCTGCGCCAGCGCCAGGGCCAGGTTCACGGCCGTCGTGCTCTTGCCGACGCCGCCCTTGCCGGAGGCCACGGCGATGATGTTCTTGACGCCGGGGAGTGGCTTCAGTCCGCGCTGTACGGTATGGGCGACGATCTTGACGCTGACGTTGACGCTGACATTGCCAATTCCGGCGATTGTTCTCAGTTTCTCGATCACCGCCCGCCGGATTTCGTCGAGCTGTGTTTTCGCCGGGTAACCGAGTTCGATCTCCAGCGAGACGTCGGCCCCCTCGACCTTGATGTTCTTCGCCGAACGCGTCGACAGGTAATCTTTTTCGGTGTTCGGATCGATCAGATCCTTCAGCGCCGCCTGTACGGCTTCAATCGTTACAGCCATGGTTGCCAAAACTCCTTTGATGTATACCTGAGTGATTTAGTAAAGTTTACCCGAAAAAGCGCTGCAGCACACGTGCAGCGGCGCATAAGCCACGCGCCGTGGCGCCGTGAGGGATGCCTTTGTCTCCCGCCGGCTGCCCTGTTAAGCTCGCTGCATGAAGACGACTTCCGGACTCTCTCGCGGCGCCGACAAGAGCTGGGTGCTGGCTGCCATTCGCCGCATCGAAGCCGACTTCCAGCGCTCCAGCGATACCCACCTCATCCCTTTGCCGCTACCCGGTTTCCCGGGCGTCGATCTCTATCTGAAGGACGAATCGAGTCACCCCACGGGCAGTCTCAAACACCGTCTGGCGCGCTCGCTGTTTCTCTATGCGCTGTGCAACGGCTGGTTACGCGAGGGGAGTACGGTGGTCGAGGCGTCGAGCGGTTCGACGGCCATCTCCGAGGCCTATTTTGCCCGCCTCGTCGGCCTGCCTTTTCTCGCCGTGATGCCGGAGTCGACGTCGCAGGAGAAGGTTGCGGCGATCGAATTCCAGGGCGGCCGCTGCCACTTCATTGACGACCCGATGAGCATCTACAGCGAAGCACAGCGCCTGGCCGACAAGTTCGGTGGTTACTACATGGATCAGTTCACCTACGCCGAGCGAGCAACCGACTGGCGTTCCAACAACAACATCGCCGAGTCGATTTTCGACCAGATGCGGCTCGAAAAGTACCCCGTTCCGAGCTGGTTGGTCTCGAGTGCCGGTACCGGCGGTACCGTCGCTACCCTCGGCCGTTACGTGCGCTACCGTGCGCGGCCAACGCGCGTCTGCGCCGCGGACGCCGAGTACTCGGTCTTTTTCGACCACTATCGCCACCGGGACCCGGAGCTACGTGTGCACAAAGGCTCACGCATCGAGGGTATTGGCCGGCCACGCGTCGAGGCGTCGTTCCTGCCCGAGGTGATCGACGCCATGGTCAAGGTGCCGGACGTCTGGTCGGTGGCGGCGATGTACGAGCTCTCCACGCGTCTGGGACGCAGCGTCGGCCCGTCGACGGGCACCAATCTGATCGCCGCGCTGGCGTGCATGGACGAGATGCGCGCGAGTGGCGAAAGCGGCTCGGTGGTGACCCTGCTTTGTGACGCCGGGCAGCGCTACGCGGATACCTACTTCAGCCACGACTGGTTGCAGCGCGCCGGCCTCCATTGCGCCAGCGAGCGAGTCGCGGTGGCGGCCTCGCTCGATTCCGGTGAGATTGCCACGTCGCTGGCTGCCAGTTGGCAGACCGCGGGGGAACTGCCCAGCGATCCCGGCCGCTAGGCGCCGCTGCCGCTCAGCTTTGGGTCGTTGCCGGCAGGCTGTTCTGTCGCACCCAGTTGCGCCAGGTGGCAAAGACCGTTGGGTTGAGTGCGGCGATCACGGAGCGCCGCCAGACGTCTTCGGCGTCATAGTCATCGTTGCTCAGGGTGCACACCTGTCCGCCGGTTTCGCGCAGGATGAGGCTGCCAGCGGCGTAGTCCCAGAGTTTCTGGCCGCCGTGCAGGTAGAGGTCGAGACGGCCGGCGGCGAGGTTACACCAGTCGAGTGTCGAGCTGCCGAAGTTGCGCTGTGAATAGAACGGCGGGCTGACGGCAATGCGATCAGCGAGTTGCTTGGGGATGCGCTTGAAGTCCACGCCGCCGACGGCGCGCCCGATGTCGGCCGTTACCGCGCGCAGCGGCAGGCGGCGGCCATTGAGGTAAGCGCCGTTGCCTTCGCGAGCATAGAACATTTCGTCGGTGATCGGGTTGTAGGTCACCGCCAGCCGCGTCCGCCGCGCGCGTATCCAGGCCACCGAAACGGCGAAGAAGGGGAGGCCGTTGATGAAGTTGGTCGTGCCGTCGATCGGGTCGATGCACCACAGCCCGTCGTTGTCGTTGCTGCCGCCATGCCAGGCAGCACGTTGCGTCTCCGGCGTCATCTCTTCGCCGATGATCGGGCACTTGCGGATCTTCAGCAGACGTCCATGCAGGAAATTTTCGGCAGCCACATCCGCTTCCGAGCAGAAGGACCCGTCGTCCTTGCGCTGATCGTGAATGACGCGCAGGAAGCGCGGCATTATCTCGCGCTGCGCCACCTCGCGGACCAGCGCGACAACGCCGTCGAGCATGCGTTTGAGTTCGCTGTCAGCGGCCGCCAGTCTGGCCGCACTATCGATACCGTTCATCGTGAATCAGGCGCGCCATTTGATCGAACAACCGATGCTGGCGACCTGTTCGCGAGGACCCTGTCCGGTCTCGGCGACCGTGCGCATGGCTTCCAGCAACTCGCGACGAGCGTCCGTCGCCGCGGGCAGGCGGCCGCTGGCGTCGAGACGGCCGCGGTACTGCAGCTCCAGTCGGCCGTTGAACCCGAAGAAGTCGGGTGTGCAAACGGCCGCGTAGCTGCGCGCGACGTTCTGTGTCGTGTCGCAGAGGTAGGGGAAGGAAAAGTTGCGCTGGCGGGCCAGTTGCTGCATGTTTTCAAGAGAATCCTCGGGATATTCGCTGGGGTCGTTGCTCATGATCGCGGCGACGCCGATGCCCAGTGCCTGCACTTCGCGTGCGTCGCGACAGATGCGGTCGATGATTGCCTTGACGTACGGGCAGTGGTTGCAAATGAACATCAGCAGCAGCCCGTTCGGGCCACGGAGCGAATCCAGCGTATGTCGTGAGCCCGTGGTGTCCTCGAGTTCGAAGTCTACGGCTTGCCAGCCGAAGTCACACACCGGTGTATTGAGCGCCATGACAGGGCTGCCTCCAAAGAACGACCATCCAGTAGCTAAGCTTTTATAATAACATGGTGAATGATCCCCGTTTTCATTGCCCGATCCCGCTGCTGGTCGGCGCGCGCGTCGAATTGCCCGAACGCGTTGCGCATCATGCGCTGAAGGTCTTGCGCCTGCGCAGCGGCGCTGCCTTGACGCTGTTCACCGGCAGCGGGGGGGAATATTCCGCGCGAATAGCACTTGTCGAGCGTTCGCGAGTCAGCGTCGAGGTCCTCGGCTGGTCGCCCATCGAGCGTGAATCGCCGCTTGCGATCACCCTGGTGCAGGCGCTGCAGGCGGGTGAAAAAATGGACTTGACGGTGCAGAAGGCGGTCGAACTTGGCGTCCAGCGTATCGTGCCGGTGGTTTCGCGGCGCAGTGTGGTGCGTCTCGCCGACGAGCGCGCCCTGCGTCGGCTCGAGCACTGGCGAGGTGTCGTCGCCGCCGCCGGCGAACAGTGCGGCAGAAACCGTCTGCCGGAGGTCGCCGCACCGGAGAGCATTGGCGACTGGTTGGCGCGCCGGCCCGGGTCGGATGTCCTGCGCTTGCTGCTCGCGCCGACTGCCGGATGCTCGTTGATGGGCGTGCCGGCGCCTGTCCCCGGCACGCGTGTAGAACTGCTGATCGGCGCCGAGGGTGGACTGGCGCCAGAGGAAATGCAACTGGCGTCGCAGTGCGGTTTTTTGTCGGTGCGTCTCGGCCCGCGTATCCTGCGCACCGAGACCGCCGGTCTGGCTGCGCTCGCGGCGATCCAGTTTTTGTGGGGTGACCTGAAAGAGGAGTAAGGAATGTTTGAATCGGCCGAGCTGGGACACAAGATCGACAAGGCAACCTACCGTGAAGAGGTCCCCAAGTTGCGCGCGGCGCTGCTTGAGGTGCAAGGACAGTTGAGCGAGAACGGCAGCTTTCCGGTGATCGTTCTGATCAGCGGTGTCGATGGATCGGGCAAGGGCGAAACCATCAATGTCCTGTACGAGTGGATGGACCCGCGCTTCCTGTCGACCCATGCCTTCTACGCTCCCACCGCCGAAGAGAAGGCGCGCCCGTCGATGTGGCGTTACTGGCGGGCACTGCCGCCGAAAGGGCGCGTCGGAATTTTCTCCGGCTCCTGGTATTCGGCGCCGATCGCCGAACGCATCAGCGGCGAAATGCCGCGCTCCGCTTTCGATCAGCGCATGGACGAACTCAACCGCTTCGAGGCGATGCTGGTCAATGAGGGCGCGCTGGTGCTCAAGTTCTGGATTCACCTGTCCAAGGACGCACAACGGCAGCGCTTGACCGACATCGAAGCCAACCCCTTGACCAAGTGGCGAGTCACCAAGGCCAGTTGGGATCGTCTGAAGACCTAC
The DNA here is from genome assembly GCA_000585075.1 of Candidatus Accumulibacter regalis. GTDB lineage: Bacteria > Pseudomonadota > Gammaproteobacteria > Burkholderiales > Rhodocyclaceae > Accumulibacter > Accumulibacter regalis. The sequence continues at coordinate 13,955 of JEMY01000016.1, read as the reverse complement.
GACAAACTGCAGGAAGTGGCCGGTCATCTGCTGCGTACCACCAGTACGCCCGGGGCGCCGTGGATTATCGTCGAAGGGACCGACGACCGCTATCGTTCGCTGACCGTTGGCAAGACGATTCTCGACGCCGTCCAGCAGCGTTTGGCGGACAAGCGGCCGCCGCAGAGCACGCCGGTCGCGCCAGCCTTGTCGCCACGCATCGACGGTCTTGACGTGCTCAGTGCGCTGGACATGTCGCAAAGCCTGCCGAAGAGCGTTTACTCACCCGAGCTGGCGAAGTGGCAGGGGCGCCTGGCGGAGCTGACGCGTCACCCGGAGTTCAAGAAACGCGCCTTGATTCTCGCTTTCGAGGGCTCCGATGCGGCCGGCAAGGGGGGCGCCATCCGGCGCATCATTTCGGCCATGGACGCCCGCCAGTATCAGATCGTTCCGATCGCTGCACCGACCGAGGAGGAGCGCGCGCAGCCGTATCTCTGGCGCTTCTGGCGGCATATGCCGCGTCTCGGACGGGTGGTGATCTTCGACCGCACCTGGTACGGCCGAGTGCTGGTCGAGCGAGTCGAAGGCTTCTGCAGCGAAGCCGACTGGCAGCGCGCTTACGCCGAAATCAACGATTTCGAACACGATATCTTCCACGCTGGCGGTATCGTCATCAAGTTCTGGCTGCAGATCACTGACGAGGAACAGTTGCAGCGCTTCGAGCAGCGCGCGGAGGTTGAGCACAAGCGTTTCAAGATAACCGAGGAAGACTGGCGTAACCGCGACAAGGCCGGGCCCTACCATGAGGCTGTCTGCGACATGATGGATCGCACCAGTTCCGGAACCGCTCCGTGGACCATCGTCGAGGCCAACGACAAGTATTTCGCGCGCGTCAAGGTCCTGCAGACCATCTGCGAGCGGATCGAGAAGGAGCTGAAGCTCGCGCCGATGAAGGAACCCAAGGTCCCGAAGGCGGCAAAAGCAGCCAAGGCCGCAAAAGCCGAGAAGGCGAAAGACGTCAAAGAGGCCAAGGAGGTCAAGGAGGCCAAGGAGGCCAGCAAGGGCGGCGAATCCGAGGCGCTCGACGCAAAGGCCGAAGCTGCCGAGTGACATGTCGGACGACTTCAGCTCTGCCCACTTCGTTACCTGGTTCCGTTCGGTTGCGCCGTACGTCAATCTGTTTCGTGGCAAGACTTTTCTGATCGCTTTTGGCGGCAAGGCAATTGCCGGGCCGCTGGCGCGTACGCTGGCCTACGACGTTAACCTTCTGGCGGCGCTTGGCGTTCGCCTGATCCTGGTTCACGGCGCGCGGCCGCAGATCGAGGAGTTGCTGCGCCAGAAGGGGCTGGAGTCGGTCTATCACGGCAACTATCGTGTCACCGATGCCAGCGCCCTCGATTGTGCGATCGACGCGGTGGGCAGCATCTACGTCAGGATCGAGGCCCTGTTGTCACAGGGTCTCGCCGATACGCCAATGGCCAATAGCACGATCAGGGTCGTCGGCGGCAATTTCGTGACCGCGCGGCCGCTCGGTGTCGTCGATGGCGTCGACCTGCAGTATTCGGGTCAGGTGCGCAAGGTCGACAGCGAGGGGATTCGCGCGCAGCTGGGCCTCGGCAACATCGTTCTGCTGTCCTGCCTGGGGTCGAGCCCGACCGGAGAGATCTTCAATCTCGCCGTGGAGGAGGTGGCCGAGGCGGTCGCCTCGTCGCTGCCGGTAGACAAGCTCATCTTCCTGACCGACAGCCGCGGCGCCACCGACATCGATGGCGCGCTGCTCGACGAGTTGACGGTGGACGCGGCCGAGCGGCTGGTCAGCCTGGGTGACTGGCTGTCGAGCGATCTGAAGCGTTATCTCCCCTGCGCGGTGCGCGCCGGCCGTGCCGGTGTCGGACGAGTGCACATGATCGGTTACGACGAGGACGGTACGCTATTGCGCGAGCTGTTTACGCGTGACGGCGTGGGCACGGTCATCAGCCGCGAGTCGCTTGAAATCCTGCGCGACGCTCGCCCCGACGATATCGGCGGCCTGGTGGCGCTGATCGAACCGCTCGAAGCAGAAGGTTCCCTGGTTCGCCGGTCACGAGAGTTGCTGGAGCGCGAGATATCGCGCTTCTCGGTCGTTGAACACGATCGGGTGATCGTCGCCTGCGCGGCACTTTACCCTTATGGCGCCGAGGAGGCCGAGCTGGCTTGTGTGGCCGTGCACCCGCATTATCGTCGTTGGGGTTATGGCGCATTGCTGATGAAGCGCATCGAGGCCAAGGCGCGTGCTTCGGGAGTCAAGCGCCTGTTCGTGCTGACGACCGTGACCTCGCAGTGGTTCAGGGAGCGCGGCTTCGTCGTGCGCCAGGTCGATCAGCTGCCGGCCGAAAAGCGGCTGGTCTATAACCTGCAGCGTCGTTCCAAGGTGCTGATCAAGTATCTCTAGGTTTTTCCCGTGTTTTCCGCTCGGTCCGTGCGGCCGGCGGGGACGCATAACGTTTGGCTCTGCGGGCTGTCCGCAGCGTTTCAAGGAGTGGGTTGCATGGCAAGAATGGTTAACTGCATCAAGCTGGGGCGTGAGGCTGAAGGTCTTGATTTTCCCCCCTATCCGGGTGAGTTGGGCAAGCGCATTTATGAAGAAGTCTCCAAGGAGGCGTGGCAGCAATGGGTTCGCATGCAGACCATGATCATCAACGAGAATCGCCTCAACCTTGCCGATGCCGCACACCGCAAGTACCTGGCCGAGCAGCTGGAGAGGCATTTCTTTGGGAGCGGCGCCGACGCCGTGCAGGGTTACGTACCCCCCAAGCCGTAGCCGCCGCTGGATTCCGCTCAGCGCGCGGTTGGTGATCCAGGGCGTGGCTTGCTCGCTTGCCGTGATGCTGGCCAGTGCCGGACGCTGGCGCAAGGGCCGGCGTCCGCCTTGAGCGACCCGGCGCGATGGTTCATTTCGCGCTCAGCGTCTGCACGCCACCCTGCGTGGCGAGCAGACAGACATCGGCCGGCCGGTGGGCGAACAGGCCATTGGTCACCACGCCGACGATCTGGTTGATCCGCGTTTCCAGGGCGCTGGCGTCGAGGATGGCGAGTCCGCTGACGTCCACGATCAGATTGCCGTTATCGGTCACGAAACCCTCGCGCAGCCTCGGCGTGCCGCCAATTGCCGCCAGTTGGCGGCAGACGTGGCCGATGGCCATGGGAATGACTTCGACGGGCAGCGGGAAGTGACCCAGTACCGTGACCAGTTTGCTGCCGTCGGCGATGCAGACGAACTTCGCGGCCACCGCGGCGACGATCTTTTCACGGGTCAGGGCGCCGCCGCCGCCCTTGATCATCTGCAGCGTGGCGTTGATCTCGTCGGCACCGTCGACGTATACCGGGATGACGTCCACCGTGTCGAGATCGAAGACCGTGATGCCGTGGCCTTCGAGTCGCTTGCGGGTGGTTTCGGAACTGGCCACGGCTCCGCGGATCCGGTGGCGAATTCCGGCCAGCTCGTCAATGAAGCAGTTGGCGGTCGATCCCGTTCCGACGCCGACGATTTCCCCGTCGACCAGGTAGGCAAGGGCTGCACGGGCTACGGCTTTCTTCAGTTCGTCCTGGGTCATTGCGGCGCTCTGTTTGTTGGGGTGTGACCAGCGGAATCGTTGCTGACCGATTGAATAGGGCGGCATTGTAGCGAAGCCCGGCAAGTGACGACAGTCTCGGCCGCTGGCTGGCCGCAGCAAGCGTCGCAGCGTCACCGCCAGGGATCGCCGGCGACGCCGGTATACTTGCCGCTCATCGCCTTAGCAGGGGAGTACCGTGACTGACGAAAGCCCGTTCAAGGGGAAGACCGGTTGGCAAAGGGTCTGGAATGCGTTTCACTATTCGCTGGCGGGGCTGCGCGCTGCCTACCTTGCCGAAGACGCTTTTCGCCAGGAGGTGCTGCTCGCCGTGCTGCTCGTACCGCTGGCGTTTTTTTTGGCCCCGGACGGCGTCGGCCGGGCGTTGATGATCGCGAGCGTATTGCTGGTCCTGATCGTCGAACTGCTAAACTCGGCGATCGAGGCGACCGTAGACCGGATATCGCTCGACAGCCACCCCTTGGCCAAGCGCGCCAAGGATATCGGCAGCGCCGCGGTATTGCTGGCCTTGCTCAACGTGCCCTTGGTCTGGGCTTGCGTGCTGATCGGCTGAGCCGCTCGTCGGGGCCTGCCGTTTCCCGGCCTGGCGCCGGCGCGGCCCTCAGCTGATGCGACGCAGATGGATCAGCGCCGAGATCTTGGCCCCCAGCCAGCCCAGGCCACCGCCGATGGCCGTGAGCGCGACAATGTCGTTGCCTGCCAAGCCCTGCAGGGTGAAGGAGCCGCCATAGAGGCGTGCCAGTTCCGCGACCGGAGGGGTCAGCAGATGGCTGCCGGTGCTGACCAGGGCCGCTGCGCAGAGGCCGCCGAGGGCCCCTTGCAGCATGCCGAAGTAGTGCAGCGGGCGCTGAATGTAGCTATCCGTTGCACCGATCAGCTTGGCGACTTCGATCTCCGCCGCCTGGGCCAGGATCTGCAAGCGAATGGTGTTGAAAGTGATGGCCACCAGCGCACCGGAAAAGAGCACGGCGAGCAGAACGACGATCAGTTTCCCGAGCCGGAGCAGCGCGTCGAGTCGTTTGACCCATGCCGAGTCGAGCTGAACGTGCGCCACCTTCGGCCAGCTGGCAAAGGTTTTCGCGAGCAGTTCGAGCGACTCTGGCTGCGCATCTGCCGGCGTGACGACAAAGGCGTCGGGCAGTGGGTTCTTGGGCAGGCTGCCTATGATCTCCGCCATTCCCGCGGACTCCCGCAGGCGCTTCAGCGCCTGGTCGCGAGGGACGTAGTGCCAGCTTCCCGGGCTCGCCTGCTGCAGCAGCGCCTCGATTCTGGCGACCTCGGGCGGGCCGGCCTCGAGGGCCAGGAAAATGCTGATCTGCTGGACGCCAGGGGTGTCGCCGGTGACCGCTCGCAGGTTTTCTATCGCCAGCCAGCCGGCGGTCGGCAGGGTCAGCGCGACACCGATCACCAGCAATGACAGCAGCGTGTTCAGTGGTGCGCCCAGCAGGCGACGCAGCGCGTCGCGCAGCGCGGTGAGGTGTTGTACCAGCCAGGTCGTCATGGCGCGACTCCGTCTGCGGAGGGCGTACTTGCCGGCTCACTCATCTGGCCCTGGTCGAGGCGCAGAATCCGGGGATTCACCCGTGCCATGATCAGCGGGTCGTGAGTGGCAATGACTACGGTTACCCCGACCTGTTGAAAGGCGCGAAAGATGTCGATGATTTCGATCGCCGAAGCGGCGTCGAGGTTGGCCGTCGGTTCGTCGGCGAGAATGATCGCCGGCCGATTGACCACCGCTCGGGCGATCGCCAGGCGCTGCTGCTCGCCCCCGGAGAGGGTGATCGGAAAGGCTTTGGCGCGGTTCGGCAGGCCGACCTTGGCGAGCGCGGCCTGCGCGCGACGTGGCGCGTCCTTGACCGGGTGGCCGACGATCGACAGTGGCAGGAGCACGTTGTCGAGAACGCTGCGGTCGAAGAGCAGTTTCTGGTCCTGAAAGATGAGCCCCAGCTTACGGCGCAGGTAGGGAATGGCGCTCTTGCGCAGCGCCGCGAGATTCTGGCCGTTGATCACGATGCTGCCCGACGTTGGCCGCTCGATGGCGGCCAGCAGCTTGAACAGCGTCGATTTCCCGGCGCCCGAGTGCCCGGTCAGGAAGACCATTTCCCCGGCGGTGATCTCGAAGCTCACGTTCTTGAGCGCTTCGTGACCTTCAGGGTAGCGTTTGGTGACAGCGTTGGCAGTAATCACTCGAATAGCGCATCGACAAAGTCACGGGCGTGGAAGGGTCGCAGGTCGTCGATGCCTTCGCCGACGCCGATGTAGCGAACGGGTTTCGGACACTGGCGCGCGATCGCGGCGACGACACCGCCCTTGGCCGTGCCATCCAGTTTGGTCAGCACCAGGCCACTGACCTTGATCGCCTTGTCGAAGGCCATGACCTGCTGCAGTGAATTCTGGCCAAAACTGGCGTCGATGACCAGCAGGGTCTCGTGCGGTGCGGAGGGGTCGGCTTTCTGGATCACTCGCCGCACTTTGGCGATTTCGTCCATCAGATGCAACTGCGTCGGCAGGCGACCGGCCGTGTCGGCGAGCACGACGTCGATGCCGCGCGCCCTGGCGGCAGCGATGGCGTCGAAAATCACCGCCGCCGAGTCGCCGGACTGCTGGGCAATGACCGTCACCTTGTTGCGCTCGCCCCAGGTCTGCAACTGCTCACGCGCTGCGGCGCGGAAGGTGTCGCCTGCAGCGAGGAGAACCGACAGGCCCTGCGCCTGGAAGTGCTTGGCGAGTTTGCCGATCGAGGTCGTCTTGCCGGCACCGTTGACGCCGGCAATCATGATTACGAAAGGCTTGTGCGATTGCACATCAAGCGCCTCCTCGAGCGGCTGCAACAGTTCGTACATGGCGTCGGAAAGCGCCTTCTGGATCGCCTCCGGGGTGGCTAGCTTGTCGCGTTTGGCGCGCGCCTTCAGCTGGTAGAGAAGATGCTGGGTGGCGTCCAGGCCGACGTCGCTGGTCAGCAGCACGGCTTCCAGCTCTTCCAGCAGTTGCTCATCGACCGTGCCGCGGGAGAACAGCGATTTCAGCCTGCCGCCAAACTGCGCACGCGTGCGCGACAGGCCGCTCTTCAGCCGGTAGCGCCACGAGGCTGCCGCCACCTCCGCGTCTTCGCCGACGCTTGGCGTGCTGCTGGCGGGAGTAGGCTTGGGAGCCTTCTTCTGGAAACCAAACATGGTGCTTTCGTGTCTCCAAGGCGGCCGGGAAGCGGGCCGGTGGTAAGATGCCGGCGCAAGTACCGGACACATCCGGCAATTTTATCAGAAGCGATTCATGCTCATGCGCCACGCGAGACTGATTCCTCTATTGCTGCTCCTGGCCGCGCCTCCGCCCGCGCTGGCCGAAACCTTCGAGCAGCAGCTGCCGAACGGCCTGCGAGTCATCGTCAGGGAGGACAAGCGTGCGCCGACGGTCGTGCACATGGTCTGGTATCGCGCCGGCAGCATGGACGAAACGAATGGCCGAACCGGCGTCGCGCATGTCCTCGAACACATGATGTTCAAGGGCACCCCGAGCGCCGGGCCAGGCGAGTTCAACCGCCGCGTCGCCGCTGCCGGCGGCCGTGACAATGCCTTCACCAGCCGCGACTACACGGCGTATTTCCAGCAGGTGCCGAGGCACCAGCTCGCCGAGATGATGCAGCTGGAGGCCGACCGCATGCGCCATCTCACCCTCGACCGCGACGAGTTCGCGCAGGAACTCAGGGTGGTCATGGAGGAACGCCGTCTGCGCACCGATGATCAGCCGCAGTCATTGCTCTTCGAGCAGCTGACTGCCATTGCTTTTCAGGCGCACCCGTATCGCGTACCGATCATCGGCTGGATGAACGACCTCGAGAATCTGGCCCCTGCCGATGCGCGTGCCTGGTATGACAATTGGTATGCGCCGAACAATGCCTATGTGGTGGTGGTCGGCGATATCGATCATCAGGCGGTGTTCGCGCTTGCCTCGCAGCACTACGGTCCCCTGCCGGCGCGCCCGTTGCCGGTCAGAAAGCCTCAGGACGAACCCCCTCAGCTCGGCACGCGTCGGCTGACGGTCAAGGCGCCGGCAGAACTGCCGCTGCTGATGATGGCCTACAAGGTGCCGGTCATCCGCAATGTCGACCAGGATGTCGATCCCTATGCGCTGGAAATTCTCGCCGCCGTACTCGCCGGCCACGACGGCGCGCGCTTGTCGACGAACCTGGTGCGCAGGCAACGCCTGGCTGTCGAGGCCGAGGTCAGTTACGACGCGACCGCTCGCGGCCCGGGCCTCTTCTACCTGCAGGGCTCGCCCAGCGAGGGAAGGACCGTCAGCGAACTCGAGGCCGGGTTGCGTGCCGAAATCGCTGCCGTGCGGCAGAACGCTGTCACGGTGAACGAGCTTGCGCGCGCCAAGGCGCAACTGATTGCGGGCCAGATCTACAAGCTTGATTCGATGTTTGAGCAGGCCATGGAGATCGGCCAGCTGGAAGCGGTGGGTATTCCTTACACGCAGAACCGGCACCTGATCGAAAAATTGCAGGAGGTGACCGCCGAGCAGGTTCAGGCGGTCGCCCGCAAGTACTTCGACGACCAGCAGCTGACGGTTGGCGAGCTCGATCCGCAGCCCTTGCCATCGGCGGTGCGCGCGCCGGCCGCAGCTGCTCAGCGATGAGTGCCCGGCGATGAATCCCTGCCAGCTTCTGTTCCTGCTGTTGCTTGCTCTGGGCATGCAAACGACGCACGCCGCGCCCCAAATCGAGCGCTGGCAGACGACAGCCGGCGCGCGCGTGCTGTTCGTCGAGACCCATGCGCTGCCGATTGTCGACATTCAGGTCGATTTCGCCGCCGGCACGGCCTATGAAGGCGCCGGGCAGGCGGGCGTCGCTTCCCTGACCCGCGAACTCGTCGAGCTCGGCGTCGCCGGAATGGACGAGACGCAGCTAGCCGACCGGATGGCGGATGTCGGCGCCGAGCTGGCCGGTGGCGTCGACCGGGATCGCGCTTCGATTGCTCTGCGTACGCTGTCGATGGCCGACAAGCGCGCCGTTGCGCTTGATCTGCTCCGCGCCGTCCTGAGCACGCCCCAGTTTCCCGCCGCCGTTTTCGAGCGTGAGAAGGCGCGCTCCGTGGCTTCCCTCAAGGAAGCGCTCACCCGTCCAGAGACGCTCGCCGAGAGGGCGTTGTGGACCGCCATGTATCCGTCGCATCCGTACGGACGACAGGCGACGGCGGAGTCGGTGGCGGCGCTGGAACGGCCGCAGGTGCTCGCTTTCCATGCCGCCAATTACACCGCGCCGCGAGCGACGCTGACCATCGTTGGCGATCTGTCGCGTGCGCAAGCCGAGGCAGCGGCCGAGAAGCTGACTGCGGCACTGCCGGCAACGCCAGGCATGACCGCGATTGCCGTTCCGGAATTGCCGCGCTCCGGCGAGCAGCGGATTGCGCATCCGGCTCTGCAGGCGCACCTGCTGCTCGGATTGCCGGCGCTCAAACGCGGGGATCCTGATTTCTTCCCCCTGCTGGTTGGCAATTACTCGCTTGGCGGCGGAGGCTTTGTCTCCCGCCTGATGAAGGCGGTGCGCGATCAGCGAGGTCTGGCGTACAGCGTGCATAGTTATTTTCAGCCGCTGGCGCAGTTGGGGCCCTTCGAGATCGGTCTGCAGACCAAGAAGGAGCAGGCCCAGGAGGCGCTGAAGTTGACTCGCGAAGTACTCGCCGGCTTCCTGGCGCAAGGCCCGAGCGAAGAGGAGTTGCTGGCGGCGAAGCAGAATCTGATGGGCAGTTTTCCGCTGCGCCTGGACAGCAATCGCGGGATTCTGAACAGCGTCGCGGTCATCGGTTTCTATCAGCTGCCGCTTGATTACCTCGACCGCTACCCGGACAACATCGAAAAAGTGACTCTCGCCGACATCAAGGCTGCGTTCGCGCGTCGTGTGCGCCCGCAACACCTGGTGACGGTGATCGTCGCCGGGGAGTGAGGCGCTGAATACGGTGCGCATCATCGGCGGGGAGTGGCGGCGGCGTGTCTTGCGCTTTCCCGATTCCCCAGGTCTGCGGCCGACGCCGGATCGTGTGCGCGAGACCCTGTTCAACTGGCTGGGCAACGACCTGAGCGGCCTTTCCTGCCTCGATCTGTTCGCTGGCAGCGGCGCGCTCGGCTTCGAGGCGGCGTCGCGCGGCGCGGCCAGAGTGACGCTGGTCGACAGCTCGCCGAAGGTGGTGGCCGCGCTTGAGCTCAACGCGAGGACGCTGGGCATGGCCGGGCGCCTGGAGATTGTGCGCTCGGATGCGGTAAGATTCGCAGCGTCCGCACGCTCGCGCTTTGACGTGCTGTTTCTCGATCCGCCCTTCAATGCGGGCTGGATCGAGCGTCTGGCGACGAACGTGCCGGCCATCCTGGCCGCGGATGGCGTGATTTACGTCGAGGCTGAAAGGGCTCTGGACGGTTGCGGCGACTGGCGCACGGTGCGGCGTGGGCGGGCAGGCCAGGTTTACTATCACTTGATGAGGCGAGGCGAAGCGGATGGCGCTGAATAGGCGGATGGCAATCTATGCAGGGACCTTCGATCCGATGACCCGGGGTCACGAGGATCTCGTGCGGCGCGCGAGCTGCCTTTTCGACCGGGTGATCGTGGGGATCGCCGAGAGCCAGCCGAAGCGGCCGTTTTTCTCTCTTGAAGAGAGGGTCGAGATGGCTCGCGAGCTGTTGGTGCCCTACCCGAACGCCGAAGTCTGCGGCTTCAACGGCCTGCTGATGGATTTTTTGCACGACAAGGGTGCCAAGGTGATCATCCGCGGCCTGCGCGCGGTGTCCGATTTCGACTATGAGTTCCAGATGGCGGGGATGAACAGAAACCTGTTCCCGGAGGTCGAAACACTGTTTCTGACCCCCGGTGAGCAGTACATGTTCATTTCGGCGACCATGGTGCGGGAAGTCGCCGTGCTTGGTGGCGATGTCAGCAAGTTCGTACACCCGGCCATATGTGAGCGGCTGGCCAAACGAGTACGAGAAATTTCAACGATCTGAAGGAACAGCAAGAATGTCTCTGATTATTACCGACGAATGCATCAACTGCGACGTGTGCGAGCCCGAATGCCCGAACGAGGCAATTACGCAGGGGGAGGAGATCTACGAGATCGACCCCAACAAGTGCACTGAATGCGTCGGGCACTACGATACACCGCAGTGCGTCGAAGTGTGCCCGGTCGATTGCATTCCCAAGGACCCCGGCAATCAGGAAAGCGAAGACCAGTTATGGGTCAAATACGCGAAGCTGACCGGCAATCCCGGCCGGCCCTGACCGCCGAAAGTCGAACGCCGGCGTCGTATGCTTTCCGGCGAGCCGTCCCCGGTGGCAGGGACGGCTTTTTTTCGCCCGCGCCGCGCTCGTCGCTGCTGACGGCTATTCGGCGGAGGCCAGGGATATTTCCCGGGCCATCGCCAGTTGTCGCCGCTGCTTCTCGCTCGACGCCCTGAAGCTGGCCAGATGCGCCTTGTCGAGCGGAACCGCAGTTGGCAAGGCAATGGCCAGTGGATCGACCGGCTTGTCCTTGACCCGGAACTCGTAGTGCAGATGTGGGCCGGTCGCCAAGCCCGTTTGGCCGACGTAGCCAATGGTGTCGCCCTGGCGTACGCGCGCCCCTTTGCGAATTCCCGGGGCGAAGTTCTTGAGGTGGCCGTAAGCCGTCGAGTAGCTGCCTTGATGCTTGAGCACGATCAGGTTTCCGTAACCCCTCTCGCGCGCCGCCGTTTCGACGACACCGTCGGCAACCGCAAGAATGCCGGTCCCTGCGCGCGCTGCATAGTCCACGCCTTTGTGAGCTCGCCAGGTGCGCAGTATGGGATGGAAACGCGCGCCGGAAAAGCCCGACGAGATGCGGGAGAATTCTATCGGTGAGCGTAGAAACGCCTTGCGCAGGCTGCTGCCGTCGGCCGCGTGGTAAGCGCCCTCGCCCTGCTCGGGCTGAAACCAGTAGGCCTGCAGGACCTTCTGGTCATTGACCAGCTCGGCAGCCAGGATGCGCCCGCTGCGTACGGCCTGGCCGCGGTAGGTGAGAGCCTCGTAAACCAGCGAGAAGCGGTCTCCCTTGCGCAGGTCGCGATGGAAATCGACCTCGCTGCCAAAAATCGCCACCATTTGCATGGCGATGGCGTCGGGAATGTCGGCGTCGTCGGTGGCGCCGAACAGCGAGTGGTGGATTTCACCGGACTTGACGACCGTCCGGCTCTCCAGTTGCAGCGCTTGTCCATGAGCGACGAAGCCGTCACCGCTGCGTTCGACGACCAGCAGCGCGTCCTTGCCGGGTAGCTCGACGTAGAGGCTGTGCAGCTCACCCCAGGCGCCGGCCCTGGCGCTGACGGTACTGCCTGGCTGCAAGTGCCGAGCCATATCCCGTGCTTGCGGGTCGCTGCGAATGAAATTTAGCGCTTCCCCATCATAGATGCCCAGGCGGTGCATCAGGCTGGCGATCGTGTCGCTGCGGCGGACACGCTCCTCGCGCAGAAATACCGTGCTGCCGGTATCAAGCAGCGTGATGGATGGCGCCGGCAGTTTTTCGAGAACTGCGGTCAGCTTGACGGTAGCGTCCTTGGCCGACGGGGCGATGGCGAATGCGGCGACCATGCCGAGCAGTGAAAAGCCACCGATGGCGGCTGCTGCCCAGCGGTGACGACGCCGTCGGTCGTTCGTTGGGTGTGAATGCGTTAGAATCCGGCTCTCCTTGATATCCATGGGTTGTCGGCGACAAAACCGCTGCAGTCTAGCAAAAAACCCTGCTTCCCAGAAGCTCTCTGGGCAGAAACCATAGAGGTTTGCATGCGCGCTGTTGAACACGACCTCACGCAAATCAAGCGTGGGTGCGAAGAATTGTTGATTGAAGCCGAGCTGATCGAGAAGCTGAAAAGCGGCCGTCCACTGCGCATCAAGGCCGGCTTCGACCCCACCGCTCCCGATCTTCACCTCGGGCACACGGTGCTGATCAACAAACTCAGACATTTTCAGGACCTGGGTCACCACGTGCTGTTCCTTATCGGCGACTTCACCGGCATGATCGGCGATCCGACCGGCAAGAACGTCACTCGACCGCCGTTGTCGCGCGAGCAGATCCTTGAAAACGCCAAGACCTATCAGGAGCAGGTGTTCAAGATTCTCGATCCCGAAAAGACCGAGGTATGTTTCAACTCGACCTGGTTCGACCCCTTTGGCGCCTCCGGAATGATCCGCCTGGCGGCGCTGCACACGGTTGCACGGATGCTCGAGCGCGACGACTTCGCCAAGCGCTATCGCAGCGGCCAGCCGATTGCCATTCACGAACTGCTCTACCCGCTTTGCCAGGGCTATGATTCGGTGGCCATGAAGGCCGACGTCGAACTCGGTGGCACCGACCAGAAATTCAACCTGCTGGTTGGCCGCGAGTTGCAGAAGCATTTCGGCCAGGCGCCACAGTGCATTTTGACCATGCCGCTGCTCGAAGGGCTGGACGGCGTCAACAAGATGTCCAAGTCGCTCGGTAACTACGTCGGAATCAACGAGCCAGCGAGCGAGATGTTCGGCAAGCTGATGTCGATTTCGGATGCGCTGATGTGGCGCTACTTCGAGCTCTTGTCGTTCCGCGCCAGCGACGCGATCGAGGCGCTCAAGGGGAGGGTGGCTGGTGGCGGCAACCCGCGCGACGCCAAAGTTCTCCTGGCGCAGGAAATCGTCGAGCGCTTTCATGGCCGAGCCGCTGCCGGGCAGGCGCTCGCTGATTTCGACGCGCGCTTCCGCCATGGTGCGATTCCCGATGACATTGCCGAGCTGTGCCTGCCGGCTAGTGGCTTGTCGCTGGGTGTCGCGCAGGTCCTCAAGCAGTCGGGACTCACCGCGAGTACCTCCGAGGCCCTGCGCATGATTGACCAGGGCGGCGTCAAGGTCGATGGCTGTCGGGTCGACGACAAGCAGCTCGTTCTGCTCCGAGGGCACAGCTACGTGCTGCAGGTGGGCAAGCGGAAGTTCGCGCGGGTAAGTATTGCCTGAGCCCGGCACGGGGCAATGGGGGCTCCCGCTGCTGATTTGATCAATGATCGGCGAATTGTTTGGCGAAAGGGTTGACGCCCAGTTTTGAGCCTGTATAATTCGCACCTTCGCTGCCGAACACGACAAAAAAACTTTTTAAAATCAAGTTGTTATGTCGACAACGTGCGGTTGGAGGTGGCCTTTCGGGGTCGCGCAGGAAGTGGCAGACGGTCTTGGCGGGTTTGACGAAACAAGTGTTGACGCCGCCGGAAACGACTGTATAATGCGCCCCTCTCGCTGCTCGGGAACAACGGCAGCACGGCGGTTCGGCCAAGTGGTCGTACCACCAGCTCTTTAAAAATGAGACAACCGATAGGTGTGGGTTCTTGATCTGGGACGGTCTGTTT
>JEMY01000015.1 GCA_000585075.1 Candidatus Accumulibacter regalis | reverse complement strand
GGCGGGCAGCCAGGCCGGCGCGGCCGCTCAGGCCTCGCCGGCGGCCCCGGCTGCGCAAGCGGTCGCGCCGCAGCTGCAGGCCATCGTCCAGCAGCAGCTCGAAGCTTTCGCGACGCAGAATTTTTCCTGGCAGGGGCAGGTCTGGCCCGGGCAGCAGCTGCGCTGGGAAATCGACAACGGCCACGACGGCCGGCAAGGCGATGGCGGCGGCGAAGAGAGTGGCGAAAAGTGGCAGACGCGGCTGCGCCTCTCCTTGCCCAGGCTGGGGGACGTCGATGCCCGCCTGCACATCCAGGGACAGCAGATCACGCTCAGCGTCATTGCCAGCAACGCCGAAACGCGCCAGCTCTTGAGCAGCGAGACGCTCAGCCTGCGCACTCAGCTGGACAAGGCCGGACTCGAGCTGGCGTCGCTCGGCGTCGCGGCCCCACGGGAAGCCGGGGAGCATGAGCAGAGCGCCGGATGACTCGCTGAAGAATGCCGTCGCGCTGACCTACAGCCAGACCGACGCTGCGCCACGCGTCGTCGCCAAGGGGCGCGGCCTGCTCGCCGAACAGATCATCGCCCGCGCCCACGAACACGGCGTCTATGTGCACGAGTCGGCTGAACTGGTCTCGCTGCTGATGCAGGTCGACCTTGACCAGCACATTCCCCCGCAGCTGTACCTGGCCGTCGCCGAACTGCTGGCCTGGCTCTATCAACTCGAAAACGGCGCAGCGGCGGCGCCACCACCGCTCTTTGCCGGCCCTGCCGAAGTTCCGGGCGAACCCTGACCGGGCAGCCATGGCCCTCTCCGACGGTGGAGGCGTCAGCCACCGCCTGCCCGGCACGCTCAATTGCACCGCGGGGCAGTGCGCTCGCTTACCCGGGCACCGCTTTTGCATTAAACTGCGCGCTCCAGGCGATTGCAGGAAGGCAGATGGAAAACACGGACGTTGAGGCGAAACCGGAAGAGGAAAACCGCGGTTTCGAAATCGAACAGGCCGAGGAATACAGCGAGTATCTGTTGCACTCGAAAGCGGAGATTGCCGCCGTGCTGCGCTCGCTGATCCAGCGCCGGGCGCTGGTCAGCGCCTATCTCGATCGCGGCCACGAGTTCCTGCTGACGTCGCTGCTCGAAGTCGACACGGGCAACGATGAACTGGTCCTCGACTGGGGCCGCGACGAGGGGGTCAACCGCCAGGCGCTGCAGGCCAGGCAGCTGATCGTCAGCGCGCTGGTGGACAAGGTGAAGGTGCAGTTCACCTTGAACCAGCTGGTCGAGACACTCAGCGACGGCCGCCCGGCTTTTCGCGCAGCGCTGCCGGACAAGGTGCTGCGCCTGCAGCGACGCGAGTATTTTCGCCTGTCGACACCGATCGCCAAGCCGGTCAAGTTCGTCGCCACGATCAAACGCGTCGACGGCAGCACGCTGGTCGCCGAGGCGTCGCTGCTGGATATCAGCGGGGGCGGTGTCGGCCTCATGGCGACGCCCAGTCTGGCCGCCCTGCTGCCCAGCGGCATGGCGCTCAACGAGTGCAAGATGACGCTTCCCGACGAGGGTCTGCTGGTCGCCAACCTGTGCGTGCGCAACAAGTTCGACGTGACGACGCGCGGCGGCGCCCGCTACGTTCGCGTCGGCTGCGAATTCGTCGCCCTGCCGGGCGCCCGGACGAGTATGGTGCAGCGCTACATCACGCGCATCGAGCGCGAGCGCAAGGCCCGCCTGAGCGGCATGGCCTAGGCGCGGCTTGCGTTATTGACCAGACGTTCGCAAAGCTCTTGCGGGCCGAGCTGGGGCAACGGGCAACCCGGCCCCCCTCCGGCACCGCTCCGGCCCCTCATCCGGCACCTCGCGCACCCACCCACCGTCATTGCGAGGAGGCGAAGCCGACGCGGCAATCCAGCTCCATCCTCTGACTACCTGTCCGCCACATCGGCCAGGCGAAAAACAAAACCTCTGGATTGCCACGTCGGCTGCGCCTCCCCGCAAAGACAGCGGGGTCGGGTGGCCCTGGCGGCCCACCCGACCCCGCTCGCCAACGCCTGCAGACTAGAAGCCGATCGCCAGCAGCGTATAGGCGGTGACCAGAGTCGCCGCCAGGGCCCCACCGTAGCAGATCAGCTTGGCCACGATGCCGGCGTGAATTCCGATGTCGTGCAGACTGTGGAAGATGCGGTGGGCGGCGTGCCACAGGAAGAGCGAAATAATGGCGAAGATGAAGCCCTTGCCGACGATGTTCTGGGCAAAGGCGAGCATCTTGGCGTAGCTCATGGTATCGACCGGCAGGAGCATGCCGAGCGGAATGGCCAGGCCGGTGATGAATACCAGCATCGGGCCAAGCAGCGCCGAAAGCATGCCACCGGCGCCGAACAACGCCCAGAAGATGGGTGCGTTGGAACGTTTCAGCGTCTTTTTCATCGTGCAATCCCCCATACCAGACCGAGCAGGGCAAGACAGGCGGTCGTCGCAACGGCCAGCCCGCCGCCGGTAATGGCCATGTCCGGAAGCCGCTTGCCGCCGACGATGACCGGCGGCATGGTACGCGGCATGATCTTGAACCAGGTGTAGGTGTGGTAGCTCACCGCCGCCAGCGCCAGCCAGTGGAAGGCGATGTACCAGGGATTCTTGAGGCCTTCGAGCCAGACGTTCCACGCCGCTTCGCCGCGCGAGAGATAGACCAGCCCGGTGAGCAGGATCAGCGCATAGGCGGCGACGAAGAGGGCGGTTCCCTCGTGGATCATGTACTCGACGAAGAACGGATTCTTCCGCCACCATCCGGCCATCGGACGAACATAGGGACGACGCTTGTTCACTTGGCACCCCCCTTCGGAGTAAGGAAACGCATGAAGTAGTCGGCTGCGCTATTGGTCTTGTTCTGGTTCACGGCGTTGGCCGGGTCGACGTGCTTCGGGCAGACCTCGGAGCAGTAACCGACCGCCGTGCAGTTGAACACCCCCTCTTCGGAGTTGACCAGTTCCATCCGCTCGCCCTTGCCAGCATCGCGCGAATCGATGTTGTAGCGGTGCAGCAGCGCCATTGCAGCCGGTCCGATGAAGTCCGAATTGAGCCCGAACTGCGGGCAGGCGGCGTAGCACAGCATGCAGTTGATGCACGAGCTGAACTGCTCGTAGCTCGCCAGTTGCGCGGGCGTCTGCAGGTACTCGCCCTGCGCCAGCGTGCGCGCTTCCTTGGGGATGATGTACGGCTGGATGCTTTCGAGTTTCTCGATGAAGCCCTCCATGTTGATCACCAGATCCTTCTCGATCGGGAAATGCGCCAGCGCCTCGACACGCACCCGCGCCGGGTAGTAGTCGCGCAGGAAAGTCTCGCAAGAGAGGCTGGGTTCGCCGTTGATCATCATCCCGCAGCTGCCGCAAATCGCCATCCGGCACGACCAGCGGAAGCTCAATGAGCCGTCGAGATAGTCCTTGATGTACTGCACGCCCTGCAATACCGACATGTCGTCGGTGAAGGGCACGTCGAAGACCTGCTTGGACGGCTCCTTGTCGGTCTCCGGGTTGTAGCGCAGCACCTCGATTTCGATGATTCTCTGATTTTCAGACATTGGATGCCTTCCTTTCCTGCTCTGCCTTTTCGCCCGCGGCGCCGTAGGCACGCGTTCCCGGCTGCGACTTGGTGATCTTGACCGCGCCGTAGTCGATGCGCGGCGCGCCGCCGGCGACGTAATGCGCCTGCGAATGCTTGAGGAAGTTCTCGTCGTCGCGCTTCTCGAAACCGTCAAGGCGTTGATGCGCACCGCGCGACTCGCGGCGATTGAGGGCCGAATAGGCCATGCTCTGCGCCACGTCGAGCTGGTACTCGAGTTCGATGGCCAGCAGCCACTCGGTATTCCAGACGCTCGACTTGTCCTCGACATTGACGTCCTTGAAGCGCTCCTTGAGTTCGTCGAGTTTGTCGCAGGTCGCCTGCATGGTCTCGGCCAGGCGATAGATGCCGCAGCCGTCCTCCATGGTCTGCGCCATTTCCTTGCGCAGGGTGGCGATGCGTTCGCTGCCGCCGGTTTTCGTCTTCAGCCCGAGCAGGCGTTGTTCGACGGCCTGCGCCTGCTTGAGCAGACTGGCCGAATTGCCCGCCGCCGCCTTGGCGAAACGCGCGGCTTCCTCGCCGGCGACCTTGCCGAAAACGCACAGCTCGGACAGCGAATTCGACCCCAGGCGGTTGGCGCCATGGATGCCGACGCTGGAGCACTCGCCCGCCGCGTAGAGGCCGGGCAGCGGCGAGGCACAGAGCCCGTCGACCATGATCCCGCCCATGGTGTAGTGCACCGCCGGTCGCACCGGGATCGGCGCGCGCGCCGGATCGACGCCGAGAAACTGCTCGGCCAACTCGTAGATCTGCGGCAGCCGTTCGCGCAGCTTGGCCTCGCCGAGGTGGCGCAGGTCGAGATGGACGACCGAGCCGTGCTGGCCTTCGATGGTGCGCCCCTTTTGCTGCTCGTACCAGAAGGCCTGGCTGAGGCGATCGCGCGGCCCGAGTTCCATGGCCTTGTTGCGCGGTGACGGCTCGGCCGGGCCGAGGCCGTAGTCCTGCAGGTAGCGATAGCCATCCTTGTTGACCAGGAATCCGCCTTCGCCGCGGCAGGCTTCGGTGAAGAGCAGGCCGGTACCCGGCATGCAGGTCGGGTGATACTGGACGAATTCCATGTCCCGCAGCGGTACGCCGTGGCGGTAGGCCAGGGCCATCCCGTCGCCGGTCACGATGCCGCCGTTGGTGTTCTCGCGGAACACGCGGCCAGCGCCGCCGGTGGCGATGACCACCGACCTGCCTTCTACCAGCGCCATCTCGCCCGAGCCGATCTCGATCGTGACCACCCCCTGCACACGACCGTCCTCGACCACCAGATCGACGCAGAAATGCTCGTCGAAGCGTTTGATCGACGGATACTTGATCGATGTCTGAAAGAGCGTGTGCAACATGTGGAAACCGGTCTTGTCGGCGGCGAACCAGGTGCGTTCGATCTTCATGCCGCCAAAGGCACGCACATTGACATGCCCGTCCGGGGTGCGACTCCAGGGGCAACCCCAATGCTCGAGCTGGGTCAATTCCTCGTTGCAGTGAGCGACGAAGTATTCGACCACATCCTGCTCGCACAACCAGTCGCCGCCGCCAACGGTGTCGTTGAAATGGTACTCGAGGCTATCGGTGGGCAGTTTCACGCCTGCCGAGCCGCCTTCGGCGGCGACGGTGTGGCTACGCATCGGATAGACCTTCGAGACCAGCGCGATCTTGAGGGCGGGATCAGACTCCGCCACGGCGATCGCGGCCCGCAGGCCAGCCCCGCCGCCGCCGACAATCACGACATCTGCCTTGTAACTCTCCATGCTTCATCCTTTCTCACGCCCGGCGTCGCCAGGCGCGACCAACATCCGAGGAGCCCAGGGGAGCAAACTCCTCGCCCAGGGCCGGTTGATAATCCACGCGTCAGTTTGCCGAGCCTTTTTGCCGGTCGGCAACCGCGAGCGTCAACATCTGATACATACCACCGAAGAAGCGCTGATCGCCGACGGTACGAAAACGACCGTCCTTCGGCAACCAGGCGGAAACTTCCTCGCTAAACAAGTCATGGGCAAACGGCTCCAGCCGGTCGAGGACCGGTTTCCAGAGATAGCGCAGGGGGTTAACTCGGCTCAGCGGCGCGTAGTCGACGATGGTCAGCGTGCCACCCGGACGAATGACGCGCAACGCCTCGGCGAGCGTTTTTTCGCGCACCGCCTGCGGCTGTTCATGGAGCAAGAAGAAAAGCAAGGCGCGGTCGAAACTCGCGTCGGCGAAACCAAGCGCGGCAGAATCCATGCAATGCAGCTGGACGGGTGCATCCTTGGGCAGTTTCTTGGCCAGATTCTCGAGCTGGATGGGCAGGATGTCGGCGATTTCCAGCGATCCGCCCGACGCGACACAGTTGACCAGGCGCGGCGTCAGGTCACCGTAGGCACAGGCGATCTGCAGCGTACGGCCGGGCAGGTCGTGGCCGTAGTCGTGCAGAACGGCATTGCACAGGCGCTTGTAGTTACCCCAGAGAATCAGATTTACCAGCCACTGCCGCTCGAAGACATGTACCGCCCGCGGGTGGACGTAGGCCCACCAGTAATGCGCTTGCAGGTAGTGCGGAATATCAGGGAGGCTTTCTTTGACAGCCACGCACGTAGCCGCCGGTCGATCCAGATGATTTTTCATTATGTGAGGAAGCCAATGGTTGTTTTCTGCAAGGCCTGATTCAAGACCGGCAAGCCTGACCGAGGTTTGCGCATATTCGCTGCGCTGGCCAGACAAAAAAACCGGTCTGCTGTCCTGCTCATTCAGTATTCATTGGCCCGCTGCTCACTCTTTGGGAAAAATCGGAAGCCCCAAGCCGTCAGGCGGTAACGTACCCGATCGCTCCGCCAAACGCAACCGAGGCAGTACGGCGCCGGCGTTGGCAGACGTCGCGGCGGCCAGTTGGTCGCGATCGATGCCGCGCAGGGCGGCGAGCAAATCGGCGATCCGTGGCAGTTCGACGGGCGTATTCCGCGCCCCCGCCAGCCACTGCGGCGGCATGTCCGGCGCGTCGGTTTCGAGGACGATGGCCGCCAGCGGCAGCGACGCGGCGAGGCCACGGATACGGGTCGAGCCGGGGTAGGTCATGGCGCCGCCAAAACCGAGCTTGAAGCCCAGCTTGATGAATTCGTCCGCCTGCTGGCGACTGCCGTTGAATGCATGCGCGATACCGCCCCTGACCCTGATCCGGCGCAGTTGCCTGAGCACCCGGTCAACCGAACGGCGAACGTGCAGGAGCACGGGAAGATCGCTTTCGCGGGCAATCTTGAGTTGTTCGGCGAAAAAGTACTCCTGCCTGTCGATCGCCGGATCGGCGACAAACAGGTCGAGGCCGATCTCGCCGACGGCGACCGGCGGCGCCGCTCCGGCCGCCACGCGCGGCAACCACTCCTTCAGGCGCAGGAGGTCGGTTGCGCTGGCCTGTTGAACGTAGAGCGGATGAATGCCGTAGGCGGCGACACAGCCGGGGTATCGTGCGCAACAGGCGTGCACGGCGCTGAAGCTGGCGACATCGACCGCCGGGACGACGATCGCCGAAACGCCGGCGGCGCGAGCCGCGGCCGCGACGTCATCGCGATCGTCGGCGAATTCGGCTGCGGCGAGATGGCAGTGGGTATCAACCAGCATGGGTGGGCGACGGGCGGCTCAAAGGAAGCGAAAAGCCGGCTCGGGCTTGCGGCCACTGACGATATCGGCCAGCGCGGCGCCCGAGCCGCAAGCCATCGTCCAGCCGAGCGTGCCGTGGCCGGTGTTGAGATACAGATTGGCGATTGGCGAGCGTCCGATCAGCGGCACGTTGGACGGCGTCGCCGGGCGCAGGCCACACCAGAATTCGACTTCGCCGGCCGGTCGCAAGTCGGGGAAGAGTTCGCCGGCCCGGCGCATCAGGGCCGCGCAGCGCACGCCGTTGAGCTCGGTGTTGTAGCCATTGAACTCGGCGGTACCGGCGATACGCAGGCGTTGACCGAGGCGTGAAAAGACGATCTTGTGGCCATCGTCGGTGAGGCTGACGCTGGGCGCAACGCTATCCGCGGCGAGCGCCACGGTCGCCGAGTAACCCTTTGCCGGATAAACGGGCAGACGCAGGCCAAGGGGACGCAGCAGGAGCGGGGTGTAGCTGCCCAGCGCCGCGACGTAGGCGTCGGCCTGGAGCACCTCGCCGGCAACCCGTACGCCGGCAACGCGCCCGGCGTCGGCAAGCAGCTGCTCTATTCTGGCGCCGTAGCGAAAGACGACCCCCTGCGCCGCGCAACGGGTGGCGAGCTGTTGCGTGAAACGATGTGCGTCGCCGGATTCGTCGTCGCGGGTGTAGTCGCCGCCGACCAGGCGCTGCCTGGCGGCGGCCAGCGCCGGCTCGATGGCCAGGCACTCGTCGATGCTCACCGTGCGCCGCTCACAACCAAAGCTGCGCATCACGGCCGCCGCCTCGCAGGCGAGCCTGAAGTCGCGGTGATCGGTGTAGATATGCAGAATGCCACGTTCGAGATGGTCGTAGTCGAGCGCGGTTTCGGCGCGCAGGGCCTGCAGCTGGCGGCGGCTGTACAGGGCCAGGGTGACGATGTCGCGGATATTGGCCTGCGTGCGCCGTGCGGTGCACTCGCGCAGGAAGCGCAGACTCCACTCCAGCAAGGCCGCATCCCGACGCAAGCGAAAGAGCAGCGGGGCGTCCTCGCGGCGCATCCAGGCCAGCGCGCGCAGCGGCGCATGCGGGTTCGCCCAGGGCTCGGCGTGCGAGACCGAAATCTGGCCGCCGTTGGCAAAACTGGTTTCCAGTCCGGCCGCGTCCTGACGCTCGAGTACCGTCACCTGATGCCCCGCCCTGGCCAGATACCAGGCGCTGGTGACGCCCACGACACCGGCGCCGAGGACGAGAACCTTCAAGCCGGGAACCGCCGCGCGAGAGGTCCGACGCGACGCTCGGCCGACCGGCCGCAACGCCACCGGGAAAAGCGCAGGCAGCTTGCCAGCTCAGGGCGCATGGCAGGCGGCTCCAGCGGGGAAAGGGAAGGACTGCTCAAGACCGCTGCTTCCGGATTCAGGCCGCAGGGAGCCCTTGCTCCCGCGAGATACGGACCACTTCCGGAATGCGGCGCAGGCTGCGCATCAGGCGCGCCAGCGAGGTGCGATCGGCGACCTGGATGGTGAAATGCAAGGTCGTGTACAGCCCGGAATCCTTCTCGTCCATATGCACGTTCAGGATATTGGTTCCGGAACTCGATATCTCGGTGGCAATCCTGCCCAGGGCGCCGAGGGTATTCTGCACGACGACCTGGACGCGGACGCTGAACAGCTGCCCGGCTTCCGGCTCCCACTCGACGTCGATCCACTTCGCCGGCTTGGCACTGCGCGCCTTGCGGATCGCCGGACAATCGTGGGTATGAATGACCAGCCCCTTGCCCTTCCAGATCGAACCGATGACCGGGTCACCGGGAATCGGCTGGCAGCACGGCGCAAACTGCACGGCCATGCCTTCGCTGCCACGAATGACCAGCGAAGCGCCCGGCGTTTCCTGGCCGGCGGGCAGCGTCGCATGCTCCTTGCTCAACAGGCGGCGCGCGACAACACCCGCGAGACGAAAACCGAGGCCAATGTCGGTGTAGACCTCCTTGACCAGCCGGTTTCCCGAATCGCGCAGGACACTCCTCCAGCGCGCTACCGGCACCTCGGCGGCACTGACGCCAAGCGCCCGCAACTCCTGCCCAAGCATCTTTTCCCCGAGCGCCGTCGATTCATCGACGTGCGCGGTTTTCAGGTAGTGGCGGATCTTGCTGCGCGCCCGGCCGGTCTTTACGTGCGTCAGCCACTCGGCAGTCGGGTGGGCATCGGCGGAGGTGACGATATCGACGCGATCGCCATTGGTCAGCTCGGTGGCCAATGGCATCAGGTTGAAATTGATGCGCGCAAGAGCGCTGTGATTGCCGATGTCGGTATGCACCGCGTACGCCAGGTCGACCGCCGTCGCGCCCCGCGGCAAGGGGATGATCTTCCCCTTCGGCGTGAACACGTAAATCTCGTGCGGGAAGAGGTCGACCTTGACGTGTTCGAGAAACTCCGAAGAATCGACGGCCGTGCTCTGCAGTTCGAGCAAGGAGTGAAACCATTTGGTCGTTTTCTGCTGCAACTCGTCGCCGAGCGACTCGCTGTCCTTGTACAACCAGTGCGAAGCGATTCCTTCCTGCGCCACCTTGTCCATTGCCGCGGTACGAATCTGCACCTCGAACGGGGTCCCATGCGGACCGATCAAGGTGGTGTGCAGGGACTGGTAGCCGTTCGGCTTGGGGATCGCGATGTAGTCCTTGAACTTCCCCGGCACCGGCTTGTACAGCGCATGCAGCGAACCGAGGGCGAGATAGGTGGTCGGCACGTCCTTGACGACGACGCGGAATCCATAGACGTCGAGCACCTGGGAAAACGACAGGCGCTTGTCGAGCATCTTGCGATAGATCGAATAGAGGCTCTTCTCGCGGCCGAAGACGTCGGCCTCGATGTTGGCCGCGCCGAGCTTGCCCTTGATGCCGTCGAGAATTCGCGACAGCAGCTCGCGCCGGTTGCCACGCGCCGCTTTCAGCGCCCGCCCGAGAACGCGCGCGCGCATCGGATAGATCAGCTGGAACGAGAGGTCCTGCAACTCGTTGAACAGCGTACTGAGACCAAGGCGACCGGCAATCGGGGCATAGATTTCCAGCGTCTCTCTGGCAATGCGACGGCGCTTCTCGGCGCGAACCGCTGCCATCGTCTGCAGGTTGTGGTGACGGTCGGCCAGTTTGATCAGCACCACGCGCAAGTCGCGCGCCATGGCCATGAGCATCTTGCGGAAGTTCTCGGCCTGCGCGTCTTCCTGAGACTGGAATTCGATCCTGTCGAGTTTCGAGAGGCCGTCGACCAGATCGGCGACCGGCTTGCCGAAGTGTTCGACGATCTCCGCCTTGCCGACCGCGGTATCCTCCATCACGTCGTGCAACAGCGCGGCAATCACGCCCTCGACATCGATTTTCCAGTCGGCAATCGCCCCGGCCACGGCCAGCGGATGGGTGATGTACGGTTCTCCCGACTTGCGAACCTGCCCGCGGTGCGCTTCCTCGCCAAACAGATAGGCCTTGCGAACCAGGTCGATTTCTTCCGGCGACAGGTAATTCAGGCTGTCGAGAAAAACGCGATATGCCGGATCGTCCTCGGGAGAGAGGATGTCCGCGGGTTCGTCAGCCACGGCCAGCTCAGCCGGAATCGTCGGAATGCCTGTGGCGGCCACTGGATCCACCGTCAAACACGGGAAAACCAGTCGGCGAGAGTCAGGCTTGACCGCGGTTGAGGACTTCCAGACCGACCTTGCCAGCGGCCAGCTCGCGCAGGGCGATCACCGTCGGCTTGTCGCGGCCGCCATCGACCAGCGGCGTTGCTCCGGCAGCCAGCTGACGAGCACGGTAGGTGGCGGCCAGGGTCATCTGAAACCGATTCGAAATGCGGTGCAAACAGTCGTCTACGGTCACTCGTGCCATACAGAAATCTCCCAATGGAATCAAAGCATTGTCGCGAACAGGATGGAATGGCGCTGACGCTGTGCGGGGCAGCGAAGACGCGTGGCGCGAACCACCGCCAAAAGGTCGTGCAGCGCTCGCTGCAGATCGTCGTTGATAATAACATAGTCGAATTCGTCGACGTGGCGCATCTCTTCCCGGGCAGCAGCGACGCGGCGGGCAATCGTCTCGTCACTGTCGGTGGCGCGTTCGCGCAGGCGGCGACCGAGTTCGTCGATCGACGGCGGCACGATGAAGATGCCGCTGGCGGCCGGAAATTGGCGACGAACCTGTTGTGCACCCTGCCAGTCGATCTCCAGGAGCACGTCCTGCCCGGCCTGCAAGGCCACTTCGATGCCGCTTGCCGATGTGCCGTAATAGTTGCCATGCACCTGCGCCCACTCAAGGAAGTCATTATTGGCAATCTTGTCAAGAAAGTCCTGGACGCCGATGAAGTGGTATTCGAAACCATCGCGCTCACCCGCGCGCGGCGCCCGCGTGGTATGAGAAACTGACACCCGGATCCCCGGATCGTTCGCGAGCAAATGCCGCACCAGCGTCGTCTTGCCGGCGCCTGACGGCGCCGTGACGATATAGAGATGTCCGCACATGGTCTTGTCGGCCAGCGAATGTGAAGGCGCCATTGTACCCGCCACACGACTGCGGGCGCCGCGCAGGCAGCTTGCTCGACGGCATGGACTCGCCGGCCGGTACAGGGGAGAATCGAAGCCTTCCAGTTTTCACTTGGCGAGGAGCCACCCGATGTCCCGAAGCAAGTTCACGCCACGCGCCCTCATCGTGCTGGCTGCCGTGGCGACAGGCACTGCCTGCGCCGCCGAGATTCCGGTCAAGATTCTCGGCCCCGATGACCTGTCGTGCCGCGCGTGGACCGAGTCAAGAACCGACGCCGACGAGCGCGCGCTGTACGTCGCCTGGATACGCGGCGTGCTCACCGGCCATAACTACGCCCTCCGCAGCCAGCAGGTGTCGACGATGTCCAGCGGAACCATCGAGAAACACGTCACCCGCTACTGCAACGACAACCCGCGGAGCGACCTCAGCGATGCGGCCTTTCGCCTGAGCGATAAGTTTTCCGGTCGCAATGCCGCGATCACCAAATAGGAGAGCCGCGACGGCGGATCTCATACGGGCCGTCGGCCCGCGCCGAGAGCAAGGCCGCACCGCCCTCGGGACCGGCGTCGCTACTGCTGGTTCTTGCCCTTGATGTTGCCGACGGTGCCGCCAAGAACGCCGCCGATGGCCGCCCCGGTCCAGCCGTTTCCGCCCGAGATGGCGGCAATTCCCGCCCCCGCAGCAGCCCCGATCGCCGCGCCACTGACCGTCCCCTGCTCGCGCGGCGTCATATTGGTACAACCGAGAACGGTCAATGTGGCAGCCGTCGCCAAAGCCAGTCCAGTTCTTTTCATTCCTCGCCTCCGTTATTTGTTCTTGTTCAGTCCGGGCACGACCATCTCGAACCAGATCGTCTCGACCACCGGGCGCTGCAGCTGATCGGGATGGGCCGCGTACCAGTTGTCAATGCTGGCCAGCGCCGTTTCCAGGGTATGACCCTTCATCCCCTTCACCACTTTCGGTGAAAAGTCACTCGCGCTCGCCTTCGGGTTATCCGCTTGATACGCTACGTCGACCTGAATGGCATTGGACAGGCCGACCAGATACGCCTTCTTGATCTCCGGAGACGACTTGGTCCAGTGCGTACCATCGACCAGCGGCACCTCCTCGGCGGCGCCAACCGTGCCGCAGGTCACCAGCAAGGCGGCGCACGCGGCGGATGCGACCTTTCTCAATTTCGAACGACCCAATTCTATAGGCATGATCTGTCCCTCCATGGCAGGAATCGCCAAACTATCACAGCTCGCTGGCGGTTTGAAGCAAAACGTTTTCCAGCGACGAGCCGATCGCCAAACCCCGGGCCATTCGCCAGCCCTCGCCGCTCACTCCAGATTCTGCACCTGCTCACGCATCTGTTCGATGAGCAACTTGAACTCGATGGCCAGCTGCGACAGCTCGGCAACCAGCGACTTGGAGCCGAAGGTATTGGCCTCACGAGTCAGCTCCTGCATCAGAAAATCCAGGCGTTTGCCGCTGACGCCGCCGGCTCCGAGAACGCGCTCAACCTCGTCCAGATGAGTCGCCAGGCGCGCCAGTTCCTCGGCCACATCGATACGCGCGGCGAAGACCGCCACCTCCTGTCGAATCCGGTCGTCGCTCACCGTGTCGAGTGCGTTGAGCAGGCGCTGGCGCAGTTTCTCGTTGAAGGCGGCCAGAGCAGCCGGAATCCGTGGCTCGATGTCGCGTAACAGAACGCGCATGCGAGCAACCTTTTCGAGGATCACCGCGGCCAGTTTCCCGCCCTCGCGCGCGCGACTGGCGACGAACTCGTCGAGCGCGTCGCAGGCCAGCGCCCGGCAAGCCGGGAGCACGGCCTCGCCATCCAGCGCGTCGTCGCCGAAAATGCCCGGCCAGCGCAGCACGTCGCTGACCGCCAGCGGAGCGGCAAGGGGCAGCACGGCGCGGACCTGCGCATCGAGCAGGGCGAGGCTTTCGAGCAGGTCGGCGTTCAGACTCGCCTGCTGCGCAGCGCTGGCGGTGGGAACAAAGCTGAGCCGACATTCCAGCTTGCCGCGCACCAGGCGCGCGCCGATCAGTTCGCGCAGCGCCGGTTCGGCAAGACGCAGCTCGTCGCTGACGCGAAAGTGATAGTCGAGGTAGCGCGAATTGACGCTCTTCAACTCGATTTGCAGGGCGCCGCCCTTGACGGCACACGCCGCCACGGCATAGCCGGTCATGCTGTAGATCATCGCAATCCTGATGTGTGGACGGAGGCAGGTCTGCAGCCGGCTTTACAGCCTACCCCGAAAGACCGGACAATGGCCGACACTCCGAATGATAGCTTTGACAGCGATGGTGCAACAAGCAAACCACCCCCTTCCTGCAGCGTTCCAACTTGATGAGTACTGCATCGAGCATCAGCTCTCACTGGGTGGCTTTTCGATCGTCTATGTGGCCACGGATGGAGAGGGCAAGCGCGTGGCCATCAAGGAGTACCTGCCCAATACGCTGGCCCTGCGCAGCGAAGGAAGAACGGCACCGATCATCGCCGAAGACCATCTCCCGGCTTTCCGCTACGGGATGAAGTGTTTCTTCGAAGAAGGGCGGGCGCTTGCCGGCCTCTCGCATCCGAACGTGATCCGCGTCCTGAACTTCTTTCGTGCCAACGACACCGTCTACATGGTCATGGAGTACGAGCAGGGCCGCACCCTGCAGGAGCTCATTCAGAAGCATCGGGCGGGGGTCACCGAGAACTTCATTCGCAATGTGTTCACCAAGATGCTCAACGGTCTGCGCGAGGTGCACTCGCACCGCTTGCTGCACCTGGACCTCAAGCCGTCGAACATCTACATGCGCAACAACCACATCCCGGTACTGATCGACTTTGGCGCGGCACGCCAGACGCTGGCCTGCGACACGCCAATGCTCAAGCCGATGTACACGCCCGGCTTCGCCTCGCCGGAGCACTACAGCCAGCGCGAACTGCTCGGCCCGTGGAGCGACATCTACAGCGTCGGCGCTTCGATGTATGCCTGCATTTCGGCGAGCACCCCGCAAGCGGCCGACAGCCGCCTCGACAAGGATCGCCTGGTACCGGCGATGGTGCGCTGGGAAGGTCAGTACTCGGACCAGCTGCTGGAAACGATCGACTGGTGCCTGTGCCTGAATCATCGCTACCGGCCGCAGAGCGTCTTCGCGCTGCAGAAGGCGCTCACCGAACCGGTCGTCGCGCCGCTGCCACAGCCTAAAGCAACCTGGCTCGACCAGATGGTCGGCAAACTGAAGAAATCCCGAAATCCATGAAATTCACGATCTACCAGGAGACCCGCACCGGCAAGCGCGCCAACAACGAAGACCGACTGGCGCACTGCTACTCGCGCGACAGCCTGCTGATGGTCGTTGCCGACGGCATGGGTGGTCACTACTTCGGCGAAGTGGCCGCGCAGATCGCCGTCCAGACGCTCTCCGAGTCCTTTCAGCGCCAGGGCACGACGCGCATTCGCGATCCGTTCCTCTTTCTCCAGACGGGCATGCTCAGCGCGCACAGCGCGATTCTCGACTTCGCCGGCACGCATCACCTCGAGGACTCGCCGCGCACCACCTGTGTCGCCTGCCTCGTGCAGAACAACGTCGCCTACTGGGCGCACTCGGGTGATTCTCGGCTCTACCTGCTGCGCAAGGGCAGAATCCTGACCCAGACCAAGGACCACTCGCGCGTGCGGCTGCTGCTCGAACAGGGCGCGATCAGCGAAGCAGAGGCGAGCACGCACCCGGACCGCAACAAGATCTACGGCTGCCTCGGCGGCCAGCAGACGCCGGAGATCGAGTTTTCCCGGAAGACGACGCTCGAAGCCGAAGACGTCCTCGTCCTGTGCACCGACGGCGCCTGGAGCGGCCTGCCTGGCAACACCATGGCCACGGCGCTGAAAACCAACGCTCTGATGCGCGCCGTGCCGACCTTGCTCGACCAGGCGGAAGTCAACGGCGGCCCGCACGCCGACAACCTGTCGATGATTGCCGTACGCTGGCAGGACACTTACGCGGACGAAAGCAGCGGCGGAAGCAGCGTGATTTCGACCCGATCCATGCCTCGCGACACGGTAACCACCCGCCTCGACGAGTTCGGGCGCAACCCGAGCCACAAGACCGAACTCAGCGATGAGGAGATCGAACTGGCCATCGAAGAGATCCGCTCGACGATCCAGAAGTACGCCAAATAGGAACCTGCATGCGCCCCAGTCACCGTCAAGCTTCGCAGCTGCGCAAGGTCAGCATTGCGCGCCGATTCACCCGCCACGCCGAAGGCTCGGTGTTGATCGAAATGGGCGACACGCGAGTGCTGTGCACGGCCAGTATCGAGGACTCCGTTCCCGCTTTTCTCCGTGGTGGCGGACAGGGCTGGGTCACCGCCGAATACGGCATGTTGCCGCGCTCGACACACACCCGCAGCGGCCGCGAAGCAGCCAAGGGCAAGCAGTCCGGTCGCACGCAGGAGATTCAGCGCCTGATCGGTCGTGCGCTGCGTGCGGTCACCGACCTCACGCTGCTCGGTGAACGCCAGATCACGCTCGATTGCGATGTCCTGCAGGCCGATGGCGGCACGCGCTGTGCGGCCATCACCGGCGCCTGGCTGGCGCTCAACGACGCCTGCGAACACTTGCTGAGCAAGGGGAAGGTGGCCAGCAACCCCTTGCGCGATCATGTCGCTGCGGTCTCCGTCGGTGTCTATAAGGGCCTGGCGGTGCTCGACCTCGACTACGCCGAGGACGCCAACTGCGATACCGACATGAACGTCGTGATGACCGGCAGCGGTGGCATCGTCGAAGTGCAGGGCACCGCCGAAGGCGAGCCGTTCACGCGCGCCCAGATGATCGAACTGCTCGACCTGGCCGACGCCGGCATCGGCCGCCTGATCGCCCACCAGAAAGCATCGCTGGCCCTATGAAATCATGAAACTCGTCCTCGCTTCCAACAACACCAAGAAACTGAAGGAACTCGACGCCATTCTCGCCCCACTGGGCTGGGAACTCGTTCCGCAGGGTCTGCTCGACGTTCCCGAAGTCGAGGAACCGCACTGCACCTTCGTCGAAAACGCCCTGGTCAAAGCGCGCCACGCAGCGCAGCTGACCGGTCTGCCGGCGCTGGCCGACGACTCCGGCCTGTGTGTCGAGGCCTTCGGCGGTGCGCCTGGCGTGTACTCGGCGCGCTACGCCGGCGAACCGCGATCGGACGCACGCAACAACGAAAAGCTGCTGGCCGAACTCGGCAACAGCCGCCAGCGCGCCGCTCACTATGTTGCGGTGATCGTTTTCGTCCGTCACGCCGACGACCCGCAACCGATCATTGCCGAGGGCGAGTGGCACGGCGAGATCCTCACGGCAGCCCGTGGCGAAAGCGGCTTCGGATACGATCCGCTGTTCTACGTCCGTGAACTCGACAAGAGCGCCGCCGAACTCGACGCCGCCGAAAAGAACCGCCGCTCGCACCGCGGCCAGGCGCTGGCCCGCCTCGTCGAGCGCCTGCTGGCACGGCGCTGATGCCCGAGCGGACGGGGCGCAGGATCATTCCGCTGGTCCCGGCCCGCAACGCTGCAGCAACAGGTCAGCGACAGATCGACTTTCGCAAGCCGCCGCCGCTGGCGCTCTACGTCCATGTTCCCTGGTGCGTACAGAAGTGCCCCTACTGCGACTTCAACTCGCATGCCGTAGCGGCACAGAAGGGCGATCGCCGAGTGCCGGCGATTCCCGAAGACGACTACGTCACGGCGTTGGTCGCCGACCTCGAATCGGCCCTGCCGACGGTCTGGGGACGTCGGGTGGACAGTATATTCCTGGGTGGCGGCACGCCCAGCCTGCTCTCCGGCGAGGCCGTCGATCGGCTGCTCACTGCCCTGCGCAGCCGGCTGCCGCTGCTGCCCAACGGCGAAATCACCCTGGAGGCCAATCCGGACAGCGTCGAAGCCGGAAAGTTCGCCGCCTTTCGCGCCGCTGGCGTGAACCGCCTGTCGATCGGCATCCAGAGCTTCAACCCGCGCCACCTCAAGGCGCTCGGCCGTGCCCACGACGATCGCCAAGCCAGGCAGGCGATCGAGATTGCCGCCCGACACTTCGACAATTTCAATATCGACCTGATTTACGGCCTGCCCGGGCAGACGCTGAGCGAAGCCCTGGCCGACCTCGATGTCGCCCTCGCCTTCGCCCCGCCGCACCTCTCGTGCTATCAGTTGACGATTGAAGCGAACACGGCCTTTGCCGCGCAGCCGCCGACCCTGCCCGCAGCCGACACCTGTGCCGACATGCAGGACGCCATCGAAGCCCGCCTGGCCGCCGCCGGCTACGCGCATTACGAAACCTCGGCCTTCGCCCGCAGCGGCCGGCAGTGCCAGCACAACCTCAACTACTGGCATTTCGGCGACTACCTCGGAATCGGCGCCGGCGCGCACGGCAAACTGACGCTGCACGACCGCGTCCTGCGCCAGATGCGCTGGAAACGTCCCGAGCAGTACCTGGCCAAAGTAGCGGCGGGAACGCCGATCCAGCAGGAGTTCGCCGTCGCCGCCGCCGACCTGCCGTTCGAGTTCATGATCAACGCCCTGCGCCTGATCCAGGGTTTCGACGAGCAGTTGTTCGAGTTGCGCACCTCCCTGCCGCTGCTCAGCATCGAGAACGAGCTGCGCCAGGCCGAGCGCGAGGGCCTGATCGAGCGACAGCCGCAACGCATCGCGCCGAGCGACCGTGGGCGCCGTTTCCTCAATCAGCTGCTCGAACGCTTTCTCGTCGACCGCGCTTGACGTGAACCGACCGCGCCACGCTGGCGCCGGCGACTACTGAATGCCTTCGACCGCCCGGTAGAGCTGCTCGCGAAGGTCGTCTGCCGGCTGCCCCTGCGCTTCGACGAGGCGAATCTGGCGCAGCAAATCGGCGACCTGAACCGCTGCCGCCCTTTGCGCCGGCGACTGCTTGACAGGACTCGCCGCCTTGCCTGCGCCGACCGCGGCCGGTTTCCCATCGACCATCAGTTGCGCACGCTCGGCACCCGGCTGCCCGCGCCGGGCGGTGATGACCATTGACGGGGGCATGTAGGGCCGCGGCATCGGTTTCTGGACTGCGGGCCTGGGGTGGGCACTCTGCAGGGCCTTGGCGGTCGCCAGGAGCTTCCTGTGCAGGTCCACGCTGGGCCGCCCTTCGGCTTCCGCCGCGCGAATTTCCTTCAGGATTTCGTCGATCTCGCGCGGAACGGCCGCCGAGCGCACGGCTTGGCCGAAACTTTCCTTCGGCGCCTTGACCGCAATCTCGAATTCCTCCGGCGACGAAATCATTTTCGCCAGGCGCAGATGGTCGTAACGCATGGCCATGGTCAGCGCGCTGTCGCCCCAGTCGTTCCTGGCTTGCGTATCGGCCCCTGCTTCGAGCAGCCGCCGGGCCAGATCGTCGCGGCCTTCGCGCGCGGCCAGGATGAGCGGCGTCGACAGATTCGGCGAAGCGGCGTTGACGTTGGCCCCACGCGCAATGAGTTCCTCGACCAGTTGCTGGTGGCCGTTGAACACCGCGTAATGCAGGGCCCCCCAGTTGTTTCCCTGGCGTTCGAGGGGCGCGCCATGATCCAGGAGCCAGCGCACCGCTTCGAGATGCCCGCCCCAGGCCGCCAGTTGCAGGGGCTGCTCGCCGTTGCGGTTGCTGCGCCGCGGGTCGGCGCCACGGGCGACGAACAGGGCCATCATCTCGACGTTGCCGTGCCAGGCGGCGACCATCAGGCCGCTACCCACCTGCGCGGCCTGGTACTCCGGGTCCAGCCCTTCGTCGAGCCAGCGGGTCACCGTGCGCAGGTCGCCACGCTCGATCGCGTAGCCAAAGGTAATTGGGTCCGGCGCCGGCGCCTGCGCGACGGCCGCTCCGGCCAGCAGCCAGCAGACCAGCAGCAGCCATCGGCGCGCCGTGCAGCCCAGGAAACGCTCGCCGTAGCTCATCCGCTTTCTCCCTCCCGACCGGGCAGCGTTCGCCGCCTCGATTGCATGTGTTCTGTTGCCCGCTTTTTGGTTCACAATGGCAGGCCCATGCCGTCCAGCCTGATTCTTGCCCTCGCCCTGTCGCTCGCGCTGCACGCCAGCCTCCTCCTTCCGCAAGCGTTCAAGCACGGCACGCCGCCACCACCGCCCGCACCGCAGGCCCGGCTACGCATGCCGGCCGAGCAACCGGAAGCGAGCGCCGAGCCGCTGTTGAAGGACACCGTGGCGAGCGCCGAGGAAGCGGTCAAGCCACCACCGCCGCCGAAAGTTGTCGTTCGGCGCAGCCAACCGGAGGCCAGGGCAGCCGCCAGACGGGACGTACAGGCGGCGCAACGAAAACTCTCGGAACATGTTTACTACCCGCCGGACGCCGTCGCCCGTGGCATCGAGGGTGAAGTCCGCCTGATCCTGACGGTGAGCGAAAGCGGACGCATCAGCGACGTTCATGTCGGCGTCAGCAGCGGCCACGCGATTCTCGACAACGCCGCCGTGCGCGCGGCATGGGCAATGGGCAGGGTAGACTGGGCGCATTCAGGCGAGTTGATCCTGCCGGTCATTTTCCGCCTCGAGTGACCGCGGCGGGACGTTCTCCGGCCGGCGCCGAAAAACCACATCCCAGACGCCGTGCCCAAGCCGCAGACCACGCTGTTCGAACTTGGTTTGCGGGCGATAGTCCGGGCGCGGCGCAAAGCCTGGCGCGGTGTTTTCGAGCAGCGCCTCGGACGACAGCACGGCGAGCATCTGCTCGGCGTAGTCCTGCCAATCGGTGGCGGTGTGCAGGTAGCCACCCGGGCGCAGGCGGCTGGCCAGCAGGCTGACCAGCGCCGGCTGCAGCAGGCGCCGCTTGTGGTGGCGCTTCTTCGGCCAGGGATCCGGAAAAAAGACGTGAACGCCGGCGAGCGTCGCGGGGGCGATCATTTCGCGCAGCACCTCGACGGCGTCGTGCTGGATGATGCGCTGGTTGGCCAGTCCCATCTCGGCAATCAGCTTGCACAGGCTGCCGACGCCCGGGGTATGCACTTCGATGCCCAGGTAATCCTGCTCGGGATGGCGGGCGGCAATCGCCGCCGAAGTCTCGCCCATGCCGAAACCGATTTCCAGGATCTGCGGCGCCGAACGTCCGAAGAGTGCGTCGAGATCGACGCGCTCGGCGACGTAGGGAACGCCGATGCTGCCCATCATCTGCTCGCGATAGCGCTGCTGGGCGGCGGAGACGCGCCCCTGGCGGCGCACGAAGCTGCGGATATGCCCGGGCCGATCGACGCTGCGCTCGGCCTGCTGATCGTCCACGCCTAGGAACCGATCAGACCGGTCGTCGGCGACGAGGGATCGGCCGAGTAGAACTTGCGCGCCATGCGCCCGGCGAGAAAGGCCTCGCGCCCGGCCTCGACCGCCTTCTTCATGGCGCTGGCCATCAGCAGTGGCTGGCGGGCGTGGGCGATGGCGGTATTCATCAGCACGCCGTCGCAGCCCAGCTCCATGGCGATCGCCGCATCCGAGGCGGTACCGACACCGGCGTCGACCAGCACCGGCACCCTGGCCCTGTCGATGATCAGGCGCAGATTCCAGGGATTGACGATGCCCATCCCCGAGCCGATCAGCGAAGCCAGTGGCATCACCGCGACGCAGCCGATGTCCTCGAGCATGGTCGCCTGGATGGGGTCGTCGGCGCAGTAGACCATCACCTCGAAGCCCTCCTTGACCAGCGTTTCCGCCGCCTTGAGCGTTTCCGGCATGTTCGGGAATAGGTTGCTCGGATCGCCCAGGACTTCCAGCTTGCACAGCGGATGACCGTCGAGCAGTTCGCGCGCCAGGCGCAGGGTGCGCACCGCGTCGGCAGCCGTATAGCAGCCGGCGGTGTTCGGCAGGATGGTGAACTGCGCCGGCGGCAGCACGTCGAGCAGGTTCGGCTCGCCGGCGTTCTGGCCGATGTTGGTGCGCCGGATGGCGACGGTGACGATCTCGGCGCCGGAGGCGTCGATGGCCGCTCGCGTTTCGCTGAAGTCCTTGTACTTGCCGGTGCCGACGAGCAGACGCGAACGATAGGTCTTGCCGGCAATCGTCAGGCTGTGGGGAGAAGCTTGCATGCGTCCTGTTCTTCCGAATGAGGCTAGCCACCGCCGACGGCAACGACGATCTCGATACGATCACCGTCAACCAGCGCCGTTTCGGCGTGCCGGCCGCGGGGAACGATGTCGCCGTTGCGTTCGACGGCGATCCGCTTGCCCGCGTGGTGCAGCGCGGCCACCAGTTCGGCGACCGTCAGCGGCGAGGGAAATTGGCGGCTTTCGCCGTTGATCACGAGTTCCATAGAGCGGCGATTTTATCACGCTGCAAGGCGATCGCCCGCTGGCCGCGCACAGCCGGCACCACCGCCGGACCAGCATGTGGCGCGCGACGATCAGCGCGCCTCGGGCGGGGAAGCGCTCGTCTTCGTGTGCAACTGCGAGGGGATAATGCGATTGACCAGATACAGCGGACGTCCCTTGACCTCGTTGAAGATCCGTCCGATGTACTCGCCGAGAACCCCCACCGAGATCAGCTGCACGCCGCCAAGGAACAGCACCACCACCAGCAGCGACGGGTAGCCGCGCACCGGGTCACCGTACATCAAGGTCTTCCAGATCACGAAGGCGGCGTACAACAGAGACAGGAAGGCGACCGAGAGCCCCAGGTAGCTGGCGATTTTCAGCGGCCCGATGGTGAACGAGGTGATTCCCTCGAGCGCCAGGTTCCACAGCTTCCAGTAACTCCATTTGGTGCTCCCGGCCAGGCGCGGACTGCGCCGATAGACGAGCGGCCGGGAGGGGAAGCCCACCCAGGCGAACAGCCCTTTCATGAAACGATGTTCCTCGCGCAGCCGCGACAGCTCGCGTACCACGCGCCGCGTCATCAGACGGAAATCGCCAGTGTCGCGCGGTATTTCCACGCGGCTGACGCTGCCGATCAGTCGATAGAAGAGGTGGGCCGTCGCCTTCTTCAGCCAGCTTTCCCCGTCGCGGTGGCTGCGCACGCCGTAAATGACGTCGTAGCCTTCGCGCCAGCCCCTGAGCATCTCCGGAATCAGCTCGGGGGGGTCCTGCAAGTCGGCATCGAGAACGATCACCACCTCGCCGCTGCTGTGGTCGAGGCCTGCACTGAGCGCGATCTCCTTGCCAAAGTTTCGCGACAGGTCAACCACCATCACCTGCGCATCGTCCGCCTGCAAGGCGTGCATCAGCGCCAGGGTATGGTCGGTGCTGCCATCATTGACCAGCACCAGTTCGTAGGGAGCACCGATGGCCCTGAGGACCTCGCTCACCCGCCGGTGAAACTCAGCGATTGCTTCCTGCTCGTTGTAAGCAGGCGCGACGATCGAAATACTGGGCAGGGCATCGTCCGCTCGCGGGCTGAGGCGCGGGTGTTCAGCCACCGCTGCGGGCGAAGGCTGGCAAATCTGTGGTTCTGCGATCATCGACGGCACCTGGCGAGGTTGGATGGAAAAGCAGTCCTTTTCGGCTGCTCGGCAAGCATCGGCCAGCGGCCGTCAGCCCTGAACCCGACCTCTCAAAGCCCGCCGAAAGTCCAGAAGCGGTTGGCCAGGAAGTTCCAGACCAGAACCAGGCCGGTCACGACAAGCTGCACCAGCAGATAATGAATGTCGAGTCGGGACAACAGGATAGCCATGAGCAGCGCGTTCAGCAACCAGCCCCCACCGGCGACAACAATGAATTTGGGCAGTGCCTCGCGATGCCGCTTGCGGCTACGAAAAGTCCAGCGGTAGTTGAGCCCGTAATTGAGCAACGCTCCGCTCGCGGCGCCCAGGCTCGACGCCAGGACAGGGCCAAAGTCAAAGCACGAAACGAGCGCGTAGAGAACGACGAAATGGGCTGCCGTACCGAGCACACCGATCAGGGCAAAGGAAAGAAACTGCGCCAGCAGCCGCCGCGGCACCAAGGCTTCAATGGGGAAGCGGGGCGAAAAGCGCGGCAATGTCTTCGCTGCCGAACTTGGCGCGCACGCTGCTGTCTGCCGTGAGGATGCTCGCCGCAAGTGCCGCCTTGCGTTCCTGGAGGGCGAGGATCTTTTCCTCGATGCTGCCGGCGACGATCAACTTGTAGACGAACACCGGCTTGTCCTGCCCGAGACGATGGGCGCGATCGGTGGCCTGGTTCTCCACCGCCGGGTTCCACCAGGGATCGTAGTGGATCACGGTATCGGCAGCGGTCAGGTTGAGTCCGACCCCCCCGGTCTTCAGGCTGATCAGGAAAACCGGCACGTCACCGCCCTGAAAGCGGTCGATCTGCTCTTCGCGATCCCTGGTGTCGCCGGTGAGCAGAACGTAGCCAATGCCGGCCAGCTTGAGTTCCCTCTCAATCAACGCCAGCATGCTGGTGAACTGCGAGAAGAGCAGGATCCGCCTGCCCTCCTCGACCTGCTCCGGGAGCATGGTCATCAACAGATCGAGCTTCGCACGCTCCCTGACTTTCTGTGCCGCCTTGGCCTTGACCAGGCGCGGATCGCAGCAAACCTGGCGCAACTTGAGCAGCGCATCGAGAATGACGATCTGGCTGCGATTGAAACCCTTGCTGGCGATTTCGACACGCACCTTCTCGTCCATCGCCACGCGCACCGTTTCGTACAGATCGCGCTGGCTACCGGCGAGTTCGACCTTGCGCACGATGATCGTTTTGGGGGGCAGCTCGCGCGCCACCTCCTCTTTCTTGCGGCGCAGGATGAAGGGGCGCAGTCGGCGCGAGAGCAGCTCGCGACGTTGCCCGTCGTCCTGTTTTTCGATCGGCGTCCGCCAGTACTTGGTGAAGTTCTGGTTGCTGCCAAGAAAGCCTGGCAAGAGGAAATCGAACTGACTCCAGAGCTCGCCGAGGTGGTTTTCCAGGGGCGTTCCGGTCAGGCACAGGCGATGCCGGGTGGTGATCTTGCGCACCACCTCGGCGCCCTGACTGCGCGCGTTCTTGACCGTTTGCGCCTCGTCGAGAATCAGCAGGTGATAGCGGTGCTTGGTCAGCTGCCCGGCATCACGCCACAGCAGGGGGTAGGTGGTCAGCACCACGTCGTGCTGCGCGATCTCGGCAAAGCGGCTCTTGCGTTCCGGTCCGTGCAGCGAGAGGATCGACAGGCCAGGCGCAAACCGTGCGGCTTCGTTCTTCCAGTTGAAAATCAACGAGGTCGGCAGAACGATCAAGGCCGGGCGATCGAGCCGCCCGCCTTCCTTTTCAAGCAGCAGGTGCGCCAGCGTCTGCGCGGTCTTGCCCAGGCCCATGTCGTCGGCAAGGATCCCGGAGAGGTTCTGGGCCCGCAGGAACTGCAGCCAGGCGACCCCTTCGGTCTGGTAGTGACGCAATTCGAGGCCGAGCCCGGCGGGTGGATCGATGTGCGCGATTCCCTGCGCGGCGCTCAGCTGGTCAGCCAGCGCCAGGACATCGCGTTGCCCCCGGAACTGCCAGCGACGGTCGTCGTTGAGCTCGGCCAGACGCGGCGCGTCGAAGCGTGACAGGCGCAGGGTCGTGCCACCGGAAAAGCCGTCGAAGAGGTCGATCAGCGTCGCCGCCAGCGGTTTCAAGCGCCAGGCCGGAGCGCGCACGCGCTGCCCGCTCGGCGTGACCAGCTCGATCATGTCGTCGTCGGCAATTTCCGCCAGCAGGCTGACATCCAGCCAGCGTGCGTCACGGCGAAAAAGGGTGGCCAGCAGTGGCGCCAGCGGCAGGCGCTCGCCTTCGACGAAGATTCCCATGTCGAGGTCGAACCAGCCATTCTCGGACTCGACGAGATCGGCATCCCAGGCCTCGACTTCGAGCTGACGATGGCGAAAATCATCGGCAAACTCGACCTGCCAGCCGGCACGTCGCAGACGCGGCAACTCGTCGTGCATGAATGGCGACCAGTGGCTTTCGAGCGCCAGACCGTAGGCGTTGTCCGGCGGCCGGCCGAAAGTCTGCAGCACGTAGCCGGGGACCTTCTCGAGACCGCAGGCAGCGGATTCGTCCATCAACTGCGCTTCGCGCGCGCGCTTACGCTCGATACGAACCATCTCGCCGCTCGCCAGGATCGAGAAATCGCGCGTGTCGTCGGGTTTCACCTCGACGTCGGCGTAGCGAAAGACCGGCAAGGCTACGTCGAAAGCGCCACCGCTGAAAGTGGCTGCGTATTCTCGCCAACTGCGGTTGCCGTGCGTGTTCAGCGTCTGCAGGCGAAGCACCGGAACGGGATCGGCAACGATGCTGCGCAGATTGACGCTCGCGGTTTCGGCAGCGCTCGGCAATTCGCGTGCCGGTTCGCTCAACGCCTCGCCGACCAGCGCGGCGGCGGTGGCCGAGAGGGGTGGCAAGGAGAACAGGCGAGCAACGACTGCCGGATTGCCATCGACCTGCAAGGGCCCGATCAGTCGCCTGTCGAGGTCGATGTACCAGGGTGCCGGCAAGGGGACGACCAGACAGCCCCCCGGCTCCGGAGTGAGCAGCGGCACCCGACGCCCCTGCTCGTTGATCCGCCAACTGAGCGCGGCTGGACGCGCCACGGCCAGCGTCAGGCTGGAAAAGTCGTCCCTGCGGCACAGACGGCCAGTCTCGGCCATCAGCCGCAGCACTTCGCTGCCATGCACGGGGCCGAGGCCAAAGGCGCGCAGGCCGGTATCGAACGAGCGCTCGCTCCACAGGAGGCCAAGAATCACCCGATCCTCGTCGCTGACGAAACGCGGCGGCTTGCTCAACGCACGATCCAGGCTCCACAACTCCTCGGCACTCTCCGGATCGCGGCCCTTGTTAACGGTCACCCCGAAACCGCGCGCGTCTGTCGTCCACTGCAGAAGATAGAAGAGGCGCTGGCGATTGGCGGCTGGACTGCGATCCTTCTTGCTGACCGCCATCGCCACCCGGCGCAACTCCTCGGTCCAGGAAAGAACTCCCAGTTCGACTCGCTCCACCGGCTCGTGAGTATCGCCAGGCTTATACATGGCGAAGGCCGCGACGGCAGGAAGCACTGCTGCACAGTCGGCAAGTAAATCGACGCTGCAAGAAACGACTCGGAAATGCTTTCAAAATCTGGACTCGCAACACAAGAGTCATCGGCTGTCCGCGGTTGCAGAGCGCCCAACGGCGCGTTTCTGGCACGAACGAGAACCAGCTAGGGTAGCACAACGGGGGCCCGGGTTGCGGCAAGAATGCGCGGCAAAGGGAGTTCGTCGCGACGCGTGACGACGCCTCGGTGCTTGCCGAGGGGCGCCAACTGCCGCGTGAACCGGGAACCGCGCCGCTGCCGACCCGAGCCGCGTCGTGGCGAGCCGGCAATCAATCGCGAAAATTGCCGTACTTGATCGGAAAATCGGTGATCGCCTTGGTGATCGTGGCGATGCAGGCCTGCAGTTCGTCGCGCTTGGCACCACTGACGCGCACCGCATCGCCCTGAATCGACGCCTGCACCTTGAGCTTCGAATCCTTGATCAGCTTGACGATCTTCTTCGCCAGCTCGGACTCGATGCCGATCTTGATCTTCAGCTCCTGTTTGACCTTGTTGCCCGAAACCTGTTGAACCGGCTGGGCATCCAGGCGTTTGGTGCTCTCTTTCTCCTTTTTCTCCATGGCGGGAAAGAGCAGATCCTTGATCTGGCCAAGCTGAAAATCCGAGTCGCCGTGCAGCGTGATCAGCTTGTCCTTCTCGTTCAACTCGACTTTGGCACTCGTCGCCTTGAAGTCGTAACGATTGTCGATGGCCCGCTTGGTGACGTCTACCGCGTTGTGCAGGGCCGCCATATCGGCTTCTGAAGAAAAATCAAATGAAGGCATGTGAAGTCCGTCCCAGTGGAGAGTGGTTTTGACAACAGAGGTCGTCGGCCGGGGTTCGCCGACCGACAAGGCTCGCCAGGGGTAGGCGTACGCCCGGCGCGACAGCCGCTGGCATTCTTGTCCTTGCCGCGCAGCCGGGCAAGGCACGGTTCAGATCGAGCCACGCCAATGGTAGCAAGAGGCTACGGGTCGCGGAACCACGGCAACGGTCGACCGCGGCACGCCGCTGGCCGGCGTCAAACGTCGAAAGGCATCATCGGATGGCCACGGCAGACGGGCTCCATGAAGATAATGCCCCGATTCGGCTCGCCAAGCTCCCCCGCCGCGAAAACCTGCGCGAAGACCGCGTCCGCCTGCGGTGCTTCGACGAGCACCATGAGTACGTCCTGCTCGCTCCAGCGAAGGGTGCCGGGCTGCCGCCGACCGGTACCGCGCGCATGGTGATGGGTGACCGACAGCACGCCAGCTTCGTTCTCGAGCAGCTTCATCAGCTTCATGCCTTGGCCGCTGACGAGAATCGCCGTGATCAGCTTCTTCTCGACGCCGTAGCCGATGTGCGCCAGGACGCTCATCCGGCACGCTCGGTGTGCACGCCAAAGCGGGCCGCCACGTCATGCGGGACGTAAGTGGACATCTTGTCGAGTCGAGTCATCCACAGGATTCCCATACCCGGCGTGTCCATCTTTGCCGAAACGAAGATACGTTCGAACAAGGTGTCCGCCTGCTCCGACGGCACGACGATGTAGATGATCTCCTTTTCGGTGTTCACCGTCAGGCCGAGGATGCCGAGACGCTTCTGGCGAACGCCAGTCCCGTGCGCATGGAAAACGGTCGCTCCCTGGGCACCGGCTTCAACCGCGACCTGGACCACCTGATCGGCGACCCCGCGCTGGACAATGACCGTGATCAACATCACATCGGTGAGGACAATCAACTCATTCTTATTGCTCATGCCTTATTGCTCCTTCTCTTGTGTCCGCGAGTCTTCATGTCGATCCACAGGCCAGTAGCCAGAACCGAGATGATCGGGCCAACCGAACACATGGCGAGGATGCCGAAGCCCTCGGCAGCACCCACCACCTCGCCGAGGCCGATGCCCAGGGCCAGCAACAGCGGCACGGTCACCGGTCCGGTGGTCACGCCGGCGCTGTCCCAGGCGAGGTTGACGATCTCTTCGCGCGAAACGGCGGTCAACGCCAGCGCAATCGTATAACCACCGAGCAGCAACATCCACACTGGCAAGTGAAACAGGATACGGGCAACCCCGAGGGCGGCGCCAACGCCGACTCCAATGGCAACGGCGTGGATCAGCATGCGCTTGCGGAACGCGCCGTCGGTGAGGTTCTCGACTGTCATGCCCATGGCGTTGAGCGCCGGCTCGGCGACGGTTGCGCCAAAACCGATGGCGAAAGCAAAGGTCAGGGTCATGGCAATTCCCAGGGCGAACGGATAGAGCGCCGGCGCGCCGGTGTCGCGGTGCGGCGAGAAGGCCCAGGGAACGTTGTTGCCGGCTTGCTCGCCGAGGGCCACCAGCCCCGCGGTCAGACCGAGATTGAA
The DNA here is from genome assembly GCA_000585075.1 of Candidatus Accumulibacter regalis. Classification (GTDB taxonomy): domain Bacteria; phylum Pseudomonadota; class Gammaproteobacteria; order Burkholderiales; family Rhodocyclaceae; genus Accumulibacter; species Accumulibacter regalis. The sequence goes on along the minus strand of JEMY01000015.1, from coordinate 68,184 downwards.
GAGCAACATGCCGGTCAGAGCCATGGCCACGCCATAGATAAAGATGTTGTGCTGGCGAATCTTCTGCCCGAGCAGGCGCGTCTGCACCAGTACCAGCAGCAAAACCAGCGGCACGATGGCCCGCAATGCACCAAGAATCTCGGCAAAAGGCGTTCGGTTGTACCATCCATCGACCGCCGGAGGCAGCACCGGCAGCATCGCTTCGGCGCCCAGCCCGGTGAGATAGATGGCCGTGCCGAGAACGGCAAGAATCGGGAAAATCGACGCCAGGGTGACGATCCCGAACCCCGACAGCGGGTTATCGCTACGCCCCGTAGAGGCGGCCACGCCGACGCCGACCGCGAGTACCAGCGGCACGGTTACCGGACCGGTGGTCACCGCGCCGCAGTCCCAGGCCAGGCCGATGATCGGCGCCAGCTCCGGCTGCTGGGCGCACCAGGCGGTCAGGCCGAGAGTCGGCGGCATGATCAGCAGGACCATGGTCTTGAGTTGCCAGCCGAACATTGTGCGCAGCATCCCCAGACTCACCGCCAGGCCAACGCCGCCGGCAACCGCCAGCACCAGCCAATGCGCATACGGGCCGAGCAGCTGGCGCAGCCACGGCGAACGCTCGGGAGAAATGGCGCTGGCGGCAGCCTGCAGCGCCCCGATCGCCGGCTCGGCAAAGGTTGCTGCGGCGCCCAGCAGCAGGCTGAAAGCGAGCAATACCGTGGGGTGCGTCTTGCCCGGCATCTGAAACCCGACGTTCTCGGCGAAGGGCATCAAGCCGATCTTAACCCCTTCCATGAAGAACATCAGACCGACCATGACCGCCACGATACCCAGCGCGACGGATTCGGCGTCGAGCAGCGAGCTGCGTAAGGCCAGCGCCTGAAAACCGATCAGCATCAGCGCCAGCGGCAGGACTGCGCGCAGCTGTTCGCTGAAGCGGACAGAAACGTAAGGAGTCAGCAAACGATGCAGATCAATGGCCCGCAACGGCGGGCCCTTGGGCCGTAAGCGCTCGGCTTCCAGAAGCGCGGCGAAGCTGATCCGTCGTTTGTGGCGCTGTACAGCGCCAAGATAGACGCCGTAACGTAACTTGCGTTCTGCCAATGTCGTTCCTCCTGCGGCAATCTACCACAGAAGAATGAATCGTGTTCCAGCCCCGAAACGATTCGCTGCTATTAACTTTGATGCCGTCGTCGTGGCGGTGGCGAGATCGCCGCTCACTCTCGGGAAGCCTTCCCGCGGCCAAGCATAGCGCTCTGATAGATTTGCCTTTCTGCCTTTTCAGAGGACCGCCACGTACTCGACGAACAGACTTGGGCGGGTGGACATCGTCAATCGCGCCGCCAGGGAAAAGCGCGGACACCCGCTCTTTCCCCCACCCGGACAACAAATGCCCGATGCGGCTGCGTAGCAGCCATCCGCTGGCGGCGCTGCCGTCGTCCCGCGGTAGTCGTTTTGCACCGTGGAGCGTCGTCCGCTGTCCGAGGCGCGCACCGGCATGCCCATACCGGCCGCCAGGACATATACCCATCCCGATAGAAATACTCTATAGTGACCTCTACAGATCGCCTGGCGATCTTCCGCGCTGCCCACCGCACACGATCCCTTGTCTCGCCCCGGCTCGACAACACAAGCCACGGCACGCCGCGCTGGCGGTGCAGACCTGCATGGAAATGACTGGAATGGCCAACAGCACATCGACAAGCACCAACCGCGCTGCTTGGGACCATTCCAGCCACCCGGATTTCTTCAACTACTACGCGCGAAAAAGCCTGTCCTGCGAAACTCTCGAGCGCTTTACCCGCGTACGCGACAAGGCCCTCACGCTCCTCGCCCAAGCGAACGGCCCCGCACGCACGCTGGAAGTCGTCGATATCGGCTGCGGAGCCGGCACTCAGTGCCGCTTGTGGGCGCAGTCGGGACATCGTGTCCACGGCATAGACGTCAATGAGGCCTTGATCGAAGTTGCCGCGAGGCGGGCGCGGCAAGAGCAGTTTGACATCGCGTTCAAGGTCGGCTCGGCCACCGAGCTTCCCTACGATGATGGCTCGATGGACGTCAGCCTGCTCACGGAAATCCTGGAACACGTCACGGACTGGCGAACTTGCCTCATTGAAGCGGCGCGCGTGCTGAAGCCGGGGGGCCTGCTCTTCCTCAGTACGACCAACCGTCTGTGCCCGCTGCAGGAAGCGTTTTCCCTGCCCCTGTACAGCTGGTATCCGGGCGTCCTGAAACACCACTGCGAGCGCCTCGCCGTGAGCACACGACCGGAGATCGCCAACCACGCCACCTACCCGGCAGTGAATTGGTTCACGGCCTATTCGCTCGTTGCCTACCTGGAAAAGCACGGCTTTCGCTGCCTGGATCGCTTCGACATGATCGACAGCGAACAGCTTGGCGGTCTGAAAAAACTGCTGATCAATGGCGCACGAGCAATACCATCACTACGCTTTGCCGGGCACGTCCTCACCCCCGGCACCGTCATCGTCGCCCTCAAACAGGGCTGAAGCGCGAATCCCCCCTCAATGCGCGTCCCTGGCGACGCCGGCCTTGTCCGTGCACTGATAGTTCGTCGTACAGTTGCTGAGCGAGCAGACACTCTCCGTCTTGACAGCCAGTTGCTTGCGCCCCGCGCATAGGGCTTCGGCGCGGGCACGAACATCGGCAATGGCTTTTTCGGAGTTCGGGTGATCAAAGAGCAGGAAATTCGTGTCGTCGCCGTAGCTCAAGAGCAGATTTTCGGAACAAGCCGAGAACAGCAGGACAAGCAGCAGGGTGCCGCTGGTCATCGACTTGGCGAGCAGGGACTGGACGTTCAAGGCGCACTCCGGGAGAGGGTCTGGCGACAACCGCCGCGATGGAAGCACTATACACAAATCAGTTGCCGCGGGCCTGCTTGGGCGCGTGTCGACTTCTGTGCCTGCGGGCGGCCGGCCAAGCGCGCTCTTGAGGTTCATGACGAAGCTCTCCATGACGGCGTTGTCCCCGCTCCCCGCAGCTGGCCTCGCGCTTCATGCTGACCGGCAACTGATACGGGACAGGCAGCCGGCGTCAGAACGGGATAGCCGCAGGGTGGGGATATCGAGAAGAGCCCCCGCTCGCTCGTCAGTGCGCTTCAGTATTTGACCGCCGACCCTTTCCAGGACTGCTGCCGCGGGCGCGCCCGAGCCATGGCCTGGGCGGCTGAACACCAGCCATCGCAGCCGTTGCGCCCCGGCCGACCGCGCAGCAGATTGAGCAGGCCCTTGCACTTGGCGTAGAAACCGAAAAAGCGCAGCACGAACGCTTTCTGCGCAGGGGTCGGCGGGTGGGTGCAGCACACCAGCTTGTCGTCGACCATGCCGCGGTCGGTCTGCGTTACCGCGCCCCAGGCCTTGACCCGAATGCGTGTGCCGACGGGCAGGCGCGGCCCGAGTACCAGGGCATCGAGTAGGTCGCCTTCCAGCCCGAGATAGTTGGGAACTGAGCCGTAGTTGAACGGACAGGGAAAAGGCGAAACGAAATCGATGCGGCCGATGGAGCCGCGTTTCAGAAAGCTGCCGCGTGGCACCTCGATCACGACGTCAAGTTCCAGTTCCGGCGGCTCGACGGCTGCGCTGCCGGCCTGCGCTGATGGGATATGTGCATTAGTCATCAAGCCATCGTAACTCAAGACACCCGCGCTTGGCCGCAGGGAAGCCAGGGCGATCGTCGCGAACGTCCCGGAAAGGCGTCCGCCGGTGCGCAGGGTGCAAGGTGCAAGGTGCAAGCAACGGTGAAATAGTGCCTCCTGCGCGCAGCCTGCAATCGGTATACTGCTCGCCGTTGGCTGATTGACTTGACGCCAGCAGCGCGCGCCACGGCGCCTTGCCAGTTCGTCACCGACTTGAGCTGGCCTTTACATCAGGATCGCAAAATGACTACGACGCTCGGCCACTCGACGCTCGGCAACAGCTTGCCACGGCGCAAGGGGATCATCCTCGCCGGCGGCTCCGGCACCCGCCTCTACCCGGCGACCCTGGCGGTATCGAAGCAGATGTTGCCGATCTACGACAAGCCGATGATCTACTATCCGCTGACCACGCTGATGCTGGCCGGCATTCGCGATTTTCTGATCATCTCGACGCCGATCGATACGCCGCGCTTCCAGCAGTTGCTGGGCGATGGCCAGCAATGGGGATTGGACATCCAGTACGCGGTGCAGCCAAGCCCGGACGGGCTGGCGCAGGCATTCATCATCGGCGCCGATTTTGTCGGCAACGGACCTTCGGCGCTGGTGCTCGGCGACAACATTTTCTACGGGCACGAGATTGCCAACGATCTGCAGGCCGTGAATGCGCAGCAGCAGGGTGCAACGGTGTTTGCCTACCGCGTCCATGATCCCGAACGTTACGGCGTCGTCGAGTTCGACAAGGAGGGACGCGCCATCAGCCTGGAAGAGAAACCGGCCAGACCGAAATCGCACTACGCCGTCACCGGCTTGTATTTTTATGACGATCGGGTGGTCGACGTGGCGCGCAGTCTGAAGCCTTCGCCACGCGGCGAGCTCGAAATCACCGACGTCAACCGCCAGTACCTGGAATGGGGCGAGCTGGGCGTTTCGATCATGGGGCGTGGCCATGCCTGGCTGGATACGGGCACCCACGAGTCACTGCTCGAAGCCAGCATGTTCATTCAGACGATCGAAAAACGGCAGGGCCTGAAGATCGCCTGCCCGGAGGAGATCGCTTTCCACCAGGGCTGTATCACCGCCGAACAGCTGCAAGCACTGGCCGAACCGATGAAGAAGAACCTCTATGGGCAGTACCTGCTGGCGCTGCTGGACGAGTAAGGCCTGTTCCTGCCGCCGCCACTGGCAAGGTGACTGCTGCCCGCCACTCGCTCCCTTAACTTCCTGCGAGCGCATGACCGATGAAACTGATTTCCACCCGCCTGCCCGACGTGATGATCGTCGAACCCAAGGTTTTCGGCGACGCTCGCGGCTTCTTCCTGGAGAGCTGGAACGGCAAGGCTTTCGCTGCCCTGGGACTGAACCTGAATTTTGTCCAGGATAACCATTCCCGCTCGCGCAAGGGCGTGTTACGCGGGCTGCATTATCAGCTTCTGCAACCACAGGGGAAGCTGGTACGGGTCACCAGCGGCGCGGTCTTCGACGTCGCCGTCGATCTGCGCCGCTCTTCGCCGCACTTCGGCCGCTGGGAGGGAGTCGAGCTTTCCGACGAGAATCAACGCATGTTGTGGGTTCCACCCGGCTTCGCGCACGGCTTCCTGGTGCTTTCGGAAACGGCTGATTTTCTCTACAAGACGACCGAGTATTACGCGCCGGAACACGAGCGCTGTGTGCTGTGGAACGACCCGGAAATCGGCGTCGACTGGCCCCTGGATGAGGCGCCATGCCTGTCCGCCAAGGACCAGTTGGGGACGCCGCTCAGGCTCGCCGAGGCCTATTCCTGAAGATGCGCCGCGCCCGGACATACACCAGCGCAGCGACCAGCGCTGCGCGCCGAGCCTCATCCTGTGCCCCGACCGGCAAGACCTCAGAATTCGAAAACCTGATTGTTCTGCAACATCGTCGGCCGCAAGTGGCCGGCACAGGCCTGAATCTCGGCCATGGTCAGTTCGGCCTGGCCGGGCTTGAGATGGCTGATATGGATCTCTGCAGTGATCGCCAGCTTGCGCAGTTCGCCGGCGAGCATACTCGGGCAAAGGTGTTTCGAAATCTCGGCCAGCCGCTGTTCCCGATTGGCGAAGGCCGTTTCGATCAACAGATAGCGTAGATTGGCAATGCCGTTGACCACCGGCCAGAACGAGTCATTGACGGTCGTATCGCCGGTAAACACCAGACTTCCAGACCCCGAGTCGAGCTGATAACCAACCGCTGGAACGGTATGCTCGGCGGGCAACGCGGTGATCGTTCGCTCGCCGAGGCGGACAGAGTGGCCAATCTCGATCGTCTGGTACTGCATGACCGGGTGCTCGCGACTCGGAATGACACTGAAATCAGGCCAGATGGCCCAGTTGAAAATATGCTTGGCAATGATGGCCAGGGTGGCTGCCGTCGCATAGACGATCAGTGGCTTCGCGCGCAGGTCGCTGACCGAATCGATCAGCAATGGCAGCGAAGCAATGTGATCGAGATGCGAATGGGTCAGAAAGACATGGTCGATGCAGGCCAGCTGTGAACGCGACAGATCGGCGACCCCGGTTCCTGCATCGACCAGGATGTCATCGTCGACGAGCATTGACGTCGTCCGCAGGTGGCGCCCGCCAATTCCGCCACTACAGCCCAGCACCCTGACTTTCATGATCGCTCCGCCGCACCCTCCGTTCTTGGGACCTGCTGCCTGCTGCCGTTGCGCCGGCGCCCAGAGGCTCCGCGCAGGCAGCAATGATCGCCCATCAGACTTTGATGGAGAAATGCATTTTCACACCGGCAAGTTCGATCACATCATGGTCCGCCAGAGGATGGGCCTGCGCGCCAATGGTCTTTCCGTTCACCGTCGGAAAGCTGGCGCCCTCAACGTGCGTCAGGAAGTAACCGTTCGGCTTCCTGGCGATCACTGCCACCTGCAAGCCAGGCTTGCCAAGCGTGGTCAGCGTCTTGGTCAGCAACAGTTGTCGGCCAGCGTTGGCGCCATTGAGCAACTGGATGGCCGCGCCAGAAGGGGCCGCGCTGGCCACTGCGGCAACCGACCTGTGCCCTGCTGCAGCGACCATGGGATCGCCCAGAGTGGCTACATCGGGGAGCGGCCCGGACTGAAACAACATGCTTTTGTCGTAGTCTGCCGTATCGCCCTGGGTTACCGGCGCGGCGAGGTATTTCATCTTGTACTTGCCCAGTTCGATCACATCACCGTCCTTGAGGAAATGCTTCTTGACCGACTGGCCGTTGACCAGCGTACCGTTGGTACTGTTCAGGTCCTCGAGGAAGGAATCATTGAGTATGGTCACCACTGCTGCATGTTCACCGCTGATCGCCATGTTGTCGATCTGGATGTCGTTATGCGCCTTGCGGCCAATACTCATGCGCTCCTTGAGCAGCGGGATCTCCTTGAGTACCAGACCATCCATGCTGAGTATGAGCTTTGCCATCGCCTTTTTCGTCCTTATCTAAACAATGACAAGAGTTTCGACCAGCGCCCGGGAGGCGCGGGGAACTCCCGCAAGACCTTGACCACCACCACCGAGATGTTGTCGTCTCCACCGTTGTCGTTGGCGAGCTGTATCAACTGCATTGCCGCAAGGTCAAGGTTGGCGCCGAACATCTCCAGCAGGTGTTGAATCTCGGCTGTTTCCAGCAAGTCGTAGAGGCCATCCGAGCAGAGCAGGTAAACGTCACCCGGGTGAACCACGTGCGTGTGCACCTCTGCCTCTACCTGCGGATCGACGCCGACGGCACGGGTCACCAGATTGCGATTGACCGAGTAGCGCGCCTCTTCGGCCGAGATTTGGCCACAGTCGAGTTGTTCCTGCAACAAGGAGTGGTCGCGCGTCAAAGCCACGAACTCGTCACCCCGCAAGCGATAGAGACGCGAATCACCGATATGCGCGACGACCATCCGATCGTCGCAAAAGACGGCAGCGACAAGCGTGGTGCCCATGCCGCCGAAGCGCGACTGATCCTCGGCCGCACGATAGATCGCCGAGTTGACCGCGGCGATCTGTTCAACCAGCGCTCGCTGCGCAAACAATTGCCCGCTACCCTGGTCGATGGTATGTGCGGCACAGGTCTTGAATGCTCGTTGCAGGCCACTCGACAGGAGCGTCGTCGCCATGTTGCTGGCGACTTCGCCTGCCTGATAGCCACCCATGCCGTCGGCCAGAATGGCCAGGCCCCGATCGGCGTCGACGAAGACCGAATCCTCGTTCTGTCCCCGCACCAGTCCGGGGTCGGTACGCATGACCATTGCCAGCGCGCCCAAGAGACTGTTCGTCACCTCTTCTCCACCAAACTGGTCGGCCAGCCAGGGCGGCTACCCTTCACTTCGCCCGCCTCCTGCGGCTCGCCGGCGAGCGGGCATTCGCTGCGCGCCGCGCGCCGGCGCGTACGGTGCCGCCAACGCTGCGACCGCTCAGAAACGCCCTCAGGCAGACATTGTGCCAACACTAGCCGCCATAAGGCAATTCGAGACCCAGGCCACGCTCACGTGCCAGAGCCTCGAGGCGCACGGCGAGCGCCAGGTCCTGGACGGCCATGCCCTGTGACTCGAAGAGCGTGATCTCGTCTGCCGTCGAACGCCCCGCATGGCGGCCGCAGATCACGTCGCCGAGCTCGATCAGGGAGCGCGCCTGCAGGCGCCCTTTCTCGAGCAAGGGCAACAGGTCGCCGGCTTCGCAAAGCGCCGTCTGAACGCTGTCGACGACGATCGCCGAGCAGCGTTTCAGAACGTCTTCGCCGATTTCGCGGCGGATCAGCGAATTGGAGCCGGCGCCATTGACGTGCGTGCCCGGCGATAGCCACTCGGCGGCGAACAGCGGCGCAGAGGCGGTGGTGACCGTACTGACGATATCGCTGCCGCGCACCACCTCTTCCGGCGACGCTGCGGCCACGATTTCGATACCCAGCCGTTCTGCCAGCCGTGTGCAGAATGCCGCCAGCCGATCGGCACGCCGCGCGTACACTTTCACGCGCCGTAGTGGTCGCACGGCAGCAATCGCTTCGATATGCCCTTCGGCTTGCCAGCCGGCACCAAAGACACCCGCGACCTGCGCATCGGCTCTGGCCAGCCAGCGGGTGGCGACGCCGGAGGCGGCCCCGGTACGCATCATGCCCAGGCGGTCGGCCTCGATCACCGCCTGCAGGCGGCCCGTCGACGCTTGGAAGAGGTGTACCAGGAAGCGCACGCCGGAGCGGTTGCTGGTATAGGCCTTGTAGCCAATGGCGTCCAGCTGCGGCAAGGCACCCTGCAGGATATGCAGCGTCGTCTGCGGCAGGCGCGTTCGCTGCCGTGGCACGTCGCAGGCCGTCGTGGTCGAAAGCTGGCGATGTGCTGCCTCGACCGCCTCCAGCGCCAGCGGCATGGTCAACAGCTGCTCAACATCCTTTTCACTCAGAAACAGTGCCATTTTCTTCTCGCACTCGTAACACTTGTCGTTTGACGATGCGCAGGCATTGTCCTGCTTGCACGATGACCCACACGGCAAACCTGCATCGTCGATTCTACCGGGAAATGGCCTCGCCCAATCGGCGCACGGCGCTTGCCCACAAAAAAGGGCAGACCGCGGTCTGCCCTTCTTGCCTGGACTTCAGCCAAACGGCTGCGCCTAGATCAGTTTCTTGATCAGTTTGCCCATTTCCGACGGATCGCGCGTCACCGTGAAACCACACTCTTCCATGATCGCCAGCTTGGCATCAGCAGTGTCTGCGCCGCCGGAGATCAGCGCGCCGGCATGACCCATGCGCTTGCCGGCCGGAGCGGTAACGCCAGCAATGAAGCCGACGATGGGCTTCTTCATGTTGGCCTTGCACCACATCGCGGCGTCAGCTTCGTCGGGGCCGCCGATTTCGCCGATCATGATCACGGCATCGGTATCGGGATCGTCGTTGAACAAGCGCATGATGTCGATGTGCTTGAGACCATTGATCGGATCGCCGCCTGTACCGACGGCCGTCGACTGACCAAGACCAATTTCGGTCAACTGGCCAACGGCTTCGTAGGTCAAGGTGCCGGAACGTGAAACGACGCCGATGCGGCCCTTGCGATGGATGTGACCTGGCATGATCCCGATCTTGACTTCATCCGGGGTAATCAGGCCGGGGCAGTTCGGGCCAAGCAACAGGGTCTTCTTGCCGCCGGCGGCTTCGCGCTTTTTCATCCGGTTGCGCACGACGAGCATGTCACGAACCGGAATACCCTCGGTAATACAGACCACCAGGTCGAGGTCGGCTTCGACGGCTTCCCAGATTGCAGCGGCGGCACCTGGCGGCGGTACGTAGATCACCGAAACAGTGGCGCCGGTCTCGGCAGCAGCGTCCTTTACCGAGCCAAAGATTGGGATGCCCAGCAGGCTCTCGCCGGCCTTCTTGGGGTTGACGCCGGCAACGAAGCAGTACTTGCCGTTAGCGTATTCCTGGCACTTCTCGGTGTGAAACTGCCCGGTCTTTCCGGTCATGCCCTGGGTGATGATTTTGGTGTCTTTGTTGATCAGAATCGACATGTTGGCTCCTTACTTGACCGCAGCAACGATCTTGGTGGCGGCGTCAGCCATTGAATCCGCAGTGATGATCGGCAATCCGGAATCGCTCAGGATCTTCTTGCCGATATCTTCGTTGGTCCCCTTCATGCGCACCACCAGCGGGACGGAGAGATGCGTTTCCCTGGCTGCCGCGACGACGCCGGTGGCGATCGTGTCGCAACGCATGATGCCGCCAAAAATGTTAACCAGAATGCCCTTGACCTTGGGATTCTTGAGCATGATCTGGAAGGCCGAGGTGACTTTGTCGGTGGTTGCACCGCCGCCGACGTCGAGGAAATTGGCAGGCTCGGCACCGAAGTACTTGATGGTGTCCATGGTCGCCATCGCCAGGCCGGCACCATTCACCAGGCAGCCGATGTTGCCATCGAGCGAAATGTAGGAAAGGTCGTGCTTGGACGCTTCGAGCTCGTCAGGATCCTCTTCGTCGAGGTCGCGGAAAGCCACGATCTCGGGCTGACGATAAAGGGCGTTGGAGTCGAAGTTGAACTTGGCGTCGATCGCCTTGATGTTGCCATCGCCTTCGAGAATCAGCGGGTTGATCTCGGCCAGCGAAGCGTCGGTTTCCATGTAGCACTTGAAAAGCCCCTGCAGCGCGGCGACCGCGCTGTCGACCGACGCGGCGGGAACGCCGATGCCGGTGGCTAGTTCGGCCGCTTGCTTGGCGCTCAAACCTTCCTCGGGGTCGACGAAGACCTTGAGGATTTTCTCCGGCGTATCGTGGGCGACCTTCTCGATATCCATGCCGCCTTCGGAAGAGGCCATCATCGCCACGGTCTGGGTGGTGCGATCGGTCAGCGCAGCAACGTAGTACTCCTTGCGGATGTCGGCACCCTCTTCGATCAGCAAGCGACGGACCTTCTGGCCGACCGGCCCGGTCTGGTGCGTCACCAACTGCATGCCGAGGATCTGGCCGGCAAACTCGCGGACTTCGTCCAGCGACTTGGCGACCTTGACACCTCCGCCTTTGCCACGGCCGCCTGCGTGGATCTGGGCCTTGACGACCCAGAGATTGCCTCCCAGGGATTCGGCTGCCTTGACCGCTTCATCGACGGATTGGCAGAAGACCCCGCGCGGAACGGCAACGCCGAATTTCTTCAGGAGTTGCTTACCCTGATATTCGTGAATTTTCATGCGCTTTCCTTGCTTGAGTTAAGGTTGCGAAGTGTAACGAACGGTAACGAATGTAACGAACCGCAGGCAGAACGTCCTACCCGGGCTTCTGGCCACGGTACCAGCGCGGGTAATAGCGCTGAACCGCGTCCGAATGCGACTCCAGCGCGTGGCAACGATCAAGCTGATAGGGCTTATGCCCATTATCGTCGTTGTCATGTACGTCACTGGCGAAGGTCTGCAGCGCGGCAGTCGGCAGAAAGGTCACCAGCTCGCTGACATGCGAGCAACCGCGCGTGCTACGAAACAGATTCTTGACTGCCGTACGGAAACCATGAAAAAGATTGAGCCCGATCAGCTGCGTGTAATCCGGGGCAATCCGATCGCAGTAGCCGACATACGGCATGGCATCGACGCAGGCAGCCGCATCCAGGATGTTCATCTGCGCATCAATGGTCACCCGCACCCACATGTCGTGTACCGCTTCGCCCTGCTTGCGCAGACCCGACGACAGGGGATAGTCGTGATCCTTGACGTCCCGTAGGCGCGCCTCGATGTCCCAGCAGCCGTCATTGCGCTTGTAGCCCTCGAGCTGAACGCTGCGGACGTGCATGCGGGTGCGTTCGGCGGTGGGGGGGGGCAGCGGCATCGAGGATCCTGAGGGGATTTGCGAGCCCATCAAGGCTTCGCAGCTGGCAAGCAATTCTACACCAAAACCCTTCAACGGTCTCCGCGAAATTCATAATTATGGCCGCCAAGACGCCGCATTGACCCGCCTGCCCGGCACTCACCGCACGCGCCGGCGCAGGCGCTGTCCCCGCTCGCGACGAGCGGAAGCGCCTGCCGCAAACGCGTCAGGAGGCCAGCAGCCGCCTGGCTTCTGCCAGACCGGCAGAAAGCATGGCCAGGTCCTGAGGGACGTTGCTCTTGAGCTCGTCAATCACGGCACCGGCCTGGTCGGTCGCCGGCAGGGAGCCGCCCAACACCTGCTGCAAGAGCTGCTGGCGAAGACTGGTCAACTCGGCGGAGAGCTGAGCGCGTGCCCGTGCCTGCCAGCGGTTGCCCGCCGGAAGCCGGTTGATGGCCGTGCCGAGCCAGTCGAGGTCAAGCTGCTCCGCCAGTTCGCCAAGCGCGCCGGCAACCTGACTCAAGGGGTAAGCGCAGGCGCGGGCAAGATTCACCAGCTCGAATGCGGCGACGATCTGCGCACGCGCTTCGAGCAGTTGCGCGACCCCCTGCGCACCACTGCCGCCGGCACGAATGCGCTCCATGGCGTCGACCACCGCCGGGCGGTACTCGGCGATCATGTCGCCGATCGATGCACCGCCGACATGCTGCGTGACCAGCAGCCGAGTCGCCGCCCCGGTCATCGTCCGCAGGTCGACCATCAGCGCCATCTGGGTAGCCGCGTCGACCACCAGATCCATGGATTCGACGTCTCGCCATAGCGCTTCAGCGTCGAGCACGCTGCTGGCTGCGTACCAGGCGCCGGCCACCTCCGCCGGCGAAGCACCGGTCTCGTCGCTGACTTCCATGACAAAAATCGTCCCCATCCGGTTAACCAGGCGATTGACCAGTTGCGTGGTGATGATGTCGCGCTTCAAGGGGTGCGTCGGCAGCAATTCGCTGCACGGTCCGAGCACGGCCGCCGGGAAGTAGTTCACCAGCAACTCGTAGACGTCTTTGCTGTCGGGCAACTCCGAAGCCAGGATGGCTTCCTTCAGCGTGATCTTGGCGTAGGCCAGGAGTACCGAGAGTTCCGGCGCACTGAGACCCCGTCCCTGCTGCGCGCGCTCGGCCAGGCGCTTGTCATCGGGCAGCGCCTCGATGGCGCGTCGCAAAGCGCCTTTGGCCTCCAGATTGCGAATGAAACGGCCATGCGCTTCGATCAATTCACGCCCGGCCGCTGCTTCAAGCGCAATGGCCTGCGTCTGCTGATAGTTGTCGGCCAGGACCAGGCGCCCGACCTCGTCGGTCATCGACGCAAGCAGCGCGTCGCGCTGCTTGCCGGTCACGTCACCACGGCTGATCAGCCCGGCGAGCAGGATCTTGATGTTGACCTCGTGGTCGGAGCAGTCCACGCCGGCCGAGTTGTCGATGGCGTCGGTGAATATGCGGCCACCGTGCAACGCAAACTCGATACGGCCGGGCTGGGTCAGCCCGAGGTTGCCGCCTTCACCGATCACCCGCGCCTGCAGTTGACTGGCGTCGACCCGGAGAATGTCGTTGCCCCGGTCGTTGGCTTCTTGATGACTTTCGCTACTGGCTTTGACGTAGGTCCCGATACCGCCGTTGTAGAGCAAATCGACCGGCGCCTGCAGAATGATCTTGATCAGCTCGTGCGGAGGCAACTGGATGGCTGCGGTCCCCAGCCACGAACGTACCTCGGGCGACAGCGGGATGGTCTTGGCGCTGCGCGACCAGACGCCACCACCGGCGGAAATCAAGGCCGCGTCGTAGTCCGCCCACGACGAGCGCGGCAGCGCGAAAAGACGTTGCCGCTCTGCGTAGCTGGTCGCCGGGTCGGGGTTCGGGTCGAGGAACAGGTGGCGGTGATCGAAAGCGGCAATCAGCTTGATCTGCGGCGAGAGCAACATGCCATTGCCAAATACGTCCCCGGACATGTCGCCAACGCCAACGACGGTGAATGGCTGCGTTTGCGTATCCAGCCCCAGCTCGCGGAAATGCCGCTTGACCGCTTCCCAGGCGCCGCGGGCGGTGATGCCCATTTTCTTGTGGTCGTAACCCACCGACCCACCTGAGGCAAATGCATCGCCGAGCCAGAAACCGTACTCGATGGCGATCCCGTTGGCGATGTCGGAGAAGGTGGCTGTCCCCTTGTCGGCGGCAACCACCAGGTAGGCATCGTCGCCGTCACGACGGCGTACGCCGCGTGGCGGAACGACCTGGCCATCGACCAGGTTGTCGGTCAGATCGAGCAGACCGCGGATGAAAGTCGAGTAGCAGGCGATCCCTTCGGCCTGGAAGGCTTCGCGGTCCGTGGCCGGTGGCGGGCGCTTGCAGACGAAGCCGCCCTTCGAACCCAGCGGAACGATCACTGCGTTCTTCACCATCTGGGCCTTGACCAGACCGAGCACCTCGGTACGGAAGTCCTCCATCCGGTCGGACCAGCGCAGACCGCCACGCGCCACGCGTGCGCCACGCAGGTGCACGCCTTCGACGCGATCGCTATAGACGAAGATTTCGTACAGCGGCGCAGGCTCGGGCAGGAACGGAATATCGCGCGACGAAAGCTTCATGGCCAGGTAGTCGCGGGCTTTGCCGTCGCTGGCCGCCTGATAGGCGTTGGTGCGCAGAGTCGCCTCGATGACCGTCTGCATGGCCGCAAGGATGCGATCGTCGTTGGGATTGCTGACCTGCAGCAGAGCCGCGCTCAGCTCGTCGGAAATGGCTTTGGCACGCGCATCGTCGGCGCTTGGCGAGAACAAGGCTTCGAAGAGGTCGACCAGACCGCGCGTAATGCTCGAGTGCGTCGCCAGACATTGCTCGATGTAGGCCTGGCTGAAAGGCAATCCAGCTTGCCGCAGGTAGCGGCGGTAGGCGCGCAGGATGCCGATCTGGCGGCCATTGAGACCCGCGAGCAGGACCAAGCGGTTGAAGCCGTCATTCTCGGCCTCGTCGCGAAGCAGGCTTTCGAGCAGGTCGACGAAGGCCCGCCGCGTACCGTCGTCGTCGAGCGCAGCCGGGTCAGGCAACTGGACGGCAAAGTCGGCGACGTGCAGATCGCTCTGTGGCAGGTTGAACGGCTGCTCCGAAAGCACCGTCAGGCCCAGATTCTCGAGAATCGGCAGGATCGCCGAAAGCGGTCGCGGGCGACCACGGCGGAACAGTTTTACGTGCTGGTGTGAGCCATCGTCTCCTTGCGCAGCGCTGAGCTTCACTTCCACCCGCCCACTGCTTTCGGCCGCCTCCAGACGTTCGAGGTCGGACACCGCCGAGGCGGGCGTGACACGCTCCTGATAAAACTGTGGTAATTCTGAAGCGTAGCGACGCAAGAGAGCGTTACCGCGCTCCTCACCGTAATGCCCGATGAGATTGTGCTTCAGTTCGTCGGCCCAGCCACGAACGATGCGCGCAACCTGTCTTTCGATGGCCTCGGCATCGTAGTCGTAGGTCGTGCCAACCGGAGTGTGAACAATGAAGTGGATACGCGCCAGCCGCGATTCGCCGAGCATGATGAAGAAATCGACATTCTCGGCAGCAAGCGTTTCGTTGAGCAGCGCTGAAATTCGCTTGCGCAGGCGGGTGTCAAAATGATCGCGCGGCATGTAGACCATCACCGAGACGTAGCGCCCCCATGCATCGTTGCGCATGAAGACCCGCACCTGCTCGCGTTCGTGCAGAGAAACAATGCCACGCGCAATGGCCATCAGGTCGTCCTGCGCGATCTCGATCAACTCATCGCGCGGATAGGTTTCGAGGACATTGAGCAGGGTCTTGTCGCGGTGACTGCGCGGGATGAAGCCGATGGCTTCCCTGACCGCCGTTATCTTGCGCCGCAGGATGGGAATGTCGGTGGCCGCCACGTGATAGACGTGCGCCGTGTACAGGCCGACCAGCGCGCGCAGGCCGACGACGTTGCCGGCGGCGCCATAGCGCTTGACGCCGATGAAGTCGAGGTAGGCCGAGCGATGAACGGTCGAGCGCGCGTCGGTCTTGACCAGAATCAGCGGCGACGGATCTCTGCCCAACTCGGCGACGGCCCCCTGAAATCCCGCCAGGCAATGACCAAATCCCGGGTGATCGTCGTGACGGAGGATGCCGCGCCCGCTCTCATCGACACGAGCAAGCGCACTGCCTTGCGCGTTTACGACGTAATCGGCATAGCCGAGAAAGACAAAATTATTGACGCCGATCCAGCGCAGATAGGCCCCCGCTTCATCACTCTCTGGACCTGGTACGGCGATCATCTCGTCGTACGCTTGTTGCATGCAGCTCTGTATGGCTGCGACGTCTTCGACTGCAGCACGCACATCGACGAGGACGCCGGCAATCTCCTGACGCAGTTGCTCAAGCAGTGCGGCGTCGCCGACACGGTCGATCTCGAGGTGAATCCACGACTCGGGCTGACTGCCCGTGGCGCCGCGTGCCAAGGTGCGTTGCAGGTGGCCCTCGGTATTCCTCTCGGTGGCCAGCAGAGGATGCAGCAAGCGATGGATGACCAGGCCATGGCGGTAGACGACCATGGTGATCGAATCGACCAGGAACGGCATGTCGTCGGTCACGACATCGATTACGGTATGCGGAGAATGCCAGCCGTGCCGGTCGAAATCCGGAGTGTACAGAGCGACGGCAGCTTGTCCCGGCGGTCGCACGTCGCCCAGGCGAAAATGCTGGACGGCCGCGCCGAGAAGTTCTTCCGGGCTGGCGTCACTGGCGTCGCTGAGCTCGCCATCGGCGAAGTAGCATTCGAGATACTCGTCCACGCGCGCGGGCAGATTCTGTTGCTCGGCTATTTCGCGCAGGTTGCGCCGCAGATTGACGGTGGATTCATTGGTCATTGCCATGCCGCTCTCCTGTTTTCTTTATCGATCCAAGGGTACTCAGCTCGGCTCGACCGGACTTCGGCCAAGGCAAGCCATGCCTGAACTGCAAGTCGGACCGCGCTCTCCTCGCACCTCTGCGACGCGGCAGGCACTGCTCCCGCAGGCAAGGGCCCGGCCCAGCCACAAGCCAATTGACAAACCATCGGGGAAGCATCCAGGCACCAGACTAGGGCATTCTGGCGCTATCGGGCAAGCCCCAGCCCCTGCGCGGCAGGAAGCGCCGTGCTGATCAAGTGGATCGAGGCACGACGCCAGCCGAGCGTCGGACGAGCGGCTCGTCGACGTCGGTGTCTGGCTGCGCGGGGAAACGGCGACCGAGACGAGGCGCCACCTGGCCATGCCGCGCAGGAATCGGTGGCACTCGCCGCCGCTGGCTGCCCAACGACGCACCGGGTTGCCCGGCTTCGATCGGCCGCTTTCTCTGGCGCAGGGGCCTGACAGAGCGCCTGCCGCCCTGCCCGCAGGCCACAACAAGTCGAGTGCGGGATCAGTACTCCCAGAAGATGCGCTGCAGCTCCTTGCTGTCCTGCGTCTGGGTCAAGGCCACCGAGGCGAGAATCTTTGCCTTCTGCGGATTGAGGTCGTGCGCCACCACCCAGTCGTACTTGTCGTCGGGCTGTTCGGCGTTACGCAGCACGAAGCCGCCCGCATTGACGTGCGAGGAACGGATGATCTGGATGCCCTGTCCGCGTAGTTCCTGCAGCGCCGGCACAACGGCCTTGGCAACCGAGCCATTGCCGGTCCCGGCATGGACGATCGCCTTGGCGCCTTTCTCTGCCAGGGCGCGGTAGGCGGTATCGGACACGTTGCCCGCTCCATACGCGATGCCCACGGAGGGCAGAACGTCGATCTTCTCGATATCGAATTCCGAGTTCATGGTATGCCGCTTGACCGGCAGACGGAACCAGTAGTTCTTGCCTTCGACGACCATGCCCAGGGGACCCCACGGACTCTTGAATGCCTCGGTCTTGAGGTTGACCACTTTGGCGACGTCCCGGCCACTGTTGATCTCGTCGTTCATGGTCACCAGCACTCCCTTGCCGCGCGCGTCCTTGGTGGCTGCCACGCTGACCGCGTTGTACAGGTTCAGAGTGCCGTCTGCCGACATGGCTGTGCCGGGTCGCATCGAGCCAACCAGAACGATTGGCTTCTCGGTGTGCACCACCAGGGTCAGAAAGTAGGCGGTCTCTTCGAGCGTGTCGGTGCCGTGCGTAATGACCACCCCATCGACGTCACTCTGCTTGACGAGCGCTGCCACGCGTTTGCCAAGAGTCAGCAGATGGTCGTTGGTGAAGCTCTCCGAAGCAATCTGGAAAACCTGTTCGCCGCGCACGTTGGCAATCGTCTGCAGCTGCGGAATGGCGGCGATGAGCTTGTCCACCGGCACCTTCGCCGCCTGGTAAGTAGCGCTGTTGGTGACATCGGCACCGGCACCGGCAATGGTGCCGCCAGTGGCGAGGATCACGACATTCGGCTTCTCGGCCGCCAGCGACGCGGCGCTGAGCACGAGCAACGAGGCGACTGCTACCAGCCAGCGGGTAAGCACTCTGTTCAACATCGGCTTCTCCTTCAATTGCGATTCCGAAGGCCGTGCGGCCCCCGGGTGATGCACCCTTACTCGAACGCTTTGTCGTTTGGCGACTTGTACATGGCCTTGACGGCGGCCGAGAGCGGGAAGTTGAGGTTCAAGCCTTTTGGCGGAATCGGTTGCTGAAACCACTTGTCGTAGATCTTCGTGGCTTCGCCGGACTTCATCACCTTGGCCAGCGCCGTGTCGACGACCTTCTTGAACGCCGGGTCACCCTTGCGCATCATGCAGCCGTAGGCCTCGAGCGACTGTGGCGTACCGACTACGGCCCAATCACCGACCCGCTTGGCTTTCGCCATTTCGCCGTAAAGCAGCGCGTCATCCATCATGAAAGCGACGGCACGCCCGGTTTGCAGGGTCAGGAATGCCTCGCCGTGGTCCTTGGCGCTGATGATGCTCATGTTCATCTTCTTCTCTTTGTTCATCTTGCGCAAAAGGCGCTCCGAAGTGGTTCCGGCAGTGGTCACCACGTTCCGGCCGGCCAGATCGGGGAAATCCTTGATGCCCGAGTCGACCTTGGTCAGCAGACGGGTCTCGACGACAAAGATGCTGTTGGAGAAACTGACCAGCTTCTGGCGTTCGGCGTTGTTGGTTGTCGACCCGCATTCGAGGTCGACCGATCCCTCCTCGATCAGTTCAATGCGATTGGACGAGGCGATCGGCACCAGCTTGATATCGAGCTTCGCCATTTTCAGCTCGACCTTGATCGCCTCAACCACCTTGAGCGCCAAGTCCTGCGAATAGCCAATGACCTGCTGCTTTTCATCGTAGTAGGAGAAAGGAATCGATGACTCGCGATGCCCCAGCGTGATTACGCCCGTATCCTTGATCTTCTTCAGCGTGCCGGTCAGTTCCTTCGCCAGAACCGGCGCGGACAGCAGTGCGGCGGCCAGTGTGGCAGCGAACAAAAAGCACCTTGTATGGCTAATCACTTCCTTGTCTCCTTCCTCTTTGACGGGATTAACAGTAGGTCGGGGCTATGCCCGACGAAGCATTGTGGCACGGCTTCAATCCGGATCCAAGGAATGATCAATGCATGAAATGAACGCAGACGAGGATCGGGAAGGGAAGCAAATACCCTGCCGTCGACCGCATCGAGCTACCCGAACATCCCATGTCGTTGGACCGGAAAGAACCCGTACAATTCCGGTCACGCCCTGCGAAGAGGAAAAAACAGCCAATGAAGCCGGCCACGATCCATTACGCCATCCGCGCGAGCAATCCGGAAGCACACCTCTTCGAAGTGCGGTGCACCGTTTCAACAGCCAATCCGGCCGGGCAGCGCTTTGCTCTTCCCGCCTGGATCCCCGGCAGCTACCTGATTCGTGACTTCGCGCGTCACATCGTCTCCATACGGGCCGAGTCGGCCGGCAAGGCGGTCACCCTCACCAAGATCGACAAGCACACCTGGCAGGCCATTCCGACAGGCGAAAAGCGCTCCTCACTGACGGTCAGCTGTGAGGTCTACGCCTGGGATCTCTCCGTGCGCGGCGCGCACCTCGACCAAACGCATGCCTTCTTCAACGGCAGCAGCGTCTTCCTGCGCGCCGTCGGTCACGAGCATCTGCCCTGCCTGGTCGATATCCAGCGGCCGCTTGGCAAGCGCTATCACAACTGGCGCGTGGCAACCGCGCTGTCGCCGGCCGAAGGCGAGCGAGGCACGGCCCACCGCCACGGCTTCGGCACCTACCGGGCCGCCAGTTATGCCGAACTGATCGACCACCCGGTGGAGCTGGGCGACTTCACGCTGGCCGCTTTCAGCGCTTGCGGAGTGCCCCACGAAGTGGTTATTAGCGGTCGCCATGACTGCGATCTGGCACGTCTCACCGGCGACCTGGAGCGCCTTTGCGCATGGCAGATTCGCTTTTTCGGCGAGCCCGCGCCAATGCCCTCCTACCTGTTTCTCGTCACCGCCGTCGCGGACGGCTACGGCGGCCTCGAGCACCGCGCCTCGACGGCGCTGCTCTGTGCCCGCAACGATCTCCCCTACGCGGGGATGAAAGGCACGCCCGAGCGCTACGTGGCTTTCCTGGGTCTGTGCAGCCACGAGTATTTTCACAGCTGGAACATCAAGCGCATCCGCCCGGACGCATTCACTGCCGGCAATCTCGACGCCGAGAACTACACCACCCTGCTCTGGGCCTTCGAAGGCTTCACCTCGTACTATGACGACCTGGCTCTCCTGCGCTGCGGTTTGATCGACCAGAAGGAGTGGCTGCGATTGGTCGCCCGCACGATCGGCAAGGTGCGCCGCGATCCAGGCCGAAAGCGCCAGACACTGGCCGAGTCGAGCTTCGACGCGTGGACCAAGTACTACCGGCCCGACGAGAACACGCCCAACGCTGTGGTCAGCTACTATGCCAAGGGCGCCCTGGTCGCCCTTGCTCTGGACCTCACCCTGCGTGCCGGCACCAACGGCCGGGTTTCGCTCGACGACGTCATGCGTGCCCTCTGGCTGCGGCACGGCGAACGTGCTGGACACGACGGCGTAGGCGTCGGCGACGACGACATTCGACTGCTCGCCGAGGAGCTTTCCGGGCTCGAACTGGAGCCGTTTTTCGCAGCAGCAATCCATGGCACAGCCGAGCTTGCGCTGGCACCACTGCTGAAACCTTTTGGCATCCGGCTGCGGCGCCAGAAAACGTCGATGACGCCGACACTGGGCGCAAAAACCAGCACTGATGGTAACGAAGTACGCCTGGCGACCGTCTACCAGGACAGTCCTGCGCAAGCTGCCGGCCTCTCGGCCGGCGACCTCCTGGTCGCCATCGACGGTCTGCGGGTTACGCCGGATTCGCTCGAGCCCCTGTTGTGCCGGCGGCATGCAGGAGAAACCATCCGCGTACATGCTTTCCGACGCGACGAGCTGATGGACTTCACGGTGCAACTCGGTTCGCCAGCCAGCGACAAGCACAAGCTGGTCTTGAAAAAAAAGCGCAATACCCTGCGCGACGGCTGGCTGCAGGATGCTGCAAAGTGCTGACCCCCCACGCATGGAACATTGCTCGTCGCTTGCCGCGCGCCTCGACAATGGCGGTCGGCGCACTCACCCTGCCCGGCCCCAAGGCGTCCCGCTTGCGCCCGGCCAGCCTCCTTAAACCCTTGTTTGTCCCCCTCGCCGACGATGACCCAACTCACTGACCTCCGAAAAAGCTACGAGCGTGCCGAACTCAGCGAGGACGCGTCGCTCGCCGACCCTTTCGAGCAGTTTTCGAAATGGCTCGCCGAGGCAATCGCTGCCCAGGTACCCGAGCCGAATGCGATGACCCTGGCCACGGTCGACAGCAGCATGCGCCCGTCCACCCGGGTGGTTCTGATCAAGGGCTTCGACGCTCAGGGCATCACCTGGTTTACCAACTACGAAAGCCGCAAGGGCCGCGAGCTGGCCACCAATCCCTGGGCGGCGCTGCAGTTCCACTGGGTCGAACTGGAACGGGTGGTGCGTATCGAAGGCCGGGTCGACAAGGTCGCTGAAGCTGAGAGCGACGCCTACTTTGCCAGCCGCCCGCTCGATTCAAGAATCGGCGCCTGGGCCAGCCCACAGAGTCAGGTCATTCCCAGCCGTGCGCTACTCGTCGCCAACGCCGCTCGCTACGGCACCCGCTTTCTTCTCCACCCGCCGCGCCCGCCGCACTGGGGCGGCTACCGCCTGCAACCGGATTGCTGGGAATTCTGGCAGGGGCGCAAGAGCCGTTTGCACGACCGCTTGCGCTACCAACTCGACGCCGATCGGCGATGGACTCGCGAGCGACTCGCCCCGTAAACGCCTGCCGCATCGAGGCCCCCCATCCCTTCTCGACACCTCCTTCTGGCGTCGCGGCAAACATTCCATCCACTCAGCGCGGTCCTAATCCGGGCGTGGCGCGACCTGCTCCCAGGAGCCGGGGCACTGCGTCACTGCCGGGAAGTAGCCAGCGTTTTCCCGGCAGTAGTACCAATAGCCGGGCTCCAGAGCTTCGCCGCTGCCGTACTCGCGCGCGCCGCTTCTTTCGCCCCTCTCCACGTACACGACCGGCGGTGGCACGGCAACGACCGGCGGATAGAGGGGCTGCGGATAGTACACCGGAGGCCCCCACGGACCTCCCCAACCCACCGGACCGCCAAAATAGACGCCGACGCTCGGGGCCGGGTAACCCCATCTCGGCCCGTAATAGCCGCCGCGCCGCCCGTAAGCGCCCCCCACAACCACCGCGCCGGATACCGGATAGTAAGCAGCAGGGGCACCGCGGTCGGCCAAAACGGTGTTCGGTTGAACCAGGGCCAGCAGGAGCAACGCTCCGATCAAGCTTTTCATGGACGGATCTCCAAGGTGATATTCTCCAGAGCGATCGCCTGCGGTCGCAGAATTGCGGGCCGATCAAGTGGCGACAGCTTGCTCGCAACAAATGCGCCGCCAGATGCGTGACGATGATCCCCTACTAACGCAGCCAGCGCGGCTACGCTGACACGCCCCAGCAGCCGACCGGAGATCAGCGAGAGGTCGGCGACAATGCACGCGCGCAGACCTTCGCGAGAAGGCAGTTGGCAACTGCCGCTGGTTCCGGCTCGCGCAGTTCACCCCTACGCACCTGACGACGGTCCAACGATGTCTTCGACAATGGCGACCGCCGCCGTACAACGCCACTTGATTTCCAGATCATAGAGGCGAAAGCCGTAATGCCGTAACGGATCGTCCGCGTATGCCGGGCGCGGATCCTGTGCCAAAACCTCGCGCAACAGGTCCGCCAGATCAGGCCAGCGCCGCTCATGGAGCGGCAGCTGCGCAGCCGCCTGCGCACTGAATTCGACGGCCAGCTGCCGCGGCGGGCCGGCAACGAAGCCAGCGCGTGCGGCCGGCTGGCTTTCGGCAAACGGAAGGTACGGTTTGATATCGAGAACGGGAGTCCCGTCGAGCAGGTCAACGCCGCCGAAAGTGAGCAGCACGCCGGCGCGCGTATCGATCGCCAGCAACTCGACCAGCGACAGGCCCAGGGGGTTGGGGCGAAATGGGCTACGGCTGGCGAAAACACCGACCCGCGCGTTGCCGCCAAGGCGCGGTGGGCGGACCGTCGGGCTCCACTGATCTGCGCTACGGTGGAAAACGAAACTGAGCCAGACGTGCGAGAACTCGTCCAGGCCACGCACCGCCTCTTCTCGATCATACGGTCGCAGCAGGCGCAACTGGCCGTGGGCATGCGGCGCCAGTTGCCCCTGCCGGGGGATGCCGAAGCGATCGCGAAACGGCGTCGCCAGAAATCCGATCGGCGAAAAGCTGACCTCAGACACCGATGTGCTCCGCGTCGGCCGCAGCACAGAACAGCAATCGTCGATGACCGGCAGCCGTTGGGCTGGCGCTGGCCACCGGCAACTAGCCCTCGACCAGCGCCAGCGCGTGCCGGGCCATGGCCTGCACGACGCTGTCGGCTTCGCCCACCGCAGCGCCCAACTCAAACTGCGCCTGCGGATGGCAACGCCGCAACTCGTCGAGCAACAGGGGCACGTCGCGTTTCAGATGTCCGCCACGGGCAATGAACATCGGCAGCACGACGATCCGTTCGAAGCCCTCGCCGAGGAGCAACTCGGCGCATTCGCGCAACTCGGGCGTCATGAACTCCAGGAAGGCGAGTTCGACGCGCCGATCCGGAGCCTGTTCGCGCACAAACGCGCAGACGCGGCGCATTGGCTCGGCCCAATCGGGATCACGAGCGCCATGGGCAAAAAGGATCAGGGCTGTCTTGGGCATGGCGAGCTTTTCTCAAGGATGGCGAGCGTCTTTCACGCTCGGTGGATACCGGCGAGGACGGCAATTTCCCGCGCGTGATCGACGACATGATCGGCACCCCACTTCTCTATCGGATCGCCATCACCGAGATAGCCGTAGCGCACCGCCACGGTGACCATGCCGGCAGCGCGACCGGCCTGGATATCACGCAGATCGTCACCAACGTAGAGGCAACGCGCCGGATGCCTGGCAAGCAGGGAACACGCCAGCCGCATCGGGTGCGCTGCCGGCTTGGCACGTCGCGCCGAATCACCGCTGACGACACAGGCTGCGCGCTTGGCGAAGCCAAGCCGGGCCAGCAGCGGCAGGGTGAAGCGCTGCGCTTTGTTGGTGACGATACCCCACAGCGAACGGCGCCCCTCAAGGACGTCGAGGAGTTGCTCAATTCCGGGAAACAGCCGTGTTTCGACACAGATGTCCTGACTGTAGTAGCGCAGGAAGCGATCGTAGAATTGCGCGTAGCCGGCATCGCTCGGCTGCATGTCGAGCCCACCCTTGAGCATGCCCCGTACGCCCTGCGACGTCAAAGGGCGGAGCTGCTCTGGCGACACCCGCGGCAGTCCCAGATCGGCGCGCAATCGGTTGAGGGCGGCAGCCAGATCGGGGGCGGTATCGGCAAAGGTGCCGTCGAGGTCGAAGAGTACTGTGTCAAACATTCTTTATGCTATGCAGAAGGTAATTCACGTCCGTGTCGTGACCGAGAGCGTAGTGCTGCGTGAAGGGGTTGTAAGTCATCCCGCGCAGCTCATCGGGATCGAGGCCGACGTTTCGCAGCCAACGCGAAAGCTCTGATGGTTTTATGAATCGCGCATAGTCGTGAGTGCCTTTCGGCAACATCTGCAGCACATATTCGGCGCCAATCACCGCAAACAGGTAGGCTTTCGGATTGCGGTTGATGGTCGAGAAGAAAACGTGCCCGCCGGGTTTGGCCAGGGCCGCGCAGGCGGCAACGGTACTGGCCGGATCGGGAACATGCTCGAGCATTTCCATACACGTCACCACGTCATACCGGCTGCCCTGCTCGGCGGCAAGTTCTTCGGCGGAAACCTGCCGATAGTCGACCTGGCGACCGCTTTCGAGTAAATGCAATCGGGCCACACTCAGCGCCTTTTCGGAGAGGTCGATGCCGGTCACCGTCGCCCCTCTCTCACACATGGCTTCCGAAAGCAGGCCTCCGCCGCAACCGACGTCAAGCACGCTCTTGCCAGCCAGTTGGCAGTGACGGTCGATCCACTCAAGGCGCAAGGGGTTGATGTCGTGCAAGGGCTTGAAGTCGCTGCCCGGGTCCCACCAGCGATGGGCAAGCTGGCTGAATTTCTCGAGTTCCTTCTGGTCGGCGTTGATCATCATGAAGCGGTTTCCATGGCGAGAGGCGGGAAGCAGGCGAGAGTGGGCCACCGTACCGGCGTGCACCGGTGAGTATGCCAGGCGGCAGGCACCAACGAAAAAGCCCTGCCGAAGCAGGGCTTCTCCCGTAAAACTACCGGATTACTTGGTGCCGATGAGTTCGATATCGACACGACGGTCAGGCTGCAGGCACTCGATGACTTTCGCGCTCTTGCCACCCGGGCACTGACCAGGCTTGGTCACCGGCTGCTTCTCGCCCTTGCCTTCGGTGTAGACGCGGTTGGCCTCGACACCCTTGCTCACCAGATAGGCCTTGACCGACGCGGCACGCCGCTCGGACAGTTTCTGGTTATAGGCATCGGAGCCAATACGGTCCGTGTGACCGACGGCGATGATCACTTCCAGCTTGATCTGCTTGGACATGGCGACGACTTCGTCGAGCTTCGCCTTGCCGGCCGGACGCAGCGTAGCCTTGTTGAAATCAAACAGCGCGTCGGCAGCGACGGTCACCTTGTCACCGGACGGCTTGGCCGTCGCAGCAGCAGCCTTGGCCATCGGCGGCTCGCAGACTTCCTTCGGCAGCAGATCCTTGTCGCACTTGCAACCAGCCGGGTCCTTGGCCGCGCCCGCAGGAGTCCAGAAACCGGTCCGCCAGCAGAGGCCGGCGCCGCTCATCGCGACTTCGCCGCGGGAGTCAATCACATACACGCGATCCAGGGGAATCGAAGTTTGTGCCTGAGCCAGCGAGGCGCCGAAGCCGAGAGCGGCGGCGAACGCAGCCACGATGGTGCTTGTTCTTGCAATTCTTTTCATCTAGGTTTCCCTCGTTAATTGAAGGCTGCGGAGCGGGTCCGCATGGCCTGTTATGCCTCGTTGTTCACTGAACTCGTCACGGACGGATTTTATTCTGCCACAAGAGCGCCAGCTTTATCAATCCGGTTTCGTTGCTTTCAATCAGTTGGCCGTTTTCGACAAGCATGCGACCAGCGACCCACACCGCAGAAACATGCTCTCGGGCTACAGCGTAGGTGAGGTGTGAAACCGGCTCATAGCAGGGGGCAAGGGCAAACTCGTCGAGCGCGACGGCGCACAGATCGGCCGCCTTGCCGGGAGTGATCGAGCCGATCCGTGCCTCGAGACCCAGGGCTCGGGCGCCACCGAGGGTCGCCATGTGCAGTACCTGATGGGCCTTGATCGCGTCGGCACGGCCACTCTGCGCCTTGGCAAGCAATGCGGCCAGCCGCATCTCCTGTAGCAGGTCGAGCCGGTTGTTGCTGGCCGCACCGTCAGTACCCAGACCAATATTGATTCCCTTTGCCGCCAGCTCGGCAAGCGGGGCAATGCCGCTGGCAAGTTTGAGGTTGGAGCTGGGGCAATGCGCGATGGAACAGCCCTGCTGGGCGAGCAGTTCGATTTCGTGCGCGTCGAGGTGCACCGCGTGTACGGCAATCAGTGCCGGGCTCAACATTCCCAGGCGACGGAGGCGCTCGATCGGGCGTATCCCGAAACGCTGCACGCTCTCTTCGATTTCCTGGATGGTTTCATGCAGATGTACGTGTATCGGCAATTCGACCTGCTCGGCAAGCGTCAGCACCCGGGAAAAGCCCCCGTCGCCTACTGTGTACGGCGCATGTGGCGCCAGGCAGAAGGACAGCAGCGGCTCTTCGAGCCGCTGGTCGCGGGCGGCGAGCCCCTTGGCCAGATAGTCGTCGGCGTCGGTCGCGTAGCTACTCGGAAAGTCGACGGTGATCAGACCGATTGCGGCGCGCATGCCCGACGCCAGCGCCGCGTCCGCCGCGGCGCCGGGGAAGAAGTACATGTCATTGAAACAGGTGATGCCACCGCGCAACATTTCGGCGCAGGCGAGCAAGGTTCCGTCATAGACGAACTGCTCCGAGACGTGCTGCGCCTCGGCTGGCCAGACGTGCCGCTGCAACCATTCCATGAGCGGCAGGTCGTCGGCAAGACCGCGCAGAAGGGTCATCGCCGCGTGGGTATGCAAATTGACCAGCCCCGGAATGAGGACGTGCTGCTCCAGCCGCTTGTGGCTCCTTGCCGAAAAGCAGCTCGCCGCCTCGCTCTGGGGAACGACGGCCACGATGCGGCCATCGTTGATCACTACAGCGTGACTTTCAAGAACCACACCAGCGGGGTCGACCGGAACTATCCAGCGCGCCTCGATGAGCAGATCGACAACTTCCATGGGCATGATCCCTGCGTAATCAGGAATGTGCTGGCTGAAAAAAAACCCCGCCGGAGCGGGGTTTTCTTACGCCTTCTCTGAATTACTTGGTGCCGATGAGTTCGATATCGACACGACGGTCAGGCTGCAAGCACTCGATGACTTTCGCGCTCTTGCCACCCGGGCACTGACCAGGCTGGGTCACCGGCTGCTTCTCGCCCTTGCCTTCGGTGTAGACGCGGTTGGCTTCGACACCCTTGCTCACCAGATAGGCCTTGACCGACGCGGCACGCCGCTCGGACAGTTTCTGGTTATAGGCATCGGAGCCAATACGGTCCGTGTGACCGACGGCGATGATCACTTCCAGCTTGATCTGCTTGGACATGGCGACGACTTCGTCGAGCTTCGCCTTGCCGGCCGGACGCAGCGTAGCCTTGTTGAAATCAAACAGCGCGTCGGCAGCGACGGTCACCTTGTCACCGGACGGCTTGGCCGTCGCAGCAGCAGCCTTGGCCATCGGCGGCTCGCAGACTTCCTTCGGCAGCAGGTCCTTGTCACACTTGCAACCAGCCGGGTCCTTGGCCGCAGCTGCAGGCGTCCAGAAGCCGGTCCGCCAGCAGAGGCCGGCGCCGCTCATCGCGACTTCACCGCGTGAGTCGATCACATAAACGCGATCAGCCGCGGTTTGCGCTTGTGCGGCGCCAACTGCAGCAAAAAGGCCGATTGAGGCCAGCAGGGTAGTAATGATTTTCGATTTCAAGATATTCCTCCTCGATTAATCTCTGTTAGGTCCGAATGCGTGTCACGCGATGCGATTTTTGCGCAGTCGGCGGATTTAAGCATACAAACTTCGGCGGCTTCAAGCATTGGTTTGGCATTGTGTTGCATTTATACAACGATTGCCCGTTCGCGGCACTCCGCTGCGTGCGTCGAGACGCTGCCACGCCCGCCCCCGCACCCCGTGCTGACAAGCTGCCCACCGCCGCCTGAGGGAATTCGCCAAGCGCGTGTCGGCCCCGTGCGGACCGGGATGGTCAACAATCGGGAATATGCGAGAATCAAGCGAGCATGAGGCGCCCTGAGGTCCACTTCCTCGGAGGCGGGATCTGGCCAAACAGTCCGGGTACCGGAAAGGAGACGACAATGCACTCAGGCAGCCTGGAATCAGTCGCTTCCGTGGTGCGCGAGGCGAAGGAAATCGTTGTTTTCTCAGGGGCAGGTCTGTCCGCCGACAGTGGCATTCCAACCTTTCGCGACGGCGCGACCGGACTGTGGAACAAGGTCGATCCTGATGAGGTCGCCAGCATTGAGGGTTTCCTGCGCAATCCCGAACGCGTATGGAACTGGCTGCTGCAATTGAAGAAGCTGGTCGACGAACGACAGCCGAACGCCGGTCACCAGGCGCTCGCCCGGCTGCAGGAAATCTGTCGGGCAAAACAACTGACGGTCATTACGCAGAACATCGACGGCTACCATAGCCCTGCCGGGAACGCGCCAGTGCTCGAAGTTCACGGCACCATACACCGCCTCCGCTGCCAGCAGCGTTGCGGCTTCTCGGCCGACTGGGAGCAAAGCGCCGCCGAACCTTTTCGCTGCCCCCGCTGCGGTGCGCCGGTGCGCCCGGATCTGGTGTTGTTCGGAGAAATGCTCGACGAGGAGGTCTTTGCGGCTGCCGAAACGTGCAGCATGACCGCCGACCTGTTCTTTTGTGTTGGCACCTCGTTCACCGTCCAACCGGCCGCGCTGCTGCCGGTGTGGGCCAAACGGGCCGGGGCGACGGTGGTGGAGGTCAACCCGCACCCGACATCGCTTTCAGCCCTCGCGGATTACTCGATCCGCAGCGGCGCTTCGGAGTTCTTCACTGCTCTGAGTGCGAAACTCGCAGCACGGCAGGCGTGAAGCGCCCGATTACGCCAAAACACCTGCGCTGCGGGGACGATGTCGGCGACGCCGACTGATCGGCTATAATTTCGCCGTTTTGCTGCCTTGCCCTGACCGGCTCGCGCAGCTCACTTCACTTCACTTCAGCCATCGAGTCGCGAGTCGTATTCATTGTTCTTACCGCTTCCCCGCGCGCCGCTGCCCAAAGTCGGCGAAAGGCTTCAGCTTCCCTCCTTTGCAGGCTCAGCCGACGCGCTGCTGATCGCCCAGGCGGCAACCGCCGCGAGCGCCGGGCAGCGCATGCTCGCCGTGCTCACGGCCGATGCCACCGACGCGCAGCGCCTGCTCGCGGAAATTGCCTGGTTTGCTCCAGATCTGTGCATCCGCCTGTTGCCGGACTGGGAAACGCTGCCTTACGACAGTTTTTCGCCGCATCACGACCTGGTTTCCGAGCGTCTGGCGACACTCTACGCGGTCATGCGTGGCGATTGCGACGTGCTGCTGGTTCCTGCGGCAACGGCGGCCTATCGCCTGGCGCCGCCGGCGTATCTGGCCGCCTATACCTTTTTTCTGAAGCAGGGCGAGCCACTCGACGCCGTTCCGTTCCGAGCGCAGCTGACCCTGGCCGGCTACGCGCACGTCACCCAGGTCGTGGCGCCGGGTGAATACTCGATCCGCGGCGGCATCGTCGACCTCTTCCCGATGGGCTCGCAACTGCCTTACCGGCTGGATCTCTTCGACGACGAGATCGAAAGCATCAAGACCTTCGACGTCGATAGTCAGCGCACCCTCTACCCGGTCCCGGAAGTTCGCCTGCTACCCGCACGCGAGTTCCCTCTCGACGAGAAGGGCCGCGCGCGCTTCCGCCAACGTTTCCGGGAGATTTTCGAAGGCGACCCCGGCAAGTCGCGGATTTACAAGGATGTCTCGAACGGCGTCGCGGCGGCCGGCATCGAATACTGGCTGCCGCTGTTCTTTGAAGAGACGGCAAGCCTTTTCGACTACCTGCCCAAAGAGACCGTTCTCGTCCTCCACAACGACGTAGCGGCGGCGATCCGTGCCTTCTGGCGCGAGGCACAATCGCGCTACGACATGCTCTCCGGCGACCGCAGCCACCCCCTGCTGCAGCCGGCTGAACTGTTCCTCGCCGAGGAGCCGTTTTTCGTCGCCGCGAAATCCTACGCCCGCGTGAACCTCGCCGCCGGCAACGACGGCCCCGCACAAAACCTGCCGCCGCTGGCCGTTGACCGCCGCGCCCAGGACCCGCTGCACGTCCTGAAGGGCTTCATCGACGACTTCCCGGGCCGCGTCCTGCTGCTCGCCGAAACCGCCGGACGCCGCGAAACGCTGAGCGAACTGTTCGCCGAATACGGGCTGGCGCCGACCGCGGGTGGCGACTTTGCCACGTTCCTGGCGGCCGACAGCAAGCTCGCTCTGGCGGTCGCGCCGCTGCACGACGGTTTCCAGCTCGCGCAACTGGCCATCATCACCGAAGCCGAGCTTTACGCCGACAGTCCCTCGCGCCGCTCCCGGCACGCGGCGCAGCGCAAGGCAACGGTCGACAACTGGTTGCGCGACCTCACCGAGCTGAAGGTCGGTTCGCCGGTTGTCCATGAGCAGCATGGCATCGCCCGCTACCGGGGTCTGATTCACCTCGACCTCGGTGAAGGCGAGATGGAATTTCTCGAACTGCACTACGCCGGCGACGCCAAACTCTACGTCCCGGTGTCACAACTGCACGTCATCTCGCGTTACTCGGGTGCCGATCCCGACGCCGCGCCGCTGCACACACTCGGCTCGCAACAATGGGAAAAAGCGAAACGGCGCGCGGCGCTGCAGGCCCGCGATACGGCTGCCGAGCTGCTCGCACTCTACGCTCTGCGCGCCGCACGCCAGGGGCACCCTTGCGAGTTCAAGGCGCACGACCACGACGCCTTCGCCGACGGCTTCGGTTTTGAAGAGACTGCCGATCAGGCGACGGCGATCGAGGCGGTGATCGAAGACATGAAATCCGGCCGGCCGATGGATCGCCTGGTCTGCGGCGACGTCGGTTTCGGCAAGACAGAGGTCGCCTTGCGCGCCGTCTTCTGCGCAGTCGCTGGCGGTCGGCAGGCGGCCATCCTTTGCCCGACGACCCTGCTCTGCGAACAGCATTTCCAGACTTTCAACGACCGCTTCGCCGACTGGCCGGTAAGAATCGCCGAGTTGTCCCGCTTCAAGACCAACGCCGAGGTAGCGCAGGCGCTGCGCGAACTGGCCGACGGCAAGCTCGACATCGTCATCGGGACGCATCGCCTGTTGCAAAAAGACGTCAAGTTCAGCCGTCTCGGACTGGTGGTCATCGACGAGGAGCACCGCTTCGGCGTCCGCCAGAAAGAAGCGCTGAAAGCGCTGCGCGCCGAAGTCGACGTACTGACACTCACCGCGACACCGATCCCGCGCACGCTGTCAATGTCGCTCGAAGGCCTGCGCGACTTCTCGGTCATCGCCACGGCGCCACAGAAGCGCCTGGCGATCAAGACCTTCGTCACCCGCTTCTCCGACGGCATCATCCGCGAAGCGCTGCTGCGCGAATTCAAACGCGGCGGACAAGTGTATTTCCTGCACAACGAAGTCAACACCATCGAGAACATGCGCAGCAAGCTCGAAAAACTGTTGCCCGAAGCACGCATCGTCGTCGGCCACGGCCAGATGAAAGAGCGTGAGCTGGAGCGGGTAATGCGCGACTTCACGCAACAACGCGTCAACGTCCTGCTGTGCACGACGATCATCGAAACCGGCATCGACAACCCGCATGCCAACACCATCGTCATCAATCGTGCCGACAAGTTCGGCCTGGCGCAGTTGCATCAGCTGCGCGGTCGCGTCGGCCGCTCGCACCACCAGGCCTACGCCTATCTGCTGACCCACGACGACGCGGCACTCAACAAGCAGGCCAGGCAGCGCCTGGAAGCGATCCAGATGATGGATGAACTGGGTGCCGGCTTCTACCTCGCCATGCACGACCTCGAAATTCGCGGTGCCGGCGAGGTCCTCGGCGACAGCCAGTCCGGGGAGATGCAGGAAGTCGGCTTCAACATGTTCACCGAGATGCTCAACCGCGCTGTCGCGGCGCTCAAACAGGGCAAGGAACCGGACCTGCTACAGCCGCTGGCGATCGCCACCGAGATCAACCTGCATACCCCGGCGCTGCTGCCCAACGACTACGCGCCCGACGTCCACCAGCGGCTGGCGCTCTACAAGCGTCTGGCCAACTGCACCACCGGCGACGACATCGCCGACCTGCAGGAAGAGCTGGTCGATCGTTTCGGCGCGCTGCCGCCACAGGCCCGCGCGCTTCTCGACAGCCACCGGCTGCGCCTGCTGTGCAAGCCTCTCGGGGTGAGCAAGCTCGACGCCACGGCCGAACAGATCATCGTGCAATTCGACGCCGAACCGCCAATCGACCCGCTGCGCATCATCAATCTGATTCAGAGAGACCGCAACTACCGTCTGTCCGGACCCGACAAACTGCTCCTCAAACGCCAGTGCGCAACGCTTTCCGACCGCGTCGCCGCGGTCAAGGACCTGATTCATCAACTAAGCTGTCTGCCAAAACCATGACCCATTTCGCCATCGAAAACATCAACGTCAGCGCCTTCGACGCCATGCCTTCCCCCGAAGAAATCCACGCCCGCCTGCCGCTTTCGCCAGCCGCCGCAAGCCTGGTGATGAACGGCCGCGAGGTCCTGCGCAATATTCTCGACCGCCGGGACCGCCGCTTGTTTGTCGTCGTCGGACCGTGCTCGATCCATGACCCGATCGCCGGTCTCGATTACGCGCGCCGCCTGAAGACGCTCGCCGACGAAGTCAGCGAAACGCTGTACCTGGTCATGCGCGTCTACTTCGAAAAGCCGCGCACCACCACCGGCTGGAAAGGCTACATCAATGACCCGGACATGGACGATTCTTTCCGCGTCGATCAGGGCATGCAACTGGCGCGCGAGTTCCTGCTCGAGCTCGCCGAAATCGGCCTGCCGGCCGGAACCGAGGCTCTCGACCCGATCTCGCCGCAGTACCTGGGCGATCTGATCGCCTGGACGGCCATCGGCGCGCGCACGACCGAGTCGCAGACGCACCGTGAAATTTCGTCGGGGCTATCGACCCCGGTCGGTTTCAAGAACGGCACCAACGGCGACGTCGCCATCGCCATCAACGCCATCCTTTCCGCCTCGCGGCCGCACAGTTTCCTGGGCATCAACGGCCAGGGGCGCACGTCGATCGTTCGCACACGGGGCAATCGTTACGGCCACCTGGTACTGCGTGGCGGCGACGGCCGACCGAACTACGACACGGTCAGCGTGCAGATGGCCGAGCAGGCGCTGGGCAAGGCCGGTTTGCCGCGCAATATCGTGATCGACTGCTCGCACGCCAACAGCTACAAGAAGCCCGAGCTGCAGCCGCTGGTGATGGCCGACGTGGTCAACCAGGTACGCCTGGGCAACCAGTCGCTGGTCGGCATGATGGTCGAATCGAACCTCGTCGCCGGCAACCAGGCGATCCCCGAAGACCTGTCACAGCTGAAGTACGGCTGCTCGGTCACCGACGCCTGCGTCGACTGGGAGAGCACCGAAAAGATGATTCGCGACGCGGCCCGATTGCTGCACGAGGTGCTGCCGACGCGCACCGGCTGAATGCGCCAACTCCGCCGACAACAAGCGGGCGCCCTCCCTTACACGGGCGCGCTACCAGGTTCCTCTTTCGCGGCAGCGACCTGGCGCTCGAAGTCCTGGGTCGCTTGCTTGACGGAAACGTAGAAGTCCGCGCCGCCGATTTCCTCGGATAGACCAACCTTGGCGAGTTCCTCCCGGAACGGCCTCGGCGCGTCGGCGATCTTGACGTCAATACCCCTGGCGACCAGTTCGCGATGCAGCTCCGCAAAGCGCTGCCCTGCCGTGACATCCATGTCGTGGATCGCCTGGGCGTCGATGACCAGCCATTTGACCGGCGGCTGCGCCTCGTCGACCAGCGTCCGCAGGCGGTTCACGACGTGCCTGGCGTTGGCGAAGATCAGCGGCGCATAGAGCCGGTAGACGAGCAGGCCCGGAACGCTCTCCGCTTCCTCGTCCTCAAGACAGTCGTGGAACTTGCCGTCGCTGCGCAGGCGGCGCAGCACCGCGTCATCGGGACGCGAAACCTCGACCAGCACGGCGACCAGCGACAGCAGCAGACCGAGAATGATCCCGGGCACGACACCGGCCAGCAGGATCGCAGCCGTGACGCCCAGGGCAATGCCGGCCTCGACCCGGTCGATCTTGTACAAGCCCTTCAGGGACGCCACTTCCAGCATGCCGATGGCGGTGACGATGAGGATCGCACCGAGGGCGACTTTCGGCAGCAGGGCGATGAGACCGGTGAGGAAGAACAGGAACAAGAGCAGGCCGAGGGCCAGAATCACCTGCGCGAGCTGTGTCCTGCCACCGGCGGAATCGACGATCGAGGTACGCGACTGACTGGCCGAAACGGGAAAGCCCTGCCAAAGCCCGGCCAGTATGTTCGCCGAGCCCAGAGCGACCAACTCGCGGTTCGGACGCACCTCGTAGCCGTTCTTCTCGGCAAAGGTCTGCGCCAGAAGAATGCCGTCTGAAAACGCCAGGAAGGCAATCGCCACGGCAGCCGGCGCGAGTGCCGCGAGATCTGCCCAGCGGATCGAGGGAATCGTCAGATGCGGAAATCCCGACGGCACCTCACCGACCAGAGCGATGCCGTAGCTGCCCAAGTCAAGAGCGAAAGTGGCTGTGATCGCCACCGCGCAGACCGCCAGCGCACCAGGTACGCGTGGCAGCCAGCGCGCCAGCGCAACCAGCAGAGCAACCAGCAGCACGCCGAAAAAGAAAGTCGCCAGATGCGTCTCGGGCAACTTCTGGAATACCGTATTAACAATGTGGAAGAATTCTTCGCCCTCGGTCTTGATGCCGAACATCTTCCCGAGCTGCGTGGCAATCAGAACCAGCGAAGCACCGTTCAGGTAACCGATCAGCACCGGCCGGGACAGCAGATCGGCAATGACGCCGAGCTTCAGTCGCGCGGCGAGGAGCAGCACGACACCCGACAGGAGACTGAGCACCGCCGCGAGAACGACGATGCGCGCCGGATCCCCGCCCGACAACGGCAGGATTGCCGAACCAGCGAGCAGACCGATCGCCGCATCTGGCCCGGCGATAACGTGCCGCGAACTTGAAAACAGGGCGTAGCCGATGGCCGCTGCCAGCGCCGCGTACAAGCCGGTGATCGCCGGCAGGTGTACCAGCTCGGCATAGGCGATCACCGACGGAATCGAGACGATGCACGCCGAAAGGCCGGCGATCGAGTCCTTGCCGAGCCATGCAAGTCGATAGTCCCGCAGCGTCGCGAGCAAGGGCAATCCAGATCCCAGTAACGCAGATAGAGCGCCAGCTTTCATGTATGAGGCTCCCGAAGGAAGAGGTGTAACGACAATATACCGTGATTCGTCCGCGATCCGGCAAGTGTCAGTCGCGCGCAGAGCGGCGCGGAACGTCGTGCGAGAAGAAGGCCGCCGACCATCCGGCGATCAGGCGGGGCAAGCACGCCGCAGTTTGAAATGACGATGGGGGCCGAAGCCCCCACCGATAGCCATTCTGTTTATTGGACGGCTATGTCCTCAGCAGGCCTTAAGCGGCCATTGCGAAACGCTCATCATTGGCGTTTGTGGTTTTGCGCGGATTACGTCCGTCGCCTCTCGGGCCGCCTGCTCGCCATCTGTCACCCTGTCGAAACCGGTGCACCCCCGCAGTGGTGGAGGTGGCGGGAATCGAACCCGCGTCCAGAACGCTTCCGGTTTGCCGGAATTACGACCATGGAAAGCATTATGGGTGCAGCGCAGCTGGAATACAAGGTCCCATGACCGGTGGCAGACGAGCGCCAAGCTGCAGCCGAGCGCAGAACTGTACACTGCAAAGAAGCCAGCGTGCCGGCGTTCGATCCAACCCGCTAGACCTGCATGTTCATGACGTCCTGATACGCAGAGACGAGCTTGTTGCGCACCTGAATCATCTCCTGGAAGGAAAGGCTGGCCGTTTGCAGCGCGATCATGACTTCGTGCAGGTTCTCGGTGCTGTTGCCGGCGGCAAAATTTGCCGCCATGGCCTCCGCCTGCTGCTGCGTCTGACTGACCTGGGCGATCGAATTCTGCAACACCTGCGCGAAGTCGGCCCCCGTTGCCAGGCTCTGCGCCTCGGCAACACGACCGCCAGCGGTTGCTGACGTCGCCTTCAAGACGCTCAACACTTGCTCGATACCCTTGCTGTCCATTCTCTTCTCCGTTCACTGCCTAACCTATTAAAGCAAAAATCCCGCCAGCTCAACGGCCAGGCTGAGCAGACCTTCAAGCCTTCAGAAAACCGTCGAGACGATACTGTCGCAACTTGTGGCGCAAGGTCCGCTCCGACATCCCCAGGCGCTGCCCGGCAAGGGTTCGGGAGCCGCCGACCGACGCCAGTGTCGCCAGTATATGCTCTCGCTCCACTTCGCTCATCTTGTTGGCTTTCCGGGGCTGCGCCGGGGACGCGACGGTGGTCATTGCCGGCGCAGCCGGTTCTGGTCGCCGCGCGGCGCTCGGCGCCAGCGGTGCCGCTGCCGCCAGATGCAGGGCCTCGAGTTCGACGATGTCGCCGGGGGCCAGAATGACCGCCCGCTGCATGACGTTCTCCAGCTCACGGACATTGCCCGGCCAGGGATGCTGACGCAGCGCCGCATCCGCAGCGGCAGACAGGCGGAGAGCGGGGCGACCGGCGCGAGCGCCGTGATCGGCAAGAAAATGACGCGCCAGCGGAGCAATATCCTCGCCTCGTTGCCGCAGCGCCGGAATGAGCAGGGGAAAGACGTTCAGGCGGTAGAACAGGTCCTCACGAAAGTGACCCCTGGCCACGGCGTCGGCCATGTCGCGATTGGAAGTGGCGATGACGCGGATATCGAGGACCACCGGCTGCTTGCCGCCGACGCGCTCCACTTCGCGCTCCTGCAAGACCCGCAACAGCTTGGCTTGCAGTCCGAGCGGCATTTCGGTGATCTCGTCGAGCAGCAGACTGCCGTTCTGCGCCTGCTCGAATTTGCCGGCCTGTGCGCGCTGCGCGCCGCTGAAGGCGCCCTTTTCGTAACCAAACAGGGTGGCCTCGAGCAGACTGTCCGGAATGGCCGCGCAATTGATGGCCACGAACGGGCCCTTGCTGCGCGCCGAGTGCTGGTGAATGAAGCGCGCCACGACCTCCTTGCCAACGCCGCTTTCGCCGGTCAGCAGGACCGTGCTGTCACTCTGTGCGACCCGCCGGGCAAGTGCAAAAAGGTTGACACTCAGCGGATCGATGGCGATCGCCCGCGCGTCATCGTGGACTTCCGGCAGACGATAGCGCTGCACGTGTTCGAGCAGAGCCTTCGGCTCGAACGGCTTGAGCAGAAAGTCGCAGGCACCCGCGCGCATGGCTTCGACGGCGCGGTCGACGTCGGCGAAAGCGGTCATCAGCACCACCGGCAGGTAGGGATGGCGAATGCGGATCTCCTTGAGCAAGGTGATGCCATCGATGGGCAGCATTCGCACATCGCTGACCACCAGCGCGACGGTGCGTTCGGCGAGGAGCTGCAGGGCCTCGTTCCCGCCGCCGGCGGAGACGACCGCCTGGCCAGCCAGTTCGAGGGTATCGCACACCGCCTCGCGCAGGGCGGCGTCGTCTTCGACCACCAGTATCGGCAGACCGGGCCGCATGGGCTGTGGCCCTCAGACCGCCCGCTCGGCCGCCAGAGCGACCGGCAGCATGATCACGAATTCCGAGCCTTCGCCCGGCACCGAGTGCACTGTCATCGCCCCACCGTGCGCGCGTACGACGCCCAGCGCAATGGCCAGACCAAGTCCGGTTCCCTGCCCGCTGGTGGTAAAGAAAGGCTCGAATACGCGCGCCTGGATTTCGGGGGCAATGCCGGCACCCGTATCGCGCACGGCAATGCGTAGCTGGGCGTCGACCAGATCGGCGCCAATGGTGACGACTGGACGTCTGCCACCTTCCCCGACGGTCGTACAGGCCTGCAGAGCGTTCTCGAGCAGATTCACCAGGGCGCCGACCAGCGCCTTGCGGCTGCCGGTGACAATGATGCCGGCAGCGTCGCCTAGCACCCGGAAAGCAATCCCCCCCTCCAGGAACAGGGGCTCAACGGTCTGCGCAGCTTCGGCGAGCAGCTGGCTGGCCGGCGTCGAATCGCGACCGATGCTTTCGCCACGGGCAAAGAGCAGCACTTCCTGGATCAGGCGCTCGAGGCGCTTCAGCTGGGCAGTCGTCTTGTCCGCGAAACGAAGCCGCGCAGAGTCGGCAAGCCCCGGCTGCGCCAGGTTGGCGCTGTAGAGCAAGGCCGTCGCCAGCGGCGTACGCAACTGATGGGCCAGCGAAGCGGCCATCTCGCCCATGGCCACGAGGCGCTGGTTACGTTCCAGTTCCGCCTTGAGAGCGTGCGCTGCGGTGACGTCGTGGATGAGCAGAATTCGCCCGCCGGCAGAATCAAGGGGGCTCTCGACGATCGCCAGACGGCGCGCGCCAAGCTGCCACTCGTCGGGCGCCTCGGCGGCAACCAGACTGGCCTGAGCCAGCGTCGGCCAGGCTTCGCCGATCATCGCCTGGGCAAACATTTCGGTGGCCGCCGGATTGGCTTCGCTGACCCGAGCCGCGCTGTCGAGCACCACGACGCCAGCCGGCAAGGCCTTGAGCAACAGCGACAGGCGTTCGGAAAGCGCTTCCTTCTCTTCGTATTGCCGACGCAGCTCGCCATTGGCAAGCGCCAGTTCAGCGGCCAGGGATTCGACACGGCCCTGCAATCCCTGGTACGACTGGGTCAGCGCCAGCGAAACCTGGTTGAAGGCGTCGAATGCCCGTTGCAGTTCCTGCGCCTTGAGTTCAGGGCCCGGCGTTTGTACGACTTGCTTCATCCGATGGAAAGTCCCGTGCATTTAACAGCTACAATAGCAGAGTAATTGTCATCATTTTTCGCTTTTCGCCTGCGCCAACGCAGGCTTTCACCGTATCGGGCGCATGGCTGCAGCCGGAACCGAAACCACCGAGATAGCAGGCGCGGGCAAACCGCTGGATCGCGCTCGCGAGGCGCTGGCGCGCTTGAGCGACAAGCAGAAAGTGGTGCTGATAGTCTCGATTGCCGCGATTTTTGCGCTGCTCGTCGTCGCCGGCACCTGGCTCAGGCAAAGCGAGTTCAAGGTACTTTTCTCCAATATCTCCGAGCGCGACGGCGGCGCAATCATCGCTGCGCTCGAGCAGATGAACATCCCCTACCAGTTCAGCAACTCGGGCAGTGCGATCCTGGTCCCCGAGAGCAGGGTGCACGATGTCCGCCTGCGCCTAGCGTCGCAGGGACTGCCACGCGGTGGCGCCGTCGGCTTCGAGTTGATGGAAGCGCAGAAGTTCGGCGTCAGCCAGTTTGCCGAACAGGTCAATTATCAACGTGGCCTGGAAGGAGAGCTAGCGCGGACCATCCAGTCGATCGCCGCCGTGCAGGCGGCACGCGTACACCTGGCGATCCCGAAGCCAAGCGTCTTCATGCGCGAGGAGCAAAGGCCATCGGCGTCGGTCATGCTCAATCTCTATCCGGGACGCACGCTCGATCCGACCCAGGTCGCCGGCATCCAGAATCTGGTCGCCGCCAGCGTCCCGCAATTGACGCCGGCCAGCGTCACCCTGCTCGACCAGAGCGGCGCCTTGCTGTCGAGAAAGAAGAACGCTCTCCTGGAAGCCGGTCTCGACCCAACGCAGGCGAGCTACATTCATCAGGTCGAGGCGAGCATCATCAAGCGCGTCGAGGACATCCTGGCACCGATTGTCGGCCCCGACAATGCACGCGTCCAGATAGCCGCCGACATCGACTTCTCGCAAAGCGAGCAGACTGCCGAAACGCATCGCCCCAACACCACCCCGCCCGATATCAGTATTCGCAGCCAGCAGACCGCTGAAACCGCGAGCACCAACCCGAGCGCGCAAGGAGTTCCCGGTGCCCTCAGCAATCAGCCGCCGGTACCGCCGACGGCCCCGTTGACCCAACCCGCCGTGGCAGGCGCCGGCCCCGCCGCCCCGGGCCAGCCTCCGGTCCCCGGACAGATCAACGCCGCCGGGGTGCAGGCGGTCATCGCAGGCGTCGGACAGCCACTGAGCACGAGCAAGAACGCGACGATCAACTACGAGGTGGACAAGACCATCCGCCACACCAAGAACGCCGTCGGAACAATCAGGCGCCTCTCCGGCGCGGTGGTGGTCAATCAGCGGCAGGAAATCGACAAGGACGGCAAGAGTGTCAGCAAGCCGCTGTCCGACGCCGAGATCAAACAGATCAGCGACCTCGTCAAGGAAGCGATGGGCTTCAACAAGGATCGTGGCGACACCATTTCAGTGGCCAATGCGCCATTCACCACCCTCGAGAAAGAGGACGGCCTGCCGCTGTGGCGAGACCAGGAAATGCTTTCGCTGGTCAAGGACCTGCTCAAGTACGGAGCGCTTGCCGGCATCCTCGCCTATCTCCTGCTCGGCGTCGTTCGGCCTCTATTGAAGACCATTCTGCAACCGGGAGCGGCCAGCGAAGGCAGCGTCGGCGGCACCATCGACCTCCTTGCTGGCGACGAAGGCGAAGGCGAGGGCGAGGAGCAGGCGCCGACAGCCGCCAAGCTGCTCGAGCAGCAACTTGCCAAGGCGCGTGAGCTGGCGCAGCAAGATCCACGGGCGGTGGCCAACATCATCAGGGCATGGACCGGCACCAATGCCAGCTGACGACGGCATCGAGAAAAGCGCCATTCTGCTGATCGCGCTTGGCGAAGACTATGCGGTCGAGGTGCTCAAGCACCTGGGGCCCAAGGAAGTGCAGAAGCTGGGGCACGCCATGGCCGCACTGAAATCGGTACCGCGCGCGCGCGTCGGCGAAGTGCTCGCCGAGTTCCAGACCACTGCCGAGGAGTCTGCCGCAGTCAACTACGATACGGATGCCTACGTTCGCTCGGTCCTCACCAAGGCCCTCGGTGACGACAAGGCGTCCAACCTGATTTCCCGTATCCTCCAGCCGGGCGATACCAACGGTATCGAAGGCCTGAAGTGGATGGATGCGCCAACCGTCGCCGACCTGATCAAGAACGAGCATCCGCAGATCATCGCCACGATTCTCGTCCACCTCGCCCATGACCATGCGAGCGACATTCTCAACCAGTTCCCCGAGCGCCTGCGCAACGACGTGGTCTTGCGCATCGCGACACTCGAAGGTATCCAGCCCGAAGCCCTGAAGGAGTTGAACGACGTCATGCTGCGCCTTCTTTCCGGTTCCGCGAGCGTCAAACAGTCGGCGATGGGCGGCGTGCGCGCGGTTGCCGAAATCCTCAACTTCATGGGTACCGCCAACGAGTCTTCGGTGGTTGACTCGATCCGCGAGTACGACCCCGATCTGGCACAGAAGATCCTCGACGAGATGTTCGTCTTCGAGAACCTCATGGATCTGGACGATCGGGCGATCCAGCTCCTGCTGCGCGAAATCCAGTCGGAATCGC
The DNA here is from genome assembly GCA_000585075.1 of Candidatus Accumulibacter regalis. Classification (GTDB taxonomy): domain Bacteria; phylum Pseudomonadota; class Gammaproteobacteria; order Burkholderiales; family Rhodocyclaceae; genus Accumulibacter; species Accumulibacter regalis. The sequence continues at coordinate 26,010 of JEMY01000015.1, read as the reverse complement.
TGATCCTGGCAATGAAGGGAGCCACCGAATCGCTGCGCGAAAAGATCTTCAAGAACATGTCGCAACGCGCCGCCGAAATGCTTCGCGAAGACCTCGACTCGCGCGGGCCGGTGCGGCTTTCCGAAGTCGAAAGCGAGCAAAAGGAGATTCTCAAAATTGTCCGCCGCCTGGCAGACGAAGGGCAGATCGTGCTTGGCGGCGCCGGCGGCGAGGAAATGCTCTGAGTAAGCCAGGCGCATGAGCAACTGGATCCCCAAGGAGAAACTGACCGCCTACCAGCGCTGGGAGGTTGCCGCTTTCGACGAGCAGCAAGAGGCCGGCGCAGCCCCGCCTCCCGACCGCCCGCCTGCTGAGCAACCACCTGCCGAGCAACCGCCTGCCGACGCCACGCCGGCCGAAGAAGCGGCTGCCGAAGTCGCGGATAGCCGCGGCGACGAAGTGCCGGCAGAGCCGCCGCTGGTCCTGCCGACCGCCGAAGACATCGAGCGCATGCATCAGGAAGCGCACGAGGAAGGCTATGCCGCCGGCTATCAGGAGGGCATCGCTGCGGCAAAATCCTCGGCGGACGCCCTGGCAACCCTGATGGACAACCTGCAGCAGGCCATGAGCGGTATTGATCAGGGTGTCGCCGATCAATTGCTGACCCTGGCAATGGAGGTCGCCAACCAGGTCTTGCGGCAAAGTCTGCGCGTACAGCCGGAGTTGCTGCTGGCAGTGGTCAGGGAGGCCGTGGGCACCCTGCACCCGCTTCACGGACAGCCCCTGCTGTTCGTTCACCCCGACGACGCTGCGCTGGTACGCGAGCATCTGGGCGATCAACTGCCGCACATCAACTGGCGAATCGTCGAGGATGGCGCGCTGACGCCTGGTGGCTGCCGCGTCGAACTCGGGGCCAGCGAAGTCGACGCGACGCTGGAAACGCGCTGGCGGCGTGTCGTCGAAGGCATCGGCATCAGCCAGGACTGGCTCGATGGCAAGGAGCCCGAGGCAAAGGCCAAGCCAAGATGAGCGAGCACGCGGACAATCGGCACCTCGCTGACTGGCGGCGCTTTCTCGATGGCTGCGGACAAGCGGCCCATCAGGTCAATTCGCTGCTTCCCAGTGGCCACCTGACACGCATCAACGGCCTGGTAATGGAGGCATCGGGGTTGCGCCTGCCGCTCGGCAGCTCTTGCCGCATCATGCCGCTGGGCGGCTCGCCAATCGAAGCCGAAGTCGTCGGTTTCAACGGTGAGCGGCTCTTCCTGATGCCCTCGGAAGACGTCTATGGCCTGCCCCCGGGAGCCCGGGTCGTCGCTCTCGAAGCGCCGCAGCAGCCACCGCGCATCGGTCAGCCACCGCCGGCACGGCGGCGCTCGATTGACCGTGCAAAGCTGGTCCCGGTCGGCGAATCACTCCTCGGTCGTGTCCTCGATGGCGCCGGCCGCCCACTCGACAAGTTGGGCCCGCTGGAGGCCAGCTCGCTGCGGCCGCTGCAAAGCCGACCGGTCAACCCGATGTCCAGAGCGCCGATCGAGCGCCCGCTCGATGTCGGGGTACGCGCCATCAACGCCCTGCTCTGCGTCGGCCGTGGCCAGCGCATGGGCCTGTTCGCCGGCTCGGGGGTCGGCAAGAGCGTCCTGCTTGGCATGATGGCTCGCTATACCGAAGCTGACGTCATTGTCGTTGGACTGATCGGCGAGCGTGGTCGGGAAGTCAAGGAGTTCATCGAGCAGATTCTGGGTGAGGAAGGCCTGCGCCGGTCGGTAGTCGTCGCCGCACCGGCCGACGTCAGCCCGCTGATGCGCCTGCAAGGCGCTGCCTACGCAACCAGCATCGCCGAGTACTTCCGTGACCGGGGCCAGCATGTCCTGCTGATCATGGACTCACTGACGCGCTACGCCATGGCCCAACGCGAGATTGCGCTGGCCATCGGCGAGCCGCCGGTCACCCGCGGTTACCCACCGTCGGTTTTCGCTCGCCTGCCACAGCTCGTCGAGCGTGCCGGCAACGGTGCCGACGGCAGCGGTTCGATCACCGGTTTCTACACCGTGCTCGCCGAAGGCGACGACCAGCAGGATCCGATCGCCGATTCGGCGCGCGCGATTCTTGACGGTCACATCGTGCTCTCGAGGACGCTGGCCGACGCCGGCCACTACCCGGCAATCGATATCGAACAGTCGATCTCACGCGCGATGGTCAACCTGGTCAGCCCCGCGCACCTCGATCACATCCGCCGTTTCAAGAGCCTCTTTTCACGCTACCAGCGCTCCCGCGACCTGATCAGCGTCGGCGCCTACGCTGCCGGCTCCGACCTGCAACTCGACCAGGCCATCGCCATCTATCCAGCATTCGAAGTACTGCTGCAACAGAATCTCGCCGAGCGCGCCGACTTCGACACCAGCATCGCAAATCTGCAGTCCTTGTTCGCCGTCAACCCCTGATTGAGGGTAGTCAGCCATACTTCCGACTCCGACCCTTCGCTGAATTAGCCAGCCGCGTTCCCCGAGTCCAACGTGCCGAAACCATTCTCCCTGCAAGCCGTTCTCGACCTGATGCAGAATCGCAGCGACGAAGCGACGCAACGTCTGGCGCGCCTGATTGCCACGGAACGCGATGCGCAGGGCAAGCTCGACATGCTCGAACAGTATCGCGATGACTACAGCGAGCGCTTTCGCAGAGCCGTGCAGGAGGGACTGCGGCAGCCCGAATGGCGCAACTATCAGGAATTCCTGTGCCGGCTCGACCAAGCCATCAGCGAGCAGTTGCAGGCGGTCCGCCGGCAACAAGCGCACACGGCCGCGGGGCAGGCGGCATGGCAGCAGCAGCGGACCCGACTGCAAGCCTTTGACGCCCTCTTTGAACGCCATCGCGCCAGCGAAGCAAAGCTGGAAGGGCGCCAGGAGCAGAAGGAACAGGACGAGTTTGCCGCGCGCCGGAAGTACGACCGACAGGACGACCATTAAGCGCGGCCGCTGGAACATGGAACGATACTTGCTTGAATATCGGCAGCACTCGCCGAAAGGGATCGTTCATGAGCATTGCAATCGTTTCAAGCTTCGTCCAGGCAACCGCCCTGGAAGCGTCCGCCGAAGGTGGTGCCAGCGGCCCGACCGCTGTTGATGACGCTGGCGGCGGACTCGACTTTGCAAGCATTCTGCTGGCTCTGCCCGTCAGTGCCGTGCCGCGCCCCCTGGAGAGCGGAAACGCTGCCGCGGCTGGCGACATGGCGTCACTCGCGGCAGCCGATCCTGCTTCGGCAGGCCTGCAATTCCTCGCCGTGCTCGGCCTGAATCAGCCAAACGCGCTGCCTCCGGCCAGCCATCCTGCGGGCGGCTCGGACAGTGGCGAGATCGCCCCGCTGAGCGTCTCCTTGCAGACTCGCAGCGCAGCGCTGCTCGCCTCGGCGGCGACAAGCTCGGCAAGTGATGCCGCGCAATGGCCCTACCCCGGCAGCGACGAGCGCGGGGCGTCAGCGTCTACCACCTTGAGCAGCGACGGCAAAGCGGCAAAATTTGCCGTCGGCGACTTGCTCGCGCAGGCTCTTGCGCAAGGCGAGGCGAAGCGGGCGGAGCAAGCGCTGTCGCCGGCCAGCAACCTGGCCACTCTCGGGCCCGCGAGCCAGGCGCATAACGGCAGCGCAGGCATCGTCCAGGACACGTCCATGGGCCTGCAGACAGCGCTCCGCGACCCCTCGTGGGCCACCGATTTCGGTCAGAAACTGTTGTGGTTCGCAGGTAACGACAAGCAGCTTGCGCAACTGACGCTCAATCCGCCGCAATTGGGAACGGTGGAAATCACCCTGAAGATCGACAAGGACAGCGCCAACGCACACTTTGTCTCGGCCAACGCCGAGGTTCGCGGGGCCATTGAGACGGCCCTGCCGCGCCTGCGCGAAATGTTCGCCAGTGCCGGAATCGACCTCGGGCAGGTCAGCGTTGGCGGCGAATCCTTCCGCCAACAGAGCGACGGCCAACGCCAGCCCGCGGGGTCGCCCCGCCCGATGGCTGATACCGCTATACTTGGCAACGATTCGCGCGGCGACCTGGTGGGTCAAAGCATCGTCACGCACCGTGGCAGCGCACTGGTCGACATTTTCGCCTAGCGAGGCTGGCGCCAGACCTGCGTGAAGCACGTCGACACGGGAGCTGAAAACCACCACCGGGCGAACCAACCAGGGAGAGAGTTGCTGAATGGCCAAGGATGCAAAAGCCGAAGCGGACGGCGCGGTCGCCGCGCCAGTGAAAAGCAGGAAAAAGCTGCTCATCGTCATCATCGCCGTGCTGGTCCTGGTGCTCGGGATCGGCGGCGCAGGCGCCTACTTTCTCTTGAAGCCAGCCAGCGAATATGACGAGGAGTACGCCGACGCCCCCCGTGAACGGGCCAAGCCGGCCAAGAGGAAGAAGGCAGACCACAACGCGCCGCCGGTCTATGTCGCCCTCGACGCATTCACGGTCAATCTCGTACCCGAGAACGGCGACCAGTATCTGCAATTGATTCTTTCGGTCGAGGTTGAAGATCAGCAGGTCGACGAACAACTCAAGCAGTACATGCCCAAACTGCGTAACGACCTGACACTGCTGCTATCCAGCAAGAAGGCCTCGGACTTGATTACCACCGACGGCAAGAAAAGCCTTGCCAACGAAATCAAGGAGCGGATAAACAGCGTCCTCGACCCCGCCGGCAGGGGGAAAAACAATGACTGGCCGGTCAAGGAAGTGCTATTCACGTCATTCATCATCCAGTGAGCCGCGATGAGCGCCGATTTCCTCTCGCAGGATGAAGTCGACGCCCTGCTCAAGGGCGTCAGCGGCGAAGCCGACGAACCGGAAGAAGCGGAAGATCTTGGCGCTGGTCCACGCCCCTACAATCTCGGGACGCAGGAACGAATCGTTCGCGGGCGCATGCCGACGCTCGAACTGGTCAATGAACGCTTCGCCCGTTACCTGCGCATCGGCCTCTTCAATTACATGCATCGCAGCGCCGAAATATCGGTGGGCTCGATACGGGTGCAGAAATACAGCGAGTTCACGCGCAATCTCGTGGTGCCGACCAACCTCAACCTGGTTGCCGCCAAGTCGCTGCGCGGCACGGCACTGTTCGTCTTCGACCCCAGCCTGGTCTTCCTGGTCGTCGACAACATGTTCGGCGGCGATGGCCGTTTCCATACGCGGGTCGAGGGAAGGGATTTCACAGCCACCGAACAACGGATCATCAAGGGCCTGTTGACGGTCGTATTTACCGAGTATTCGCGCTCCTGGAAACCGGTTTACGACATGACTTTCGAATACATCCGCTCGGAGATGAATTCACAGTTCGCCAATATTGCCACCCCGTCCGAGATCGTCATCTCGACGAGCTTTTCGCTGGAATTCGGCGGTTCGAGTGCAGACATGCATATCTGTTTTCCCTACTCGATGATTGAACCGATTCGCGATCTGCTGTACAGCACCCTGCAAAGCGATCAACTGTCGACCGACCGACGCTGGATCATCATGTTGCGCAAGCAATTGAAGAATGCCGAGGTGGAAATCACGGCCAAGCTGGCCACGACGAGCGTCGCTCTGCGCCAGATTCTGGAGATGAAAGTCGGCGACGTCATTCCTATCGACATTCCCGACAAGATCATCGCCCTGGTCGACGACGTCCCGGTGATGGAATGCCGCTACGGGCAACAGGATGGCCAATACGCGCTCAAGGTCGAACGCTTCATGGCCAGCGATCACCAGGAAGCCCCTGCCGGAGGAAGTAATGGATAAGGACGCAAAGGACGAATTCGACCTGCCAGATGACGCGGACGCCGGCGCTGCCGACGACAGCACGGCTGACGACGACTGGGCAGCGGCAATGGCCGAGCAGGCGCAGGCTGACCCAACGCCCAACGCCAGCGCCAGCGCCAGCGCCAGCGAGAAGGCTGCCAACATCTTCCCGAGTTTCGACGAACCCGGGAACAAGGCCTCGCTGATGAACGAGCTGGACATGATTCTGGACATCCCGGTGCAGATCGCCGTCGAACTCGGGCGCACCAAGATCACGATCAAGAACCTCCTGCAGCTGGCGCATGGCTCAGTCGTCGAACTCGACGCCATGGCCGGCGAACCGATGAGCGTTTATGTCAACGGCACGCTTATCGCGCAGGGCGAGGTGGTCGTGGTCAACGACAAATTCGGGATTCGGCTGACGGATATCGTCACGCCCTCCGAACGGGCTCGCCAGATCGGACGCTGAGCGTCCTTGCGCCCTCCTCAAGCCATAGCCCTCTCGGACGGGCGTTTGCGCTTCGCCACGCTTGCTTTAAGATAGCGCCCAGCATCCAAAGCTGGCCGACCCTCTTGCTTCGACACCTCAAGTCCCTCGCTGAACACCCGACGCACAATGCGTGCTGGCTTCTCTGCGCGCTGTCTTCGAGCGGCGCACTCGCCCAGACGGCGCTTCCGGACCCACCCGGTCTTTCGCTGGCGACGATGCTGCAAACGGTTTTCGGCCTGGCGGCGGTCATCGCCGTTCTCTTTCTCGCCGCGTACTTTCTGCGCCGACTCAACGGCGGTCGTGGTTTCGGCAGCAACGGGCCGCTGCGCGTCGTTGGCGGGCTGATGATCGGCACCCGGGAGCGCATCGTTCTCGTCGAGATTGGCGATACCTGGCTCGTTGTCGGCCTGGTGCCTGGCCAGATCCGCACCTTGCACACGCTACCGAAGGGCGAGCTGCCAGCGGCCGGCGACGGCGATAAGCCATTTTCGCAATGGCTGAAGCAGGTCGCCGAGCGCAAGCATGAAGGCCGCTAGACTCAGCCGCTGCGGCACCCTGCTCGCCCTGCTGGCTTTACTCACGCCACTGGCGGCCTGGGCTCAAGCCGGCGGCCTGCCGGCGCTGACCAGCACGCCGGGTGCCGGTGGCAGCCAGACCTACACGCTGTCGATCCAGACGCTGCTGACGCTCACCGCGCTGACCTTCATTCCGGCGGCTCTGCTGATGATGACCAGCTTCACCCGGATCATCATCGTCCTGTCGCTGCTCAGGCACGCCCTCGGCACGCAGACCTCGCCGCCCAATCAGGTGCTCCTTGGACTGGCACTTTTCCTGACCTTCTTCATCATGTCGCCAGTGCTCGACAGCGTCTACAGCGAAGCCTATCAGCCGCTGTCGGAAAACAGAATCACCTACCAGCAGGCGATCGAACGCGGCGCCGTGCCGCTGCGCAAGTTCATGCTCAAGCAGACGCGCGAATCGGACATCGCGCTCTTCGCGCGCATGGCGAACGCGCCCCGCTTCCAGTCTTCCGACGACATTCCGATGCGTTTGCTGGTCCCGGCCTTCGTCACCAGCGAACTGAAAACAGCGTTCCAGATCGGCTTCATCATCTTCATCCCCTTCCTCATCGTCGACATGGTCGTCGCCAGCGTGCTGATGTCGATGGGCATGATGATGATGTCACCGGTAATGATCGCCCTGCCCTTCAAGCTGATGCTCTTCGTGCTCGTCGATGGCTGGCATCTGATCCTTGGCTCGCTGGTCGCCAGTTTCGCCACATGACGCCCGAACTGGTCATGGACATCGGGCGCCAGGCGGTCGAGATGACCTTGCTGCTGGCCGCGCCCCTTCTCCTGGCGGCGCTGCTGATCGGCCTGATCGTCAGTATCTTTCAGGCGGCGACGCAGATCAACGAGCAGACGCTGTCGTTCATTCCCAAGCTCGTCGGCGTATTCCTGATCCTTCTCCTGGCCGGCCCGTGGATGCTGGGACTGATGGTCGACTACGTGCGCCGACTGTTCGAGAGCATTCCTCTACTGGTCGGCTGAAGCGGCAATGATCAGCCTGACGTCGGCCGAGATCAATGCCTGGATCGTTGCCTTTTTCTTTCCGCTGGCGCGCATCCTCGCCGTCCTGGTCAGCGCACCGCCGTTCAACAACCCGGCCTTGAACGTACGCATCCGGCTGATCCTCGGCCTGGCGGTCACCCTCGCCATCTCGCCCGCGCTGCCACCGATGCCGGCGATCGATCCGGCGTCGGCTGCGGGTCTGCTGATCCTCGCGCAACAAATGCTCATCGGTTTTGCCATGGGTTTCGCCGTGCGCCTCGTGCTCGGCGCGGTCGACCTGGCTGGCAGCATGATCAGCCTGCAGATGGGTCTCGGCTTCGCCAGTTCCTACGACCCGCTGACCGCCGGTCAGACGGGGGTCGTTTCGGAGTTCCTCGGGCTGCTGGCACTGCTGGTTTTCATGGCCATCAACGGTCACCTGATGGTCATCGCCACTTTGACGCACAGCTTCACCGCCATTCCCGTCGGCGCGGCACTGCCCGATGCCGGCAGCTGGTGGCAGCTGGCGCGTTCCGGGGCCATGATCTTCTCCTCGGGACTCCTCCTCGCGCTGCCCATTCTTGTCGCCCTGCTGATCACCAACCTGGCCCTGGCCATCCTCAGCCGCGCCGCGCCGCAACTCAACCTGATCGTGATCGGCTTCCCGCTGACCATCACCCTCGGTTTCGCCGGATTGATGTTCGGTTTGTCGTATTTGAGCCAACCCCTGCAGCAGCTTTTCGAATACGGCCTGCAGTCGATGCTCGGCAATTTCTCGCCCGCCGGCGGCTAGGGCTGCTTGTCGACAGGGGGGCTATGGACCAGCTGGAAAGTGCCTTCCGCGTAGCGATGCGTAAAAGGCGTGCTCGATTCGACCCCCTCGGAGTAATCCAGGATACGGTAGTCCAGGAAACCGCGTTTACGCTGCAACTGCAACGCTCGCCGTTTGAGAATCAACCCCGACTCGCCGTCGCCGCCGGTGCGGAAACTCTTGGCGCGCATCGATAGCAGGTAGGTATCGCTGCCCACCATCCGCTCCTCGATGGTCCAGTTCGGAGCCAGCGGATCGTAGACCACATAGGCAATGATCGCGGCGGCAGCCGCCATCCCCAGATTCGCCACCGGCCCGGTGTACTCGGACGCGGCATAGCCGACGGCGCCGACCAGGGCCACCGCCTTGCCCGGCTCGACGCTGACCGTCGGATCGGGCGACTGCGCGAAGCGGCTGTCCGGCGGGCTGTTCTCGGCGCGCGCCGGCGGCTGCCGGTCGACCGTGCCGCAAGCGTTCAACAGGGCCACCAGAACAAGCGCGACAGGGATCAGACGGCGCGTAATCATCGCTCAGAGATAGCTGAACAGACTCAGTCCGCTGATGGTCACGAAAGACCTTTGCGCGGCCTCGAGGCTCATCTGCTGGCGGGTAAAGTCGGAGAGCGCCTTGGCGTAGTCCAGATCCTGAAGGTCCGACAAGCTTTGCTCATACAGAATATCGACCGCGGTCGAGCTGCTGCTGAGGCCATCCAGCGCCTGCAGGCGGGCGCCCACCGACGCCTGGAGACGACCCACATTGGCCTGCGCCTGGTCGAGATTGATCAGATGTCCGGCCAGCTTGCCGGTGAATTCGGTGCGCGCTTCACTCGAACCCAGCGGTGAGCGCAGCAGGCCGATCAGCTCCTGCATCGTCGCGAAGACGCTCTTGTTGGCGCTCGGGGTAACGCTGAAGCTGTCGCCGTCGGCCGGCAGGCCGTTGATCACCACCTGCGCACCGAAGTCGGTCACCGGCGCGACACTGGCCGACAGCGGAATGGCCTGTCCAGCGGTGAATGGCAACAGATCGCTGACCGGCCTGGCCGGTAGGGCAGGGTCCGGCGAAACCGCCGTCGACACGTCGAACAACTGGTAGTGGCTGACCCCGGCAACGGCCGAGAACCTGATTTCCAGCACCTGATTGCTGCTTCCCTGCCAGAAATCCGAATTCAAGGCGCGTTGCCACTTCTGCGGGTCGAGCACCGAACCACCGTCGATCACCCCGGCACCCTGGTTGGCCAGCGTGCCGCCGCCACCTCCGCCCGCGGCGGTCACGAAGCTGCCGTTGCCTTCGCGGATATTCATGAACAGATCGCTGCCGGCGACGCTGCTCGCCATCTGCTGCGTCGGGCCGACCTGCATCAGACGTTCGCCGTTGTCACCGAAGTAGCTGACCGAAGCCGGTGCCGCCGACGATGTCGCCGCGCTGAGCACGAATGGCGTCGTCGCCCCCTGGTGGCCGGCAAAGAGATAATCGCCCTCGGCGTTCTGGCTGTTGGCTATTCCCAGCAGCTCCTCGAAGCGCGCCTCGAGTTCGCTGGCCACGGCCCTCCGATCACTGTCGCTGAGCACCGTGTTGCCGGCCTGAATGACACGATCGCGGACGCTCTGCAGGAGATCGGTGACCGCAGCCAGCCGACTGTCGACCAGTCCCAGGCGATCGGCGGCGGCACCCTGGTTGCGCGCGTGTTGCGCGGCGACCTCCCGGGTCTGCGTCACGGTCAGCGCACGCGCCGCACCGATCGGGTCGTCTGCCGGGGTGAGGATTCGTCGGCCGCTGGAGATCTGCTCCTGCAGCTTGAGCATCTGGGTCTGATTGCGCTCCATGCCGCGCACGCCTGCATCATAAAGCTGATTGGTACTGATCCGCATCTGCGTCTCCCTAACGTCCCAGTTCGAGAATCGTATCGAACAAGGCGGCGCCAATCTGAAAGGCCCTCGCCGAAGCCTGGTAGGCCTGCTGATAACGAATGAGATTCGCCGCTTCCTCGTCGAGATTGACCGCCGAGAGCGAGTCGCGACTCGCCTGTGCCTGCGCCAACAGGTTCTGTTGCGCGTCCGAGCTGACCTGCAACTGGCGTGTCCGGTTACCGGTTTCGCTGACCAGGCGCGCGTAGGCGTCCTGATAGGACGCCGTCTGCCCGGACATCGTCCGCTGCGTCTGCAACTGAGCCAGCGTCAGCGCGTTGCGCCCATCGGCCGTGGCCCCGGTGTTGACCTCAATCGAAAACCGATCGCCGTTGTTCGGCAGACCGGTCATCACGAAACTGAACCCCGCCGGCGGACTGGCGGCGACCGAACCGACCACGGTGACGGTCGCGCCGCTGGTGTAAGCGATGCCCGGGTTGAGCGCGGTGATGGTCACCGCTGTAGCGCCATCGATCGAGACGCGCGTATTGACCGGGAAACCCAGCAATTCGCCGGCATTGTATTGCAGGCTGATCGGCAGTGCGGCAAAGGCGCCCTGATAACCGGGTCCGGCCTCACCCGAGGTGACCGTGGCAGTGCCCGTATTGGCCGTCCCGGCCGACGCGCGCAGTGGTCCCGCCGCGGCGATCAGGCGCGCATCGGCGACCAGCGCCGGATTCACCGTGATGCCGCGGGCGGCGCCGCGTGTCGGCTGAATCAGGTAGCTTGAACCCGCCGGCAACGTGCCCGTTGAGGCGAGGACGAAACCCTGCGGATCGCTGCTCAGCTCGGCATTCACCGCTGCCAGGTCGGCGCCGGACCACTGCCTGCTGTCCGCAAGGCGAGTCAGCGTAAGAGCGCCGCCGGCGTCGGCTCGCAGGCGGTAGTCGCTGTTCCCCAGGTCGGTGTAGAAATTGCCGTTGAACGGCGTTGTGGGGTCAAAGCTGGCACTGACCAGGGGGCTGCCCGACGGATTCCTGGTGTTGCTGACCACCGCCGGCTGCGCCAGCGAAAAGAACTGCGGCGTAAAACTGGTCGGCGGCGTCGAGGCGAGCAGCGACTGACCAAAAAAGTCCTGCCCGAGAGCATGTTGCGCATTGAAGGTCAGCGCCAACGAAGCTGCGTTGCTGCCCAGATCGTTGCTCGCCCGGTCGAGAGACTCGCGACGGAAAGCCAGCAGGCCGCTGAGACTGCCACCGCTGACCAGCGACTCGGGCATCTCCTGGATCCCGGTCGCCGTACGCAGGCCGACCACCAGTCGTGAGGGATCGTCAGCCGCCGAGGTCGTCGTCATGCCGATCAGCTGCGTGCCGACAACCAGTTGCTGGCCGCTGCCGACGAAAACGTTGTAGCTGCCATCGGCATTGGTCGTCGTTCGCGTACGGATCAGCTGATTCAGTTCGAGCACCATCCGGTCGCGCGTATCGAGCAAGTCGTTCGGCGGTTGGCCGGTCGACGCTTCGGCGACCGAGATGCGACCGTTCAGCAAGGCGATCTGTTCGCCGTAGGAATTGACACTGGCGACGGCAGCGGTGATCTCGCTGTTGATACCGTCGTACATCTGCGCCAGTTGATCGCTCAGCGACTGATAGCGGGCGCTCAGGGACTGCGCCGCCGAGACCATTGCCTGGCGGCTGGGCAGGTCCGAAGGATTGCCGGCGAGCTGCTGGACGCTGCCAAAGAAGGCCTGCAGCACCGGCGACAGTCCGGTGCCCGGATCGGCGAGCAGGTTGTCGATCTGGCTGATTTGCGCGTGGTAGGTCGCGAGTTCGCCGGCGCTGCTCTGCGAACGATCGACCTGATCGCTCAGGAAACGGCTGTACATGCGCTCGACGGTGGCCACGTGCGCACCCTGGCCAATAAAGCCGGCGCCGGTCAGCAAGGCGGGATTGCTCCCCTGAATGGTCCGCTGCCGCGAGAAGCCCGGCGTGTTGGCGTTGGCGATATTGTGTTCGGTGGTCAGCAGACCGTACTGCGCCACGTTCAGGCCGGTAACCGCGGTACTGATGATTCCTGAGCCCATGAGGCGAACTCCTGTTGGATTATTCCGTTAACGGCAGCGCAGCGCGAATGTTTAGCCGGCGCCCGCGCACCCTGTCGAGCCCCTAGCCGGCCAGCGCCTGGCGCAGAGTGCTGCCGCCAATGATCCGCGCCAGCTTGTCAGCGTACATCGGGTCGGTCGCGTAGCCAGCCTGCTGCAATGAACGGGCGAACTGCACGCCATCCTGCTGTCCGACCACGCCCGCGTAACGTGGCTTGCTGGCGAGCAGCCTGGCGTAGTCGCGAAACGCCTCGGCGTACGAAGCATAGGCGCGGAATGTCGCGCGCTCGGACTGCGCCACGCCATTGACGAACTCCGTCGTATCGACCTCGACGGTCGCTCCCGACCAGTTGCGCCCGGCCTTGATGCCGAAGACATTGAAACTCGGCGAACCGTCGGCATTGCGGATCTCGTGCCTTCCCCAGCCACTTTCCAGCGCCGAGTGGGCGACCAGGAAACGTGCCGGCACACCGGTGGCCGCCGCTGCTTCCTGAGCGTGCGGCCAGACGCGCTCGACGAAATCGCGCGGCGCCGATGGCGATCCGGCGGCCAGCGTCGCCGCGCTGCTGCCCGCCTTGACCCCGGGAAGCAGGCCAGCGCGCTGGCGAGCGCCAAGCAGATAGCTTGCCTCACTTGCCGGCGACAGGGAAGCCAACGACTGCTGCAAGGCGTCGAGGGCTCCACTGCCGGCGTCGGCCTTGGCCGCCTGCCCCGATTGCTGCTCGATCAAACCGGCGAGCCCCATGGGCATCTGGCTGGCCAGGTCCAACGCCATCTGCTGATCGCCAATGGCGGTAAAGAAACGGCTTTGCTGGCTATCGAGCAGGCCACTGCTGGCCGTCGCATCGCGCATGCTTTTCAGCAGCAACTGCAGGAGCATGCCCTCGAACTGCTGCGCCACCTGCTTCAGGCCTCCTTGCGGGTCCTGATTGAGCTTGGCGCGCAGATCGGCGGCGGCGGCCGGATCGACAACCAGGCGGGTGTTGGCAAGGTCGATTGATTTCATGGGCGAAAAATGGCGGTTGGTGGGCGTCTCGAACGCCGACTCAGATGATCTCGAGCTCGGCGCGCAAGGCACCGGCCGCTTTCATGGACTGCAGGATGGAGAGCAGATCCTGTGGCCCGGCCCCGAGCGCATTGATCGCCTTGACGACCTCGGCGAGATTGACCCCGGCCTTCACCTGCATCAACGATCCGCCCCCCTGCTTGATGTCGATTTCGCTCTGCGTCGTGGTGACCGTCTGTCCGGCAGCCAGCGCGTTCGGCTGACTCACCTTCTGTTCGGTGTTGATGACCACCGAAAGGCTGCCGTGCGCGACCGCGCAGGACTCGATGGTCACCGTCTGGTTCATCACCACCGAGCCCGTACGCGGGTTGATGATCACCTTGGCAATACCTTTGCTCGGACGCACTTCCAGGCTCTCCAGTCGCCCCAGGAAGGCCACCCGGCTGTTCGCATCTTCGGGGGCGATCACCTGCACCCGCCTGCCGTCGAGCGCCTGTGCGGTCCCCGGACCGATCTCCCGGTTGATCACGTCGACCACGCGCTGGGTGGTACTGAAGTCGGTCGTGCGCATCTCGTAATGAACGAAGGGGCCCTGCCCGAGCGCGGTCGGAACCTCGCGCTCGACGGTTGCGCCACCGACCACACGCCCGGCAAGCAGGTGATTGACCGCCACCTTGCTGCCACCCGCCGACGCACCGGCGCCGCCGACCAGCAGGTTGCCTTGGGCCTGCGCGTAGATCTGACCGTCGGCGCCCTTCAGCGGAGTCATCACCAGCGTCCCGCCGCGCAGGCTCTTGGCGTTACCCATCGACGACACGGTGATGTCGATGGCCTGCCCGATGCGGGCAAATGGCGGCAGATTGGCGGTCACCATCACCGCCGCAACGTTCTTCAGCTGCAAGGATTGCGTCGTCGGCAAAGTGGTGCCGAGCTGGGCGAGCATGTTGATGATGCTCTGGGTGGTGAAAGGCGTCTGCGTGGTCTGGTCGCCGCTGCCGTCCAGGCCAACCACCAGCCCGTAGCCAACCAACTGGTTGTTGCGCACCCCCTGCACCGAGGCAAGGTCCTTGATCCGTTCTGCGGCCACCGGAAGACTCAGCAGGGCAAGGACGAGAAAACCGGCAAGAGCGGCAAAAACCGCCGGACGACGCTGGATTTTGCCGGTTATCCTGGCGATGATCGGGGCCACTTTCTCTTCTCCTAGAATGGCAGGACGGTAAGGAAGAATCGTGCCAGCCAACCCATCACCTGCGCTTCGCTGATCGTCCCGCTCTCCTTGTACTCGATTCGCGCATCGGCGATCTGCGACGAGGGGATGGTATTGGCGGCGTTGACGAAATACGGATTGACGATACCGGAAAGCCGGATGTATTCCTGTCCCTGACCAATGGCCACCTGCTTCTCGCCCGAAACCAGCAGATTGCCGTTCGGCAGGACTTCGATGACGGTCACCGTAATCGTCCCGGTAAACACGTTGTTGGCCGCCGCATCGCCCTTGCCGGCAGCGACATTGCTGCTGTTCGCGCTCAGCTCCATGCCCTGAAACGACTTGCCGGGCAGGCCGACGATCGGGCCGGCGGCGGCGCTGATACTGCCGGTCTTGCTGACGTTGGTGTTGGACTTGGTCGCCGCCGTGGTGTTCTCGGTGATCGTCACCGTGATCGTGTCGCCGACGTAACGCGCGCGGCGATCTTCGAACAGTGTTCGTGACGACCCGGCCTGATAGATGCTGCCGGTCGCCGCCAGATTGGCCGCCAGCGCATCGGTGCGGTGCTGCGGACGCGCCGTCATCGGCTGGTGGATGTTGGTCGGCGGCACGGTGGTGCAGGCGGCCATCAGCAGCGCCACGGGGATCAGCAGCAGCGTCTTCTTGTCCACCCGGCCCATGCTCATCGCCCGCCTCCTACAACTGCGTCAGACGCGCCAGCATCTGATCCGAGGTCGACACCACTTTCGAGTTCAGTTCGTAGGCCCGCTGGGTCTGGATCATCAGTACCAGTTCCTGCGCGACATTGACGTTGGACGCCTCGACGTAGTTCTGCACCACCACCCCCGAGCCGTTGTTTCCCGGGGTATTGGGCGTTGGCGTCCCGCTCGACGCGGTCTCCAGGTAGAGGTTGTCGCCAACGCTCTGCAGCCCGCCATTGTTGATGAAAGTGGCCACCTGTATGGTGCCGATCTGCACCGTCGCCGGAGTCCCCGGCTGGGTGATGCTGACCACACCATCGGTGCCGATGGTCAGGGTCAGGGCGTTCTCGGGGATGGTGATCGCCGGCTGCAGCGGATAGCCGCTGGTGGTGACGATCTGCCCCTGATTGTCCTTCTGAAAGGAACCGTCGCGCGTATAGGCCGTTGTCCCGTCGGGCAGCAGGACCTGGAAGAAGCCCGCCCCGTCGATGGCCATGTCCAGACTGTTTCCGGTTTGCTGCAGAGCGCCCTGGGTGAAGATTCGCCCCGTCGAGACGGGCGTCACGCCGAGACCGATCTGCAGACCATCCGGGATCTGCGTCGTCTGCGACGACTGCGCCCCCGGCTGACGCAACGTCTGGTAGAGCAGGTCGGCAAAAATTCCGCGCGCCTGCTTGAAACCATTGGTGCTGACGTTGGCCAGGTTGTTGGCGATGACGTCAATCTGCACCTGTTGGGCATTGAGGCCGGTACTGGCGGTCCACAGCGAACGGATCATGCTTGTCCTATCAGCGGTTCATGGAGAGAAGCTGGCTGGCCGTCCGCGCATTGGCGTCGGCCGTCTGCAACATCTTGATCTGCATCTCGAACTGGCGAGCGAGACTGATCATCCTGACCATCGCGTCAACCGAGTTGACGTTGCTTCCCTCGAGTGCCTCCGGCGCCAGCTTGACGTTTTCGTCGGCCAGAGCATCGATGCCGTTGCGCGTCCGGAAGAGTCCGTCGTCGCCGCGCACCAGATCGCTTTCCGGCGGATTGACCAGCTTGATCCGGCCGACCACGTTGACCCCGTTGATGGCCCCGGCACCCACACGCGGAATGCTCGACACCGTCCCGTCGGTGGCGATGGCGATGTTGTTGTCGGGCGGCAGCGAGATCGCTCCGCCTTCGCCCGCGACATTGAAGCCGCTGGTCGTTTGCAGCACGCCGTTGGCGTCGGTCCTGAGATTGCCGGCACGGGTGTAGGCCTCACGACCGTCGGCAGCCTGCACGGCGATCCAGCCATTACCGTCTACCGCGACATCGAGCGGCCGACCGGTGACCGTGATCGGCCCCTGCTCGAAGGCGTCGGCCACCGAGGCGTCGGCGGCAAAGGCCCTGGTCGGGGCCCCTTCGCCGAGCACCGGCACGGCGCGAAAGCGATGCTCCATTGCCCGATAGCCGATGGTCGTTGCATTGGCCAGGTTCTGGGCGACGCCCGCCTGCTGCAGGAAGACCTGCTTGGCCCCGCTCATCGCAGTGTAGATCAGGCGATCCATGGCGCTTTCGCAATCCGTCGCTCAGCGTCGGCCATCAGCGCAGATTGACCAGCGTCTGCATGATCTGATCCTGGGTCTTGATGGTTTGCGCATTCGCCTGGTAGTTGCGCTGCGCAGTGATCATCTCGACCAGGGCCTTGGTCAGATCGACGTTCGAATCCTCGACTGCCGCCGCCTGGATGACCGCGCGACTGCCCGACCCCGGCGTTCCGATCAGCTCCGGCCCGGAAATCGAGGTCAGGCTCCACTGGTTGTTGCCCAGGCTCAGGAGCCCGTTGGGATTGGCAAAGCTGGCCAGCACCACCTGCCCCATGCTGCGCGTCTGGCCATTGCTGTAGCGCCCCTGGACGATGCCATCGGCGTTGACCCCCACGCCGACCAGGCTGCCCGACGTGAAGCCTCCCTGCGTCAGGCGGTCGACGTTCGAGCCGTTGCCGTACTGGGTGGTGCCGGTGAAATCCATATCCCCCGGTGACCACGGCGATACGGCACCGCTGGTCAGGGCCCACGACGGCAGCGTATGCACCGCCGACGCCGGCTCGAGGGCACCGGAAGTACTGAAGATCAGGTTTCCGCCCGCGACGACTTGCGGGTCCGCGCCGTCGAGCGTGGCGTGCACGGTCCACTGCCCCGGATCCCCTACTGCCGCCGGCGTATTGAGCACGTAGAAGGTGGTCAGGTTGTGCACCACGCCGAGGGTGTCGAAAACGGTCAGCGGGGTCGAGAAATTGAAGGTTTCGGGGTCGGTGAAATCGAACGGCGTGACCGCCGGAACCGAGTCGCGGGAGTCGAGATTGAGCACCGCGCGCAGCTCGCCGGCGAGCGGGTCGCTGGTCGCCCGCGGGGCGATCTGCCCCGCTGAAATCTGCAGCTCGACGGGGTTGGAAGGCGTGATCGCACCGCTGGCGGCGACCGGATAACCGGTCAGGCGAAGGCGCAGATCGTTGATCATATAGCCTTCATTGTCGATGTGAAACTGGCCATTCCGGGTATAGCTGATCGCCCCTTCCTGGCTCATGCGGAAGAAACCGCCGCCGTTGAGCGCGAGGTCGAGTGGATTGTTGGTGGTCGTCAGATTGCCCTGGGTAAACTGCTGCTGAACCGCCCCGACGCCGACGCCGATACCGATCTTGGCGCCGGTGCCAAAGCCGAGGGAAGCGGCGTACACATCCGCGAAGTTCGTGCCGCCGCTCTTGAAGCCCACGGTGCTGGCGTTGGCGATGTTGTTGCCGATCACGTCGAGCGACGACGACGCCGCGTTCAGACCGCTCAAACCTTGTTGAAAACTCATTCCTGCCCCCTACACCTAGAGAATTTGCTGAACCTTGTCGAAAGCGACCCGCCCCAGCGCACCCAGGTCGAGCTGATAACCACCCTGCCCTCTAACCAAAGCATTTACCGTGCCAATCTGCAGAGCCTCGGCGGCCACCGTTTCATTGCCGCGCACGGCGTTCACCGCGAAGCGGTAACGGCCGGCTGGCGCCTGCGTACCCTGCGCCGTCATGCCGTCCCAGACGAAGGCGAAGCTGCCGGCGTCGCGGGCGCCGAGGCGCTCGCTCTGGATGACGTTGTCGCCGGCGCCAAGAATCGTCAGCGTCACGTCGTCGGCCGGCCCGGCGAGATTGACCCCGCCGCGCGCCTGACCGTCGACCAGCGCCAGCCCGGACCCCCCGACCAGAACGCTCTTGCCGATCAGCGCGGCGGCCTGCACGGCCTGCCCGTCGTTGTAGGTACCGAGCAGGGTCTCGAGGGTCGCGTTCAGCCTTTCGATGCCGGTCACCGTGTTGATCTGCGAAATCTGGGTGGTTACCGCCGCGTTGTCGAGCGGGTTGAGCGGGTCCTGGTTCTTCAACTGCGTCACCAGCAGCTTGAGAAAACGATTCTGGACGTCCTCGCTCGTCGACACGAGTCCGCTGCTGCCGGTCCTGGCCTGGGTGTTGAGCGAAGCTAGGATGTCACTGCTAGAAGTGCTCGATTGCACGGTGGCCATTTCTTTTCTCTCCGGAGCCGCGTCGCGACTACTGGCCAAGCGCCAGCGTCTTGAGCAGCAGTTGTTTGGCGGTGTTCATGACCTCGACGTTGGTCTGATAGGAACGCGAGGCGGAAATCATGTTGGTCATCTCGTCAACGACGCTGACGTTGGGCATGGTCACGTAGCCGCGCTCGTCGGCGGCGGGATTGCGCGGGTCATAGAGCAGGCGGCCGGGAGTGCTGTCCTCGACCACCTGCGTGACCCGTACGCCCTGTGCCGCCGCACTGCCCATCGGCGTCGCCGCGAACACCACCTGCTTGGCGCGATAGGGCTTGCCGTCGGACCCGACCACGCTGTCGGCGTTGGCCAGATTGCTGGCGACCACGTTGAGGCGCATCGCCTGTGCGGTCAGCGCGCTACCGGCCACCTTGAAGGTATTGAAAATGCTCATTCCTATTGTCCCTGGATCGCCGAGCGCAGGGTATTGATGCGACCGGAAAGAAAAGTCAGGCCCGCCTCGTAGAAAAACGCATTCTCGGCAAACTGCGCGCGCTCGACGTCCATGTCGACGGTATTGCCGTCGGCACTGGCCTGCGTCGGCTGGCGATAGAGCAGGCGCAAGGGATCGGCGGCTTCTCTGCCCTGCGCATGGCGCGGCGAAGTGGTCGCCAGGGGCAGGCTGGCCTGACCACGGCCGCTGACCGCCTGCTGCAGGGTGGTCGCGAAATCGAAGTCCCGCGCCAGATAGTGCGGCGTATCGGCGTTGGCGATATTGCCGGCGAGCACCTGCTGCCGTTCGCTGCGCAGGGTCAATGCCTGCAGCTGGAACGAGAGCGCCCCCTGGATCTTGCTGACCATCACCGTGTCACTCCCTTCGCTGTTCTCACGAACAGTCGACAAGCAATAGCCGTGCCAATTGCCTCGCGACCAGCGGACGGCAGGATCGCCTTCGCGCCGGCGCAGCGGCCAAGCGGCATTTGCCGGATGGTCGGCAAATTTTGCCGCCCGCACCGGCAGGCACGCGCAGCCGGCCCGCTTCGCGAGCCGCCCGGAATCAGGCAGAATGGCGGCATGCCTAACTCTGACCGCGTCAAGCATTCCGCCAGCCTGGCGAAACTGCTGCTCGTTGTTGTCGCTGCGGCAAGCAGCGGCGTCGCCGCGCAGACCTCACTGGGCGCGGCTGTGGACAACTACCTGCGCGTCCAGACGCAGGGCCTGCCGGGAAAGGTGACCTACAGCGTCGGTCGTCTCGACCAGCACGCGCAGGAGGCGTCGTGCAGTGCTTACGAGCCCTTCCTGCCGCAAGGCAGTCGACTCTGGGGAAGGACCACTGTCGGCGTACGCTGCCTGGCCCCCGAGGTATGGACGATCTACGTGCCGGTGCAGATCAGCATCGCCGGAAGCTACCTGGTCACCGCGCGGCAGCTCAATCGCGGCCAGGTGATCAGCGCCGGGGACGTTTTCGCGCAGAGCGGCGACCTCGGCTCGCTGCCGGCCAGCGTCGTCACCGACCTGGCACAGGCGATCGGAAAAACGGTCAAGAACGGCGTCGCGGCGGGCCAGCCCCTGCGCAACGACCTGCTCACCGCCCCCTGGGCGGTGCAGCAGGGACAAAGCGTCAAGTTGCAGTCGACCGGCGCCGGCTTCTCCGTGAGCAACGAGGGAAAGGCCCTCAACAACGCCAGCGACGGCCAGATCGCCCAGGTGCGCACCGCCTCCGGGCAGGTGGTCAGCGGTGTTGCCCGTCCCGGCGGCGTCGTTGAAGTGACCTATTGAGCTATCTGCAGGATGTTGCTGAAAATAATGTTAAAGTTTTGTCGTTCTGCGCCGATAGATGAATTGAGAACAACCGCTCAAGGGGCAACACCGTGAAGATCGACAGCACCAGCACGACGGCCAGCACCACGGTCAGCAATGACACCCGTAATCGCGGCAGCGTCAGCAAAGCGACCAGCAGCGCGGCAGCCGAAGTCCATCTCAGTGAATTGGCGACGCATCTGCATTCGTCCGGGGACGCCCCGGCCTTCGATGCCACGCGTGTTGCCGAAATCAAGCAGGCCATCGCCGAGGGCCGGTTCACGATCAACGCCGAAGCCGTTGCCGACCGCCTGATCGAGTCGGCCAGCGAACTGATCAGTTCGCAACGGCAAGGCTGACCAGCGCCAGGCCAATGGCTGAAAGCCCCGTGCCAGCCGAGCTTGCACAGACCGTAGACAGCGAGATCGCTGCAGCGCAATGCTTTCTCGCCTTCCTCGAGCGCGAGCAGCAGATGCTGGTCAAGGGTGAAGTGGACGACCTGCTCGATCTGGTGCGCCAGAAGAACAAGGTCGCTGCCGAACTGGCAACGCTCGCCGCGAGACGCAGTCGTCTGCTCGCCGCCAGCGGCGTAGCCAGCGATGGCGCCGGCATTGCTGCCTGGTTTGCCGCGCACCCCGAGGAAACAGGTACCCGTGACGCCTGGTCGTCGTTGCTCGCCGTCGCCACGCAGGCACGCGAACTGAATCGGGTGAACGGCGAACTGATCCAGGAACGCCTGCAGAGCAATGCGCAGGCACTCGAAGCGCTCCTCGGAAGCAACGCCGCGGCCGGCAATCTGTATGGTCCGGACGGACAAAGCGCGCCGCCCAGCACCCGGCGCATCAGCGACAGTGCCTGAAAGCCGCGAACCTGCCTAGCGCGCAGGCAGCGGCGGCACCCGCGCGCTTGCTGCTGCCGCTGGCGCCGGATCGGCGGCGGCCTCGCCGGCCTCGCCCTGCCCCTGTAGATTGACCTCGGTACCTTTTTCGGGAATCGCCGAGTCGATCAGAATCGATACCCGACGATTGCGTGCCCGCCCGTCCGCCAGTGCATTCGGCTCGACCGGACGCGTATCGGCGTAGCCAATCGCCGTCAGGCGTGGCGGCGCAATTCCGGCGGCCGCGAACAAACGTAGAACGGTGGTCGCGCGCACTGCCGAAAGCTCCCAGTTCGAAGGGAACTGCGCGTTGCTGATCGGCACATCGTCGGTGTGTCCCTCGATGGTAATCGGGAAATCGGTTCCGACCAGCACCGCGGCCACGGCCTCCATGGCTCGGGCCAAAGGCGGCTGAATCAGGGCCTGGCCTGGCGAGAACAGGATGCTGTCGTTGATTTCTATGGTCACTCCGCGACTCGTTTCAAGGACCCGCACCTTCCCCTGTTCGACCAGTGGCGCCATCACCTCGAGGATGTCCTTGGCAATACTGCGCATGCTCTCGCGCTGCTTCTGGCGGACCGCCTCCTGCGTCTTGCTGGCCAGATTGGGCTTGCTCACCGGCGCCGGTGTCGGCAGGATCGCCGCCAGCTGGCCGACGCTGTTGACCGGCACATTGCGAAAGGCGCTGACCATCGAATCGCTGAGGATTCGGTACTTGCCCTCGTTCACCGACGAGAGTGCGTACATCACGACGAAGAAAGCAAAGAGAAGGGTAATGAAATCGGCGTACGAAACGAGCCAGCGCTCGTGGTTCTCGTGCTCTTCGACGTGCTTTCGACGGGCCATCGATCAGAAGATGTAGCCGCGCAGGCGGCTTTCGATGATGCGGGGATTGTCGCCATTGGCGATGCAGACGAGGCCGTCGACGATCATTTCGCGCTGGGTGAGCAGGCGATTGATGTGCGCCTTCAACTTGTTGGCCATCGGCAGATAGACCAGATTGGCCAGGCCAACGCCATAGATCGTCGCCACGAAGGCGACGGCGATGCCGGCGCCCAGCTTCGACGGGTCGGAGAGATTCTCCATCACGTGAATCAGGCCCATCACCGCGCCGAGGATGCCGATGGTCGGCGAATAGCCTCCCGCCGCCTCCCAGATTCTTGCCGAGAGCTTCATTTCCTGTTCGAAGGTGCTGATCTCCACTTCCATGACCTCGCGCAGGCGCTCCGGCTCGGCGCCATCGACGAGCAGCTGCAGTCCCTTGCGCGTAAACTCGTCCGGCAGTTCGTTGACCACCGCATCGAGGGCCAGCAGACCTTCGCGCCGGGAGATCTGGCTCCAGCTCGAAATCTGCTCGATCAATTTCTGCGGATCCGAAACGGGCGGCCGAAAGACCCATTTCGCCATGCGTATACCGCGCATGAATGTCGCGTACGGACTCTGCAGCATGACCGCGCCCAGCGTACCGCCAACGACGATCAGCAGCGCCGTCGGCTGCGACAGGGAACCGACGTGACCCCCCTCGAGAATCTGCCCACCGACGATCGCCAGCACGCCGATCAGCAAGCCGAGTACGCTGGTCCTATCCATTCTTTCTGGCTCTCTTCCGCTTCGTGGCTGCAGCTCCCGCCAGGCGCGTGCGCAGCCTCATCACCGCCTGGCTGTGCAGCTGGCAGACGCGTGATTCGCTGACCCCCATCACTTCCCCGATTTCGCGCAGATTGAGATCCTGTTCGTAGTAGAGAGCCATCATCAGCTTTTCACGCTCGGGCAGATCGGCAATGGCTTGTACCAGGGCCTGACGGACACCTTCCTCCTCGAAAAGCTGCGCCGGATCGCTGCTCTCTTCAACCCGATGTCGCTCCAGAAAGTCCTCGCCATCCTCGCTGACGAGGTCTTCGAGATAGACCAGCTGGTGTCCGCGAGCGTCCTGCAACATCGTCTGATAGTCGGCCAGCGTCATTCCCAGCGAGTCGGCAAGCTCCTTTTCGCTTGGCGCACGTCCCGTCTCCTGTTCCAGCTGCGTGATGGCCGCCTCGATGAGACGACAGCTGCGGCGCAGGCTGCGCGGCAACCAGTCGTTCTCGCGCAGGCCGTCGAGCATCGCGCCACGTACCCGCTGCGCCGCATAGGCTTCGAACTGCGCTCCCACGCCGGCCTCGAAACGGCCAATCGCGTCGAGCAGGCCGAGCATGCCGTTCTGCACCAGGTCGTCGAGCAGAACGCTGGCCGGCAGGCGCGCGACCAGATGGCAAGCGATGCGCTTGACCATTGGCGCGAAGCGCTGGACCAGCTGCTCCTTGTTGATCTGACCAGCAGCGTTATACATGCATTCCGGGAGGGCGCTATCAGGCGTAGATAGCTGTGGGGTCTAGACGTTGGCTCAAGTGTAGCAGTTGTTGCACGAAATGTTCGAGGCCGCGGACATCGACGTCGCCGTTCGGCCAGTTGAGCAGAGCACTGGCCAGGCTTTGATAGGCCCGCGCCGAGGGGGCATCCGGAAACAGCCCGGCGACCGGCTGGCAAAGCCTCGAAGCCTGCCGCAGAGACTCGTCGAGCGGTACGTGACCGGCATAGTCGAGGCGGGCAAGCTGGCGGCTGTGGGCGACCTCGGCGATGTTGTCGTACACCGCCTGCGCGTCGCTCGCTGCCCGCGCCTTGCTCACCAGGATGCGAAAGTTCTTGCGCGAGTAACCGAGGCTGACTTTCTTGATCAGCGCATAGGCGTCGGTGATCGCAGCGCCATTCGGCGAGACGACGATCACCGTATCGTGCGCCGCAAGGCCAAGTGGCGAGAAACCGAGCGGATGGTCAAGCGAGGCATCGACGAGAACGACGTCGGCAGGCCGGCCGATGTGGCCAAGGCTGTCGACCAGGATGCGCTGTTCGGCAGCGCTCAGGCTGGCGAGCCGTTTGACCACCTTGGCGGCGGGCAGAACGCGCACTCCTGGCGCCACCGAAAGGATTACCTCGGCGAGCGACTTTTCCCGATGCACGACCTGCTGCAGATCGTGCCGCACCGGGACGCCGTAGTAAGCTGCAACGCTGTCGTCCGTATTCTCGTCGACGACCAGGACTTCCTTGCCCTGGCGCGCCAGGCAAGCCGCCAGATTGGCCACCGCAATGCTCTTGCCAACGCCGACGCCACCCGCGGCAAAGGTGACGATGCGCAGCCGCGGGCGGCTGAAGAGGCGCCGCAGCCCGGCCGCCTGGTCGCCGCGAAGATTAACCACGCTGCGTTCCTCCGGCAGAGACGATGCTGGCTGCATTGGCCGCGTTGGCCGCCGCACTGGCCATCATCAGCCCGGGCTCGAGGCCGGCGAGACGGTGTGGCGAGGTCTCCGGCAGGTCCCGGAACGCACGGTGCACCAGATAAGGGCGATTGGGCAGGTGCAGGTCCTCCGGCACTCGCTGCCCGTTCGAGACGTAGTACAGGCGCAGGCGATGACGGATGATGACATCGAGTGACGACGCCAGACTCGCCGCTTCGTCGACCTTGGTGAGGATGCAACCGGCGAGATTCTGCAGGCCGTTGTACGCCCTGATCACGTCATCGAGCGTATCCCCACGGCTGGTCGCCGAGAGCAGCAACAGCGACTTGACGTCGTTGTCACCGAACATCGCCACCTGCTCGCTGACCAGGCGATCGCGCTGGCTCATGCCCATGGTATCGATGAGCACCATGTGCGTGTGCTGCAGATCCTGCAGCGTCGCGCGCAGGTCAGCGGCGTCCCTGGCGAGATGAACCGACACGCCGAGAATCCGCCCATAGATGCGCAGCTGTTCGTGCGCGCCGATCCGATAGCCGTCGGTGGTCACCAGCGCCAGCTTCCTGGCGCCATGACGGAGGACGCAACGGGCGGCGAGTTTGGCGGTCGTGGTCGTCTTGCCGACACCGGTCGGCCCGACCAGCGCATAGATGCCGCCACGGTCGACGATGTCGCTCTCACTGTCGGTGGTCAACAGGCCACGATCGGCTCCCCCCATTTACCCACCCCAGCGCCTGCCCGGCGTCGAGGTCGCGCGGCAGATCGACAAGCAGGTCGCGGGCGAACTGCGGCGAAAAGCCGGCGTCGAGCAGCTGGCGGAGGACTTCGGTCTTCACCGGCTCGGCGCGCGCCGACTCGCCCCAGGCCAGACCGGCCAGGTGCTGCTCGACGATTTTCCGCAACGAGCGAATCTCGTCCATGACCGCCGCCGGAACGACTTCGGCCGCCGTCGGCGGTGTATTCTGCGGCGCCGGTCGCGGCAGATCGAGCTGCGGCTTGGCGCGCACCGTCAATGGCGGCGACGGACGCAGCGGCGGCTGGCCGGCGCGCGCCCTCTCCACCGCCCTCTCCGGCGCTCGCCGGGCGGGCGCTGCCGGCATCGGTGCGGC
>JEMY01000014.1:576-35754 GCA_000585075.1 Candidatus Accumulibacter regalis | reverse complement strand
GAGTGGCGTGTCTTCGTCCAGTGTGTACGCGTCGTCGGCGGCGACGGGGGCGTCGTTTACCGGCTCGATCGTCAGCGTAACCAGCGCCTGATTCGAGTCGGCCTGGCCGTCGTTGGCACGGTACTTAAAACTGTCGGAGCCAAAGTAGTCGGCGTCCGGGGTGTAGAGGAAACCGCCGTCAGCGGCAAGCTCCAGCGTGCCGTGTTGAGGTCCATCAATGAGGACTGCCGTCAGCGTGGCGCTGTCGATGTCACTGTCGTTGCCGAGCACACCAGCGGCGGAAACGCTGAGCGGTCTGTCTTCGTCCAGTGTGTAGGCATCGGCGGCGGCGACGGGGGCGTCGTTTACCGGCTGGATGGTCAGCGTGACCAGTCCGACATTGGAGTTGGACACGCCGTCATTAGCACGGTAACTAAAGACGTCCGTGCCGAAGAAGTCGGCGCTAGGTGTATAGAGGAAACCTCCGTCGTAATCCAGGGTAAGCGTTCCGTGTTGCGGTCCATGGACCAACACTGCAGTCAGCGTTACGCTATCCCGATCCGTGTCGTTGCCGAGCACTCCGGATGCCATCACTCGGAGTCGACCGTCTTCGTCCAGCGTATACGCATCGTCCGCAGCTAGCGGGGCCGCGTCATTCACCGTGAAGGAGGTCAACCAGTCCGTGTAACCCACATTTTGCGGGTTCGTATCCCCCGCTGCTGCTTGGTCCCGAATGCGTCCCCGCACCGAAACCGGGCCGTCACGGCTGACGTACTGTGCCGGCACCGTGAACACGGTCTCGCTACTATCAACAACCTCGAAGCTGCCGTTGTTGCCGAAGTCAACGCTGTAGAGAAAACCGCGGGTTTGATCGGCAACCGAAGGATCGTGCTGGTCGGCGAAGAACACGGTCACCGTCCCGCCCTTGGGAACTGTGCCGTCAGCAAGGTTCGTCCCAAATGTCGCTATCGGTGCCGTATTCAGAACGTGCAGCGAGAGCGACGAAGGCGTGGCGCTCTCGATCCCGGGCGCGTAAGTCGCTTGAAGGCCGATCGCGTAGTCTCCGGCGTCGTCCACGCCAATGCTTTGCAACTGCATCCAGGTCAAGGTCGGATTGGCACCAATCGCAACGTCGGCTTGTCCATTGACCGTCCAAATCAAGTGCGTAGCCGATCCAAAGCCGCCTGCCGACAAGCTCAGCCCCTGTCCCTCGGCGATGGTGTAGTCACCGACGACGAGCCTGACGGTATCGGAAACTTCCCGAAAATTCATCTCCAGGTTGAGGCTCGGATTTCGCCTGCTGCCGACCTCGCCGCCCGCAATCAGAACACCACGGTTGCCAGTCAGATCGTAATCCAAGTCGGCATTGTCAAGCTCGCGAATGCTGCCAGGCGTCTTGATGAAGATTTCGCCGGACTGATAGCCAACGGCAATCCGGTCCACCAGCACATCTCCAGCGGTATTAATCAGCGTGACACTACGGTCTGCGGCGTCCGTCAGTGCGACGACTTCGACCGCCGTGATCGTGTCGTCAGCCGTCACGGTAATTGCCCCGTCGGCAGCGGAGAGCTTCTGCAGGACAATAGCGCCGGTCGATACCAGCACTATGTTGCCATGGGCGTTAACCTGCACATTAGCCATCCCACCTGCGGAGTGCAGAACTAAGTCGTTCAGAGCCCGTGCAGAGAGCAAGGCAGTCGAGATACGGCCACCCGCTGCTTGCGTGATCGAGCCGCCCAGCGCTTCAAGGGTTACTCTTCCAGCCGCGACATTATTCAGGAGCAAACCACCGCTACCCGATGCAACGTCGATGGACCCAGTACTCGTCAGATTTAGCGGCGCGTTTCCATCCGTAGAAATGCTCCCTAGCGCCGTTAGCTTGATTGAATCTGTGGTCTTAAACGTTCCACCGTACAACAAGAGATTCCTGGCTGTATGCAGATCCAACTGCTGCAAGAGTTGACCGCTGACGCCGGCCAGGTTGGAGCGGTCATCATCGCCAACCCCAAGAGTCAAGTTTCCACCGGAAGCGATGCTGATCCGCTTCGTAGCCCTCAGGATCGGGCCGCCAGAACCTGGAGATGCCAGAGTAATATCGCCACCCGAGTTGATATCAATCCTGCCGTTCTCCCCTGAAGCCGTCAGGTCAAGGTTGGCGTTCAATGTCGCACCGGCACCGAGATTGATCAGCGTAGCTGCCGTGATAGCCCCGCCGTCTATTGTCAAATCGCCACCAGCCTGGATCGAGACTTCCGACAGTGGCGCACCATTTACTCCCTCAAGGTTAGCCGTACTGACATGAATATCACCATCCGAACTCAGCGCCACCCGTTTCGTCGCTTTGAGCACCGTTGAAGTGCCGAGAATCAGGGGCCGACCTGAATGAAGGTCGATGGTGCCTTCAGCATCCGAAACTGTCAGATTAAGATCAGCGTTCAAGGTCCCACCAGCCCCCAGCGCGATCAGCTTGCTCGCCGAAATGGCGCCGCCACGCACGCTCAGGTTTCCGCCGGCATTGATTGACACCTCGGCGAGAGGCGCACTGTTGATGCCCTGGATGTTCGCCGAGCCGACGCTGATGTCTTGATCAGAACTCAGGCTCACCCGCTTCGTCGCCTTGAGCACGGTCACGTCGTCGAGGCCGAGTGGCTGGCCCGAATGCAGGTCGATCGTGCCGTCGGCACCGGTAACCGCCAGATTGAGGTTGGCGTAGAGCGGCCCGCCGGCTCGCAAACTAATGAGATTGGCCGCGTTGATATTGCTGCTGGCGCTCAGACTGCCCCCCGCGGCCAGCGTCACTTGGTCGGCGAAGGCGGTGCTGTGGCCCTGGATCGTCCCGTTAACCGTCAGATCCCCACCCGTCGAGGCCAGACTGACACGGCCATCGGCCTTGATCGTCGTACCTGCGTTCAGCGTCAGGCTGGTACCCACGGACATATCAATGACACCTCCGGGACCGGAGACATCAATGCTCATATTCTGGCCAACGATTTCTCGTGCCGCACGTAACTGCACCAATTGGGTGGCCGTGACCACGCTTCCCTGTGGTCCACCCGCTTGCGATGTCGATTGCCGCAGATAAATATTGCCGGCCGGAACCTCAACCGCTTCGGAGCTAGGCAAGCCCGTAGCAGGATCTGCGAGCAGCTCGGTCACCGTGCCCGTGCCGTTCGCCTCCAGAATTAACTGCTTGAGACCGCTGGCGTTACGTCCGGCGATGATGCCGGAAACTACGACATTACCGTCGTCGCTGATCAACTCCACCTTATCTCTAGCGGCCAGCGTACCGTTCACGTTGATCGTCTGACCGGTGTGGATGCTGATGCTGTTACCGGTAAATCGCAGTGGCGCAGCGTCGGGCAACTGGAAGCTCGTTCCCGCCTTGATGTCCAGCACGTCGGTCTGGCCCAAGGCGCCGTCGACGCGAATCAGTCCTCCGGCGGACAGCGCGATGCCTCCGCTGGCAGCGACACTACCCGCCCCGGCCGCGATCCAAAGGTTGCCAGCGCTCGATTCGAGGCGCACCGTCGAGTCGGATCCCACGGCTTGCACTTCCTCGTCGACATTCAAGTCCCGTTGAGCGGAGATGACGATCGAGCTGCCTCGGCCATGCGTCACGGCATTTATAACCGTCAGTCCTGGCGATTCCTCGTCGACGCCATCGACGTCGGCCAGCGAGATCGAACCGTAGTTGGTCTGGGCATTCTGGATCGAATTGACAGCGATCAGCAAATCGTTAATGCCCTGTCCGGCGATAAGCATCGTCTGATCGGCAACCACGCCCGGGCCCTGCTGCTGTGGCAGACGGTCGATAATGCCAGCCGCGCTCAGCGTCACCTTGCCGAGCGAATGCTTGAGGCCCAGCGCAGCCGCTTCTTCCGGCGTCGAAGCATACGCACCCGCACTGATAAGACCTGAGTGGATACTACCGCCGACGCTGGTCAAGCCAATATCGTTGCCCTGCAGATTGCTCAGCGAGCGAACATTTTCGGCGACGATTGAGCCGGCGGCGCTGACGGACAAGGAGCCGTCGAGAACCTGAACGTCGGCGAGGATCACTCCGTCGCCATTGCTGTCGCTAATCGCAACGTTGCCCGCGGTCGTGGTCCGCAAGTCGAGTTCGCTGATCCGCGTCCGCAGAGCAACGCCGCCTTCGACGATGACATTCAATCGATTGGCAACGACCGGGCCGCCCACCTGAGCAATTGTTCCAGATACATCTAGCGTCACGTTACCCGCGCCGTCGGCAGCGCCAAGTTCCGTGATCGTCAGCTCGTTCACGGCTCCAATGCGATGCGTCGCGAGGGTGATGTCGTTGCCGGGAGCGCCGCCCTGCGTGGCAACGAATTCGGCATTCAGACTGCCGAAGTTCTCCACGACGATGGCGCCATGAGCCGTTACTGCCCTGGTCAGCGTGAGATCGCCACCGTTGGTGATCTCGATATCGCCCAGAGCGCTGACGGTCGCGATCAGATTGGAAATCACTGTATTGGCCTTGATGCCGGACTGCGCTGTCGCGTTGAGTTCCCGTGCGCGGATCACGCCCCCGCCGTGCCGAATTGTCCCAGCCGCGGCATTCAAGCTGACAACGCCGCCGGTTTTCAGGTCGGTGTTGGTCAAGTCGATGTCACCCGAGGACTCACCCGAATTCAGCGTGATCTCGTCAAAGCTGCCAAACGTCTTAACATCGGTGGCGATCGAGCCGATGACGTTTCCCACGCCCGACTTCTGCCCTGTGTCCACCAGGACCTTATTGGCGACCATGAGGCCGGTAAGATATGCCGTAGCGCCAGCCTTGACGCCGACATTGCAAGTCGCAAGGACGCTGCCGTTCAAGATGGCGTCGGCGCCGGACTGCAGCGTCACGTCCCTGACTCGGATGGAATCCGTATTCATACCGCCGATCCGACTCGAAGTATCGAGGCTCAGCGAACCACTCGTCGCGCGGAGGTCGATGGCAGCGGAAGCGAGCACCGCCGCCGGTGCTGGCAGGGTGTTGCTGTTGCCCGCAGGCTGCGCGCCGACCAACGTCAGGTTCTGCGCCGCCTGGATGCTGACCATTCCTTCGGCTCCGGTCGCGTCGACGATACCGCTGAGCGTCACGTTGCCGCCTGTCTGGATATCGATACGGTTCGCAGCGGCAATCGATTCACCTGCGAACACACCGATGGCCCGTAAATCGTCGTTCGCGTAGCTGCGATGGGTAATGAACACGGTCTGCGGCTGGGTGATCAACTGCGTGGCGTACTGCGTCACCTCTTCGTCGTGCACCAATTTGACCTGAGTCGTGTAGATCTCGTATTTCGGACGGTTACTGGGAATGTCGTGCGGATTATCGACCACTTGGTAGTGCAAGGTCTGCCGGCCCTGTGGAATAATCGTATAAGCAGAGGCCCATTCATAGGTGTAATCAATAAAGTTTTCGTGCTTATTTGCGCTCTGCCAGTAGCTGGTATCAACCCATTCCTTACCCCTAGCCTCGGCATGAATATCGGCAGAATAGATTCGCCCAGTTAGATTATTAACTTCGACTAGCCTTCCAGATTGCTTTACCTGCACATCATTGTAACCCGCCCGGTCTACACGATAGTCAAAAACGTTAACGATGCGCACTATATCTGCTTGAGTGGCATCACGCCAATCAAAATTCCAAGACCCCCAAGTCGAAGTATTTCCGGCATCACGGTAACCTCTCATATCTCCCACCCAATACACAACCCAATCGAAAAACCCGCTTTCCACATAAGTCATATTCGGAATATACCCAACTAACTTATTATGCTCCATTACAAATGCCTCATTACTAACAGCAGCACTATAACCGCTGACATACTGCGCCCCCGCGTAAACATAACGTCCGTTAACGTCATACCCACTCTGACTGATCTGGCTTGACCAGTCCGGAACTCGATATTGCTCAATCACTCCGCGACCGTCAGAGATATTGTATTCTCTCAGCCCATTCCCAAAATAGCTTACAGTCCACTGATCCTGGTAATAGATCCCGCCGTCCGGATCAGCATGCGGCGGGTAGTAGGCGCTGGTCAGCGCGCCATTGATGATTGACGGAGTAAAACTAGAACCAGTCTGCTCATAATAGACTTCAGCCCTATCCTGAAACTCGCCGACAAGCTCTTGCCAAGTGACCGCGGAACCTAGGCGAACCCAACTACGGATATCACTCTCCGCTCCGATTGGCATACGAAGGATGACGGGGCCCAAGTGGTCATCGAAGGTCAGCTGTTGATAAGTCGTTTTGTCGAGGCCAATCGAACGTCTCTGCGAATAAAGCATTCCGGTAATCATGTTCAGACCGAATTCGGTCGTAGCCGCAGCCTTGGGTCCGATGAACCTCCGGTAGGAACCGTCCGCGTTGTCAACGAAGGAATAACCCGCCACGGTCAGCTGGCTGGTGACCTGAGCGGCATCAACGGAAGTGGCCACGCGATTAACGATTGCAGCCGCGGGTAGGTAAGGGTACGAGGCCCATTCTGGGCTCCAGTCGGTCTCGGTCAACTGACCGTTGACCGTGGTATGGGTCTTAAGATTCGCCCAACTGAAGTCGTAGAGCGGCAGATAGCCTACGTCGCTCTCACCGGGCAGGAAATACTCCCGGAACACACCCGTAGCGGAGTTGTACCAGCCATCCTGGATAAGCGTTGCGTCGATGGTGTTGTACGCGTTGCCGACGACCACCGTGTCGAAGCCGACCTGATTGGTCACTGTGGTGTTCACCCACGAAACGTGCGGCACCGTGATCGTTCCTGCCGCGACCTGCCGTGAGCCGACGACGACATAGATGGTCGTTGGGTTCTGAGTGATATAGGGGACCAGAACCTGCACCGCGGTGGCGGCGACGGTGGTTTGACCACGCACCTCGACGTTGCCGCCGGCTTTCAGTTGCGCCTGATTCGCCGAGTCGAGCCGGCCGGCGCCGAAAACATAGATATTGCCGTCGGTGAGCTGGTCGACGGTGATGCTGCCGGCGGTCAACTCCTCGGTCCAGTCCGGATTTACGCCGGCATTGATTTCAATGCGGTCGTTGGCCTTGACCAGCCCCGTGACCAGGATGTCGTGTACCGCGTTGAAGAGAATCCGGTCGGCGGTTCCGCCTGGCCCGACCTGCCCGTCCACGCGGATCGAATCGCCGAAGAGGTGTATGAGGTCGCCCGCATCGACTAGCGCCGGCTCGGATCGGTCTGGTGTCGTGCCCACGTAAACCACCCCCGCGGTCCCCGCAGAAGAGGATGCTCCGGTCGCATGCAGCGAGACAGTACCACTGGCGCCTCGCGCCTTGACCACGCCTCCGGCGAGCACGTTGACGTCCACACCGGTCAGGATGACGAAATCATTCGCGTTCACCTTGCCGTCGACATTGACATCGCCACCGCCCGAAGTGATCTCGACCGTGGCGGTGGCGACCATCGGGCCACTTGCGCTTTCATACAGCTGGCCTACCGTGCCGCTGACGACGACATCATGTGCGCCGCTGATCTGGACCGCACCTCCGGCGCCTGTCTTGACCGTGCCGCCGGCAAGCCGGATCGGATTGCCGTCACTATTGAGGATCTCGTTGCCCTGCGTGTCGGTCTTCAGCAGCAGTGGAGTGACCAGGACGCTGGGACTTGACTGCGGTCTTTCGCCACCATGAAGCTCGACACGGTCATCGGCTTCGATGAAACCATCAATCAGCAGCCCACTGCCAGCGTGGAGAACGACTGTATCGGAGTCGGATGCAGCGTCCCGCCCGCTGTCGACCGCCTGGATCAGCCCGTAAATCTGTGCCTGCTGGCTGGCGTTCAGCGTGACACGGCTGGCAACCCTGGGTTCCAGGAAGGAGCCTGTCGACGCTCCGAAGGCTCCCGTCGCATCGGCGACGATCGAGCTTGGCGAGTTCATGCTGAAACCGACCTCGGACCCGGGATAGCCACCGAGATTCGCGTTGATGCTGACCTCTCCCGTCGACCGGATTGAACCACCGACAGTCACGAAGCCCTGGCCATCGGCCGCTAAGCCGCCGAGTGTCAGCGAATCTGTGACGCGAATATCGACGAGCCCCCCCTCACCGACCCATTGCACTTCCTGGTTCTGGTCGAGCATGGCGCCGGCGTACAGCGCTCCGCGGAGGTCGACCCGCGTGGCCAATATGTTGATGGTGCTGCTGCCCGAGCGGCTGGTCATGATCTGGGCGCCCGCTGCAATGGAAACGCGCTCTTGTCCGACAATACTCACAGTTGCGCCGCCAGCTATCAGTTCTCCCTGCTGAACGGGTTTGCCATTGGCGTCGAAACTTACGCGGCCGATTTCGACCATCCCCGCCGACTGTATGTCTATGCCATTTCCCGGATGTGTCACGCTCACGTTGCCGTCGGCGAGCAACAGATCGTTGCCTGCCTGGATGCGCACCGAAGCCCACGACGAGATATCGCCGGTTACGGTGGCCTGATCGCCAGCCTGGATGTCCACCGCATAGCCGCTTACGACACCCGGGGTCCTGATCACACCGGCGATGTTCGCGTCGACGCCAATGAGTCGGATATTTCCATTGTCGTTCTCGACCCGGCCTGAAGCCTCGTCGACGAACAGCGTACCAGCCGTCGATTCGATATAAATCTGGCGCAGGTGGTAACTGCCGGAACCGACGGAGCTATTGATCCTGACGTCATTCAGACCAGAGACACTGATCCGCCCACCGCCACCCAGCGACTTCATCGCGCTGGTTCCCTCGGTGACTATGCTGAGCTGGCCGGGCGCAAGTGTCGTGCCGGCGGTAAGGCTGATGTTGTCATCAGCCTCCAGCTGACCACCGATGGTGAGGGTATTTGCTGCGTGCACAACGATGTCCGCACTATTGCCCCGAGCCAAGACATCGCCGCGAAGAATAGCACTGCCAAGGGCGCTGAAAGCGATCGATCCATCGACTGTTTCCAGCACGCCGCTGCGATCGAATTCAATATCAATGCCGTCCGTGGAGTGCCCACTTGTCAGCTCGATCTCGTCGTGCGCCAGGATCCTGCCGGCAAGGTACACCTTTTGATTCAGCCCGGCCGGCGTGCCGATAAGAACCCGCGAACCGGCCGCATCTGCCTGGATGGCGTAGGGTGAAGCGACGGACGCCAGCGGTGCAGTGGCAGACAGGTTACTCAGGCCGAGCAGACCAGCGTTGACCGAAGTCTGACGCACCTCGAAGGCGTCGGAACTGGCAAGAACCAGCTTGCCGTCGCGCAGCTGAACCGTGACGTCGGGAACCTGCGTGCCGCTGGCGAACGCTGCGTAGATCGAACCGATCTGCGCCGGGTCGATAGAGTCGATCACGGTGTAGCCGTCGAACGAATCCAGCGCAGCCTGTATGTCGGAAACCAGATCCGACAGGCTGGTGTTGTCTGCCGTGTCCGCCGCCTTGATGAGCACCGCACCGGCGTACTCAAAATCGACCTTGTCGACGGCAGTCGCCAAAGTGACATCGGCCGCGAGTCTGCCGTCGGCCGACGCAACCCAGCCCGCTGCCTCGATTTCCTGTGCATGATCGGCGGCCAGGACAATGATCCCACCGGGCCCAGCGAGCGATATCTTGCTGTCGTCGGCCCAGGTCTGCAGATGCGCGCTGCCATACAGCACGATGCTCCTGCCGGAATAGTTGGCACCACCGTCCGCCGGGTCCTGCTCCAGCGGGTCGACGCCCCCCACCAGCTGGATGCCACGGCCGGCCTGCATCTCGTTGCCAATGCGTACTTGGTGCTCCGCCTCGACACGCAGCGCCGCGGCACCGCCGAAGTTCACCAGGCTGCGCCCAAGGTAGCTACCGGCCGCATCGAAGACGTCTGCCACCTCGCCCCCGGCCACTACCAGACCATGCACATCGGCATCGCTGGCCGACTGAATCAGGATGGAACTGTCGACATCGTGCGTGCTGAGTTCGCTGCTTGCCTGCACATGGACACCGGTGCCGGTCACATCGCTGCCGCCGACCAGGGTGATGTTCTGACTGGCCTGGACGTAGCCACCCGTCTCGGTGCTCCGCCCCTGTATGTCCAGCGTGTTGCCGCCGATTGCGGCCTGACCATAAGCCTCGATCCGCACATCCGAATCGCGGCCGGACCAGACGACATCGTTGCCCCTCACGGCACCACCGGAGAGGATACGTCCCATCATCTGCAGATTACCTGCGCTTAAGATGCCGACGTGACCGCCTGTGCCGCCCAGCCCGAGACCGCCCGACGTCAAGCCGCCCTCACTATTGACGACGACATGCAACTGGCGATCGTTTTCTCCCCCCGATTGTCCGCCATTGACTTGAACGGCGTCGGATGCAAACAGCGCTCCACCAATGTAGGCTTGGCGCCCCGCGTTGACCGACAATAGCGATCCGTCGCTAGTCCACGTGACGCCATCGAAAGCGACCGTCCCGCCAGCGACAGCGCTGCCGAAAATTAGCGTGTCGCGCGAGGCGCGAATATGGATCGTCCCGCGTTGGCTGCGTACCGTTCCCGTGGCTTCGAGAATCAGGTCGGCGTCACTGGCTGTGGGGTTCGTCTCCAGGAAGACGTCGCCGACAGTGGTTTCGGCTTTCACAACGTTGAGATCATTAGCCGTTTGGGTGATCCAGATGCCTTGTGCGGCCGTGGCCGCCAGATAGCCCTTGCCAGTGTGAGACGAGTGGATCAGAAGCGCTTTGTCCCCTTGGCCGATCGTTCCCCTTTCCGCAATCAAGGTGATGATGTTGCCAGTCAGCACGGCGCCACTGGCGTTGCCATCTGCGTAGAGAATGGAATCCGCCGCAATTAGGGTAACGTTGCCTGTCAGCGAGGTGAGCGTGGCCGTTGGCTCCAGGACGATGTTGTCCGGTGCCATTTCACCAAAAGGCTGCCCGTCGTGAGCCACGTAGGTTATGTTGCCATCCGCGATGACGTTGCTTCGGATGACTATCGGACTCGAGGCGGAAACGCTGATGTTGCCACCGGCCCTCATGCCGATCAGATTGTCGGTTACGCCCCCTTCGGTCAAGGCACCAGTATTGTCGATCCAGGTGCCACCTGCCGTCGACTGCGCTTCGAGAAAACCGACCAAGCTACGGATGTGGTCGGTCTCTTCTCCGATATCCTGACTCGCAAAGAGGTAGGTCTTGCCGGACGCCACGTTGTAAGGATTGAGAGGGTCCACCGAGAAGACAGGATCGTTCGGATCCAGCGGTCTGCTATTCGCAGTCGGCTCATCGGCATCGATGGCATTCGTGTTCCCGTTCAGAATTCGGCCCGCCGGTACGGTGATGAACGCCACTCCGCCCTGAGTCGCGACGGTGTTGAGGTAAAGATCCCCGACCAGTTTCGTAATGTACGTGTTGCCGCCACTGGAAGTGCTCAAGCTGGTTTGCGGAATCGAATAGGCGGAGTTGACATTCAGGTGGTGCTCGGACGTGCCGATCGTGTCAAATGCCCGCAATGTGATGTCGTTGCCAACGACCAAATCGGCGACCAGATCGCTGTTCGCAGCAAAGATGGATCCGACTCGGGACTTCAGGCTGACATCGCCGAGAGACGACTTAACCAGATCAAGGGTCATGTTGCCCGTCAGACTCTGCGAACCCTGGACCTCCTCAAGCTGGATATTCCTCTCGGCCAAAACGCGCAAGGTACCAGTGGCGACTTCGAGGAAGTTCACCGCGGTACCAACGCCTGCGCCGGCCTGCAGGTAAAGGGAATTGCTATTGACCTTCGCGTAAAGGCCGGCGCCAGAATCCGAATTTGCAAAGCCATCGAGAATCGAGCGGTCAGCGCGGAAATCGACCATCCCAGTACTGAACACCTCCCTGAGACGCAGATCACCTCTCTTGTTGACGACATAGATGTCGCCGTTGGTACGGGCCGTTAGACTCGCGCCTGTACCAAGGTCGATCCACAGCGACTGGGCGTTTGGCCCCGGCGAACCCAGGGTGCCGTCGGTTCCCAACGAGCCAATACCCTGGCTTCCGCCTTCGAGAATGATGTGCCCCGTGGCAACAGTCGTACGAATGTTGACCGGATCCGCGGTGCTTGTCCGGACGTCGACGATGCCCTGCTTGGCCTTGAGGCGGACTTCGCCGGCTGCCGTGATCTGGTCGATCCGTGCCACGCCTTCGGTGCCGAGATTGACATCGCTCTGCGAGATGACATTGAGCGCGCCGGAGACGTTGAAGTTGACGTTGTCTTTGGGAAGGATGCTGATCTGCACGATTGTGTGGTCACCATCGTCCGGCTGCGTTCGCACCAGACCGCCATCGGCATCCCGATAATAGAAACTGAGATCCTGGGGTTCTGCTGATGCCAGGGCAACCTTCAGCTCGTCGGACAAGCCGCTGGTCAGCGGCAAGGTGATGTCGACTTTGCTGGCACTGAGATAGACGAGCCTTGCCGCGTCGATTTCGACGCCATACTCATCACCACCCTGCACAGTGACGCTCAAGGTATGCTGACCGGCGGTCAGGTCGTGCGGTCCCAAAGCGTCGCTGGCGAAGAAGGTATTCCAGTCGAAGCCCCAGCCAAGCATGCCGGAATCCTGGGCGGTGAAACTCCCGACTGCCTTGCCATCTATCTGTACCGCTATCGTTTCGAATGGACCCGTTGGAGCGGAGTCGTTCGAGTAATCGAACTGAATCTGGTAGAGCCCAGCCGTGTTGACATTAAATGTCCAGTTCCGCTGCTGGCCCGAATGAAGCAAAACGGTCTGCGACCCTGAGGCGGCTACGCGGGACATCATCGCGCCGGCGCCAGTCCCCGATTCTCCTTCGACGAGGATCATCTCGCCGCCGGGAATGAGCGACGCGGAAGATCCGATTTGCCCCTTCGTGACGATGGTCACGTCTCTCCCATCGATGTTCACCGCCTCGATCGTTCCCAGTGTGCTGCCGACGGTCTTCGGCCGCAGAAT
The DNA here is from genome assembly GCA_000585075.1 of Candidatus Accumulibacter regalis. Lineage (GTDB taxonomy): Bacteria > Pseudomonadota > Gammaproteobacteria > Burkholderiales > Rhodocyclaceae > Accumulibacter > Accumulibacter regalis. Next base: position 22,872 of record JEMY01000014.1, on the reverse strand, counting down.
GGCCGCACTCACCGAGTTCTGGAGTTGGCCCTTGCTCCACGTGGCACGTTGGCTCAGTGCATCGCTGTCAGAGAAGTAATGGTTGCTGCCGGTGACCGTCCCCAGTTGGACGATCTCGGTCAACCCCGAATCTGTGGTCAGTCTCATCCAGCCTGGATATGCGGCATCGGTGACCACGAAATAGGTCTTGCCTTCCTCCAGACCCTCGATGCCTCCCGCAGCACCGCGATACGTCACCGCCTCACCGGTCCTGAAGCCGTGATTGGCGATAGTGATCGTGCCGGTTGCTGGGTCGACATCTGGTCCGGGATTGAAAGCCTTTCCGCCGATCTGCTGAATGAGGCCGCGGTTAAGCACGCGATCGAGAGCAATATGGTAAGCATCGTCTGGATCGTTAAGGTCGCTCTTGAGAGCGTCACTCTCGCTCGTCGCCAGGCGAATGTGGTTGCTATCGACGACGATGACGTGGTACTCACCGTTGTTTTGCAGCCCGCCGACGTTGCCGTTGCGGAAGACGACCTGCTGGCCATTGGTGAAAAGATTGGTACCGACCTGGATCCTGTCGGTGCTTGAATCGATCTTGGCGGCGTCGAAGGTCTGGTGCAATGTTGCGTCGCTCGTCCGGTACGACCAGCTTGGATCCCAGATGTTGGCATCGGCGTGGAGAATACCGAGCGCCCCGTACGTCTTGTGAAGCAGGTGGAACTCGATCGTACGGTCGTTTTCCAGCGTCGTGATCGCATTTTGGACAAAATCGGTCAGCGCCGTGCCGCTAAGCCCTTGCTGAGTGCCGACATCGTTGTAGAAGCTGGTGAAAGTGGCGTTCTCCGCTTCGGACAGGGTTAAATGAGCGACCGAATCGTACGCGACGACGCGATAGAAGCTCAGAGCATCGCCGCTATGCAGTACGGCAGTCGTGCTCGCCCCGAGCGCGATGGTGTGCGCAGCGTTGTCAACGGCAGTGGACTGGAACGTGGAGAGTGCTGCGGTGTCGCTGGCATTCGCATAGAGTCGGTATTCGGCCCCCGTTCCAGCAGTTGCGCCAAGGTTGATGGTCTTGCCGTTCTGTGCATCCGCTTGGCTGAGCGCCAGCCCGATCCGGCTCGGATCATTCGGATCGAGGACGGCATAGTAGGTTTGGCCATGCTCCAGACCACTGATCTGATCGGTCGTCTGTGCGTTGCGATACTTCCAGTACGACTGATAGTCAGCGGTCCGGGCACTTTCGTAGGCACCGAGGGTCGCCGCGATGCTTTCCTGCGCCGTCTCCCGGGTGGCCAGCATGTTGTCGTACAGTTGCTTCAGCTCGTCCCAGGTGCGAGGATCGCGTGCCTCGATGGTGTTTCCGTCGAGCAGACTGCCATTTACCACTTCGATCCGCACATTCCCTGGTGTGCTGGCTTGGTTCAGGTATAGATCGCCGCTGACCGCCTTGATGTAGATGTCATGCTGCGCGTTGACCACCAGCGTATCTGTACGGTTCGGGCCTGCAACCAGACGTATGGGCAGTGCATCGCCGGAAGGTTCATCGGCGGACCCGTCGCTCCCCAGCGTACCTAGACTTCCTCTCTGGGCTGAGAGCGTCAGGCTATTCCCCTTGATTACGGAAGCAGTGCCCGAGGCCAGAATGCTGTGCTGGGCGGTCAGCTTGACATTACCGGCCAGCGCAGTGACCTGGGCAACTGTCAGGTCGCCGACAGCTTGCCGCAGATTGATGTCGCCGGAGTCCGTCGTGGCGTTCAGGACGCCGCCGCCACCGTTTACGAGGCTGACACTCAGCCCCCGGTCGTCGCCGAGGATATTGGCGCCGCTCAGGGCCAGCGCCGAACCCGTGCCACTGTCGCCAGCTCCAATGCCCGTGGCGGCTCGCAGCACAATGCTGCGCCCGCTCGCAGCACAATGCTGCGCCCGCCGATCACCGCGTCGCTCTTCAACTGCTGGATGTCGCCAGCTGTGGCCTGCAAAACGGTGGTCCCAGCTATGTCGTGAATCCGATCGTTGATCAGGATAGCCCCACCGGAGATCACTGAGACGCCCGAGCCCGATTCGCCCGGATCAGCGCCAATGAACTCGATCCCGATCGGCCGGTCGGCGCGAATACTATGGCTGTAAATGTCGCGTGAGCCAGTAAGCGTTCTCTGCTCGAGGTAGTAAGTTTTCTTCCCGTACCATTTTTTCTTCGTCCAACTATGCCGGTAGATAATATCGCTGGCTGTCACAATTTTGTCAGCCTGGAACGTGTAGTCCCGCTGATCGAGCGGGTTGCTCACCGAAACATATTCTCCGGGCAGGCGGAAAGGTACCGCCTGTAGCTGCTCTGTTCTCGAACTCCGCCTTGCGCTCGGATCCTTGGCAAGCGCATCGATTCCGAACCACGACGACTTCCCGAACACCTCAGTCGTGACGGTCGTGAACTCCAGACCGGACTGCCAGTAGTACCGATAACCGTCTCTTGGCGTATAGGTCGCCGTTCTCCCTGCAGCAACCCGCACGTTAGCCACTGAGTCAGGGTTCTCGGGCGAGAAATAAACCTTCTTCTGCACGTCGCCATGCAAACGCGTGTACTCGGTCACCATCGGATTGCCGCCGGCATCGAGGAACGACGTGTCAGTGATCTTGACCTTCCCGCTTCCACCATCTCCCGTGTCCAGCAGATTCGTCAGGAGAACCTTGCTGGTATCGTTGACGATGTTGATCTGGCCATAGCCGTCAAGGACCTTGAGTTGTCCATTGCCAGTGCTCAAGATCTCGCCGAACAGCTGGAGGTAACCGCCCTGCACCTTTACATCGGCCAGCTCGATGCGATCGCCCTCCGCGCTGTAAAACGCCTTGATGGTGCCGCTCGCGTTTTGGTTACCCGGCGTAGATAACAGAAAATATCGGAAGTCGTTGGTGATCGTCGCTTTATCAGTTACTGATGCCCAATCCCCAACATTCAGCAGCGCTCGCGCGGCAGTCGCGTTCCCGGTCTGCTTGTACAGCTCATAAGCCCTTCTAGCAGCTTCGATCTGGGTAAGTACCGCGCTCGTAACGTGAACGGATTGCTGTGGTTGGCCGCTCTGCACCAGACCGTTGATGTTGAGATACTTGGCGCTGATGTATACATTGGCAGCGGCGATGACATTGCCAGAGACCGGGTTGTTTAGTACGCTGTTCACTGCAAGGTCAGTCGCCGGGTTGCCCTGACCGTAGACGTAGTTAAGTAACCCGTAACGCCCCGGGTCGGGGTCAGAATGGGTGTTCAAGAACTGCGCACTGGCAGCTCTTGCCCTGTCTTCCGTTATGTTCGCTACTGGTTGCCAAATCGAGCCTGGATTACCGCCGGTACTGAGCAACCCATCGGCGTAACTCTGCACGAACTCGCCACCCGCATGAATTTCGATGGCCCCGGCATTAATGTTTGCACTAACATGTACCGCCCCGTGCAGACTGTCGGCGCGGACCTTGCCGACGATATTGTTGATGTCGCCAGCAAGCAGGATGCTCGGCTGTGCGAACAAGCCATAGTAGGAATCCGACTGGTTCGTCTCGTCATCAGCATCGTAGGTACTAATGATGCTGATTTGCGGCGCGTTGGGATCATTACCTGGATCGAGTGACGGCAATTCCGGTGCAGAGCGAATCGCAAAAGCCGGTGTGACCGCCGAATCTTGATTGATGTTGCGCACGTCGTTTGCACTGCCAACGTCCATGCTATTGAAGCGAACTCGCCCGCCCGCTTCGTCGGGAATCGTGATCTTGCTGATTCGCAGATTGGCCGGACTGTCGTTCTGTATCGTGACATGGACACCGCTGTTGGCATTAAGTACACCGGTGTCGCTTCCTGACAGATCGTTTCCATACACATAGATGGTTCCCGATTGCGCCCAGATATCATCGACCGTAATGAAGGGGGATACGAGCGCCTCGACATAAGTGTGGGGAATAAAGTTGCCATCAAGATCGGTGGCCTGCAACTCCAGTTCAACAAGCGCCTGCTCCACTCGATCGATTTCGTTCTGATAGGCCGCTTCAAGAATGGGCTGTCCACTGTACTGCGCTTTCAATTCCCGCCAATGGTTCAGCTCATTGACGAGATTGGTCGCCACCGATTCATCAGTTTCTCGCAAGGTAATTTCGCCAACGTTGACCAGGCCTTCATGAGTCAGCAGGTAGTCCTTTGGAACAATCAGCGTCTTGTCCTTGGCGATGCCCGCTTCGATTGTGCCGTTGACCGTGACTTTCGCATTCAGCTCGTTGGTTGTAGTCCCACCCTTCATCTCCTCGGGAATATTCCCGCCCAGCAGCTTGTCGATACCGCTGGTCAAGGCCGTCATCCAGTTCTTGCCTTTTCCATACCCGTAAGCAATGGCTGCGCCGTAGCGTTCGGCATTCAGCGTCACGTCGCGTGCGGTCGCGACACGCGCTCCGGCAGCGATCGTGATGTTGTGGTTCTGAACGATTTCCCCATGCGATTGAAGGTGGTCGATCGGTAGGACGGATGCATTTAGTTCATCGCCCTGCGAACGCACATAGAGCTGATTCCTCGTTCCATCGCTTTGCTGGCCGGCAAGCAGCTTGATGTCACCTTGCGCAACCAAAATGGCGCCGGTACCGATAACCACCTGGTTGTCGTTATGGACTGAGGCCAGGCCATCGACTCTCGCCGCCGAGGCCAGACCATAGGTGTGCACTTGCGGTGCGACTTCGAGATGGGAACGGGTCCGCGTCTGTAGGTTGGCCTCACCGACCGTGGTGACGATCGCACCATCGCCTATCTTGACCCGGGCATCGTTTGTATTGGCGCGAATCGCAGACGTTGCTCCGGAGCCGACAATTACGCCACCGGTATCGAGCTTGACTTTATCGTAGCCTTCGACGTCGTTGAAGGCGTTCAGAATCAGGGCGCCTGGGGCGGAAATATTGCCCGTCACGTTGACCTGGGCGTGATCGCCAATCGTGGAATGAGTCCGATTGACGATATCGGTATTACTCTCGGCGGCGTTGCCCTGCCAAACGCCCCCCGAACCGGCCCGAATGTTGTAGTCGTCCGATCCCAGCAAGTTCTTGCGAGAGACATTCTGGGCGTCGATCACCAGATTCTGCGTGGTGACGCTGGCGTCGTTACCTATTGCGGCGTCGACGGTCGAAGTGACTCGATTCGTGGCCCACGAGCCGCTGAAGCCGACTAGGGCCGCCTGAAGGGTATTCGTCTGACTATCAAAACGGGCGGTGTGGCTGGCCCTGACGGTGAGACTGGAGACCTCAACCTGCGCGAACTCGCCTATGTAGGCACGCGTAGCGCTGTCGCTCTCGACCGTGGCAGAAGCTGCGGCGCCCGCGACAAGCCCACCGGCACCAGCACGTGCGCGCGCAAAATCGTAGTCGTCACCGCTGGCCGAGAGGGTCAGTGACGGCCCTTTGCCCTGGTGGTAGACCACCGCCTGACCGGTGTAGAAAGCCTCACCCGGATCAACGTTGATCGCCTGTTCAAGTCCGTTGATGTCTGACCATGCGTCAAAGTGGAGTACTTGGCTCGGGTTGCTTTGCGACGTCAGCGTCTGAGCAGAGCCCCGAGCGAGTGCACGGGCAATTGGAAGAGTAACGGGCGCCCGGATCGGGCGCCCGTTCGGATCTTCCTGTTCGTTCGTCGCATCGTCGTGCGAACTGGCCAACCTTATCCGACGGGGATCAAGGAGATTGAAACGATAGCTGAACCCGATGGCACCGGACGCATCCAGGTTTTCGACATCCTGACCATCGGAATCGACCAAGCCCACCTTGTTAGGATCATTGGCATTCACCTTGACAGAATAGACGGCGCCGTTTGTCAGGCCCATGATGCCAGGATTATTAGCGACGAACCCCTGCTGGTAAACCACCTTATCCCCCGTAATCAGCCCGGCACCGAGCTTGATCTTGTTGTCGGCGATGTCAGCCGTTGGCGTGAAAACCCGCGTCTCATCGAGATCAAGGAGATAGAAGGAGTACCCAGAACCCATGGCACCGGATGCGTCCAGGTTGATATCCTGGCCATTGGAATCGACCAAACTTGCCTCGGTAGGATCATCGGCATTGACCCTGACAGAATAGACCGCGCCGTCTGTCAAACCTGTAATGGCAGGATTGGCGAGGAAACCCTCCTGGTAGACAACTTGGTCCCCCGTAACCAGTCCGGCGCCAAGCCTGATTTCGTCACCTTCAATATCGTCCGTCGGCGTGAATCCCCGGGTGTCGTCGAGAGCCAGATAGTAGGTCTGCCCATCCTGCAAGCCGCCGATCGAACCGCCGGTGCCGATCAGGACACCGGTACCGAGATAAGCACTGGTAATAACATTCGACTCAGCGCGCACCAGATTGCCACCGATGGCAACGAGGCCGATCGTCGCGCTGTCGGCATCCGCCTGCTGGCCGCTGTTCGCTGTTGCATTGATCGAGATCGCGTCGATCACGGTCAGGATCGAGTTGTCTGCCACGTAGCCAGTGACGGTGCCGGCATTCTTCGCGGTACTGAACGTGGCATTGACACCGATCAGCCCACCGACGGCGCCGGTCGCGTAGGATTTCGCAGCCAGGCCGTTGGCCGGCGTCGCTTGCGCGGCGTTGACCGAGAGGGTAGCCGCGCCGATCGAACCGCCCACAGAAGCGCTGACGACGGGCGTGGACTCGGCTTCGGCCATCGAAACGCCTATCGCAAACGCGCCTGCGTTCACCCCGAGCGCGTTGGCGTTGGCTTGCGGCGTCGCCGCAGCGCTAACGTTGATGGCATCCCAGGCCATGATCGCGGTTGCGCCTGGCTCGATTCGCGCGCTCACGTTTGGGTTCACGGTCGCCAGAGCGACAGAGCCACCCAGGGCAATACCGATACCGGCCGACACTCCGACGGTACGGGCATCTGCGGTGTCGATCGACTGGGCGGTGATGTCTATGTCCTGGACGAATTGCCCGTTCGCCGATTGCTCACCGACCTGCGCTCCAGACCCAATGTAAGCGCTGGTCGAGCCACCCCCTTCTGCGACAGCGATCGCGGCGCCCGCCGAGATCGCCCCAAAGCTGACACCCAAAGCATTTGAGGTGACAATTCGGTTGGTGTCGGCCAGGATCCGCACAGCGGCCGCCTGATCGATCCTGCCGTCCATGTGGGCAGATACCATGCTGCGATCCCGGATCACGACGACTTGGGCGCCCAAAGACACGGCTCCTGCTTGGCCGGCGTAGGCGTTTCCCGTTGCATGCTCGCCCATGGCGGCGCTCACCGTGATATCGGAGGATGGGCCGGCACCGGCATTCACCGTTGCTCCACCTGAGATGAAGGCTTCGGTCCGGTCGGCTATGTTCGCTACGGCCACCGAAGCGCCCAGCGCGACCGCGCCGATCGCCGCATTACCGACCACAGCCTTGAATTCGACATAGTCGCGAGCGACGACGCCAACACTGCCGCCAGCATTGACCTCGCCGCCAATGTAGGCAGCGGTTCCAGGGGGCGTTTGTGGAACGGTGTTGATACCCGTGCTTATCTGGCCACTCGGAGCACTACTTGCCAAGCGTGTGCTGGCGCCGTCGGTTGCCGCTGCCACGCGGCTTCTGCTGCTGTTCGCGTTGCCATCCCCTTGGTAGCCTGAGACGATTTGCTGCCAGCCGTTCTGCGAGTCACTTCCACTGGCCTGGCGATCTGCGAAACCGTGCAGGCTTTGGCTGTTGTCGCCCGTTGGCATCGCGTCGCCGGCCTTGCCGTTGCCATCGCTGTAAGTGGAGCCGCTACCCGCTCCGATACTCCATACGGAAACGGAGCCCGCAGCACCGACGAGGCCGCCTGCTACGCTCAGCACCACGCTGTCAACATCCTTGCTCGACAAGGCGCTGACGTTGACTTCAGCCATGGCGTTCACAATGGACCCACTGCCGATGTAGGCAGAGACGTCATTCCTCAAGACTCCCACATCGACGGCGCCACCGATACCAGCCACGCCCACGCCCAAGCCACCGGCTCTCGCATCAAGCTTTGCATCGTTGAACGCTGACACATGAACGGATTGCGAGGCAGAAGCTCCTGCCTCAGTATTCACCCACGCATTCGGGCCGATGAATGCAGAAGTACCTGACCGAATGATCTCTACGGTGACGCCCCCAGCGAGACCAGCGTAGAAACCGCCACCACCTGCTGCCGCCGCACCGGTTACCTCTTCAGTGCTGACGGCCTGAATGGCCACGCCTCTGACGCCATCGGCCCGCGTGACCGATCCGTCGATCGTACTTTCGTCGGTGCAGATGCCGTCGATCGTGTGGCTACTCGTGCCCAGGGCATCGACGATCGCGTTTTGCCCCAGATACGCCCGAGTATCCTTGGTTACGGTCACGACACTCACCGATGCGCCAAGCCCCGCGGCACCAATCCCGAAACCCAGGCTGCCAATGTACGACTTCACCTCGGTTGTATCGGTGGCAAAGACTTGCACGTTGCCCGCAGCAAAAACCCGCGCAGCGTCGTCAATGTAGGCCCAGGTATGGTTGTTCACGACGGTGACACCCACAGCGCCACCGACCGATACTGTGCCAGAACCCGCGAGCCCGGCAGCTATGGAAGTGATGTCTTCACGAGCATCAGCCAGCACGCGGACATCGCCCTTGACCTGAACCTCGACCACGCTGCCAATGTACGCCTTGGTGGTGAGGTTCACCACGCGCACATCTGCACCTGGTGCTACCGAAACCGATCCGGAGATCGACACTGCTCCCGCAATACCGGCCTGTACGAAATCGTTGAAGGCTGCGACCACGACCGACTGGCTGTCCGCAGCGCCAAGGCTATTCTGCGTGTTGATGCGCGCACCCTGATCGATATGTGCCAGAGTGCTGATGGTCATGACGCTGACCGAACCACCGACATTTACGGACACCGAGCCCGCCACCCCACCACTGACGCCAATGCCGGACACCGTGTCGCGGTTGCTCGCCACGACCGATAGGCCGCGCATGCTGATGGTATGGTCGCCCACCTGGATTGTGAGGTCGTTGTCACTCCCTTGTCCCAGAGCAACCACCTGTGCGGACTGCCCAATGTAGGCTTCAGTCGTCTTGTTAATGACGGGAACAGCCGCCGCTGCACCAATACTGGCCGTCCCCGACTCTGAGTAGTTTCCAGAGCGTATGTCGAGGTCGGTCAATTCTGTTGCGCTTACGTCCACGTTACCGTAGGCGCTAACGACGGCGTCGCTCGTCATGAAGGCTCTCGTCGTTATCGAAAGAACCGATACGCCAGCGTTGAGCGCAATGGCCGCCGTGCCGCTCAGCGTCTCGCTGGCCGAGAGGGAATTGATCTCCTCATTCGATGCGGACGTCACATTCACGTTGTTAGCAGAGCGTACGACCGCGCCTTCGCCTATCCACGCCTCGGTTTTCTTGGTGACCACCGCGACATCGACACCAGCGCCCACTCCTGCCGCACCGCCAACCGCGAGCGATCCCGCAACGCCCTGGATCGTCGTACGATCCGCGGCGCTCAGGACGACGCCAGTCGCGTCGACATTCGTCCCGCTACCAGTGCCCTTTCCCAGGTAAGCCAAGGTCGTGTGATCAAGCACGTTGACTGTCGCCGATCCGGCAACTCCCGCATCACCGCCCCCACTACCACCCTGCGCCACTGTATTGAGGCATTCGGTTTGCGTGGCAGTTACCGAGAGGCCCTGGCTGCCGGCGACCTCGACTTCTGCATCGTCGCCAATATACGCGGCTACGATGCTCGTCTTGACCAGCGTACTACTCGAAATGCCGACACCAGCGGTTCCCCCGAAGGCGCTTGCGCCCGCATAGAGCTCAATCCCTGGCCTGGACGGGTCGTCTGAATTGACCGCATCATCGCTGGCCGAGATGACGACATTACCTCCCGCGTACAACAGGACGTTGTCCCCAAGGTAGGCGCCAGTTTTTCCACTAAGCACGACGACGATGACGGAGCCTGAAACACCCGCCGAATCGGCCACACCGGCGGATGCCGCGAGTCCACGAATCTGCTCGCGGGAGGATGCCTCTATCGCAATATCCTGGGCAGCACTTACCTTGCTCGGTACATTCGACGACGAGTCAATATAGGCACTGACATCCTTGTGAATGACATCGACAATCAGCCCCAAACCAATTCCCGTTCCACCGGCAGACAGGCTCCGTGCGCCCGCGGCGTTGCCTAGAACGGTAGCATCGGTGGCTGCAAGCCTGACGCTCTGATCATCACCGGCAACAAGATTAGGATCCTGGTTGATGAGCGCACCTCTGCCGATGCCGGCATGGGTATTCAGCCTCAGTACATTGACAATCACCGAACCGCCAATTCCGACCACGCCCGTGCTGGCGCCACCGCCAATGGCGAGAGACCCAACAGTGGCACCGTCATCGAGTATCGGAGAATCCGCGTCCTGCAACGGCAGCAGGGACGAAGTTGCCGTCAGGGTGACAGTTCCAGAAGCATCGAGCTCTGTGTCCAATCCGATGGTGGCTTCGGTGCTGTGCTCGATCACGTTGACCGCCACAGCCGCACCCACAGCGGTTCCTCCACCTGATAGCGCGGAGGCTACCGCGAGGTTCTGCAACATCATCGGGCTGCTGGCAGTAAGCCGAATCGCACCAGAGGAGCCTTCGGCCTTCAGTTGTGCATCGTTCCCGACACTTGCCCGTGACGTCAGTGCGACCACATTGACGCCAACCGAACCGGCCACGCTGGCGTCGCTCTTGGCTCCGCTCGCAGCAGCCGAACCCCATACCACAAAGTCGTTGGTTTCTTGAGCAGGTGTTATCGCTGAAACAGTAATGCCACCGTCCGCGGTCAAGACCTGCGCGTGATGGCCTACGCTGGCAGTATTCTGAACAGTAGCGATATTCAATCCGACGGCCGCGCCAATGTTGGCCGATGCATCGTTAGACAGACTGGTGCCGGTGGCCTTAGTCGTCGCATCCGCCTCGTTGGCAACCTCGACGCGGACGCCGTCCGCAGCCGATACACGTACTGCATCCCCGATGGCTGCAGTGCTGGTTGCCCTTACCCAGTTGACGGCGACCGCTGCAGCCACACCGATGCCACTGGCACCGTTACCCGACTGCGCGTTGGCGTCACTGTTGGCGCCGTCGATGCTGCCTTGCGCTGTTGGCAAGTCCCGGCCGGCCTGGGTGCTGGCTTCGCTGTCGGCCTTTCGGCCAGTACTCAAAGCGCCTTTGGTACTCGCCTTGACTAACGCACTACTCGAATGCCCTGTACGGGTCATTACCACAACTGTTCCGCCGGTCGTCGCGACATCGCGCAAGAGCGCGGCGGTCGCATTGTCAGCGACCGCGTTGACTGCAACGATCGCACCCACAGCCGCCCTATCCCCGGCGGCAATCGCATCACCATGCGATGCTACCGAGCCTGTGTGTTCGGCAGTGATGCTTACGTCTCTGCTTAGGGTGCTCAGGGCGCCTCCGGCGCCAAGACGGGCTGTCGTGGCGTTATCGACTATCGCAATCGCAACGGCCGGACTGACGGCAATGCCACCGGTACTGCCAGCCTGTACCTCTGTGTCTACGCTACGTGCCGAAGTCGCCGAAAGCAGCAGCCCGCCAGAGCCTGACAGCACTGCGTTGTCTTCAATCTCCGCAGTGGTGACATGTTCTTCGAGAAGGTTCAGAGCAACCGATGCCCCCACACCGACTCTTCCGGAGCTGGAAACGCTTGCTGTCGCCGTGGCGTTATCGCTTTCCTTGTTGGACGCCCTCACGAGTATGTCACCCGCCCCGGCATCGACTTGCGACGCGTGGACAACAGCCTCAGTACCAGTCTTGACCGAGTTTAGAGCGAACGCGCCGGCAACCCCGACGTTGGTCGCACCCGCCCCGGAGATCGCCTGTGCCGAATAGGTACTGTGTCCATCCCCGCCCATCGACAGATCGCTCATTACCGCTTCGAGGATCACGCCTTGGGCGGTGACATGGCCCCCCAAGCCAACCACTGCCTCGTTGTGCGCTGCGACAACATTCAGCGCGACTGCTGCGCCTACGCCGACCCTATTCGAACCGTCGACAGCGCTACCATCAGCTACGGCGGCAGCATCGGTTTCATTCGACGCGATCAGTCTTACCGGGCCGATGTCTGCAGCAATCGTCAGGCCAGCGGGCATGGTCGCATCTACATGCGACGTTATGAGGTTCAGAGCAAGACCCGCTGCAATCGATACCGATCCGTCGCTGGTCTTGGCTTTGCCGCCGATAGCATTCGCGTGTTTCGAGGCATTTGGATCGCGCCCGCTCAACTGGGTAGTGACCTGATCTTCGGTGCTATCTTGCCCAAGTGCATGAGATGCACTGGGGTCGGCTCCCGTCGCACTCGCCGTCGCCCCGGCGTTCGTCCCACTGTACGCTTCGGCCCGCAGGCTGACGCCGCCGGCCGTGGCGCTCAGATCCCGACCCGTCGTCGCCGTCGTCGTCTGGTCGACGATATTCAGTCCGAGCGCGGCACCCACCGCCGCGCGTCCCGTTCCGTGGACGGTGCCGTCGGCAACCGTGCTGCTCTCGCTGCGCTGGCTCGCCAACGCGTCCAGCGAACCAACCGTCAGAAGCTCCTGGCTGCCGGCCTCGCCGATCGCCGCCACCGTTTCATGGTTGACGACGCTCAGTGCCACGGCCCCGCCAAGCGCCGTCGCGCCACCGGCTCCGGCCCTGGCTTCGGTCGTCACGCGATGATCCGAGACCGCCGTCAGCGTGACGGCTCCCGCCTGCGTCAGCGCCACATCGTCGCCGATCGAGGCTTCCGTTCGGCGGTGTTCGAAGTCCAGCGCGAGCGACGCGCCGATGCCAAGCGTGTTCCCGCCCGATTGCGCGGCTTCGGCCGTCGTCGTCGATTGCGTCCGGTTCTCCGCGCTCAGCGTGACACTGCCGTTGCCCGCGTCAACGACGGCACCGCTCTTCAGCGTCGCGATGCTCAGCTGGTCGCCCGGCGCGTTCAGCGCGAACGCACCCGCCACGCCAATGTCGGCGTTGCTCGCGCCCGAGATCGCCGTCGCGCTCATCACGTGCTCAACTGGGCTCCCCGCAGCTACGGGGGGCAACATTGCCTCGACTGTCAGACCAACTGCCTTAACTGTCGCAGCACCCACCTCGGCTCGGTTGCTTACGTCCATCGCATTGATCGCAACTGCCGCGCCTACCGTAGTCGCGCCCTGGTTCGCGCTCCCATCCGCCATGGCCCCCCCATCGGCACCTGCCGTCGAGCGCACCACAACAGATCCTCCTGCCGTGAGTGTGACACCATCGTCAACTGCCGCCCGGCTACGACTGGCACCGATATTCACGCTAACCGCGGCCGCCGCCGTAAGCGGCCCGTCTGTCGTTACTGCGTCCGGAGTCTCCCCGCCTTTACTGGAGGTAGCGCTATCGCCTGCTCTATCGCTGGCCTCTGCGTCAGCATACTCACGCTGCGCTTTTGCCTGTTGGTTGATATCGTTCTCCGAGCTAGTGGCTCCGGAAGCTGATGCCTTTGCAAGCGTCCTGCGCGATGACGTACCACGTGCATTAATCGCAACGGCCCCACTCGAAGCGTCGATACTCCGAAGCACGATCGCTTGCGCGGTGTCGACTGCCGACGTAAAGGCGATCGCCGCACCGATGCCTGCCTTCCCAAACCCCGCGACCGTACCATCGGCCTTGGTGTCGACGTCAATCGCTTGGTCGGCGGCCATATTGAAATCGCCCGTGACAGACAAAACGGCAGAACCGTTTTCTATCAGTGCCTCAGTACTGTTATTCGTAAGCGTTAGCGCGACGACAGGCGCAACTGCAGTTCCGCCATCTGCACCCGCTGTTGCATCTGTTCTAATGGCGTGACTACCAGTAGCATCGAGCGTCAAATCATGGACACCTTTCAATCGGGCGAGATGGCCAACCTTGACTGTCGAGACGTTCTCGACAACATTCAACGCCACCGATGCGCCGCCCCCCAACTGATCTGCTGTGGTGCTCTTTGAGAGTGCTGAAGCCTCGCTCTGTGTATTGTTCTCCGAGCGGATAACAACATCCGCACCATGAACGTCGACGTCTGACTCACTATCGACATAGGCCCTCGCAGACGTTACGACCGTGTTTATTGCGAGTGCACCAGCTCCGGTGACACCGGCAATATCGCCCGCCCCGGAAATCGCCTCGGTCTTGAATGAATTCTTGCCATCCATAACCGCCGCCAAATTCACAGTCCCGGCGCTTAACTCTGACTGGTTCCCAACATAAGATAGACTATCCAGCTTCGCCGTGCTGATCGCAACAGCGACGCCAACTCCAGTCGATCCGCTGTCGGTGAAATGCCCATCAGCTTTAGTGATGGATGAACTAATGGTGGTGGCCGAAATATTGATGGATGCGGCAGACTCAAATACACCAATCGTACCAGTTGAAGCAACGAACGATGACGTTTTTCCGGCAATCGCATTTATCGCGACCGCGCCAACCACGTCGACACTTTTTCCCTCAGCAGTCTTTGCTTTGCTATCCTCAAGAACGCTCTGACTCTGATTCTTCCCCGATGCAGGGGCTTTTGAACCACCTGGAGTTGAATTGGCCAGGGTAGTGACTTCACGCTTAGACATAGCCGTAAGATTCAGATTAGTCGTACTAACCGCGGCCTGATCGACAATGCTGGCCGTCGTGTCACCGTAAACGTTCGACACGGCAACGGCCGCTCCGGCAGCGCCCAAGATATTGCCATCTGCCAAAGCATTGGAGACGACAGTGTTAGTCGCCGAGATCGTTACTGCACCGCCTGCCTTAATCCTGGAAGAGCCACCTAGCTGAGTATTGACTAAGCTGCCGAACGTGGTGTTAACAACGGCCGCATCAACCGCCGCATCCGAGTTATCCGTCGGCGAAGCCGTGGCACGGACATCAACATCCGATATCGCCTCTATGGCAACCTCTCCGCTTGCCGTGAAGGTCGTGGCATCGGCACGATCTCCCTGAGTACCGATTCGCACCAGAGGAGCCGCCACCCCGTGAACCCCAATGACTTTAACGTCGCTATTAGTAACTGTAGCTAGAATATCTGCATCTACCCGTGCAACTATTGAAATAGTCGGTGCGGTGACCTCTGACGAGCCAGTTATATCAACTACTGCCGAAGAATTGCTAACAATCAATGTTGCCGCCATTGAGCCAGCGGACAAGCCATCGGTATTGACATCAACGATCGAATGCGCTGAAATCAATACCACACCGTTACCAGCGGTCGCGGTTAGACTTGCTTTCCTGAGCACAACCGCGGTGTTCGCACCAGCCAAGAGTCCACCGTCCTCGACGCCCCTAGTGGTAGCCTCAGCTTGGAGACTTATATTTTCTGCCACAAGCGTTGCGCTGACCAAGTTGATCGCCTCACTGGATACAGCCGTGAAATCACCGAGAAGCGTCAAACTATTGTTTAGTATCCGAATATTTGAATTACTGGACACTTTAAGACCAACGGGAATTAAAGCATTATTTTCTATAAACAACGAATCGCGAAATACTGCCTGCAGCCCACCATCGAAGTTAATATCGATTAGGTCAATATTTTGATACCCAGCCGCCTTGGCGTCATTTACTAGGGGCGCGAAAGACGCAGCATCGACCCGGACTATGTCAGAAAAAAAACTTCCCAAGTTTATTTCCGTACCAGCGACCGACTGGGTGGAACGAAAAATAGTAATCTCTGCTGAGTTATCGTTAGCGTCTCCAAACGCAGTTGTCAAATCGGCCATCGCTAGAACGGATGACGAATCGTTATCGATCAGCCAGAAATTTTTCGTTGCCGAATCGTACTCTAGCGTCGTATCGAAAGAGTCGAACTGAGGTGGCGTCTGAGAATTAAGGGGCAAGTAATTGGAAGGATCAAAGGAACTACCATAAGCAAGATCGGCTGAAAGCATGAGCCGTGGCTCTAGTGTCTCGAAGTGCACACCGCTCCGCGATAACTGATCGATTTGCAAGGACTGCTTGCGGAAGACTAGGGCTCGGATTCGACTCCACCAGCTCATTTTTTGTCCCTGACTCAGGTTGCGGCTGGTAGCCCTACTCCTGCCAACGTGTGCGAATGGGTAAGCCATGGCGTTACCTCTGTTGAAGATAGATACTGCCGCCGCCTCTTGAAACTCGCTCTGGGCAGCTGGAATAACTTAGGTGGAAAAAGCCCGCCGGGCAACTACCGTATTGGGGGAAGGCGTAATAACCACTGCAAAGCAACGCTCTCACGTTGGGGATCGGACAGCTAACGATCGCACGCTGGCCAATCTGAGTGATCTCACCGTTTACCTTGATCACGCGACGCCAGGGAGAAAACACTTTCATCATGCTCAGGTTGGGCGGAAGAGAGCCGGACAGTACATTTCCTTGGAAATGACACTCCACATCAGTCTGACGATCGAGATTGGTTTTCACCAGATGTGTCGGAGAACCGGTAACTCCGTCATGTGCATCAGGGAGCTGCACCCGGATTCGTTGGTGCCGGACGACCCCCACACCTCGCGGCGATTCCGCCAGCGTTCCCTGCAAGTTCCTCGGCTGAAACGCGATACCCCGAGGCATTGGGTGCATTCGTGGGGGCTTGAAATTCTTGCCGAGCCCTAATGAGACGCGTGGTGGCGTAACACACCGCGTCACGCGCCGCGTATCGGGATCGTGTGCGCGAGAAACCGTGGAATAGAAGACGAACACCTGCTCAGCAAGCGCCGCACTTGGCCCAAGATCCGCTTTGCCCCGGACGAACGCGGCAATGCAATCATCCGAAAAGAGCGTGCGACAGCCTACCGAGGCCACTGTCCAGTCTCTCGCGGCCTGCTCGGCAAGGTGAGGGGTGAGATCGACCCGATCGGCGCCATGGGCACCTGCAACGCTCGGGATCGCCATTAATGCATTAACGGACGCCGTTTCCCTGCCGCCATCGCAGTCAACGAGGCGGCCATGTCCTGAGGAAATGTTGCCCACGCGTGGGACGCCGTTGAGCAGAAGAGGCCGTCCAACGGGCGACCGGTCGACGCCCTGCTCCCGATCGCTGTCCTCACCCGCCCTTCGAATCTTGGTGTGCGGCAAGCTTTCCGTGCGGAACAACTTGTACCCACCGCACGAAGCAGAAACGTGGCAAGAGAGAGCGCCGCGTAAATTGGCCACCACAGTCCTCGGTATCATCAGTTATTCCTAACCGTCCACCAGTGCCCTAAGGATCATATTTTTCTTGAGCTCGTCACATCCAGATCAGACGATTTGATAGCACTGCTCCTACTTGCTCCAATTTCACGCAGTTCGTACTTCCCTCGCCAACCGCTTCGCTTTTTGTGGAGTAATTATCAATAGCGTTGCAGCCGAAGAAGACTACTTGAAAAAACTCCAGAAAAGCACCCTATGCAGCTTCCAAGTGTCGGGGCTTTCTATCGTAGCCAGTTTTGGTGAGCAACTCTCATAATAGCGTTCGATCTTCAGAAAACAACCGAGTATCTTGGTCAGGAATAGCGAAAGCGATGGGAGATCTACGACACTTTGGCCAATAGCCAAGACGAGGGTAATTGCAGCCGTCAAACTATCACTGCGCCGTGACCGGGCGCTCAAGAACGCATCGAGGGACCTCCATCCGGTAGAAAGAGCCAGCTCGAGGGGCGTCTGCCAGACAACGACAGCTATCTTGGCTACGCTGACCACGAGATTTCTCGCTACGTCGTTTGGAATGTATTTGTCTGAACCCGAGTTTTCTGCCCTCGCCAAACCTGGGTACCGTGTTGATGTTTGGTTACGCGAAAGCCCGCGGCTACTTCAACGGACCGGACGCCGAAGCCTTGTTGCGTAATTGCGTCCCGAGGGCTACGCCACTCTTGTAGGCGGCGTGCCGGCCTTTTGCGCCCTCGGGTATTTCTGCACCACTGCGCTGAAGACGTTTCTGCGCATGAGTATGCGAGAAGTCGCGCACATTGGGTTTCGCGATTTGAAGCACCAACTCACCTTTGTGAACGGCAACATGCTGTTCAACCAGTTCTTCGCCTCGGCGCTTGAGAACGAAGACATGCGGCGCTGGCTGCGGAGGACGGCCTTGACGGCTCTGGGCCCATCCCTCGTCGCGGACCGGCTAAGACCAGGCGAAGGTCTGCGGCATAACCGACCGAGAACTTCCCCTCAAAGCCGCTTCTGCAAATTACTCACCCACAACCACAGGGCGTACGAGATCGAGACGATCAACAAGGGCGGCAGCAGCGAGGGCATCGGCAACGGCACGATCATCCAGACGACAAGCCCTACCAGAACGGCCCATAGCACGCGCACCCCGAGGCTGTGTCGGATCGGGCTCTGGGCCACGAAGGAGTACTTCCGGATTTCCCGCACGAGCTGGCCGTCGCTGTAGGCCGCCATCACCAAGGGAATGCCTGGCACCAGCCATCCCATCAACACTTGCAGGCGGTAGGCGACCAGGCCGATCCACAACCAGGTCGCGACGATCCGGCCCTGCGCCCAAGCGCTGAGGTCGGAACTCCCAAAGGGTCCCTGCCCTGTCGATTGAGCGTCGATGATGAAGCTGCGAAAATCCGACGCCAGCGATTTTTCCAGATCGGCCAGGGTACGACCGTAGACAGCGCTCTCACCCTTGCCAGCAATCGCGTAGACCTCCGCCCGTTCAGCGATCCAGGCATTGCGGATCACCGTCGGCGGAATGAACGCCCAGGTGGCCGCCATGAGCAGAAACAGGGCGACGGCGACGAAGGTACTCCAGGCGTTGTCGGTGCGCGCAGGCCTCATGGCTGCGTCAGCAGGATGGGAAACCGCCCCTTGAGCGTCCGGCCGCCCGAAAGCCGGGCGATGAAATGCAGTGGCGGCAGTTCGCCCAGCATCGCCGCCGGAAAGAATTCTGCCTCCGCCTCCATGATCTGTTCCTGGTAGGACGCGGTGTATTCGTCCTGCACGTGGCTATCGACGTTGTGCCCGTAGCGCAGAGCCATCGACCGCACCTTGATCTGCGGCATGCCTTCGGCCAGGTATTTTTGCGTTTCGGAATCCAGAACGCGCAGGGCGATCTTGTTGTTGGTGTTGGCGAGCACCTGGCGAGCCTTGTTTTCGTCGCCGAGTCGGCTGGCAAAGTCGGCAAAGGTCTGGGTGGCGATGGTCACCCGAAAATCCGCGCCGCCGCCCTTGTTCATGAGTTGAATGGCCGGCTGGTTGAGGACCTCGGCGGCTTCGTCGATGAAGAGATTGACCGGCGTCAGCGAATCAATCCCGTAGTTGTAGCGGTCGCCCGCCACGGCGGCGAGATCGGCCAGCAGGATGGAGCCGATGGCGCTGCCCACCGTCGAGTCGGCCAGCGAATCCAAACCGATATAGACCACCTTGTTGCCGTGAATGATCTTCGACATGTCGGTCACCAGCCGCTCGTGGCCGGGCTCGAAGTCCGGTGACAGGAGCGCCTGCAGGGGGTCGCTGGTAAGCATCGAGAGGATCGGGATCAGCGACGCCACCATCTTTTGGAAGTGCTCGCGATTGTGCTCGTAGGTCGAGATCAAGCCATCGAGATCGACGGACTGCGCTTCATGGATGGCGATCTCCCGATAGAAGGCGATGTAGGCTTCCAGCAGCCGATCCTTGTAGCGCCGGATATGGGACGCGGCGCGGCTTTCCCAGTCCTTCACCTGGCGGGTGAAGTGAACTTTCAAGGCCCGCTGCAAGAGGCTCTCGGGTCCGCCTTCGACATACCGTCGCAACTGCACCAGATTCGGCCGATGGCCGGTGGCAATCATGCCGTTGGTGATGTCGTTGAGCACTTTCCAGCCAAAGGCCGTGAACGGGTCGGCACCGGTTTCCGAGGGGATCAACGCCGCCACGCGACTGGCCAACTCGGTCTTGCGGTTCCAGTTTCGCAAGGGATCGATGCACGCCGACCGGTCGGGATGCGCCGGATGGAAATACACGAAGCGCTCCCCTGCCCCGCTGGCTTCACACGCGGCACGGGCATTCCTGGCGAGCGCGTGATCACCCTTCGGATCGATGATGATCACCGTCTCGCCCCGGAAGATTGCCTGGGCGATGAGCAGATCGAACAGGCGTGTCTTGCCGACACGGGTCGTGCCGACGATCAGGGTGTGCCCGACCAGGTGGGCGAGTTCCGAATAGAGATCGTTTTCGGGTGCGAGGCCGTGGACCCAGTAGGCACCCTCGGTCTGTTGGGCGGCTTTGCCGAGCGTCCTGACGACGCCGAGTGAAATCAGGGTGTGCAGCTTGCTCGCCTCAATGTCGGTCCAGGGAAACCCTGTTCCCAGCCAGAGCGCCCGCCGTTGAGCCGCCTGGAGGGCCTTCTTTTCGAGTTCCCCGAGATCAATGAACGCCTTGCCGAACGAGCGCAGACGCGAGGCATCGAGCAGCCGCTGGTAGGCCTGGTAACCGCGGCAGGCCGCGGCCAGAGCACATCCGACGGCGAGCAATGCTGAAAACTGGGAGAACAACGGAACGGCCCAGGAGAATGCGATGATCAGGGCCGACGCGAGCGCCCAGACCAGCGCCATTTTGGCTTCAAAATTGGGGCGCCACGGGACCTCGAAGTCGTAGGGAGAGGAGACGGCCATCACGCGCTGCTCGACGAGGGCGTCGACAGATGGCCGGCACGCTTGCTTCTGACACGCGTTTGGGCGTGTGCCGTGACCCGCTTCGCAGGATCGAACGTCTGGTCCGGCTGGATCGTCGGCGCTGCGAAGGCGATGAACGGATCCAGGTCGGGCCAGCGATCGGCGTCGCACTCATCCCTGAGAAGCAGCGGTTCAGGGAACTGGCCGCCCGATCCTGTGCGCATCATTGCACTGAGGTCGATGACCGGCGTTTTCATCGGAGGCAAACGGCGCTCGACGCTAACCGGCGTCAGCGCCCTGCCGCCGCACCCGCGTCGTTGGCCTGGAAAAGCAGGTGCATGACGGCAACGCCGGCCCAGATCGCTACCGGCCATTCGGCCGCGGGAATCCAGATCGTGAGCACCAGCAGCCCCTCGATTCCGATCGACAGCAGGGCGAGCGCGCCGGCAAACCGACGATTGAAAATCCCGCCGTGTCTGGAGACGGCGAGAATGAATCCCAGCCAGACCAAGGCGCTGAGGACGGCTACGTCCAGCGACCGGCCCCTGACGAGCTGTTCCGTCAGGCCGCCGAGAAGTGTCGCGCCCATGGCCAGCCAGACGAAAGCTGCCGAGTCCGGCATGGATTTCCAGTCACCACGAAGACTCAAGAGGCGCCAGCAATGCGACGCCAGGGATGTGATCAGTCCGGATTGTTCGTTGCGCATGTTCTCCTCCTCGGTAATGAGCGCCCTGCAACGTCCCGATCCACCGCGAGCGGCGCCGATCGAGACGCTGTCCAGAACGATTCTACGGATGGCTGAAAAAATGCAAGTCCCCGAAAAGCGTCTTTTCGGGCCGCTTTTCGGAAAAAGTTATCCACAGAAATCGCCCCTCAGAGAAGTTATCCACGTGAAACCTGTCTCAAACGCCATTCGCCGCAAACCCAGGCTACAAGGGGCTTCCAGAGGAGGGGAAAAGTTATCCACGTGAAACCTGTCTCAGTTAACGTGAAACCTGTCTCATAACGACGTGAAACCTGTCTCACGACCTCGGCTACAGGCCTTGCGTGGCAAGGGTTTGAGGGGGGTCTACAAGTAGTTAACAAGTAAATTAAAGTAATTTACAAGTAAGGGGCGGTCGCGCCTGTGGATAACTACCTGCCGCCGCTCCGTTCGAGCCGCAGAAGAACCCACGCGCCGAGTGACTTGCAGCGGAATCGAGGTCGAAAAGGGCAACAAAAGCGAAAAGCGGCCTGCCAGGAGAAAAACCAAGGTCGTGGCAATCAGGCGGGGATAGCCAGATCGGTACCTCAGCGCGGCAGGGTTTTGCAGGGTGTGAAACGGTCACCGTGCAGCGTCCTGCATGAGAAGCCTTCACGCCACCACCGCGCAAGACTCGCTGCGCGTATGACCCACGAGCGGCAAACGATCAGCGTCAGCGTCCATCACACGCACCGTCACCACCCGGGATCTCGACTGTGGATTTCGAATCGTCCGATTCCACAGCGATTCAGGCTGCCGCGCACCGTAGCTCCGCGGCCCATAGCCCTTCGCGACCTGACGTTTTCCCGCTCCTTGCATCCGAAAAGCCACCTTTCGGGACGCTTTTCGCCTGCACCGAGCAACGGCAGGGTGCAACAGTGACGGCATGCGAACCAACCCCCAATCCCCCCTTCTCGCGATTCCATCCCGGCGGCCCCAGGTTCCGTCCGGCATCCCGGGATGCGGCATTCCCGTGACCAGGGTCGCGCGCGCCGACAAGCT
>JEMY01000014.1:355-524 GCA_000585075.1 Candidatus Accumulibacter regalis | reverse complement strand
GTCGAGGTCGATGCCGAGTCGCTCGCTTTCATGGGCCAGGCGCTGGTTCAGACCACCTTGCCCCACACCGACCCCGGCGTGTCATCCTTCGAGCGGACGAGCGGTGGCGTGTCTCTTTCGATTATCGCCGACCCGAAAATCGGCCTGCCCTTCGGCACGGTTCCCCGGC
>JEMY01000014.1:0-125 GCA_000585075.1 Candidatus Accumulibacter regalis | reverse complement strand
ATGGCGATCGCCGACGAGGCTTTTTTCTTCTGGGATCCGGAACGGCCTGACGACCAGAGGCGATGGACGAGCACCCTCAAGCTATCGGGGGCGTTCTTTCGCAACATCACCGAGTCGCCGGTGCC
>JEMY01000013.1 GCA_000585075.1 Candidatus Accumulibacter regalis | reverse complement strand
CGGCGGCGCGCCGTCGCCACCACCTCGGGGTCCGGCGGCGCGATGGATGACGCGTTTCCAGTCGCCCTACGGGCTCCTTCCAACGCATCATCCATCGCCAGTGCGGCTTGTCCGTTCATCAGATCCTTCGTGTCGTTTGCCATGATGGGAACCTACCTTTCTACTCTAATTTGTCAGGGGTAGGTGTCTCAGGTCATATTGGCACAGGGGGCCGACGGCGGCCGTTGGGCCCATCGTGCTTTGATATTGGGATCGGGGGCAGTCGATCTTGCTGGGCGGCGACAGCCCAGGGCGTGATCAAGCCGTGCGCAGCTAGAAGTCCTTGGCTGCTTCCCAGAGAACGAATCCGTCCTCCTTGCGCGTCCACTCCAGGAGCTCGATCAGCGGGAAGGCACGCTGAGCCAATCCGATCGGCGGGCCATCGACTTTTTGATCGTCGTTGCTGTCGTCACTCCTGGCGGGACTGGTGGTCTGGGCAGCGACCGCTTCGGCGGGACTCGCACGGCCATCGGCAACAGCCCGTCGCAGGCGTGCGATGGCTTCGGGCAACTGCTCGGTGGTAATCACGCCGCGCGCGGTACAGTCCTTTTGAAGGATTTCGAGGAGTTGGCGGGCGACGGGCGAGAGCATCATGATCTGCCCGGAGGTGCTCGAGTTGAATTTGACCAGCATGCTCGGCTTTCCTTGCGCTTGGGTGGGGTGCGATCCATTGTCGTCGCTGGCGCAGGCAAGAGCAATAGCCAGCGCCGGCTGCTTGGAATCCCTGGTCGTGCAGGTCGTCTACACGGCGGGCGTGCAGACAATTCTTCACCGACAAGAGCTCTCCTGGCCAGCCGGCACTGCTCCTCGCTGCGTGGGCTTGTACTGGGCAGCGACGATGATCGAACTCGGACGTCTGCTGCGCTCGCAGGGCGTTGGCAGTCGGCCGACTGCCGCGCGCTGCTTTTCTACGTGGCCTCAGTGCGCCGCCACCGAAATGGCCTTATAGCGGCGCGAATCAACACGGAACAACGCCATCCATCAGCGATGCCCTTTCGATGGAGAGCTTTGAGGCCAACAAGCCGGACTCAACGATGGGAATCAGAGCTGCGGCAGCTCTGGGGCGATTGATTTCCGGGGTAGGAGGCGGAATCTGCTTCGACAGGCCAAAATTCTAGCCACGGCTGGGTAGAATACCGGGGAGTTATTCAACACTTCTGGCTTGCCCAGAGCATGAAATGAGCAAACTGCCTGCAATTATCGCCCTCGTGGTGTTTGCCACAACCGCGCACGCCCAATATCGATGTGTGGAGGACGGGCGGACGCTACTCACTGACCGCCCTTGCAAGTCTGAAGAGGGCCAAAGCGACAGGCAGCCCCAAGGCAAACCGAGCAACGCCTTTGGAGACGCTGCCAAGTCGGCCTACACGACAACCACGGGCGGTTGGCGAGGCCAAACACAGTATCAGGCGACTGTCTCTGGCGTCGTTTCTCCGGAGGCACATGCCGTCGTTCAGATGACCATCGAAATTGATCCGCAGGGCAAGGTGATGGGGTCGAGCCCGGAAAACGGCTGCCAGTTGAAGGGACTCGCTACGCCGGGGGTGACGGCAGCCATTGCAAACCTCGACGTGACATTTTCTGGATGTACTTACAACGGTTTCAATCGCCGTATGTCGGGGAGGTTGGCGGTTTCTTCTGTCAAGAAGTATGCCCAGCTCAGCCTCTCTGGTTTTTCAATGGGTGTAGGAAAAATCGCGGCATCGTTTGACATCCGAGCAACGATGCGAAGGTAGCCCGTACGTGGCGTTGACCGGGTAGAAATCCTGACAGGAATCAGTGATGGCAAGAAGAAGGAATAGCAGCGCCTTTGAAGACATCTTCGGAATTGCTGCGATGCTCCCGTGGTGGGTCGGGACCATCTTGGCCCTGATTGCCTACGTGATCCTGCACAGGTATGCGTCTGCGGACGTGCCGACCAATGTGCCGCCTGGGCAGATTGGTGAGATGGTCGTCGGGCAGATGACCAGGACGCTGGCGTTCTACGGCCAATTCATCGTGCCGCCGTTGTTGTTGGCCGGAGCTGCCGCATCCTTTTTGCGGCGGCGCAAACGTGAAGGCCTCGTTCGCAATGTCGCCGGCGACAAGTCCGGCGAGAACCTGCGCGCCTTGAATTGGAGCGATTTCGAGTTGCTCGTAGGCGAGGCCTTCCGGATGCGTGGTTTCTCAGTGACCGAAGCCGGCGGCGGTGGTCCCGATGGCGGCATCGATCTGGAATTGAGGAAAGGCAGCGAGGTCTTTCTCGTGCAGTGCAAGCAGTGGCGTGCCTACAAGGTTTCGGTCACGGTCGTACGTGAATTGTTCGGTGTGATGGCATCGCAGGGCGCGACCGGAGGATTCGTTGTCACTTCGGGCACCTTCAGTGCAGATGCACGCTCGTTCGTGGCAGGGAAGAACATCGAGCTCATCGACGGGCCGGCGCTCAAAGCGATGATCGAACGAGTCCGAGCTGCCCGACCTGAGATGACGGTGTCGACCGAACGAGTACCGGCCAGCGTGCAGACATCCGCAGCGACCGCCACGTCAGCAGCAGAGCCAAGCTGTCCCCGGTGTGGCGGCAGGATGCTGAAGCGCATTGCGAGGCAGGGACCGAACGCGGGAGGTGCGTTCTGGGGATGCACGGCTTTTCCGAAGTGCCGCGGGATCAAGGCAATCGAGTAGCGTGTTTCGGGAGGGCGCGGATGCACATCTCCGAGATGCTTCAGTGCCAGGGTCGACCCGGTCCGAAGCGGACTCAGCCAGGCAGCGGACGTCTGCTGCAGTTTTTTGCGCAAAATCGGGACTCTTGGCTTCTGTCCCCAGAACCTGTGCGTAGCGCTGTGCGGAAGCGGTGGACAAGCTGTGGAAATCTACCCTCGACCGGCCTCCGCCAAGCGAAACTCTTCGCCGACCAAGAATTAGGCGTTGCCGGCAAGCACTGAGACGGCGCGTCGGTTTGGTCGGGAAGCGTGGGCGACGTCCTTTGCCGACGCGCGAACGCTTACCGGACACCAGAAGCGGCGGGGTGCAGGCGGCAAATCGGGCTTTTTCGGGGCTGCTCGTCGCACCGCAACGCCTCGTGCTCGTAGGCGTTACAGCCCCTGAGTAAGCTTCCGAATGATCGTAGCCGCGGACTTCGTCACGTCGGCTTCGTTATCCTCCGTCGGGTGCTGCACATTCGCCGAAGCTCACCGTTGCCGATCAGGACCCGGTCGACCGAGAGAAATCCGGGCGGTTAGCTCCCCTGGATCTGCGCCATCGCCGTCCCACGCACACGAATTCTCGCCGGCACTATGCCGGCCAGGCCTGCATCCGGAAAGCGTCGGCAAGAAAGTCGATCAGCAGGCGGACCTTGGGTGCGACGAACTTGCGCGAGGGGAACACCGCGTACACGCCGAGTTCGAGCGAACGGTAGGCCGGCAAGAGTTCGACCAGGGTTCCGGCGATCAGATCCTGGCCGACGAGGAAAGACGGCTGCAGCACGATGCCCTGGTGGCGCAGCGCCGCCACCCGGCAGGTGTCGCCATTGTTGGTGCGCAGGCGCGGCGACACCTTCACCGACAGCGTTCCTTCTGGCCCGGTGAACGGCCAGTTGTCGCCCATCGAGAAGAGGCTGTACGCCAACACCTCGTGCTGCACCAGTTCTGACGGATGTGCTGGCGTGCCGTGATGGTGCAGGTAGGTGGGTGATGCGCATAACACCAGGCGCGTCGAGGTGAGCTGGCGGCTGATCAGCGTCGAGTTGGGCAGGCGCGCGATGCGCACCGCCATGTCGAAACCTTCCTCGACCAGGTCCACCACGCGGTCGGCCAGCGTCACGTCCAGCGTCACTTTCGGGTGCAGGGCCATGAACTCGACCCACAGCGGCGCGAGGTGCAAGCGGCCGAAGGTGAAGGGGACGTTGATGCGCAGGATTCCCGTGGCCTCGCCGCTGACCGAGGTGATCTCGGCTTCCGCCTCTTCGACGCCGGCGAGCAGTTCCGCGCAACGCGCGTGGAAGACCTCGCCCTCCGCGGTCAGCGACAACTTGCGGGTCGTGCGGTGCATCAAGCGCACTCCCAGTCGCGACTCCAGATCCGCCACATGGCGCGACACCGCCGCCTTGGACATCGCCAGCGCGTCGGCCGCGCCGACAAAGCTGCCGGCGTCGATTACCGCAACGAAAACCCGCATGGCTTCGAATCGGTCCATTTGTCTCAATATACGGAACAGTTAATCGCATTCAAGCATGTTTATCCATCCAGGCGCAACTTCTACAATGCGCTCATCGATTCACAACCCATGTCCGGAGTACACCATGACCACAGCCAACACCACTTCCCCCCTGCAACGCGTCCTCGGCACCCACGCCGGCTGGGGCGCGCTGGCCCTGCGCGTTCCCGTGGGTATCATCTTCGCCGCCCACGGCGCTCAAAAGCTGTTCGGCGCCTTTGGCGGCTACGGCCTCGAAGGCACCGGCCAGTTCATGGCCTCGCTCGGCCTGACGCCGGGATACCTGATGGCCTTGCTGGCGGGCGGTGCCGAGTTCTTCGGCGGTCTGGCGCTGATCGTCGGACTGCTCGTCCGTCCTGCCGCAGCGGCACTGGCGTTCGCCATGCTGGTGGCGATCTTCAGCGTGCATATCGACAAGGGACTGTTCATGGCCAACAACGGCTACGAATTCGCCCTGGCACTGCTGGCCGCATCGGTATCGCTGTTGATCAGCGGCGCGGGTCGACTGTCGGTCGATGCCGTGCTGGCCGCGCGCGGCGCGCGCTGAACTGCGCCGCCCGAACATTGGCCCGACCAGAACCGACGCCATGAACCGCCTACCCAGCGTGTTCGTCTCGCACGGCGCACCCAGCTTCGCCATCGAGCCCGGCTTGGCCGGGCCGCGATTGGCGGCCCTGGGCCGCGAACTGCCCACGCCCCGCGCGGTGCTGATCGTGTCGCCGCACTGGATGACGCCCCGTCCGCAGGTTGGGATGGTCGAACGGCCCGGGACGATCCACGACTTCGGTGGCTTCGACCCGGCGCTGTACGAGATCGACTACCCGGTGCACGGCCACCCGCAGCTGGCGCGTCGCGCGCTCGAGCGGCTGCAGGAAGCCGGCTGGTCGCCGCGGCCGGACGAGCGCCGCGGGCTTGACCACGGCGCCTGGGTGCCGATGTTGTATCTCTACCCCGAGGCTGACGTGCCTGTCTTCCAGGTCTCGCTGCCGTCACGGCTGGACGCGGAATCGGCCTGGGGCTTCGGGCAGGCGCTCGCGCCGCTCGCCGACGACGGCGTGTTGATCGTCGGTTCGGGCAGCCTGACGCACAACCTCTACGAGTTCCGCGGTGGTTACGGCGCCCACGGCCACCACGAGGCCTATGCGGTCGAGTTCGCCGCCTGGGTTCGCGACGCGGTCGTCAGCGGCGACACTACTCGGCTGCGCCAGACCCTCGCCTTGGCCCCGCATGCCCAACGCGCGCACCCGACCGCCGAACATTTCTGGCCACTGCTGGTGGCAGCCGGCGCGGCTGCCGCGTCGTTACCGGCGACGGTGATCGAAGGCGGAATCACGCACGGGGTGCTGGCGATGGACAGCTTTGTCTTCGGAAGTGCCGGCCGTGAAGGCCATGGTGACAAGTCGATCGTGTAGCGTTGCACGCCGTGTGGAGCTCATGAATTCCAGCCAGGTGAACGACCGTCCACTTCGCGGAAGCCCTGTGTCGCCTTTAGGTCGCCAAGCGACCGCCAGTCGCTGCTGCGTTGCATCGGCAGCCATGTTGGCGCGCTGGCCGTTTTCGCCAACAGAGAGCCAAAGGCTTGGCGTGCTCTGCGCTCCGTTTTCTGAAGCGCCCCCTTATTTCTTGACCTCCGTGGACGCCGCGACCACAACCTCCGGGGCTGCCGTCTTGTCCTTGAACAGTCGTTTGATGAGCACATAGAACATCGGGACGAAGAAGAGGCCGAGGGCGGTGGCCGAGATCGTTCCGCCGAGTACGCCGGTGCCGATCGCGTTCTGACTGCCGGAGCCGGCGCCGGTGCTGATGGCCAGCGGCAAGACCCCGAGTCCGAAGGCCAGCGAGGTCATCAGGATCGGGCGCAGTCGCATGCGTACCGCGCTCAGCGTGGCGCTGACCAGATCGTGACCGGCGTCGACCTGGGCCTTGGCGAACTCGACAATCAGAATCGCGTTCTTCGACGACAGGCCGATGGTCGCCAGCAGGCCGACCTGGAAGTACACGTCGTTGGACAGGCCGCGACCGCTTGCGGCCAGCAGCGCACCGATCACGCCCAGCGGCACCACCAGCATCACCGCAAACGGTACCGACCAGCTCTCGTAAAGGGCTGCCAGGCAGAGGAACACGACCAGCAGCGACAAGGCGTACAGCGCTGGCGCCTGTGCCCCCGAGCGGCGTTCCTCGTAGGAGGTGCCCGACCATTCATAGCCAATGCCGGGCGGCAGCTTGGCGATGATCTCCTGAACGGCGTTCATCGCGTCACCCGACGAGAGGCCGGGCGCTGCCTGGCCGAGCAGTTCGATCGACGGCTGACCGTTGAAGCGCTCGAGAAGCGGCGAGCCAAAGCCCCATTTTGCCGTGGTGAAGGCCGAGAAGGGCACCATTTCGCCTCTTGCGTTGCGCACGTACCATTTCTGGAGGTCATCGGGCGTCATGCGGGCAGCGGCCTCGGCCTGAAGATAGACCTTCTTGATTCGCCCACGGTCCATGAAGTCGTTGACGTAACTGCCACCCCAGGCCGTGGACAGCGTGTCGTTGATGTTCGCCACGCTCACCCCGAGGGCGCCGGCCTTGGCATGATCGATTTCGAGCTGGTACTCGGGCATGTCCTCCTGACCATTCGGGCGCACGCCGACCAGCCGCTTGTCCTCTCTTGCCATGCCCAGGAACTGGTTGCGTGCGGCCACCAGGGCATCGTGGCCGAGGCCGCTGCGGTCCTGTAGCTGGACGCTGAAACCGTTCGAGGTACCCAACTCGATCACCGCCGGTGGAACGAAGGCGAAGACCATCGCTTCGCGAATCTTCGAGAATGCGGCCATCGCGCGTCCGGCGATCGCCTTGACGCTCATGCCCGGTCCCTGCCGCTCGCTCCAGTCGCGCATATTGATGAAGCCGATGCCCATGTTCTGGCCGCGGCCGCCGAAGCTGAAGCCGGCGACGGTGAAGATCGAAGCCGCCGTGTCCTTTTCGTCGTCGAGGAAGTGACGCTCGACTTTCTTGAGGACCTCGATGGTGCGCTCCTGGGTGGCGCCTGCAGGAAGCATCACCTGGGTGAACATCACGCCCTGATCCTCTTCCGGCAGGAAGGAGGTCGGCATGCGCACGAAGAGGAAGCCGAGCGCCACCACGATCAGCGCGTAGATCACCAGGTAGCGCCCGCTGCCCCGAAGGATGCGTCCGACCGCTGCTTCGTAACGCCCCGTGTTACGTTCGAACATGCCGTTGAACCAGGCGAAGAAGCCGCTGAACCAGCCGCCCTCTCCGTGACCCTGGCCCTTGGCCACCGGTTTCAGCATGGTGACGCACAGCGCCGGGGTGAACACCAGGGCGATGAGCACCGACAGGGCCATCGCGGCGACGATGGTGATCGAGAACTGGCGGTAGATGACGCCGGTCGAGCCGCCGAAAAAGGCCATCGGAACGAATACCGCCGACAACACCAGACCGATGCCGACCAGCGCGCCGGTGATCTGGCCCATCGACTTGCGGGTCGCATCGCGCGCCGACAGGCCTTCCTCGCTCATTACCCGCTCGACGTTCTCGACCACCACGATGGCGTCGTCCACCAGCAGGCCGATGGCCAGCACGGTGCCGAACATGGTCAGGGTGTTGATCGAAAAACCGAAGGCCGCCATCACCCCGAAGGTGCCGAGCAGCACCACCGGTACGGCGATGGTTGGGATCAGGGTGGCGCGAAAGTTCTGCAGGAACAGGAACATCACCAGGAACACCAGGACGATGGCTTCGAGCAGGGTCTTGACCACTTCCTCGATGGAGATCTTCACGAAAGGCGTGGTGTCGTAAGGGATGACCACGTCGACGCCGGCCGGGAAATAGCGCTTCATTTCTGCGAGCGCGGCACGCACCGCGGTGGCGGTCTTCAGGGCATTGGCGCCGGCGGCCAACTTGACGCCGATACCCGCCGCCGGCTGGCCGTTATAGCGCGCAACGGTGCTGTAGTCCTGGGCGCCGATTTCGATCCGCGCCACATCCCCGAGTCGTACTTCGCCGCCCTGGCTGGAACTGCGCAGCAGGATGTTCTCGAACTCCCCGACGGTCTGCAGGCGACTCTGGGCGGTGATCGAGGCGGTAAAACCCTGCCCGGGAAGCGACGGCGTACCGCCGAGCTGGCCGGCCGAGACCTGCGTGTTCTGGGCCTCGATCGCCGTCCGGATGTCGGCCGGCGTCAGCCGGTAGTTGTTCAACCTGGCGGGATCGATCCAGACCCGCATGGCGTACTGCGATCCGAAAATCTGCACCTCGCCGACACCGGTGACGCGCGACAGCGGATCCTGCACCGACGAGACAATGAAGTCCGCCAGGTCGACGTTGTCGAGCGTGCCCTGTTTCGACACGAAACCGATCACCATCAGGAAGTTGCGCGCCGACTTGGCGACCTGCACCCCCTGTTGCTGTACCGCCTGCGGCAATAGCGGCAGGGCGAGTTGCAGCTTGTTCTGCACCTGCACCTGGGCAATATCCGGATCGGTGGCGGCATCGAAGGTCAGCGTGATCGCGGCGCGACCGAAGGAGTCGCTCGACGAGTTGATGTAGAGCAGGCCGTCGAGACCGGTCAGCTTCTGCTCGATGATCTGGGTGACGGATTCCTCAACCGCCTTCGCCGAGGCGCCCGGATAGCTGGTGTTGATCACGACGGCGGGTGGGGCGATCGACGGATACTGTGAAACCGGCAATTGCAGGATGGACAGTGCGCCCGCGAGCATGATGACGATGGCGATGACCCAGGCGAAGATCGGCCGGTCGATGAAGAAATTGACCACGCTTCAGGCCCTCACTTCGTGGCCGCTGCGGGCGCCGCCGCAGGCACCGTTGCCTCGCCGCCTGCCGCCAGCACCGTCACCGGGGCGCCCGGCCTGATTTTCTGTAAACCGTCGACGATGATCCGGTCGCCCGCGGCCAGTCCTGCGCTTACCAGCCACTTGTCGCCGATCGAACGGGTCGTGGTCACCGGGCGCGCTTCGACCTTGTCCTCGGTACCCACCACCATTACCACGGCATTGCCGCGGCGATCGTGAGTCACCGCGGCATGCGGCACCAGGATGGCCTTTTCGATCTCGCCTTGTGCGAGTCGCGCGCGGACGTACATGCCCGGCAGCAGTTCACCCTGCGGATTCGGAAAGACCGCGCGCAGGGTCACGCTGCCGGTATCCGTGTCGACCGAAATGCCGGAGAAGGCAAGCCGGCCGCTGGCCGCGTATTCGCTACCATCCTCGAGCAGCAGGCGTACCGGAACCACCTGTTCCGCAAGGTGCTGCAGTGTGCCATCGGCGAGATCGCGCTTGAGGCGCAAGAGTTCGACGCTCGACTGGGTCAGGTCGACATAGATCGGGTCGAGTTGCTGGACGGTCGTCAGTGCGGCAGGCTGGTTGGCAGTCACCAGGGCCCCGGCGGTGACGCTCGAGCGTCCGCTGCGACCGGCGATGGGGGAGGGCACGCGGGTATAGGCGAGGTCGATGCGCGCTTTTTCGAGTGCTGCGCGTGCCGAGGCGACGTCCGCCTCGGCCTGCTTGAGTGCCGCCGTGGTGTCGTCGTCGGCCTGCTTGCTGATCATCCCTTTCTTCCCCAGGTCGGCGTAGCGCTGGGCTTTCAGCCGGACAGCATAGTGATTCGCTTCGGCGCGGCTGAGACCTGCCCTGGCGCTTTCCAGGGTGGCGCGATAGCTTGCCGGGTCGATCTGGTAGAGCGTTTGCCCTTCCGTGACCTCGCTGCCTTCGGTGAACATCCGCCGCTGCACGATGCCGCTTACCTGCGGACGCACCTCGGCGACCATGTACGCCGCCGTGCGTCCGGGGAGTTCGGTCGTCAACCTGACCGCCTCGGTGCTGGCCACGATCACGCCGACCGGAGTCGCTGCGGGAGTTCCACCGGCTGCCTGCCCCTGCGGGCCGCCGTCACTGCAGGCGGCCAGCGCCAGGGCGCTGGCAAGCGCAACGACCACGATGGGGTAGGTGATCCCCCGGGTCGGGAGGGTGATTCCCAGATTCGGGAGTGTGATTCCGTGCTTCGGGGAAGTGACTCTCCGATTCCGGGATTGCAGCCGTGATGCGAGATTCATGTGGTGCCTCGGTGGCGTTGGTAGCGTCGGAGACTCCTGGGCAGGAGCGTTCGGATAGGGGGCGAAGGATAAACTAGAATGAACGTTCAATCTAGTTTATCCTTCGCAGAGCAGTGAACGCTGACTGCGAACCCTTCTCAGCCACTCCATAGACCGTCGATGACCGAAGAAATGCCCACTCACACGGCCGCGGATTGCTCGCGTGCTGAAGCGCGTCGCACCCAGATCCTTGATGCCGCCGAGAACTGCGTTCGCGAATACGGCTTCCATCGAGCCAGCATTTCGAAAATATCGAAAGCCTCAGGCATGGGTGCAGGCCACATTTACCACTACTTTGCGAACAAGGAGGCGATCATCGCCGCCATCGTCGCGCGCGAAGTCGAACGCTTGCTGACGCTCACCGCCGAGGTGCAGGCGGCAGAGAACATGCTGGAGGCACTGGCACTGCGGACCGAAAGCGGGGTGCTGCTCAACCTTGATCCCCAGGCAGCGGGGCTCAAGCTGGAAATCGTTGCCGAGGCGTCGCGCAACCCGGCAATCGCGGCGATCGTGCGTGCCGCGGACGGCCGGCGTAGCGCCGGTCTCGAAGAAACGCTCAAGGCCTTGCGGCAGGCACACGGCCTTGCGGACGACGCGGCAACGATTTCAACTATTGCCGAGGTGATCGCGGCGATGTTTGAAGGCCTGATGGTGCGCGCCATACGCAATCCGGCGGCAAACCGTCAATTGATCGCCCGAAGATTCCAAGCGTTGATCCGCGCGATAGTGCTAGGGTGATTTCGCGGACCGGAAGGTCGAGGCGTAGAGGAGGGAAACCAGCTTAGGCCTCTGTTGTTTGCCGGGCTGCGCTTTCCAGTCATAAAGCCGAAGGTGACTTGTGTTTCCAAAAGGACGGGCATGGGAAGTGGCAGCGCACCGTTCGTGGGCACGCCAAACCATTGACCGCCGGCGTTTATCGGATCCGCAGGGGAAGGGCGGCGAAGCCACTGCCGGGGTACACCGCGGTGGTCGGCGGCCTCTCCGGGACGGGCTCCATACAGGCCGTGTGCGCGAGCAGCTCTTCTACAGCCACGCGCATCTCCATCCGGGCCAGGGGAGCGCCAGGACAGACGTGGATTCCCGCGCCATACAGCAGGTTTGCGCTCTGGTCGCGGTCCGGCCGATAGGTCTCGGGATCCTCGAAAACCCGACCGTCACGGTTGGCGGAGATCCAGATCAGCGAGATGCGTTCGCCGGCAGCGATCTTCCGGCCACCGATTTCAACCGCACGGGTGGTGATGCGCCGATTGGCCACCAACGGCCCGTGAATCCGCAGAATCTCCTCGATAGCGGCGGGCAGTAAGGAGGGCTGCGTGCGCAGCTGTTCCTGCAGATCCGGGTGTTCCGAAAGGTGGTGCACGAGAATCCCCAGCGAAGCCGAAATCGTGCCGATCTCGCCGACGGTCCAGTTGCGCAGCACGCTGACGATTTCTTCGTCGCGCAGGGGGCGGCCCTGTACCTGTTGCCGTAGCAGCGAGCTGGTGATGTCGTCGCTGGCTTGATCACCGGCCGTGCGGCGAATCTGCAGCAGCTCGTGGGCGTAGCCCTCGAATTCGCGGGCGATCTCCGCCATGGCCGCCCGGTCCTCGGCAAAAGTTGCCCGGCGGTTCTTCTCTGTCCACAAGCGCAGCGGTGTGCATAGATCGGGCGGCCAACCGAGAGAGGCGCTCTGACTCCGGACGGCGAACTCATTGGCGAAATCGCCGATGAACTCCAACTCGTCGCGCGCCAACAGCGCTTGAACGAGCGTCGCGGCGATCTCGCGACATGGCGGCTCGAACGCCGCCACTCGTTCCGGCCGGAAATACGGCATGATCATCCGACGGAACGCGGTGTGTTCGGGGGGATCCATCCCGTCCGGAACGGAGAGATGCCTGGATACGGCATTACTGAAGGTGGCGGGGTCGTTCAGCACGCGCAGGATATCCTCGTGCCGAAACAAGGACCACCCGAGGAAGTTGCTGTACGCGACCGGGCAGCGCTCGCGCATCTCGTCGTAGGCGGCACGCTGGTCGCGCTGGACCGCTTCCGATCTTGGGTCCCAATCCTGTTGCTGCATGGCGTTCACCATCACGTGCTCCTTCTCATTTCACGGAACTGGGGCCGAAGCTAGGCAGTTCCTGGCTTCTACTGCGCAAGTGCTTCGCCAGTCGACGCACAGAATACCCTTGTTGTACTGGCCAAGGCACAGCACATGCCGCTCGTGGCTCGGCTAAACAGGCGGCGTTGCGCCCCGTTCGTACCGGGCGGGACAAGCTTCGTAGCGCAGCGTTCTGCCTCTACCCAAGGCTCAACTCAATCCATTGGCTTCCAGCCCGGGTGCTTGAAATAGCGGCCGTACTGATTCACGGCGCCGACCGTCTGCACCGCGCCGGCCGCGGGCGCAACTTTTGCCTTGCCCTGCATGGCGTCGGCGCCGGCGCTGAGCTCGGCGACGATCAGGTGCAGGTTTTCGTCCGCAGCGGGCTCGAGCTTGCACTCGGTGACGATGCTGGCGACGTGCGCTTGAACCAGGGTGCCGAGTGCCTTGTAGTCGTCTGGCGTCAGCGTCCCTTTGTGGATAGCCACCGCTTTCGCGGCAAGCGCCGCCCGGATTTCGCTCATGTTCTTGCGCAGTGGTTCGTCGGTTGGCCATTTCTTGCCGTGATCGAGCACCAGCTTGGTTGGCTCGCCGGCGGCGTGCTGGTGTGAGTCGGCCGCAAACGTGGGGGCGCCGACGCCAAAGGCAGCGATGAGGGCGGTGGTGAGCAGGCTGCGTTGGATAGTCATGGGGTTCTCCTCAGTGTTGAACAGCGATGATTTTCGGGTCGTCGGCGTGATCGATGAGAATCGTCCGGACCCGGTCTTGCCAAAGTGCCTGGAACAAGGCTGCCTGGGCGTCGGTGGCGGTCCCAGCGACGCAAAACGGCATTAGCGCAGCGATGCGCGGATCGCCCGGCACACGCTCCAGGTGGGCAACGACAGTGGCCGCGGCCCCGCTGTCGACCCGTGTGAAGCGGATCTGGCCGGGGATGTCTACGCCGAAGAACAACAGTCCTCGCCGGTCAAAGCGCCCGGCGATTCCCTTGAAGCCGGTGTCCTGGGTGGCGCCGGTGAACAGGCTGACGACGTTGGCGATGACGCCGGTGACGCCTGCGAGCATGCTGTCCCGCAGTTCGACCCGAATGCCGCCGCGCTCCGGTAGCGTATCCGCGTAGAGCGCGCGCAGCGCGGCACGGGTCATCAGATAAGCGGCAGCGACGGTCGGGCACGAATGCCCCGCGAGCTTGACTGCGTCGCCGTAGCCGTACTCGATGACACCTTCCTCGGCGGCGCCGAGGAATCGGGCCAGCGGGTCGCGCACGGTGATTTGCGGGGCAGATGCAAAGAATTCGGGAAACTTCACGGTCGGGTTCTCCTCGGGAGTGAAGCGCTTGCCAAACCGGCGTGGCGCGACTACGATAGTAAGCACTTACTAACAACAATTCAAGTGCACGCCTGCCATGGATACTCCAACCACACTCCAGACGACACCCCGCCAGCGCCTGAACAGCGACGAACGGCAGCGCGAGATCGTCGCGGCGGTACTGGCACTGGCCTGCGAGCGCGGTCCGGAGGCGATCACGACGCAGGCCATCGCCGATCGTATCGGCGTCACCCAGGGCGCGATTTTCCGCCACTTTCCGGACAAGGCAGCGATCTGGATGGCGGTCTTTGCCTGGGTACGTGAATCGCTTGGTACGGTGCTGGCGACGGCGATAGCGAAGCCAGGGTCGCCGCTGGCAAAAATAGAGGCCGCATTCTTCGCACACGTGGCCTTCATCGCGGCCAACCCCGGCGTTCCCCGCATACTCTTCCATGAACTGCAATACCCGGGGGATTCGCCAGTCCGTGCCGAAGTCCGGACGATGATTTCCGCTTACCGAGAGCGCCTGGCCTCGTTGTTTGCCGGGGCCAGGAGCGCCGGCGAGCTTCCGGCCGATCTCGATCCGGGGCTGGCGCCGGTGCTGTTCATTGGCGCCATCCAGGGCCTGGTGATCGAATCGGCCATTGCCGGCAGCGAGGCCGGAATGGTGGCGCGTGCGCGGCAAATGTTCCCTTTGCTGGTCGACGGCTATCGCGGGCGGGACCAACGATGAACGTACGCGTGCCCCGCAAGGGGGTACTCGGCGCGGTCGCCGTGGCGGTCGTTCTGCTGCTTGCCTGGCTGGCGACCAGCCAGGGACCGCTGGCGCCGACCAAAGTGACGCTGGCCAGGGTAGAGCAGGGGCCGCTGGTCGCCAGTACCTTTGGTATCGGAACGGTCGAGGCGCGCCGCAGTTACACGCTCGGCCCGACGATGGCCAGTCGGGTGCTGCGCGCATAGGGCAGAGCGCCGAGATCGTCCTGCGCTCGGTTGCCGGGCGTTTCTATCGGGGCGAAGTCCAGCGCGCCGATCGGCAGAGTGACGCGGTGACCGAGGAGCGGATCGTCAATGTCGGTTTCACGGCACGCCCCGACGCGCTCTCGATTGGTGGTCTGGTCGAAGTGACGATTGCCACTGCCGAGGGCGACCAGCGGTTGACGCGCTGAAGGGCGTGGGCATGATCGTCCAGCCGGGCGAGGTCGTCGGGTTGATAGGCCCCAGTGGTTCGGGCAAAAGTACGCTACTCAAATGCCTGGGCGCGCTGATCGAGCCCAGCGCCGGGCGAATGGCGCTCGCCGACGAGCCGACAGCCCCCCTCGACAGCGAACGCGCATTGGCCGTGGTCCGTATCCTCAACGAGATGGCGCAGCGCTTCGCAACGGCGATCATCGTCGTCACCCACGACGAGAAGATCATCCCGACCTTCCGGCGTATTTATCACATCCGCGACGGGCGCACCTATGAGGAAGCAGGCGAGGGGCGGGCGGCCTGATCCGCAGCCGGTGAGCAAGCCAAACGGCGATCTTCGGCAGGCGCGGATTGGCCGGCACGCGCGGCTGGCGCGGATGCCGGCGTGTCCCTATTGCGCGTCGATTCCCCGGCGCGCGCGCATCGCGCGTCCAACGCGAGCCAGCTCGTCGTCGCTCAACAAGCGCGCGGCCATCGGCAAGAGTTCCTTTTCCTCGCGCTCGATGTGGCGCTCATAGCGACCCGCCAGTGCCTCGACATCGTCCGCGAGCAACTGCACGTACTCGCCGGCGGCGATACTTTCGAGGTTACCGCGCAGGTGGCGCCAGCACGCTTCCAGGCCGCGGTGCTCCGCTTTCAGTCCGTCGATCATTTCGCGCAGGCAGACGGCGTCCGATCCGGCCATCGACTCGATCAACGCGGGGAACAGGTCGTCTTCCTCATCGGCATGATGGTCTATGGCGGCCGTGTCAAAGTAGCGCATCACCCTCGTCGCAGCCCTGCGCGCCTCGTCGTCGACGCCATGCGCCAGCAGGTGTGGAACCAGGCGCCGCAAGGTCGCGCATTGCGTTTCAATCCTGCCGTGGCAGGCGGCAAGCATTTCCAGAGGCGCCTCGGTTCCGCCGGTCGGTGCGGAAATTCCCGGAATGCTGCTAGTCACTCGGCTTGCTCCGCGCAGCTTGCTGACGACTGAGCCACCGCCTTGAGGTGGCGGGCGGTACAGTCGCGGCCGATGGCCAGCGAACCGACGATCGTGCCGCTGCCATCCCTGACCAGTCCGAAGCTCAGCTCCACGTATAGCCTGCTCCCATCCTTGTGCACAGAGCGGGTCGTGAGTACCTGGTTCCGGTACTTTGTCTGGCCGCTGTCGATCGCTTTGTGAAAGCCGTCCCAGTGTGCTTTGCGGAGTCGCTCGGGAATGATCACGTCGAGGCTTTCGCCGAGGACCTCGGCAGCGGAATGGCCAAACACGGTTTCCGCGCCACCATTCCAAACGCGGATCGCTCCCTTGCGATCGGCGAAAATGATCACATCCGGGGCTTGATCGACTATCGCCCGATAGAGATCGGAATCCGTATCGGTGCACTCGGCAGTTGGCTGCATTCTGGAACTCCCCTGCAATTGGTCGAAAAAAACAAGCGCTGGCCGTTGTTGCTATTCGCGGCCGAGCGTCGTTACGTCGGGCACGGTGAATGTCCCCTGCAACGACAGGAGCTCACGCCGATGAAGGCCTGCCAGTTGCTCTACACATTCGTCGCCTTTTCTTGTCAGCTGCACGTCCACCTGTCGCCGGTCGCTGCTGCTGACGCTACGCTTTACCAGTCCCGCGACCTCGCACCGTGAAATCAACGACACAACCCCATGATGCTTCGCCTGCAGGCGTTCGGCGAGTTCGCCCACGTTTGCCGATTCGCGCCCGGGAAAGCCCTTGATCTGAAGCATCAGCAGGTACTGCAAGGGCGTGATCCCGTTGCGCTGCGTCAGATCTTCGCTGAAGCGCAGGTAGCGGCGCAGCTGGTAGCGGAAGTGGGCAAGCGTTTCGAAATCGGCCTTGGACATTCGCTGCTCGGACATTTTTTGCGCGTGGCCTCTCGGCGTATTTGTATCACGGTATGATAGAGTTAGCTGGACTCAAGGGCAAGCTGCCCGGGCGCGGTAAACCGTGCGCTGCTCCTGGCAACAAAGGCCTCATTACGCGGTACCCACAGGCACAGGCGACTCAACTGACACCATGATCACCGACCCAAATACACACGGCCTGTCGACGCTCTGTATTCACGCCGGCACGCACCTGGACGAGGCTACCGGTGGCGCGTGCAGCCCCATCTTCACTTCCACGGCCTACGCGTTCCCGAATCCGGCCAACGCGAACATCTACCCGCGCTACTTCAACACGCCCAACCAGCAGGTCATCAACCGCAAGCTGGCGGCGCTCGAAAAGGGCGAGGCGGCGGTGGTCTTCGGGTCGGGCATGGCGGCCATTTCCACTTTCCTCCTTGCTCATCTCAAACCTGGCGAGCACGCGATTTTCCAGAACGATCTCTACGGCGGCAGCATGCGGCTGATCAGCAGCGAACTGCCGCGGCTCGGCGTGGAGCTTTCCTGGGGGGCGAACGTGGCGGAGTTCGCCACTGCCTTGCGCCCCGAGACGCGGCTGATCTACGTCGAATCCCCGTCGAATCCGCTGCTCCATTGTGTGGATCTGGCCGAGCTGGCTGCGCTTGGCAAACGACACGGCATCTTGACCGTCATCGACAACACTTTCGCCACGCCGATCAACCAGAACCCGATTCCGTTGGGCATCGATGCGGTCATCCACAGCGCTACGAAATACCTTAACGGCCACAGCGACGTGAACGCGGGCGTGGTCGTTGCCTCCACCGAAATCGTCAACCGTGTCACGGCCAGCGCCGTCAGCTTCGGCGGCATGCTCGATGCGCACGCCTGTGCGCAACTCGAACGTGGCCTGAAGACGCTGGCGCTGCGCGTGCAACGGCACAATGAGAATGCCGCGACCCTGGCGCGCTTTCTGGCCGCGCATCCGGCCGTGTCGAAAGTCAATTATCCCGGCCTGCCCGAACATCCCGACCACGCCATCGCCGCACGCCAGATGCGTGGCTTTGGCGGCATGGTCTCGTTCGAACTGTGTCAAGCCGGGCAGGTGGAGCGCTTGCTGAGCCGGTTGCGTATGGTCATGCCGGCCTTGAGTCTCGGCGGCGTGGAAAGTCTGATTTGCGTTCCCAGCCGCAGTACGCACCGCACGATGACGGCCGCCGAGCGACAGCGTGCCGGCATCAGCGACGGTTTGTTGCGCGTTTCTGTCGGCATCGAGGATGCGCAAGACCTGCTCGCCGACTTCACCGACGCACTGGCCATGGACTGACTGCCGTTCCTGGCCTCGACGAGGGAACCTCGCTCATGAACAACACCGACCACACGCCGCCCGCCCCTTTGATGATCGTCGGCGAGGTGGCATCTTCGGGCCTTGCCCGTGGGCGCGCGCTGCTCTGCGATTGCGCCAGAAAACAGACGGCCGTTCCGCTCCGGCAGGTGAGCGAGGCGGAGGCGCAGGGGGAGAGCGAGCGCTTCGATGCCGCCGTCGTCGCCGCCGAGGGCAAGCTGCGGGAAGTCCAGGAGAGCGTCAGGCGGACCTTGGGGAAGGATGAGGCGGAAATTTTCGAAGCGCAGATCCTCCTCCTGCGCGACGCGCAACTACGCGATGCGGTGCATGCGCTTTGCCTCGAAAATCGGATGAACGTGGAGGCTGCGGTCGAAGAAGCGATCAAGCAATTGATGGCGTTGTTCGGCCGCCTCGAAGATCCGTACTTCCGCGAGCGTGCCGCCGACGTGTACGACGTCGGCAGACGCCTCCTCGATCACCTGGCGGAAAGCGGGCTGCCGGAGGTTCCGGTTGTTCACGAGGGATGCGTGATCGTCACCAGCGAAATTCTCGCCTCCGTCGTTGCTCGCCTGGAAGGCCAGGGCGTGCGGGGCTTGATTGTCGAAAAAGGTGGCCTCACGGCGCACGCCACCATCCTGGCCCGCTCGCTCGGCATCCCCACGCTCGTACAGGTGCCGGAAGCGACCGGGAAGATTCGTGCGGGCGATCTGGTGATCGTCGATGCTCTGGCTGGACGCGCCTTCATCAATCCCCAGGCCGAAATTCTGCGCAAGTACGATCAACTGGACGCCAACCTGAAAGTTCACCAGGGCGTCCTGAAGGGCTTGGTCGGCCTGCCGACGGTCACTCACGATGGCGTCGAAATCAAGCTCTGCGCCAACATCGGCCAGACTGCCGACGCGCTGGCGGCGGCGAACGTCAAGGCCGATGGCGTCGGACTCTATCGCACGGAGTTCGTCTTTCTCGTCCAGGACCATTTCCCCTCGGAAGACGAGCAGTACCAGTTCTACCGCGCCACGGCGGAGCACCTGCAACCGGCGCAAACGGTGATTCGCGTTCTCGATGTCGGCAGTGACAAACCGCTCAGCTATTTCCCGCTACCACCCGAAGCCAACCCGGCCATGGGCTTTCGGGGCATCAGGCTGCTGCTCGCGCATCCCGGCCTGCTGCACACGCAACTGCGGGCCATCCTCCGGCTGAGCGCAACGCATTCGGTCGCCATTCTTCTGCCGATGATCGACGGCATCGACGACTTGCGCGCGGCGAAAGCAGCGATTGACCATGCCAAGGCGCAAGTCGTCGCAGCGGGCCAATCGTTCGATCCGCTGATCCCGGTCGGCGCGATGATCGAAACGCCGTCGGCGGCGATCCTCATCGAACAACTTGCCGACGAGGTCGACTTCTTCAGCGTCGGCAGCAACGACCTCGTCCAGTTTCTGCTCGCTGCCGATCGCATTCGTGGCGAAATGAAATCCACCTACGATCCCTTGCATCCAGCCGTTCTGCGCGTGCTCGCGACGCTGGCA
The DNA here is from genome assembly GCA_000585075.1 of Candidatus Accumulibacter regalis. Lineage (GTDB taxonomy): Bacteria > Pseudomonadota > Gammaproteobacteria > Burkholderiales > Rhodocyclaceae > Accumulibacter > Accumulibacter regalis. The sequence goes on along the minus strand of JEMY01000013.1, from coordinate 125,361 downwards.
CGCGTGGCCAGGCGCAAGGGAACACCGATCTCTCTGTGTGGCGAAATTGCCAATGACCCCAGCTATACAAACCTCTTGATCGGCCTCGGCTTCCGAAGCTTCAGCGTCAGTCCCGGCCGGCTTCTGGACATCAAGCACGCCATTCGCTCGACCGATGTGCAACAGGCAGAAAAGCTGGCCGGGCAGGTTCTGTCGGTGCACTCGACGCGCGACATCCGGGCGCTGGTGCAGGACGACTGGAACCGTCGCCGGCCGGTGTCCTCCCTTGAGTTCGACCCGCCGACATCGACCACCAGCGCGCCACTGCCTTCGGTGGCGCACAACGCTGCTCGCCAGCGCTTTGAGTCGCAGGTAGGCGAGAGCGGTACGGCCTATTTGAGCTACCTCATCGAAGAGGATCGTGTGATTCTTGACCGCACTTTCGTGCCCGACGAACTTCGCGGACACGGAATAGCCGCCGAACTGGTCGGAGTCGCGTTGAAGGAGGCGCGCCAACGGCACTGGAGGATTGACCCCCGCTGTACGTATGTCGCCGGTTTCATCGAACGCCACCCCGAATTCGCCGACCTGGTCGACCGGCAGGAAGGCGATCTGAACTAAAGTCACTGCTGCGGCGAGGGTGCTACGAAGCCGCGTCCATGGAGTCGTTGCGGCAGCATTTGCGAAAGCGGTGTTTCCCGGACGACGCCGCTCCACAAGTAACGGAGGATTGCGTGAACGAGATCGTTTCGCAGCTGCTCAGCGAGCATCGAAAGCTGGGAAAACTGGTCGAACGACTCGATCGTCTTCCTGTTGATACGAATCATATTGCCGCAGAAGCCGGTTGTGACTGTTTCGAGAATCCCGGAGCGGGGAGGCGAGGGCGGGCACGCTCGCGGCGCAGAAGCCGGAATTGGCCCGTTCGCCCGGAGGTGCGACCGGGAAGCTCGGCGGTGGCACCAGGAACCTGGTGGGGGCCGCGTTCGCGCCCCTGTATCGCCGCTGTGAGCGGCTCACGCGCCCTGAAAGCCCCCGCTTCAGCCGGGTGACGATCGCGTCTTCTGAGGAGCTTTGTCATGGCGCTATCACACGCCAAGTCGGGCGATCTGGTGAGCATCAACGACGTCGCCGACGCGCTGGCCAGCAACGGTTCGGCGACACTGGTGCGCGATGATCACATTGAAATCTTCCGCCTCGTCCTGAACGCCGGCGCCACCATGCAGGAGCACAGCGCCGCCGGCGCGATGACCGTCCAGTGTCTGAGCGGCGAAGTGGACTTTAGCTGTCACGGCAGAACCCGGACGCTGCGGCCGGGAAGCCTCATTTATCTGAACGATGCGGCGCCGCACGCCTTGCACAGCAAACAGGAATCCATCCTGCTCGTTACGCTGATCCTGCATAGGAAGTAGGTCTTCTTGCGCGGATCCTCGGCTCCCACAGACGCCGAGATCGACCAACCGAAAACCCGCAGAGATCCGCAGTGATGTGACGACGGCCATCGATGATGGTTGGTCCGTCGAGCTCCCGAACCGCCGTCAGACAGGTTCTCCCGCGGGCGGAGGCCCCTAATCCTGCATGGCCATCAGTTCCTTGTCCGAGTAGCGCAGGCGCAGGGCCAGAACCTTGGCAACCGCTTCGACCAGGTGACACGCGAGTCGCTTGTGTTCCTCTCTGATTCTGTCGAACTGCTCGCGTTGCAGGACGAACAGCTCGGTGTCTTCAACCGCCCTGGCATCGTTGAAACGCGTCATTTGCGAAAGGAAGGCCATGCCGCCGAAGAAGTCACCGCGTCCATAGGTCAATGCGTGATGACCCGGAGTTCCGTCGCCGGTCGGCAGGGTGATGCGCACGGCGCCCTTGCGAATCAGGAACAGCTCGTTACCGGGATCGTTGAACGAGTACACCTTGTCGCCTTTGGCGACCGAGCGCCGCTCGAAGCAGGCCTCGAGGTCGATGAGTGTTTCCTCCTTGTGATCCCTGAGGAGCTCGATATCGGCGAGTTCCAGCGGCGCGATCCGGGCTTCCTGTTCCAGATCGTGGCCCAGGATCTGGTCTTCAATCCACTCGACCGCGTCATCGAGTTCGGGGAAGATCTTGACATGCTCGCTCTGCGTCGTAAGTGCCATCTGATCGAAGAGCTCGCCGATCCTGCGGCCGTTGGGCAGGGCCTGCGACAGGTTGCTGAAAATCAGGAAGGCGTCGCGTTCGATCAGCGAGTCCCTGATCTGCTCGAGCAGGTGCACGGCAGTGACGTCGACCGACTGCACGCGCCGCATGTCCAGAACGAGGTACTTTCGCGTGCCGACTTCCTGCTCGAGCGCCAGGTACAACTGATCCTTGGTGCCGAAGAATAGGCTACCTTGCAGTTCCAGAATGGCCGTCTGCTGCCCCTCCTTTTCGAGCAATTCCATCTCCTCGGGCAGGCGCACCCGCTTCGAGAAGCGACTACCGCCGTCGACCTTGCTGCGGATCACCGTACTGCTCAGTTGCTCGCGGATAAACAGCAGCATGGCCAGAACGATGCCCACACCCGACGCCGCGATCAGGCTGTAGCCAAGGGCCACGCCGACCACCGTCAGGACGACGAAAAAGTCAAAGCGCGTCCATGGCGAGTCGAGTAGGTGCAGGCTGTGGCGGTCGATCATGCGCACGCCGACGATGATCAGGATGGCCGCCAGGGAAGCGACCGGAATCCAGGCGATGAAGCTGCCCAGGGCGAGAAAGGTGATCAGCGACAGCACCCCTTCGATGACGCCGGAAACGCGCGTCTGTCCACCGCTGGTGAGATTGACCAGCGTTGCCCCCATCTGTCCGGCACCCGGCATGCCGCCGACGCAGGCGGAAGCAATGTTGCCGGAACCCTGCGCGATCAACTCGCGGTTCGAATCGTGGCGGCTGCGGGTCATGGTGTCGAGCACGACGCAGGTCTTCAAGGTGTCGATCGAGAGCAAGACGCCCAGCGTCAGCGCCGTTCCCAGCAGCGCGCCGATCTGGCTGAGCTTCAGTTCGCCGATTTCGTGCCAGCGGCCGGTGATCGCCTCCAGCATGCTCGACGCCGTGCCCCCGAGCGGGCCGATGATCAGCGGGTTGCCGTCCATGACCAGCAGGGAATCGTCGACCGCGTAGGCGATCGCAAAGTAGGTGATCAGCCCGCCCAGCAAGCCGAGGATGGCTGCCGGCACCAGGCGCGTGACGCGCGGCGCGCCGAGCATCACGGCCATGGTGACGGCACCAATGAGCGCGGTTTGCCAGTGCCACAGGTCGGGTGCGATCAACACCCGCCACCAGGACGTGCCATCCATTACCCCCATGAATTTGGGGATCTGGCTGCCGATGATGATCAGGCCGACGCCACTGAGGTAGCCACTGACAACCGGAAACGGGATGTACTTGATCAGGCCGCCGACGCCGAGAAAGCCGAGCAGTAGTTGCACGATCCCGCAGACCAGGCCGAGAGCCGTCAACATGAGCACGATGAAGGTGGCCGGAACGCCGTTCTGCACCAGTTCGATGGCAAAGGCCGAGCATACCGCCGCCGCCGGCGCACAGGGCGCGGTGATCAGGCGATTGGTGCCACCGAGCGTCGGTGCGACCAGGCCAAGAGCGGTCGTTCCGAGAATGCCGGCCAATGCGCCCAGGCCGGCGTACTCGGGGCCGATAGCAGCGTAGATGGTGACGCCAAAAGCGATCGCCGACGGCAGGGCGACGAGCATCGACGCAAGACCGCCCCAGAAATCACCGACGAGCTTGTCGTTCTTGAGATTTAATGCAATTTCCATGTCCTAGGCCTCCCGCCATACACGCAGAACTTGCCCTGCTACGGATCATCGGTGTCTTGCAGGGCGAAAAGAAAAAGCAGCCAGGGCCACGTTGCTCAGGCTGCGTCGGGTGCTCTTGGAGGTACAGCCGCTCAAAGCCCTGGATAGGCGAACGGGAAAGAGTAGCTGACGGCTTTTTGGCATGACATTAAAGCACACATCGTGCCAAAGACAAACTGCGCGCAGTTCTCCCGGTGAATCAGACACCTGGCCGTGAACCGCCGAGCCGGGAGAAGCCCACATGGGGTGCAACAAACAGATCGCATATCACTTGGTCGTTCTGTCGAGTAGAAACAATAGCGCCGTTATACAGGGACTTACGAGGCGATCAAGGGCTTTCTCCGGAAGTGCGAAACGTAACACCTGCGAGCAGTTCCGGCTCCGGCTTTCGTTTGCAGCGCACGCCGTGAAAGGCGCGTGTTGAGCGCCGGGCGTGATAGTCCAAGCAAGGTCGCGGCGATTCCCCTCGCGCGCGGCAAGACGATGAAGATAGGCTTACCCCAGAAGGCGCCGTCCGGTAGAGTTCGCAATTTGTCCGTTGCTGTCATCCGCAGGCGGGGTCGCCAGTGATGGCGATGCCACCGGGCGAACCGAGAACCTGCCATGCACATCACCCAGCACACTGACTATGCACTACGCGTACTGATCTACCTCGGGACCAACGAGGACCGCCTGGTGACCATCCAGGAGATTGCTGACCGCTTCGCCGTGTCGCGCAACCACTTGATGAAAGTCGTCAGTCGCTTGATCCGTGGCGGCTATGTCGATGGCTTGCGCGGCAAGGGCGGTGGCTTGCGCCTTGCCTGTCCAGCCACGACCATCGTTGTCGGCGATGTTATGCGCCATATGGAGTCGGGCATGGACCTGGTCGAGTGCTTCGGCAAGAACTCTACCTGCATTCTGGACCCCGATTGCCAGCTGAAGCTTGCGCTTTCAGAGGCCCTCGCTGCGTTCCTCAAGGTGCTGGATGGCGTCACGCTTGCCGATCTGCTCGGCAAGAGCGAACGTGTGATTCTTCACGTCCTGCGACCTGTGCGAGCCATTCCCAAGTAGCTCCTCCGCACTTGGCGACAATCGTCGCCAATTTGCTTCGCTTCTGTCGCCACAGAAGAAGCATTGTGCTTGCATCTTTAAGAAGAGGCATTTAAAATGCCGCTTAAAGAAGGTTGTCGTCGCGTTCTCTTACATTGGTTCTACCGCTACCGTAAAGGAGCTTCATCATGCATAACACACGCAAGCTGTGGATCTGGCTAGCACTGATCTGCGTGCTTTCCTTCGCCGCGCTGGGCTGGGTTGGCCGCGAGATTTTCGTGCACGCGCCGCCCATTCCGACGCAGGTGGTCAGCAGTGACGGCCAGGTTCTCTTCTCCACGGGGCAGGTGCAGCGTGGCCAGCAATCCTGGCTCTCGGCCGGCGGCCAGCAACTGGGCTCGGTCTGGGGGCACGGCAGCTATCTCGCGCCGGACTGGTCGGCCGACTGGCTGCACCGCGAAGCGCTTGCGCTGCGGGCGATCTGGGCACAGCGTTATTTCGGCGCCGCCTACGAGCACCTTCAGCCCAGCCAGCAAGCGCAACTCGATGCGCAGTTGAAGACCGAGCTCCGGCGCAATACCTACGACGCTGCCAGCGGCTCGATCAGCCTGAGTGCTGATCGGGCTGCCGCCGTGGCGCAGGTGGCGAAGCACTACGCCGATCTCTTTGGTGGCGAGCCTGCGCTCGACGCCTTGCGCGAGCAGTACGCGATGCCAGCCAACATTCTGCGCGACGCGGCCGATCGGCAGGACCTGACGGCCTTCTTCTTCTGGAGCGCTTGGTCGGCAGTGACCGACCGCCCAGGTGAAAGCAACTTGAGCTACACCAGTAATTGGCCGCACGAGCCGCTGGTCGGCAATACGCCGACTACCGGTACCGGCATCTGGTCGATTGCCAGCGTTATTCTCATGCTCGGCGCGATCGCCGCGATGATCTTCTTCCACTCGACCAGCCATGAAGCAGGTGACCCAAGCCCGCCAAAGGCTGACCCGCTCTTCAAGCTCAAGGCAACGCCATCGATGCTGGCCACCCGTAAGTATTTCTATGTGGTCATCGCGCTGATCCTGGCGCAAGTTGGCATGGGCGTCATCACCGCGCACTATGCGGTCGAGGGGACGAGCTTCTTCGGTATCGCGCTCGGCGACATCCTGCCCTTTACCGTCAGTCGTACCATCCATACGCAGTTTGCCGTGCTGTGGATCGCCACCGCCTGGCTGGCCACCGGCCTCTATATCGCGCCGGCGATTTCCGGCAGCGAACCGAAATACCAGCGCCTGGGCGTCGATTTGCTGTTCTATGCCCTACTGATCATCGTCGCCGGGTCGACGGTCACCGGCTGGCTGGGCAGCTTGCAGAATATGGGCAACGACTACAGTTTCTGGATCGGCAACCAGGGTCTCGAGTACACCAGCATGGGCCGTGTCTGGCAGATCCTGTTGTTCGCTGGCCTGCTGATCTGGGTGACGCTGCTCGGTCGCGCTCTGATGCCGGCGCTGCGCAAACCCTCCGAAAGCCGCGGGCTGATCGCCATGGTCTTCCTTGCTGCGCTGTGCATCGGCGGCTTCTACGCCACTTCGCTGGCCTGGGGTCAGAAAACACACTACGCGATGGTCGAATACTGGCGCTGGTGGCTGGTGCACCTGTGGGTCGAGGGCTTCTTCGAGGTCTTCGCCACCGCCGTCATCGCCCTGCTGTTCACCCGTCTCGGACTTATTCGCGCGGCGACCGCCAACAGCGCGATCATCCTGGAAACCATCGTCTTCCTGTTCGGTGGCATTCTCGGCACACTGCATCACCTCTACTTCACCGGTACGCCGACTTCGGTGATCGCCATTGGGGCGATGTTCTCGGCACTGGAAGTGGTGCCGCTGGCGATGATCGGCGTCGAAGCCTGGCGCAATTATCAGCGTTCCAAGGCTGCTCCCTGGGTGCAGGCGTACAAGTGGCCGATCCTGTGCTTTATCGCCGTCGGTTTCTGGAACATCGTCGGCGCCGGCCTTCTGGGCTTCACGCTCAACACACCGATCGCTCTCTACTATATGCAAGGCATGAACATGACTGCGGCGCACGGTCATGCCGCACTGTTCGGTGTCTATGGCATGCTCGGCATCGGCCTGTTGCTGTTCTGCCTGCGCGGTCTCTCGAACCGGACGGCGTGGTCGGACAAACTGGTCGGCCTGACGTTCTGGTCGCTGAATGTCGGACTGGCGATGATGGTCTTCATGTCGCTCGTCCCGGCCGGCATCTACCAGGCCTGGGCGAGCCTCAGCGAGGGGGTGTGGTTTGCTCGTTCACCGGGGTTCGTTCACTCGGCGTGGATGGAGACCTTTGTCTGGCTGCGCGTTCCCGGCGACATTGTCTTTGCCGTCGGCACGCTGCTCCTGGCGCTTTTTGCCGTCCGTCTGTTGATCGTTCGGCGTGACCCTGATCCGGCGGCGATCGGCAGCGCCGACGCGCTGGCCGGCAAGACAATCTAGCTCCAGATCAGAGGAGGGCTCCGCTGCGAGGGTCCGTGACCTTCGCAGCGCCTCGTTCTGCCGTACAACTGTTCTTTGCGCACCTGACGAGAGCCTGCCAAACCCCAAGACCGACCTGCAGGCTGCCGCCGCGGCAGGCTGGTGTTTCGCAATCCCCGGCGCCAGATCATCCTGCCCTCGTCGCGGCTGTTCCATTGGGCGAAGCGCTTCTTCGCAGGTCTGTACCTGAGGAGATACCGCTGAGCGATCAGAGGAGCGCGATCGCCGTCACACGATGAAGCCCGGCGTGGAACGCCAGGCCCTCAGCGCTACTGCCCATCCACCGTTTTCAGGCGACGGTAGAGGGTCCGCTCTGACAGGCCAAGGTGACTGGCGAGCGCTTTCCGGCTGCCTTTGAAGTCGCGTACCACTTCCTCGAAGGACAGCGAATGGCTATCCGGAAAGTCGCGCGTCGCTGGCGGTGGACCGTCGGATGATGTCGGCAACGACCTGGCCGCCGCCAACTCCACTGGCAAGTGCTGCAGATGTATTTCATCGCCATCGCAGAGCAGGCAGGCGCGTTCGAGAATGTTGCGCAGTTCGCGCACATTGCCCGGATAGTGGTAGCCGCGCAGCCAGGCGGCCGCCTCCGCTGACAGGCGGCTGCGGAGGCGGCCACCAGAGACGCGATCGAGCAAGGTCTCAGCTAGCAGCAGGACGTCATGACCGCGCTGGCGCAACGGCGGCAGGTGGATCGGGAAGATGTTCAGCCGGTAGAACAAGTCCTGCCGGAAAAGACCTTCGCTCACCATGTCGGTCAGCGGACGATGGGTGGCGGAGACGACCCGGACTTCGGCCTTGCGCAGCTCCGGGGAACCCACCCGACGATAGGTGCCGGTTTCCAGTAGCCGCAACAGCTTGACCTGGATCGAGAGCGGGATATCGCCCAGTTCGTCGAGAAACAGCGTGCCGCCCGACGCCGCCTCGACCAGCCCGGTCGTTCGTGTCGTCGCACCGGTGAAGGCCCCTCGCTCATGGCCAAACAAGGCGCTCTCGAACAGCGTTTCCGGCAATCCCGAGCAATCAACGGCAACGAAAGGGTGTTTGGCGCGCCGGCTGAGCTGATGGATGGCATTGGCGACCAGTTCCTTGCCGGTACCCGACTCCCCCTGCAGCAACACGGAGGCGTCCGAAGGCGCCACCCGCGCGACCAGTTCCATCATCTTCACGAAGGCTGGCGAGCGACCGATCAGACCCTGGACGTCACCAAGACTGGATGCTCCCGGCAAGGGCTCCAGCTTCTCGACGTAATACACGATGGCGCCACTGGCGTCGCGGATCGGCGACAGCTCGATGTTCTCGAAGCTCTCGCCGCGCGACGTGTAATGAAGATGCAGCACACGCTCGCGCCGCCCCGATTGCAGGCTGCGCTGTAGCGGACACGACTCGCCCGCCTGATCGCAGGGCACCGTGTATCGATGCGACACCTCGAAGCACTTGCGGCCCACGACCTCTATTTGATCGACCCAGTTGGCTCGATAAGCCGCGTTTGCGGCCAGGATCCGATAGTCGCGGTCACACAGGATGTGCGGTTCGGGAAAGGTCTCCAGGAACGAAACCAGTTCTGCCAGGGACGCCTGATCGACTGCCATGCGATGCCGCCAATTCTGCCAATTCGACTGCCAAATACTGCCATACCGGCAGAGGAGCGTGGCAAAAAAATCGTCAGCGTTTGGGCGACGGACTCGCAAGCCGTTGTTTTTTTGCATTCGTTATCTTTCTTGAAGGTTGGCACGAATCTTGATTAGTATTTGCTGATATTGGCTCTTTTGAGTCGGTTGAAAAAATCAGCGAGACCGGCGATCGCGAATAGACCACCTACCAGGGAAATCAACATGAACCAAACTGCCTGCCAAGGCGCTTCATTCGTCGTCACCGACGGTCCGTCTCGTCGGCGATGGTTGCTGGCTACCGCCGGACTCGGCGGCGCGCTGACCTTGACAGCAGTCGTTCCTTTCGTCGCCAGCCTGCTGCCTTCCGAACGGGCAAAGGCCGCCGGCGCGCCGGTGGAAGTCGACATCGGCACGCTTGCGCCCGGTGAAATGATGGTCGTCGAATGGCGCGGCAAACCGGTATGGATTCTGCACCGTACGCCGGAAATGCTCGCCTCTCTCGAGAAGGCCGAAGCGAGGCTCGCCGATCCAGGCTCGAAGGCACCACAACAACCGGACTACGCGCACAACCACCAGCGCTCGCTCAAGCCGGAGTATCTCGTCGCAGTGGGCATCTGCACGCATCTCGGCTGCTCGCCGAGCAAGGCTTTCGAGGCTGGCGACCCGGCTCTGGGCTCGGACTGGCCCGGCGGCTTCCTCTGCCCCTGCCACGGATCGACCTTCGATTTTGCCGGCCGCGTCTTCAAGGACAAACCGGCGCCGACCAACCTGGAGATTCCTCCCCACAGTTATCTCAGCGACAGCCGCCTCCTGATCGGTGGCGACACGCGCGGGCAAGTCTGAGTTCCCCGCCAATGACACCGCATTCGCAACAGCACGCGGCCACTTCGTCATGACGCTACAAAACGCCTATGAAAGGACAAATCATGAAAATCGCAGTCACCAGCCAGAACCTCAAGACCATCACCGAGCACGCCGGCAAGTGCCGCAAATTCTGGATCTACGATGTTGAAAAGGGCGTGGTGAGCGGAAAGCGCCTGGTCGAGCTTTCCATCGAACAGAGCTTGCACGCCAGCCACCACCAGCTTGCCGAACCGCTGGCCGGAATCAATACGCTGATTACGGGCGGCATGGGCCCGGGGCTTTTCGAACGCCTGATGCAGAGCGGAATCCTTCCCGTGGTCACGATGGAGGAGGATCCCGATGCCGCGGTATCGGCGATGCTCGGCAATCGCCTCGAACGCTTGCCTGTTCCACGAGGCGGTCACTGCCATGAGCGCGGCCATTTCTCCCACGGCGCGAGGTAACGACAATGGCCACGACTTCTCCGAAGCTTGATATTGGCGCCCTGAAGCGCCTACGAATCCTCTGTGTCTCGGAAACCGGCTGGTTTGATACGGCCACTGTCTTCGACGACATCCGCGCCGCCGGTGGTGCCCAGACCGATCAATACGCCATCCCCTGGCCGCCGTTTGGATCACTGCACGCCGAGAACGCCGCCGGCTTCTCGGCGCTGCTGGAAGCCGAGGGACTCGATGGCAGCGTGCGCCGCCTGCTTTTCGATACCGGTTGGAACCCCGACTGGATGGACCGCCGCTTCGCCGACGAGGGCATCGACCGCCTGCTGCAGGAGGGCAAGATCGAGGCCTTGATCGTCAGCCACGAGCATTTCGATCATTTCTGGGGGATTGGCTCGACGCTCAAGCACTGTCCGGATATTCCGATCTACCTGCCGGAAGGCTTCCATCCCGCCGGTCTGGCGTTCATCCAGCAACAGGGGCATACCGGCAGCGTGATCACCGTGCCCAGCGAGCAACCGCTGGTGCTGCTTCCGGGTCTGGCTCTGGCCAGTTTCCCGATGAGCACGCTGTTACAGGTGCACGGGGAAAACGTCCTCTACGCCAAGCTGCAGAATCAGGGTTTGACGATGATCACCGGCTGCGGCCACGGCGGCGTCCTCAATCTTCTGGATTACGCGCGCCGTACCTTCGCCGGTGGCGAGCACATCCACGCGATCTATGGCGGGCTGCACCTGTCGCCCCTGGAAGATTGGGACAGCCAACGCGACGAGATCGTCAAGGCCCTGGCCGGCTATGGCATCGCCAGGATCGGCTGCAACCATTGCACCGGCCGTACGGCCGTCGAGAAGATGCTGGCCAGCGGCTTGCCGGTACAGCGGGGAAGCGCCCGAAACGGTTCACAGACCGATTTGTTCCTGGGTAACGGCGACGTGCTGGATCTGGGACAGGAACGTGCATCGAACCCCTGAGCTTGCCGTCAACCGGGAGGAGCTTGCGAGACTCCTGGCACGGTGACTGCGCACGGTGATATCGATGATTGCGCCGGGGTAAGGATCCCGTCGTCAAGCGCAGGACCGCCTGAACGTCGGGCCCACTCTTTCGGGCCTGAGATGCGACAGGATGCCACACGACGATTGGTCGCCGGCCGGGCATGCTTGGGATAGTCGTTCGTCGTGATTTCCGACGATCGAGTGTTCCACCCGCTTTCCACGGAGGTACGTCTGCAGTTCTTCAAGACTGCCTTGATGGCCCTGGCACTGCATCGACCAGCGCCAGAGAAGAAAGAGCGAAGAAAGGGACTGGGCCGGACGCGAATGACAGGCGCAGTCTGAAAGCTTCCGCCGTGCCTGTCGAAGCTCCAAACACGACGAGGCGGCATTCAGCCAGCCAGCAAGGCCGGCTCACTATCGGCAAGGTACGCGATGAGAACACGACTCACCGGCTTGCTTCGGGTCTTGCGCCTGATCTGCCTGCTCACTGTCGCCGCTGTCTATTGCTCGCCAGTTACTGCCGATGCGTCGCTGTGGATTGACCACGACGCCGCTGGCGAACGGCAGGTGCATTTGTACTTTTTCTGGACCCGGAACTGCCCGCATTGCCAGGCGGCGACTCCGTTCGTCGAGGCGCTGTCGCAGGCCGTGCTCGGCGGCCTCGGCCTCGGACTGCTGCCGACCTTCGTCATCGGCAAGGATTTGCAGGAAGGGAGGCTGCTGGCCGTACTCTCCGACTACATTCCGGTCGACCGCTACGCATACGCCGTGTACCTGCCGACGCGACACCTGCCGAGCAAGGTTCCGGTGTTCATCGACTTTCTCGTCGAACACATCGGTGTCGACGCTTACTGGGATCGGGCGGGAGGAGGAGCGCTCAAAGCGCAAGAGGCGCTTGCCACGCTGAAGAGTGAATCACCCCACGAAACGAAAAAGACCGCACAATAGGACAAAAAGGCATTGCTGCTGAGCCTCGCCGAGCATCAGTCCATGCGCTCATCCCCCAGTGCACTGATCTCGGTTAGTCCTGCCGTTAGAAAACCCCGACCGAGGTACTTCGCGATAGTCGCTTGCGAGTGGAAGTTCTCTGACTAGTCAGCCGGTTCGTCCCTCAGTTCACGACGCAGGATCTTGCCGATGGGTGTCTTCGGCAAGCTGTCGCGGAACTCGATATGGCGTGGGCGCTTGTAACCGGTCAATTGCGTGTCGCAGTACTTGACGACGTCGCCTTTGCTCAGCTTGGAGTCTTTCCTGACGATGACCAGTTTGACCGCCTCGCCGGATTTTTCATCGGGCACGCCGATGACGGCGCATTCCTCGACCCCCGGATGCATCATCACGATGTTCTCGATCTCGTTGGGATAAACGTTGAAGCCGGACACCAGAATCATGTCTTTCTTGCGGTCCGTGAGGGTGATGTAGCCGCGGACGTTCATGTGGCCAACATCACCCGTCTTGAGCCAGCCGTCGTGGATGACCTTTGCGGTTTCCTCCGGCTTGTTCCAGTAGCCGCGCATCACTTGCGGGCCACGAACGCAGATTTCGCCGGTGTGTCGAGCGATATCGCCTTCGCCATTCCACAGCGGCAACTTCTTGAAGTCTTCGTCGCGGATGCTGACTTCGGTCGAAGTGACCGGAAGACCAATGGTGCCGTTCCAGGGGTCGCCAAGCGGTGTGCAGCAAACACCCGGTGAGGTTTCCGTCAGGCCATAGGCTTCGGTAAGGTGGGTGCCGGTCACCTCCTGCCAACGTTTGGCGACGCTTTCCTGCACCGCGGCGCCGCCGCCGACCACCACTTTCAGCGCGGAAAAATCGAGCTTGTCGAAACCGGATGTATTCAGCAGCGCATTGAACAGCGTGTTGACGCCGGTCAGGACGCTGAACTTCCATCGCCCGAGTTCCTTGACCAGGCCCGGGAGATCACGCGGATTGGCGATCAAGACGATCAGGCTTCCCCACTTCATGAAACCCAGCGTCGAGGTGAGACAGAAGATGTGGTACATCGGCAAGGGGGCAATGGCAATCTCGCGGCCTTCCTTGAAGCTCGCCGAGATCCACAGGCTGACCTGCTCCAGATTGGCCAGCAGGTTGCCGTGGGTGAGCATTGCCCCCTTCGCGATGCCGGTGGTGCCGCCGGTGTATTGCAGGAAGGCGAGGTCCTCCGGGCCGATCTTCACGGGCGAAAGTTCCGACTTGGCCCCATCGGCGAGCGCCCGGTTGAAGGAGCAGGCCTTGTCGATCCGCCAGCCGGGCACCATTTTCTTCACATATTTGATGGCGAAGTTTACGAGCCAGCGTTTTGGCGCCGGCAACAGGTCGCCGATTTGCGTCGTGATCACGTGCTCGACCCCCAGGCCGGGCAAAGCTTCCTGCAGCGTCCGTGCAAAGTTTTCGACGACGACAATCGCTTTGGCGCCTGAATCCTTCAACTGGACTCGCAGTTCGCGTGCGGTGTACAGCGGATTGACGTTGACCACGGTCATGCCGGCGCGAAGGATGCCGAAAAGCGCCACCGGATATTGCAGAAGGTTGGGCAACATGATGGCCACGCGATCGCCTTGCGAGACGCCGGGGAGTCCTTGCAGAAACACAGCAAAATCGCGCGACAGGCGATCCAGTTCGCTGAAGGTCAGTGTCTGGCCGAGGTTGCTGAAAGCCGGCTTGTCGGCGAATTTGCGAACCGTGTTATCGATCAGTTCGGGTAACGATGAAAAAGGTGAGCTGGCAATTTCTGCGGGAATATTTGCCGGATAGCTGTCAAGCCAGACTTTTTCGCTCATGGTCGGGTCGCCTGTGGGTATAGAGATCATCGATTCGGTGTCGATACCTGTAGGGGTCAAGTTATTTCGGACACCGGGATGGGTCGTCTTTCTGCCATTTGCTGTTCATAGACATTCGGCGGCAGGTAACCGAGTTTTGAGTGCAGGCGGGCGCTGTTGTAGAAGCCGACGATGTAGTCGGTCACCTCGCGAGTAGCCTCGGCATGGTTGGCATAGTTGTTCGGCCAGACGCGCTCCATCTTGAGATCCAGGAAGAAGCGCTCCATGACGGCGTTGTCCCAGCAATTGGCCTTGCGGCTCATGCTGGCTTGCAAATGGTGCCGGGTCGCCAAGGCGCGGTGGGCGTCGCTGGCGTACTGGCTGCCGCGATCCGAATGCACCAGCAAACCCCCCGGAGGTTGCGGCTGGGTGATGGCCATCTGCAATGCCGCGCAGACCAGTTCGGCAGGCATGTTTGGGGCCGTCGCCCAGCCCACGATCTTGCGCGAGAACAGGTCCATCACGGCGGCCAAGTGCAACCAGCCGCTCCCCGTGCGGATGTAGGTGATGTCGGAGACCCAAGCGGTATTCGCCCTTGGCCGGGTCGAACTGCCTGTTGAGCAGGTTGTTGGCGATCGGCAGGGTATAGCGACTATCGGTGGTGTGGATGAACTTTCGTTTCCAGGCAGGTCGTGGGCCGTGGATTCGCATCAGCTTTTTGGACCGTGCCGCCGGATGGGTCATTGACCTCCAATCAACGCCTGCTGCAATAGACGCGCTTAGAGATTTGAGCCTCGAAAGCTGCCGGACGTCTGGAATTTACCAAGGTTATTGAACTTGTTTAGAGGGCGCCAGAGGCTTGATTGGTCCCCTCGACAGGAATCGAACCTGTATCCCACGCTTAGGAGGCGCGTGCACTATCCATTGTGCTACGAGGAGAGGGGCGGCTATTGTAGCCGCTGCCTTTGATTTCGCCAATTCGACTGCGGATTCGAAGGCGGATGCGCGAGCCCGGCGCGTCGTGGTGCGCGACCCGCGTGCACCGCCGTGGCCCGATTCGGACCTGCCCGGGCACGCATCGGAGTAAAATCGCGCGCTCTTGCCGTGCGCTCCCGATGGTCACCGGGTTCTCGGCTCCGGCCAGCGCGCGTTTTTTTGCGCAGCACCCCCCACAGGAAAGCTATCCGCCCTCATGCCGTACCTGATCCTCTCCGACGCCTCGCTTGCCTTTGGCCACGTGCCGCTTCTCGATCACGCCGAATTCCAGCTCGACCCTGGCGAACGGGTGGCGCTGATCGGTCGCAACGGCACCGGAAAGTCCTCGCTGCTCTGCGCGCTGGCGGGCACCGGCGCTCTTGACGACGGGACGGTGTGGCGGCAGCCGGGTCTGCGCGTCGGTTACGTTCCACAGGAACCACCGTTTGACGCAGCGTTGACGGTTTTCGAGGCGGTGGTTGCCGGCATGGGTGATCTGTCGGCGCTGCTCGCCGAGTACCACGCGGTATCGCACGCACTGGGTGAAGCCGATGCCGATCACGACGCGCTGCTTGAGCGCATGCAGGTCCTGCAGACGGAGCTCGAAGCACGCGATGCCTGGTCGTTCGAGGCGCAGGCCGAGCGCGTCATCCAGCGCTTTTCGCTCGACGCCGACGCGCTGGTGGGAACACTTTCCGGCGGCCAGAAGAAGCGCCTGGCGCTGGCCCAGGCGCTCGCCGTTTCGCCTGAGCTGTTGCTGCTCGACGAGCCGACCAACCACCTGGACATCGGCGCCATCGAGTGGCTGGAGGAAATGCTCGTCTCGTCGGGGGTGACGCTGGCCTTCATCACTCACGATCGCCGCTTTCTCGAGCGCGTGGCGACGCGTATCGTCGAACTCGACCGTGGCCGCCTGCTTTCCTGTCCGGGCAGCTTCAGCGAGTACCAGTCGCGCAAGGAAGCAATGCTGCACGACGAGGCGGTGAATAATGCCCGCTCGGACAAATTCCTGGCCCAGGAGGAAGTCTGGATTCGCCAGGGCATCAAGGCTCGGCGCACGCGCAACGAGGGACGTGTGTTGCGACTGGAACAGCTGCGGCGTGACCGGGCGGCGAGACGCGAGCGCCAGGGCAAGGTCGAGTTGGCGCTCGATGCAGGGGTGAAGAGCGGCAAGCTGGTGGCGGCGCTCGAGCACGTCAGCAAGAGCTACGGCGAGAAGGCGGTGGTGCGGGATTTCTCGTGTCGCCTGCAGCGTGGCGACAAGATCGGCGTCATCGGCCCGAACGGCGCCGGCAAGACGACCCTGTTGCGCCTGATTCTCGGCGAGCTGGCACCCGACCAGGGCAAGGTGTACCTGGGGACGAAGGTGGAGGTGGCCTACTTCGACCAGTTCCGCAGCGCGCTCGACGACGAGGCAACCCTGATCGACGTGATCTCGCCGGGCTCGGACTTCGTCGAGATCGGCAACCAGCGGAAGCACGTGATCAGCTACCTCGGCGATTTCCTCTTTGCGCCACAGCGCGCGCGTTCGCTGGTCAGCTCGCTGTCCGGTGGCGAACGCAACCGCCTGCTGCTGGCACGGCTTTTTGCGCGGCCGGCGAACGTCCTGGTGCTCGACGAGCCGACCAACGACCTCGACATCGAGACGCTGGAACTCCTCGAGGAGTTGCTGCAGGAGTACAGCGGCACGCTGTTCCTGGTCAGCCACGACCGGGCGTTCATCGACAACGTGGTGACCCAGACCATCGCCTCGGACGGCGACGGTGTCTGGCGCGAGTACGCCGGTGGCTATCAGGACTGGGCCGACTATCAGGCGGCGTGGTTGCGTGACGAGGCGCTGGCGGCGAGCAGCGGCAAGCGCAGCGACGCGCGCGCGGCCGAGACCGTAGCCAGCGCCAGGGCGGCTGCTCAAAAACCGGGCGGCAGCAAGCTGTCGTGGAAGGAAGCGCGCGAACTGGAGGAGTTGCCGCAGCGGATCAGCGCGCTGGAAAACGAGCAGAAGGCCGTCGGCGAACGCCTGGCCGACGCTGACCTCTACCGGGAACAGCCCGACGAAGCACAGCGGCTGGCCGCTCGGCTGAGCGAAATCGACGATCAGCTGCTGCGCTTGCTCGAACGCTGGGAGGCGCTAGAAGGGTAGGGCTGGGCGGTTCGTCGAGAGGCTCAGCTGCGGCCCGCTTTCTTCAACGCTTCGCGAATCTTCGGCAGTGCCGCCTGCGCCGCTTTTTCGCCTTCCAGGATGGCGTCGTGGCGCGCCTGGAACTCGGTCGAGCCGACGGCGCCGACTTGTGGACGAATCACCACGTCGGCCTCCTGGAGCTCGTAGCGGGCGAGGCTCTGGCCCATGATGGTGAAAGTCTGCATGAGAATGTCGAAGGTGCTGCGTACCGGCTGGTTACCGGGGCGCGCCGAGATGTCGACGGCGATGACCACGTCGGCGCCCATTTCGCGCGCCGCGCGCACCGGAATCAGGCTGCTCAGACCGCCATCGACGTATTCCCGGCCGTTGATGCGTACCGGCTGGAAGATTCCGGGGACGGTCGCCGAAGCACGTACCGCCATGCCCGTGTTGCCGGTGCGAAAGACGACGCTGTCGCCGTTGCGCAGGTCGGTGGCGACCGCCCCGAAAGGCTTGTTCAGGGCCTCCAGCGGACGCTGGCCGACCGCGTCATTGATGAACTGCTGCAAGGAATCTCCCTTCAGCACGCCGCGGTCGGGCAGCGACCAGTCGCTGATTTTCGTTTCGTCGAGGCGGTGTGCGAGCTTCTGCAGTTCGAAACCGCCGTTGCCGGCAGCGTAGAGCGCGCCGACGACGGCGCCGGCGCTGGTGCCGACGACGATATCCGGCACGATACCCTGGCTTTCCAGGGCCTTGATCACGCCGACGTGGGCAAAACCGCGCGCCGCACCGCCGCCAAGCGCCAGGGCCAGCTTGACCGGCTTGCCGGTGGTCTGGACCGTGGGCTTGCTCGCGCAGCCGCTGACGGCGAGCGTGGCAAGGGCAACAATAAGCAGCAGCTGACGCATCATGGTGTTCCCTTCTTCTTGGAGATCGTTTGTCGCCACCGACGGTACCGGATTTGGTCGCAGCGGGTCGGCGTTGGCGACGGAGCGATCCCGGTTCGCGCGCCGGGCTGCGCGAGTTCGAGCGGCAATGGTACGACTTCACGGCAGATCCCGCCATCGGCGTCGCCTGAGAAAGACTTTCCTTGCTTCCTGCAGGCAATTGTTTACCATCGCGAATGGGCTCTGGATCCCGAGTCTCTTGAACCTGCCGTCTGAAAGTCGCGCCCCGGATCATTTCCTGACAGTCGGTCGATCGTTCCGTGCTGGCCGCGTGTGTTGTGGCCAGTCCCTCTCGACTTCCTCGCGCTTTCCGATCAGACCCTCAAGCCGCCACGCTCAGGCGTAGCGCCGCAATCACTGGAGAAACAAAATCATGGCCGTCGCGCCCGAAACCGCCATCATGGCGCTTTATTGTGACTTCGAGAACGTCGCCCTCGGTGTTCGCGATGCAAACTACGACAAGTTCGATATCAAGCCGGTCCTCGAACGCCTGTTGCTCAAGGGCAGTATCGTCGTCAAGAAAGCCTATTGCGACTGGGAGAGATACAAGGGCTTCAAGGCCGCGATGCACGAGGCGAACTTCGAGCTGATCGAGATTCCGCACCTGCGTCAATCGGGCAAGAATTCAGCCGATATTCGCCTGGTCGTCGATGCCCTCGACCTCTGTTACACCAAATCGCACGTCGACACCTTTGTCATAATCAGTGGTGACTCGGATTTCTCGCCGCTGGTTTCCAAGCTGCGCGAGAACGCGAAATATGTAATTGGTGTTGGCGTCAAGCAGTCAACCTCGGATCTCCTGATCGCCAATTGCGACGAGTTCATTTTCTACGACGACCTGGTGCGCGAGATTCAGCGCTCGGCGCGGCGCGACTCGAAGGAAGCCCAGCCGGTAGTCAGGCGCTCGCCGGAGGAGGATGCGCAACGCAGGGCGGAACTCGAGGCGCGCCGCAGCAAGGCCGTCGAGCTGGCCGTGGCGACCTTCGACGCCCTGATCGGCGAGCGTGGTGACAGCGGCAAGATCTGGGCGTCGATGCTCAAGGAAGCGATCAAGCGGCGCAAGCCCGATTTCAACGAGTCGTACTACGGTTTCCGGGTTTTTGGCAACCTGCTCGAAGAAGCGCAGAAGCGCGGGCTGCTGGTCATTGGTCGTGACGAAAAGTCGGGCACTTACGTCTATCGCAGCAACGGCGGTGACGCTGCCGCTGAAGCACCCGCCGAGCTCGGCGTCGAGGGCTTGCCGCCGGCGGTGCCGGCAGTGCCCGTGGACGGCGCAACAAGCGTCGATGAACAGGGCGAGCAGGCGGCTGGGCGGCGCAAGGGGCAGGGCCGCCGAAAGGGTGGCGAGAAAGGTGCCAAGCGGGAGCGTGAGCCGAAGGCGGGCAAGGAAGAGGCCGCTGCCACGGATGACGGTGGGGAAAGTGCTGACGGTCAGGGTCGGGAAGACGCTGCTGCCGGCGCAGACTCCGTCGATGCGCCGGTGCTACCCGCAGCGCCACAGGTGTCGGCGTCCGCGGAAGGCGCAGATGCGCGGCAATCGTCGTCAGCGCCCGAACCTCTTGTGTCGCCAGACGCCTCGGCGTCGCTACCGCCGGTCGACGTGGCCAGCGCGGCCGGGAGTCCCGGTCGGGACAGCGAGGATCGCCAGCCGGCCGCTAGACCACGTACTCCGGGGCGCCGCCGGACCGCTGCAAAAACGGTTGCCAGTGTTGCCGCGTCTGCTGAGCCAGGTGCGCAACCTTCTCCCGAGCCGGCGCTGGAGTCGGGGTCGACTGTGGTCGTTGTCGAAACGGCCGCGGCCACGGCCAGCAGCGATGCGACGGAGCTGGCGCCGGTCAAGAAGCCGGCGCCGCGGCCACGTCGGCCGCGCAAGCCCAAGGCTGGGCCGGAAACGGCGTGATGACCAGGCGGCGCGAGGCCGCCCGCCAAGCCGGGCACGCCTTGACGACGCCGTGCAGGGTGCGAACGGTCAATAATGCGCTCCCGACGAGCGCCTGAACAAAAAAAGCCGCGACTCGGTCGCGGCTTTTTTTTCACTGCAGCAGATGACTCGCCGCTCAGGCAGCTGCCTGCGTCGGAATCATGCCGGCGGTGCGGACGATGCGGTTCTGGGTGTCCACGTAAATCAGTTTCGGCGCGTACTTGGCCAGCTCGACTTCGTTATACAGCGCGAAGCTGGCGATGATCAGGATGTCGCCCGGCGCGGCACGGCGTGCAGCGGAACCATTCACCGAGATGACACCAGAGCCGCGCTCGGCACGCAGGCTGTAGGTCGTGAACCGCTCGCCGTTGTTGACGTTCCAGATGTCGATCTGTTCGTACTCACGGATATTCGCCGCATCCAGAAGGTCCTCGTCAATGGCGCAAGAACCTTCATAGTGGAGCTCGGCGTGTGTGGTGCTGACGCGGTGCAGCTTCGACTTCAGCATTGTCCTCTGCATGGAATCACCGGGTTTTGAGTTAAAGGGGGAAGGGCATTGTAGCGGCTAATCGCTGCCTGTCAACGGCCGCCTGGGGCATCGATTTCGAGATTGTCGATCAGTCGCGCAGGGCCCAGCCGGCTGGCTGCGAGGACTACCAGCGCTTGCTTCCCGCCAGTATCGGGAAGCTGCAGGTCCGCCTGCCGACGCACGGCGACGTAGTCTGTTTTCCAGCCATGCCGGTCAAGTTCGCCGGCGGTTTCGCGTTCGAGCCGGGCGAAATCGGTTTCGCCGGCACGGATGGCCGCGCTGACCTGCTGCAGGAGGCGTTGCAGACGTGGCGCTTCGGCCCGCTCGGCAGCGGACAGGTAGCCGTTACGCGAGGAGAGCGCCAGACCGTCGGCGGCACGAACGGTCTCGCCACCGATGATTTCGATCGGCAAGGCCAGCTGGCGCGTCATGTTGCGCAGCACCATCAATTGCTGGTAGTCCTTTTTTCCGAACAGCGCCGCTTGCGGCTGAACGATGTTGAACAACTTGAGAACGACGGTCGCCACGCCGCGGAAATGGCCGGGGCGGAACTCGCCGTCGAGCTGGTTCTGAATGGCTGGTGGCTCGACGTGGTATTGCTGCGGCTCGGGGTAGAGATCGCCCTCGGTGGGTGCAAAAAGGACGTCGACGCCGGCCGCGGCGAGCTTCTCGCAATCCTCCTTCAGGGTGCGCGGATAAAGGTCGAAGTCGTCACTGGGTCCGAACTGCAGGCGGTTGACGAAAATGCTGGCGACGACGGTGTCTCCGTGGGCGCGCGCCGCGGTCATCAACGCAATGTGGCCGGCGTGCAGGTTGCCCATGGTCGGGACAAAAACGACCCGGCCACGCTTCATCAGCGCCTGACGCAGCTCGGGGATCGGGGAGTGAATCTGCATATGTTTTGTGGACCTCTTGTGAAACTCGTCGAGAACGCCTCGCCCGGCGCGCCTTGTCTGTCACTGGCAGGCGTGCCGTCAGTAGCAGTGCTCGGGCCCCGGAAAACTGCCGTTCTTGACCGCGGCAACGTAGGCGACGATGGCCCCGGCGATCGTCGTCTCGCCAGCCATGAAGTTCCTGACGAAGCGTGCCTTCCTGCCGGTCGAGATGTCGAGCATGTCGTGCAGGACCAGCACCTGCCCCGAGCATTCGCGGCTGGCACCGATGCCGATGGTCGGGATGGCGAGGCTGGAAGTGACTTCAGCGGCCAGCGCCTCGGGGATGGCCTCGAGAACGATCAGCGTTGCACCGGCTTCCTGCTGGGCGAGCGCGTCGGCCAGCAGCCGGACGGCTCCGGAATTGTCTCTGCCCTGGACGCGATAGCCGCCGATCTGGTGTACCGACTGCGGGGTGAGCCCGACGTGGCCGCAGACCGGAATGCCTCTGCTGCTCAGGAAGCGCGTCGTTTCGGCCATCTCGGCGCCGCCTTCGATCTTGACCATCTGTGCGCCACTGGCAACCAGAGGGACGGCGTTGCGCAGCGCCTGCTGCGGGCTTTCCTGGAAGCTGCCGAAGGGCATGTCGGCGATGATCATCGGACGATGGCTGCCGCGCACGACACACGCCGTGTGGTAGGCGACGTCGGCCAGCGTCACCGCCAGCGTCGAATCACGGCCTTGCAGCACCATACCGAGCGAGTCGCCGATCAGCAGCACATCTACGTCGGCGGTGTCGCAGAGCTGCGCGAAGCTCGCGTCGTAACACGTGAGCATGGCGATTTTCTCGCCATCGGCACGCATTTTGGCGAGGTCGACGTGCGTGCGCCTGCGCGTCGCGACATGGGTGGACATGGGTTTACTCTCCCCGGTTGAAATACTCGCGGTGTCCACGCATCAACTCGATGCGCTTGACGAGTAGTTGAAAGTCGTCGTCTGAGTCGACGAAGTTGATGTTTTCCGAGTTCACGACCATCACCGGCGCCGCATCGTAATTGTGGAAAAAACGCATATAGCTTTCCGCGAGGACGGTCAGATAGGAGTCACTGATCCGCCGCTCCATGTCCACACCGCGCTTGCGCACGCGGGCGATCAGCGTTTCCGGGTTGGCCTGCAGGTAGATCACCAGATCGGGTGGCGTCGCCGTGGGTGACAGATGCTCGTAGATTTTTCGGTACAGCCCGTAGTCGTCTTCATTGAGTGTCAGCAGTGCAAACAGCGGATCTTTCTCGAGCAGGTAGTCCGCAACCACTGGGCGCGTGAAGAAATCGGGTTGAGCCAGATCGCGCAGCTTGTCGAGGCGCTGGAACAGGAAGAAGAGTTGCGTCTGCAGGGCAAAGCGCTGCTGGTCCTGGTAAAAGCGGCTCAGGAAGGGGTTCAGCTCGGGTTGCTCGAGCAGCAGTTGCGCGTCGATGTGCGCGCCGAGGCGTCGCGCAAGACTGGTCTTGCCGGCGCCGATGGGGCCCTCGACCACGATGTGGCGGGCTGCGGTGAGGGTAGTGCGTGCAGACATGAAAAGACGGCAAATGATGCCGGGTCAGTGTTTCAGGAAAAGGGTATCGGGGCTCGCTTCGCCGTCCTGGGCCAGTCGTTCGAGGCCCAGCAGCACAGCCTTGCTGGCGGTTTCCATGTGCTCGCTGGCGTCCACTCCGCGCGCGAAGTCGCCGGTACGACGGGCCTCGACGGCTGCCCGGCCATGTCGGTGAACGTCCCGGTGCGGCGTTTCGATCGCCCGGTAACCGTCAAGTCGAGTGCAGTGGCGTTTTCCGTCGCCCGCATAATACCATCGGCCCGGACGGCAGCCGGTATGCGAGGCAAAGTCTTCGGCGTTCCTTGTTCGGTCGGCGAGCTTGCGCACTTCGTCGGCAACGACGGCGAAACCGCGACCGGCTTCACGCGCGCGGGTAGCCGTGTCGAGGGTCAGGAATAGCCGCGGTAGTTCCCGACCACGCTTCTGCGTGGCCTCGGAAGCCTGCCGAGACTCGGCGTGCGCGGTCGGCGCCGACGCCAGTTGCCCGGGCAGTGCTTCATTCTGCGTCTCGAGCTCGCCGAGGCACGCGTCAAGGCTGCGGACTTTCTCCCGGCTTCCGAAAATCATCTCGTCCTCCCGTCAACCGCGGCTGATGGTCGTGGCTGCGTGGTGAAAAAAGCCAGGCAGGTCAAACGGCGTCCAGGATACACAGGGCGGCGGCGCCTTGGTCACGTTTACCCGTCCGCCGTACGGAAAAAAAGCGAACGAAGGTCGCCTTTTCCCGAATTGCTGCACGCGGCCGCTTGCCGGCGTCGGGCAAGCGGGAAACTGGCGTCCGGAGGCCATCCAGCATTCAGCGTCCCCTGACCACGAAAGGCTCGGCCAGTGCCGCGCGTACGGAATCATCGAGGTTCGTCGCCTGCTGGAAATTGGCGTCCCAGAGGTCGGCGTTGCTGAAGTCGGCAGAGTCCAGATTGGCACCTCTGAAGAGCGCGTGGCGCAAGGTCGCGCCGGCGAGGCGGGTTCCCTTGAGCGTGCTGTTGGTGAGATCGGCACTGTCCATGGCGGCGCCGGTCAGGTCGGCGCCGGAGAGGTCGGTGCCGACCAGTCGCGCATCCGAAAAGACGCCACGCAAGGCGTTGCAGTTGCGGATCGAGCCGCCGCTGAGGTCGATCCCTTCCATCAGGATGTCCTTGAGGTACGCCCCCGAGAAATCGGCACCCTGGGCCTTGGCGTTGATCAGGTTGGCGCCGAACAGATTGGCGCGCTGCAGATTGCCGTTGCTCAGGTTGGCGTCGTCGAAAGTGGCGTGAAAAAGGTCCGCCTCGCGAAAGTCGGCAGCGGCCAGGTTGGCGGCACTGAAGTTGGCCCACTTGGCGTTGCTGCCGCGCAAGTCGGCGTCGCGCAGATCGGCCTGGCGGAAGTCCGTGCTTTCCATTCGCGCGCCCGCCAGGCGTGCACCGCGCAGGTTCCTGCCGACCAGTTTCTGACGCGAAAAATCGCACTGCGAGAGATCGGTCGCCGCTTGCGGATCCGCGCAGTTGCCGGCGGGCAATGCGTCCGCCAGGCCGTCGGGGGCTGCGCTGGCGAGAGCGAGCGCGGCGAGCGCCGGGAATGCCGAGAATGCCGAGAATGCCGAGAATGCCGAGAGCAGCTTCATCGGCGACTCAGCACGGCTGCGCGCTGCAGCCCATGCTCTCGCCCAGGCGCACGGCGCCGCCCGGCGCCCAGGCCGGATTGAAGCGTAGCAGGTCCTTGGGGAAGAGCATGACCACCGTTGAGCCGAGCAGGAAGCGTCCCATTTCCTCTCCTTTGCCGAGCACGATCTGCTGCCCCGCGTAAGACCATTCGCGGATCTTCCCGCTGCGCGGCGGGTTGACCCGGCCATGCCAGACGGTGGCCATGCTGCCGACGATGGTGGCGCCGACAAGGACCATAACGAAGCTGCCCCAGTCGCCTTCGAAAACGCAGACCACGCGTTCGTTGCGCGCGAACAGGCCGGGTACGCCGCGGGCGGTCGCCGGATTGACCGAGAACAGTTCGCCGGGGACGTGGATCATTCGCATCAGTCGTCCGCCGACCGGCATGTGGATGCGGTGATAGTCGCGCGGGCTGAGGTAGAGCGTCGCAAAAGCGCCATCGGTGAAGCCGGCTGCCAGTTTGGCATCGCCGCCGACCAGCGCCGTCGTCGAGTAGTGGTGCCCCTTGGCCTGAAAAATCTGCTCGCCTTCGATGCCCCCGAACTGGCTGATCGCGCCGTCGACCGGACAGAGAAAGTCGGCCCTGGAGAGCGGCCGCGCATCGGCACGCAGGGCACGCGTGAAGAAGTCGTTGAAACTCTTGTAGCTGCCGGGGTCGGCATCGGCGGCCTCGCTCAGATCGACGCGGTAACGCTTGACAAACCAGCGGATGACCCCGGTGGTAAGCGCGCCTGCCTGTGCGCCGGCGAAGCTGCCGGCGAGGGTGGTGAGGGCCTGCTTGGGCAGCAGGTACTGGGCCAGTACGGCAAGACGGTCGGACACGGGTGCGCCAGGGAGATGAACAAGCCGCGATTATAGCCGCTGGGAATGGCGACAGCGGCACCCTGTCGATCGGCACGACAGGGCGCCGGCGAGCCCATGCGGCACTTAGCGTAGCGAGGCGTTGATCTTCTCAAGGACGGCCGAGCCGGGGCACAGTTCGGCGGCGGTCAGAGTGTTCAGGGGCTGCTCAACGCTGTTGATCTGCTCGTGCAGATCGCAGGCGTCGTTGTCGACGTAGAGCAGCCCGGTGACCACTTCGCCGCGCGCGGCGTGCTCCTGCACGTAGGCCATCGCGCGTACCCGGTCACCCGGGTCGTACTCGGCGTGCAGCTTGCGCAGGCGGAGGATCGAGCCGTCGTGCTGGCGGACATCGATGACCTCTCCCTCGCCGTACTCGGTGGTGATCTCGTCGCGCTGCGGGAAGAAATCAAGGCGGTTGACCGCTTCGTTGTGCTCACGCACATAGTCGTAACTCTTGGTGCTGCCGGAGTGGTTGTTGAAGGCGACGCAGGGCGAGACGACGTCGATCACCGCAGCGCCGGGGTGGGCGATCGCTGCCCGGATCAGCGGCACCAGTTGCGCCTTGTCGCCCGAGAAGCTGCGCCCGATGAAGGTTGCGCCCATCACCAGCGCCAGGCTGGCGAGGTCGATCGGCGTGTCGTTGTTGGCCTGGCCGCGTTTGGACTTCGAGCCCTTGTCGGCGGTCGCCGAGAACTGTCCCTTGGTCAGCCCGTAGACGCCGTTGTTCTCGACGATATAGGTCATGTTGACGCCGCGGCGAAGGACGTGCGCGAACTGGCCCAGGCCGATCGACGCCGAGTCGCCGTCCCCGGACACGCCGAGGTAGATCAGTTCGCGGTTGGCCAGGTTGGCGCCGGTGAGAACCGACGGCATGCGCCCGTGCACGGTGTTGAAGCCATGCGAATTGCCGAGAAAGTAGTCCGGTGTTTTCGATGAGCAGCCGATTCCCGAGAGCTTGGCGACGCGGTGCGGCTCGATGTCGAGTTCCCAGCAGGCCTGGATGATCGCCGCCGAGATCGAGTCGTGCCCGCAACCGGCACAGAGGGTCGATATCTTGCCTTCGTAGTCGCGGCGCGTGTAACCGACGCGGTTCTTGGCCAGGGTCGGGTGGTGAAGTCTGGGTTTGGCGAGGTAGGTCATGTCAGGCCACTCTGTCTTCTTTGAAGGAATGCACGTTCAGGCGTGCGACGCGGTCGGCGATTTCCTGCGTAATGAAGCGCGCGGTGATCGGCGTTCCGTCGTAATGAACGACCGTCACCAGGCTCGCCGGACGTACCCCGGCCTCGTTGATCAGCAGGGTGGTCAGCTGTCCGTCCAGGTTCTGCTCGAAGACGAAGACCTTGCTGTGCGCCGCGACGAAGTCGACGATCTCGTTCTGGAACGGGAAAGCGCGTATGCGCAGGGCGTTGAGATAGATGCCGTGTTCGGCCAGCGCGTCGAGTGCTTCGTGCATCGCCGGACTGGTCGAGCCGTAGAAGAGGACGGCGAAGCGTGCCGGGTACCTGGCGGCGGTGAGCACCGGCAGCGGCACCAGCGACTTGGCGGTTTCGAACTTGCGCAGCAGGCGCTGCATGTTGTCGACGTAGTCCGGGCCCGCTTCGGAGTAGCCGGCGTAAGCGTTCTTGGTCGTTCCGCGCGTGAAATAGCCGCCCTTGGTCGGGTGCGTTCCCGGATAGGTGCGGTAGGTGATGCCGTCGCCGTCGACGTCCAGGTAGCGGCCGAATTCGCTGCCGGCGTCGAGTGCCTCGCGGGTCATCACCTTGCCGCGGTCGTATTCGACGCTGTCGTCCCAGGCGAACGGGCGGCACAGCCGCTGGTTCATGCCGATGTCCAGGTCGCTCATGACGAAGACCGGCGTCTGCAGGCGCTCGGCGAGGTCGAGCGCCTGCGCCGACATCTCGAAGCACTCGTAGGGATCTTCCGGAAAAAGCAGCACGTGCCGGGTGTCGCCGTGCGAGGCGTAGGCGCAGGCAAGGATGTCGGATTGCTGGGTGCGCGTCGGCATGCCGGTGGAAGGGCCGCCACGCTGGACATTGATCAGTACGGCCGGGATCTCGGCGAAGAAGGCAAGGCCGATGAACTCGGACATCAGCGAGATGCCCGGTCCCGAAGTCGCGGTAAAGGCACGTGCGCCGTTCCAGCCGGCGCCGACGACCATGCCGATCGACGCCAGTTCGTCCTCGGCCTGCACCACTGCGCAGCGCTGCTTGCCGGTCTGCGGGTCGGCGCGCAACTTCTGCGTGAAGCGGATGAAGGCCTCGGCGACCGACGATGACGGGGTTATCGGGTACCAGGCGCAGACCGTCGCGCCGCCATAGACGCAGCCCAGCGCGGCGGCGGTGTTGCCATCGACGAAGATGTGGTCGCCGACCTTGTCACGGCGCTCGACCTTGAGACCGATCGGCTTGAGGTGTTCGCGCGCGTAGTCGCGGCCGACGTTGAGCGCCTGGATGTTGGAATCGAGCAGCTTCTCCTTGCCCTTGAACTGCTGCCCGAAAAGTTTCTCGATTTCGCCCGTCTCGATGTCCAGCAGGTGCGCCAGGGCGCCGACGTAGAGGATGTTCCTGAACAGCTGTCGCTGGCGCGGGTCGCTGTACGTGTTGTTGCACAGTTCGGTGAGCGGCATGCCGATGACGTGGATGTCGTCGCGCGACCGCGAGCGGGGCAGTGGCCGCGAACTGTCGTAGAACAGGTAGCCGCCCATCTCGATCTCGCGGACGTCCTGGTCCCAGGTCTGCGGGTTCATGGCCACCATCATATCGACGCCACCGCGCCGGCCGAGGTAGCCGCGCTCGGTGACGCGTACTTCGAACCAGGTCGGCAGCCCCTGGATGTTCGACGGGAAGATGTTGCGCGGCGAGACCGGCACTCCCATGCGCAGGATGGCACGCGCGACGAGTTCGTTCGCCGACGCCGATCCCGAGCCATTGATGTTGGCAAACTTGATGACGAAATCATTGACCGCTTCGATCTTCTGCATTTTCGTTCCTCAGGCGGTTTGCTGGTCGGGAGCCGGCGCTGGCTTTTGCCTTGCCCTTGGCCTTTTCTCGGGTGAAGGTGTGCCCGCGGGCTCGGGCAAAGGCGGGGGAGAGCCTGCATTGCGGCAACCAGGTCCGGCGTAGGTGCTTGCGAAGAGGAATTTCTGCATGTCCCAGGCGCCGGTCGGACAGCGTTCGGCACAGAGTCCGCAGTGCAGGCAGACATCCTCGTCCTTGACCATCACCCGCCCGGTCTTCAGCGCATCCGACACATAGAGATCCTGGCTCGCATCCAGTGCCGGCGCGCTCAGCCGCTGGCGCAGGTCTTCCTCGTCACCGTTGAGGGTGAAGGAGATGCTGTCCATGGGGCAGATGTCCATGCACGCGTCGCATTCGATGCACAGCTTGGGTGCAAAGACCGTCTGCACGTCGCAGTTCAGGCAGCGCTGCGCCTCCTGGAAAGCCAGCTGCGGATCGAAGCCCAGCTCGACTTCGATCTTGATGTTCTTCAACGCGGCGTTCAGGTCGCGCAGCGGCACGCGCAGGCGCCGATCGGCCGAGATGGCGTTGTCGTACATCCACTGATGGATGCCCATCTTTTGCGAGACCAGTGAAGTCTGCGGTGCGGGCCGCTCGGCAAGGTCCTCGCCGTTGAGCATGCGGTCGATGGAGACCGCCGCCTGGTGGCCGTGGGCAACCGCCCAGATGATGTTTTTCGGCCCGAAGGCAGCGTCACCGCCGAAGAAGACGTTGGGCACGGTCGATTGCATGGTCTCCTCATTGACCTTGGGCAGGCCCCACTTGTCGAATTCGATGCCGATGTCGCGCTCGATCCACGGGAAGGAGTTGTCCTGGCCAACGGCGACCAGCACCTCGTCACAATCGAAATGAGCGTCGGGTTCGCCGGTCGGTACCAGGCTGCGGCGGCCCTTGTCGTCGAATTCCACCCGTACCTTCTCGAAGGTGGCGCCGGTGAGCCGTCCGCCGATGTGCGTGAAGGCCTTGGGGACCAGGTTGTTGAGGATCGGGATGCCTTCGTGCATCGCGTCCTCCTTTTCCCAGGGGCTGGCCTTCATCTGCTCGAAGCCGGAGCGGACGATGACCTTGACATCCTCGCCGCCAAGCCGGCGCGACGAGCGGCAGCAGTCCATCGCAGTGTTGCCGCCGCCGAGGACGATCACCCGCTTGCCGATCGAAGTGGTATGCCCGAAAGCGACGCTGGCCAGCCAGTCGATACCCAGGTGGATAGACTTCGCTGCTTCCTTGCGTCCGGGGATGTCGAGGTCGTGGCCACGTGGCGCGCCGGAACCGACGAAAATCGCGTCGTAGCCTTCGCTTAGCAGGTTCTTCAGCGAACTGACGTACTGGCCGCCGCGCAGCTCGACGCCGAGGTCGAGGACGTAACCGGTTTCCTCGTCGATGACTTCTTCTGGCAGGCGGAACTTCGGGATCTGCGTGCGCATCATGCCGCCGGCGAGAGCGTCGCCGTCGTAGATCACCACCTCGTAGCCGAGCGGCGCCAGGTCGCGCGCTACGGTCAGCGATGCCGGCCCGGCGCCGACGCAGGCGATGCGCCGGCCGTTTTTCTGCGCCGCTGGCGGCGGCAGGAGGTGGCGAATGTCCTCCTTGTAGTCGGCGGCGACGCGCTTCAGACGGCAGATCGCGACCGGCGCCTTGCGCTCGCCGTGGCCGTCCGGGGTTTCGTCCTCGACGCGGCCGCGGCGGCACGCGGGTTCGCAGGGGCGGTCACAGGTTCGCCCGAGGATTCCCGGAAAGACGTTCGATACCCAGTTGACCATGTAGGCCTCGCTGTAGCGACCGGCAGCGATCAGGCGAATGTATTCGGGAACCGGGGTGTGGGCCGGGCATGCCCACTGGCAATCGACGACTTTGTGGAAATAGTCGGGGACGCTGATATCGGTCGGTTTCAAGACGAGCGACTCCTTTCTTCGGCAGCAGTCCGGGGTCGCGGTTGCCGGCCCCAAAAAAAGAGCGTCCATACTAGCGCGCCGCTGGGAGCCTGAAAAGGGTTATTTTTCAGTGCGATGTCAGCGTAAGCTCGTGCCGCGACGCGGCTGCCTTGCCCCCATTGCCGGGCGATCACTGTAAAATGGCCGGAACGAGGTTACAGGAGTTCTGATCATGATCCGGATGATGGCTTGCGCGTTTTCTTCCTTGCTGCTCGCGAGCGCGGCCGACGCTGAAGTGTTCGATATCGACAACGCCGAGCTGGCGCGCCTGATGGCTGCAGGGGTGCCGGTGATCGACATCCGTACTGCCGGCGAATGGCAGCAAAGTGGCGTCGTCGCGGGCAGCAAATTGATTACCTACGTTGATGAGCAGGGCCGCGTCGATGCGCCGGCCTGGCTGGCAAAGGTGCAGGGCGTAGCCAAACCCGACCAGCCGGTGATCGTCATTTGCCGTAGCGGCAACCGCACGCGGGCGGCAAGCCAGCTTCTCTCGCAGCAGGCGGGCTACCAGCGGGTGTACAACGTCAAGGACGGGATGCGCTCCTGGGTGCAGGAAGGGCGGCCGCTGACCCCGTTGGCCAGCACCCTGGCCCAGTGCCCGGCCGGTTCTCGCTGCTGAGCGCGTGCAGCCTGGGGGCAACGATCCCGCTTGCGCGGCGATAGTACGAGATAGCACGAGGCCAGAAGTTCGCGCTCGCAGTGCTGCCACCGCGCCAGAGCGGACCTGCCGCGTGAATGACGTCTGCAGCGGGGAAACGATAGCCTTTGCTGGCATTGGCGTCAGCCCGTCCGGCAGCCGCTGAGTCCCAGGCACTTGGGGAGCGGTTGCAGGCCGGCTGCGCAGGTCGTATCCGTGCTGTTATAGTGGCGGCCGGTGTGGAGGGCGCCGCTGTCGGTGGGATGCCACGCCGCATTCAGCCAATTGCCAATTGAGAAGGGAGAAGATTCATGGCTCTAACGAGTTCTCGCGGTACGGCACGCCTGGTCGTCGCTTCCGCTGCAACTGCACTTCTGGCCGCTTGCTCGAACATGCAGATGGGGTCGCAAGACGCGAAGACGACCGCCACCGGGTCGGCCGGCGGAGCGAACGCCCAGAATGCCAACAGCCAGCTCGAAAGGTGCGATCGCTCGCTCGGGACGCTTGCCGTGGTCGAGGATACGCAGGCGCCGTGGTACGGCATCCTGACCGGCCAGTGGGGCCTGGGATCGACGACGCCGGTGCTCAAGCTGATGGTCCAGCAATCGAACTGTTTTGTCGTCGTCGAACGCGGCCGGGCGATGAACAACATGATGCAGGAGCGCGCCCTGGAAGACTCCGGGGAGCTGCGCAAGGGTTCCAAGTTCCAGAAGGGGCAGATGGTTTCGGCCGACTATTCGATGAGTCCATCGATTACCTTCAGCAACAGCAATGCGGGCGGTGCGGGCGGCGCACTTGGCGGCATGAGCGGCGCGCTCGGCGTGATCGGTGCGATTGCCGGAAGTGTGAACGTCAAGGAGGCGAGCACGCTGCTGACGCTGGTGGACAACCGCTCCGGTGTGCAGCTGGCGGCGGCGGAAGGCAGCGCCAGCAACATGGACTTCGGCGCCGTCGGCAGTCTTTTTGGCCGCGGCATGGGGGGGGCGGCCGGTGGTTACGCGAACACCGCGCAGGGCAAGGTGATCGTCGCCGCCTTTACGGACTCGTACAACAATCTGGTACGCGCGGTGCGCAGCTACAAGGCGCAAGAGGTCCAGGGTGGCCTGGGAACCGGAGGCAACCTGGGTGTGCAGGGGGCCGAGGCGGCACAGCCTGCCAAGAAGAAGAGCAAGAAGACCAACTGAGCACCGCGAGCAACGGAAAAGAGGCCGGCGTGTCCGGCCTCTGTATTTTGCGAGAGCGAAGGCGGTCTGCCGACGCCGCGTGTGCGGCGCGAACGCTTCGCCCGCCGCCACGACGCTGCTCCATGGCGGGTACCCGGTCGCTTGGAATGTCCGCTTCAGGCTCGAAGCGGGATGGAGAATGGGTGATGGCAAGACTGCTGCTGGCGCCGATGGAGGGTCTGGTCGACGACGTTCTGCGCGACGTGCTGACGCGCGTCGGCGGTTATGATCTGGCAGTCAGCGAGTTCGTCCGGGTCTCTGGCAATCTGCTGCCGCCGCGCGCCTTTCAGCGGCTTTGCCCCGAGCTTGGTAACGGCAGCCGAACGCGTGCCGGAACGCCGCTGGTGGTGCAGCTTCTCGGCAGCGATCCCGGGTGCCTGGCCGAGAATGCGGCGCAGCTCGTCGAGCTTGCCCCGGCGGGGATCGATCTGAACTTCGGTTGTCCGGCACCGACGGTCAATCGCCACGGCGGCGGCGCGATGCTGCTCGCCGACCCCGAACAGCTCTTGCGCATCGTCGCGGCGGTGCGCCGCGTCGTGCCTCCGGAAATTCCATTCACCGCCAAGATGCGGCTCGGCGTGCGCGATACCGAGAAAACTCTGGACTGCGCGCGGGCGCTGGCCGCCGGCGGTATCGTGGCGCTGGTGGTGCATGCGCGCACCCGCGCCGACGGCTATCGACCGCCGGCGCATTGGGAATGGATCGCGCGCATCCGGGCGGTGGTGCAACAACCGGTGATCGCCAACGGCGAGGTATGGACGGTTGCCGATCACCTGCGCTGCTGTGCGGTGAGCAGCAGCGACGACGTGATGATCGGCCGCGGTGCAGTTGCCGATCCCTTTCTCGCGCGGCGTATTCGTGCGCAGGCGGCCGGCGAGGGGGTCGCCGCCGATCGCTGCGACGACTGGCGCCGGTTGCAGCCGCTGCTGGCGTCATACTGGCAGCAGGTCTGTGCCAAGGTCGTGGCGCGGCATGCGCCGGGACGGCTCAAGCTCTGGTTGGGCTCCCTGCGGCGCAACTTTGTCGAAGCCGAGGCTCTGTTCATGGCGGTCAGAGCACTGGCTGGCGTGGAAGAAATCAGCCGTGTGCTCGAGCTGCATGGAATCCCGGTGCAGCGGCCGCTGGGCTAGCCGCGCCAGAAGATGCAAGGCAACTCCCGCGTCCCGAGCAGCGCCCAGAGTGGCATCCACGAGCAGTTGGCGATGGTTCTCGCACGACACGCGAGCGCGCCTTTCCGCAAGCCCTATGCCGACTACAATCGCGTCGCCTTTGCCGCAAGTTTCGAGCGCTATCAGCGCCGCGCGCCGGGTGCCCCCCTGATCCTTGACGCCTGCTGCGGCGTCGGCGAGAGCAGCGTCGCACTCGCCAGAGCGTTCCCGACGCACTACGTGATCGGCGTCGACCAGTCGGCCGTACGCCTGCAGCGCGGCCAGCAGCGCCCGCAAACGCAGCGCGAGCAGGGCGGCGAACAGCGTGCCTGGCCAGCCAACCTCGATCTGGTTCGCGCCGATCTGGTCGACTACTGGCGCTTGTTGCTCGACGCCGGCCTGCGGCTCGATCGGCATTACCTGCTCTATCCCAACCCCTGGCCGAAGGTCGGCCATCTGCGCCGCCGCTGGCATGGGCACGCGGTCTTTCCCGCACTGCTTGCTCTCGGCGGCGTGCTCGAGTGCCGCAGCAACTGGCCGATCTATATCGCCGAGCACTGTCTGGCGGTGGAGCAGCTTACCGGCCGGGCGGCGGTTTGCCAGTCCTTCGTCCCGGAGCAGCCGATGACGCCCTTCGAGCGCAAGTATCTGGAGTCAGGGCATGGCCTGTTTCGTAGCGTCACCGATCTGACTTGAGGGCGGGCGCCGACCACCGCCTGGCGCCGCCGGCGCTGCGAGCGCGGGGCTGTTGTTCGGGAGCCCTACTTCACAGCGAGTCGTATGTCTTATATAATACATACCAATCAAGCGGGGCTGTCGGCAGCGGATGTTTCTGCCGGCGGGGCCAGGAGCCTGCCCGCCGCGAGGTCGTTCGCCGCTACGGCCTTGCAGTACAATTGCCGCTTTGCTGCCACCACTTTTGAGAAAGGACGTCGCCGTGCTGGAATCCTATCGTGCCCACGTCGCCGAGCGCGCTGCGCTTGGCATTCCGCCCCTGCCGCTGACCGCGCAGCAGACCGAGGAACTTGTCGGCCTGCTGAAGAATCCGCTGCAAGGTGAAGAGGCGGCTCTGGTCGAACTGCTGACCTACCGGGTTCCAGCGGGTGTCGATGATGCCGCCAAGGTCAAGGCCGTGTTTCTGGCCAAGGTCGCCAAGGGCGAGGAGATCTGCGCGCTGGTTTCGCGCGAGAAGGCCACGGAACTGCTCGGCACGATGCTCGGCGGTTACAACGTCAAGCCGCTGATCGACCTCCTCAGCGGCCCGACCGGCGCCATCGCCGCCGAGGCCCTCAAGAAAACCCTGCTGGTCTTCGACTTCTTCCACGACGTCAAGGATCTCGCCGACAAGGGCGACGCCAACGCCAGGTCAGTGCTGCAGAGCTGGGCCGACGGCGAGTGGTTCACCTCGCGTCCGGAAGTTCCCGCGTCGCAGAAGCTGACCGTTTTCAAGGTCACCGGCGAAACCAACACCGACGACCTGTCGCCGGCACCCGACGCCTGGTCGCGTCCGGACATCCCGCTGCACGCGCTGGCGATGCTCAAGAACCCGCGTCCGGGAATCGAAGCCGACGTCGCGGGCGAGCGCGGCCCGATCAAGCAGCTCGAAGCGCTGGCCAAGAAAGGGAACCTGATCGCCTACGTCGGCGACGTCGTCGGCACCGGTTCGTCGCGCAAATCGGCGACCAACTCCGTGCTCTGGTTCACCGGCGAAGATATCCCCTTCGTTCCCAACAAGCGTTTCGGCGGCTTCTGCCTCGGTTCGAAGATCGCCCCGATCTTCTTCAACACGATGGAAGACGCCGGCGCGCTGCCGATCGAACTCGACGTCGAGCAAATGGAAATGGGCGACGAGATCGAACTGCAGATCGATACCGTGACGACCAAGGTCACCGCGACGAAGAACGGTGCCGTCATCGCCGAATCGCAGCTGAAGACGCCGGTGATCCTCGACGAAGTGCGTGCCGGCGGACGCATCCCGCTGATCATCGGCCGTGGCCTCACCACCCGGGCACGCGAAGCGCTCGGCCTGCCGGTCTCGACGCTGTTCCGGGTGCCGCACAATCCTGCCGACCCGGGCAAGGGCTACACGCTGGCGCAGAAAATGGTCGGACGGGCCTGCGGCCTGCCGGAAGGCAAGGGCGTTTTGCCGGGTACCTATTGCGAACCGCGCATGACCACCGTCGGCTCGCAGGACACCACCGGCCCGATGACCCGCGACGAACTCAAGGATCTCGCCTGCCTCGGTTTCTCGGCGGACATGGTGATGCAGTCGTTCTGCCACACCGCTGCCTATCCGAAGCTGGTCGATGTGCGTACGCACCGCGAACTGCCGGCTTTCATCAGCACCCGTGGCGGTGTCTCGCTGCGTCCCGGCGACGGCATCATCCACTCCTGGCTGAACCGCCTGCTGCTGCCCGACACCGTCGGTACCGGCGGCGACTCTCACACCCGTTTCCCGATCGGCATTTCGTTCCCCGCCGGCTCCGGCCTGGTCGCCTTCGCCGCCGCGACGGGTGTGATGCCGCTGGACATGCCGGAATCGGTGCTCGTCCGCTTCAAGGGCAAGCTGCAGGACGGCGTCACCCTGCGTGACCTGGTCAACGCCATTCCCTACTACGCCATCAAGGCCGGCCTGCTGACCGTCGAGAAGAAAGGCAAGAAGAACATCTTCTCCGGCCGCATTCTGGAAATCGAAGGCCTGCCGGATCTCAAGATCGAACAGGCGTTCGAGCTCTCCGACGCCGCTGCCGAGCGCTCCGCCGCCGCCTGCGCGATCCAGCTCGACAAGGCGCCGATCATCGAGTACATGCGCTCGAACATCACGCTGATGAAGTGGATGATCGCCACCGGCTACGAAGACAAGCGCACGCTCGGCCGACGCATCAAGGCCATGGAAGCGTGGATCGCCAAGCCCGAACTGCTCAAGGCCGACGCCGGCGCCGAGTACG
The DNA here is from genome assembly GCA_000585075.1 of Candidatus Accumulibacter regalis. Classification (GTDB taxonomy): domain Bacteria; phylum Pseudomonadota; class Gammaproteobacteria; order Burkholderiales; family Rhodocyclaceae; genus Accumulibacter; species Accumulibacter regalis. The sequence goes on along the minus strand of JEMY01000013.1, from coordinate 89,013 downwards.
CCGCGGTAATCGAGATCGACCTCGCCGACGTCAAGGAGCCGGTCGTCGCCTGCCCGAACGACCCGGACGACGCCAAGCTCCTCTCCGAAGTCGCCGGCGCCAAGATCGACGAGGTGTTCATCGGCTCGTGCATGACCAACATCGGCCACTTCCGTGCCGCCGGCAAGGTCCTCGAAGGCAAGACCGACATCCCGACCCGCCTGTGGGTCGCGCCGCCGACCAAGATGGACGCCGCGATCCTCAACGAGGAAGGCTACTACGCGATCCTCGGCAAATCCGGCGCGCGCATGGAAATGCCCGGCTGCTCGCTGTGCATGGGCAACCAGGCGCAGATCAAGAAGGGCAGCACGGCGATGTCGACCTCGACACGCAACTTCCCGAACCGCCTCGGCATCGATACCTTCGTCTATCTCGGCTCCGCCGAACTGGCATCGATCTGCGCTCTGCTCGGACGCATCCCGACCGTCGCCGAGTACATGGAACAGGTGAAGGTGGTGAACGCCAAGGCTGCCGATGTCTATCGCTACATGAACTTCGACCAGATCAAGGAGTTCAGCGACGTGGCGGATACCGTAACCGTCTGACCTTCGCCGTAAGCGACAGTGGAAAAAGCCCTCGCCGGCAAGCTGGCGGGGGCTTTTTTCTTGGCAGGTATGATTGGCGACGTGATGAGATCCGTGGCAGTCGCTCTGAAGCCCAACGGGCGGGCTCGCCCATCCTCCGGGTAGCGCAGCCTTGCCCTCTGCCACCTGTTCCGGAGTGAAAGCGGTAAGCTATTCGAGAGCTGGGGCACCGTTGAAGCAATTCATGGGGCGGTAAAGAAAAAAGTAACAAGGAGAAACTATAAATATGAAACTGCTCCTTCACACCGATTATGCGGATGATCTTTCTCTGTTTGAGGAATATAAAGCGGCACTGCCGTTTGACAGCGAGGCTGAAAAGTGTTCGGCACTCGATGTCTTGTTGTCTGCCGTTAAGGATCCGCTCTCGCGGCTCCGAGCCCCCGCGGCGATTGGTTATGAGGATCGAAGGAGGTTGCTCCACGCCGCCCTCAACATTCTTCAACCCGGCTTTCTGAAGGAAACCGAAATCGAGGCCCTCAATCGGCTGCTGCAGACTGAGCTGACCGAAAAGAAGATCGTTGACGTGAATGACCTTGTCCGGAACGCTAAGCGCGTAGGCTCCACTCGTGTTTCCATTTTTCAAGGCGATATCACCAAGCTTAGAATTGATTCAATTGTCAATGCGGCAAATAATCAAATGCTCGGGTGCTTTCAGCCGCTGCACAAGTGCATCGATAATGCCATACATACTGCCGCAGGCGTTCAACTCAGGGATGACTGCGATGCCATCATGCGCAGGCAAGGATTTCCTGAACCGACGGGACAGGCCAAAATTACCAGAGCCTACAATCTCCCGTCCAAATTTGTCCTGCACACGGTCGGGCCCATTGTCAGTGATAGCTTGGATGAGGAGAGCGAACGGCAGTTGCGGGAGGTCTATACCAATTGCCTGGAGCTGAGCGCAGCAATGCCGCAGATTAGAAGCGTGGCATTCTGCTGTGTTTCCACCGGTGTTTTTGGTTATCCACAGGCCGAAGCGGCCGAGGCGGCGTTTTCAACGGTTATTTCCTGGTTGCAGCAACATGCGGCCGATCTGGACCACGTCGTTTTCAACGTTTTCACCGATAAGGATTGCGCTCTTTATAAAAAGCTGATGGAAGTATTATGATTAATGAGAATATAAAAGACACCTGCGTTCTGATAAAAGAAAGCGACGGGATTTTGATTGGTGCGGGCGCAGGGCTTACTGCCGCCGCGGGCCTGAACTATTCCGACCGCGAAGCGTTCGCCCGAGTCTTTCCCGCCTGGAAAAGGCGCGGTTTTTTGAGGCAGTATGATCTTGTCGGCTACCGGAATTGGACGCCGTTGGAAATGTGGGGTTACTGGGCGACACAGCTGAACTATGTCTACTACAGCCAATCAACGAATCCTCTATACCAAAAGCTGCGCAGTTTAATTGGCGACAGAAACTGCTTCGTCATGACTTCCAACGTTGACGAGCTGTTTCACAAGAACGGATTTGATACGCAGCGCATTTATTCACCGCAGGGCAGTTATGGAAAAATTCAGTGTACGATTCCCTGCTGCCAGCAGGCCTGGGACATGAAGCCGTTCTTTGATCGGCTGAACAATGCGCTGGATCCGGTTGAGCAGATTATTGTTGATGAAGCGGCCGTTCCGGTGTGCCCGAATTGCGGAGGAACCATGTTTCCGAACGTTCGCGTTGACGGGTCGATGGTGGATGGCCATTTCGCTCCGCAGCGTGAACGACTGCTCCGTTGGCTGGAGGACATGAACGGCAAGAAGCTGCTGCTGTTGGACCTTGGTTCAGGGTACAACACACCCGCAGTTATTCGCCTGCCAATGGAAAGGATCACCGACTCGTTTGCGAATTCAGCGCTGATTCGCGTTAACATGGAGCATGCCGACGTGCCCCGACAGATTGCTCACAAAAGCATCTGCATTAAAGGTGATATTTCTGAATTCATCGAGCAGACCTCGCAAGGGGGAACCTGAAAGAAAGCGCATAAAATCTGCCCAAGGATTGGCTTTTCGTTACTGGGCGTTCGAGTTCCATGGTCTACGGATTTGACCGCTCTGAATCTCCCCATTCGGCGCAATCGTCACGGTGGCGAGCGGCACCCACCAGGCGTCGACCTTGAGCTGGTGGGCAAAATCCGGATTCGACTGCTTCCTGAATCGCCGGGCGAGGGTGTCGACCTTGATGGCTATTATCTGACCAGCGGGAAGGCGGCAGTTTTTTGCAATGGCGCCCACTGGCTGTCCGTCCTCGGCGGCGCAAAGTTCGATTCGCTTGCCCGTTTGAACGACTCGCAGCGCCGAATCGTGATCGAGCCGTTCCAGCGCTCGGTGGATCGCATGGCCTGGAGGCTGTCGCCCGGCAAAGCTGAGGTCGACGTCCGCCAGCCCGAGCGAAACGTAGCGCCAGGCAAGGGCTTCCGGGCGTTCGATGCCCTGGGGCAGGGGAACCCGGGTGATGCCGGGGTGCGACAGGCGTGGGGGGAACGGGTTCGTCGCACCCATGGATTCGCACAGCAGGAGCAGTTCCCTTGCGCGGGTCATGCCGACGTAGTAGAGACGGCGTTCGTCGTCGGACGCATCCTGCCAGTCGCCGTTGTCGAGGATCACGACATGGCGGAACTCGCGCCCCTTGGCCGAGTGCACCGTCGATAGTGTCAGGCGGCCCTGCTCGGACCTCGCCGCGTCGGTGGCGAACTCGTAGAGCTCGTCGACGATGGTGCCGCTGGGCAGAGACAGATCGCCCCACACGCAGTTCAGCTCGTCAATGAACTGGGCGAGCAACACCAGCCAGGGGTTGGCGTGCTGCGCATCCGAGAAACGAGCCTCGAACCAGCGCGCCAGGGTGGCCGCCTTGCATCGCCGCTTAGGCTTGTTGCGCAACAGGTCGAGAAGACGGCAGGCCTCGCGCGTCTGGTGGAATTTCGGTCCGGAGCTGTCGCGCTCGGACATGCGGAAGGCGACGTCGTTCTGGTGACACCAGGCGCGGACGGGGTCGAGGGTCGCCCGGTTTCTCGCCAGCACGGCGAAATCGGACCAGTCGCCGGTCGGGTCGAGCGCTTTCAGCCGCGCGAGCTCGGCCATCACGACGACGGCCTGGCCGATCGCATCCCTGGGGACACGAAGCGCCTGTACGCGGCCCTGGGCTGCGGGGTCGAGTTGCTGCCAGCGTCCTCCCGGCGGGTCGTCCTTGCGCGAATGGTTGATGCGAATCGGGTGGCTGATCTTCATCCGCTCGCGATGCGGCGCGATGAGCGTATTGGCGGCGGCGACGATATGGGCGCTGGAGCGATAGTTTTCGACCAGATACTCGACCGTCGCCTGGTAGTCCAGCTGGAAGCGATGGATGAAGGTGTTGCTGGTGCCCCGGAAGGTATAGATGTTCTGGTCGTCGTCGCCGACGGCGAGGACGGTCAGGCGGGCATCCCTGTCCTGGGTCTGGCGGCCGGCGAGGGCGCTGATCAGCTCGTACTGGCGCTGGTCGATGTCCTGGTACTCGTCGACCAGGATGTAGCGATAGCCGGCGAGCAGGCGCTCGCGCAGTTCGTCGCCTTCGCCATCGACTCCGCCCGGAGCGGTTTTCCCCTGCAGCAGGGCGACGGCCTCGTCGAGGATCTGGTCGAGACCTTGCCGTGCGGGTTCTTCTCCGCTGTTCTCGGCCAGGGCGGCAAGACTCGTGCCGGTCAGGCGAAGTGCCAGGGCATGGTAGGTGAGCACGGTCACCGCGCCCGCTTCGGCGCCGATGAGACTGCGCAGGCGGTGACGGATCTCCCACGCCGCGCCGCGGTTGAACGCCAGGACGATGATGCTCGACGCGGGTTCGCGCAGAACACGGGCCAGGTACGCCACGCGATGCACGATGACGCGTGTCTTGCCCGACCCGGGACCGGCAAGGATCAGGCGGTTGGCGTCCGGTTTTTCGGCAACGATGCGCTGTTGCAGGGGGTGTCGCAGGCTTTCGACGATGCGCCGATACGACTCTTCCGTCGTTGCCCGCTCCAGAATTTCCTTGCGGCCGGCAAAGTAGCGGCGAATGAAGTCGAGCTTGGGCAGGGAAAAATAGGCGAGAACGAAGCTCAATGCGGCAGACAGCTTGTTCAGGCCCAGCTTCGCGTATTCGTGGATGACGTGAATCTGGAAGTTCTTCTCGCTGTAGTGTTCCTTGAGCGGCTCGAAATCCGCGTTGGTGAAGCCACGCGACTTTTCTTCCGGGTTGATGCGGATCGTCATTGCCGAGCGGAAGACCGTCTTGCCGCGATCGAGGATCAGGACGCCGTTGTCGTGCAGGTAGAGCAGGCCGGCGTCGATGGCGGTCAACTCGTCCTTCAGCTGTGGCCCGATTTCAAGATCGGAGCGCAGCGCCCCGGCCAGATCGCCGAGCGTGCATTGCACGCGCAGGTCGACGCCGCGCAGCTTGTCGTCGAGCTTGCCGAGCAGCGTCTGCAACAGAACGCCAGCCACCGCCCGGCGCCTGTCGCTGATCCCGCGGATGTTGGACCAGCTGCGCCGCAGGCGAACCTTGAGGATTTCGCGGCGCAGCAACCTGACGTCAAAGGACGCCCGCCGACCCTTTTCGCCATCGCCAAAAGGCCGCGCCAGCGAGTGCAACAGTTTCATCAGCTGCTCGGGGATGAAGTCGACGCCACTGCGCAGCTTGAGATCCTGGCACAGCCCCCGCAGATTGCCGTCCTGCCACTCGCCGCTGTCGGCGTCGGGCGCCAGTTCGGGGAGCAGCGCCAGCACCGCCTTTTCCATTTCCGCCACGCGGGCAAGCCGATCACTGCTGGCGTCCCTGACGCCCTTGCGCAGCAGAACCGTCAGCGCCAGGTCGTTGCTGAGAACGCCCATCTGCTCGAGTTGATGAAGCATGCGGATGATGTTGTCGCTGGACTCGCCCAGCGCGGCCATCAGTTCGTCGGTGCTGACGCCTTCGTCGTCGCGTGCATTGATCAACAGCGACACCAGACCGAGGTACTTGCGTCGCATGTCATTGGAGAGGTTCGCCTTGTCCAGACGCTGCGCGGCCGCCTCGACTGTCGGCACCTTGAGGCTGCCGGGAAAGACGCGCGTGTGATTCTCGTTGCGCTCCAGAAATCGCGCGCGTTCCAGCCAGGAAATGGCCGTTCTGACCTTGGTGTCGGCGTCCGGATTGTCGGCGTCAATGCTGCTTTCCAGATCGTCGTCAGCGAGGATTTCACCGGGCGTGACGACGATCTCGCTGCTCTTCGTTTTTCCGGCGTAGCGGCGAAGCGTGCGCAGAATGGCGGCGATGTCACTGCGCGAGAGGCGGGAGCGGGACGACAGGTTGAACTGGGACTCGACGTCCTCCTCGTCGTAGAGCAGCACGCAGCGCGCGTCCTGCCGATCACGCCCTGCGCGGCCCGCCTCCTGGAGGTAGTTTTCAAGCGAGCCTGGAATGTCGGCGTGGATGACGATGCGCAGGTCGGGCTTGTCGACCCCCATCCCGAAAGCGTTGGTGGCGACGATGACCCTGAGCTCGCCTTCGATGAACGCCTGTTGCACGTCCTTCTTGATGCCTGGGTCGAGGCCGGCGTGGAAGTGCGCGCAGGCCCAGCCCATGTCGCGCAGAAAACCGGATATCTCTTCTGCGCCCTTGCGACGGCCCGTGAAGACGACGGCGCCGCCGTGGCGGTCAGCATTGGCGGCGTCGCCGAACTCCTTCTCGAGAAGCCGATGGATCAGAGGCTGTTTTTCCGGCTTGGTCACCGCCATCACCTCGTACTGCAGGTTCTGCCGTTCGTGCCCGCCGTCAAAGATTCGCAGCTCGACGCCAAGCGAATCCAGAAAGTGGCTGCGGATATCCTCGATGACCTCGCGTTTCGCGGTTGCCGTGTAACAACTGACCGGCGCGCGGTCGTCCGGCCTGCGCGCGTGGCGCTCGCGAATGAAGCGCGAGACGTACAGGTAGTCCGGGCGGAAGTCGTTGCCCCACTTGGAGAGGCAGTGGGCCTCGTCGAATACCCAGGCGCCTATCTGTCGCTGCCGGATGGCTTCGACAAAGGCCCGGTTTCTGAACTGTTCCGGGGACACGAGGAGGATTCCGGCATCACCGAGGCGGATCTTCTCCAGAACGTCGCGTCGTTCCGGCATGGTCAGCAGTCCGTTGAGGGTCGCTGCGCTGTAGATCCCCACCTTGATCAGGTTGTCGACCTGGTCCTTCATCAGCGACTGCAGCGGCGAGACGATCACCGTGAGAGCGCCGTTACGCCAGTGCCGCGACAATGCCGGCAGCTGATAGCAGATCGACTTGCCGCCGCCGGTAGGCAGGATGGCGAGGAGGCTTTCTTCGCCGTACCCGGCGCGGACGAGGTCCTCCTGCAGCGAGCCTCCCGCGGCGTTCGCGGGCTCCGGGCGAAAGGCGGAAAAGGCGAAGTAGCGTTCCAGTTCCCTGCCGGGGTCCAGATAGACGGCGCAGTACGGGCAGGCCGGGTCGGCGCAGCGTGTCTCGCGCAACTTCTCTATCTGCTCGGTCGTTGCCGGGTATTGCAGGCGTACCCAGGGGGCAGGACGGAGTTGCCGCCACTGACGCGCAGCCAGGCGAGCACGTAGGAGAATGCCCGCCCGACGCCTGGATCGACGAGCGCCTGGTCGAGGATCTCGGCAAGATGAGCGGGACAAACCTTGCCCGCCGCGAGGCGGCCGACGGCCTCACGGACCTCGCCAGGCTTCGGCGGCATCGCCGCCCGGAGCTTGGCGAAGAAGCTGCCGACGCCTCCCCTGGTGTCACGCGCGAGGAAGAAATGGTGGCAGGCGATCTCGTCGGGAGACGAGACAGCAAGTGCGGCAAAGGCCGCGTACTGGTCCTGCCAGAGCTTCAGCGCCAGCTGCGCGTCCTTGAGCGGGTCGTTGCGTGCGTCACGGACGAGCTTGTAGTCCTTGACCAGGCTGTGGTACGGGTTGGCGGGGAAAGCGAGCGGGGAAAGTTCCAGCGTATCGACGGCTGGCAGCTTGTTCAGTTTCAGCTGTGGATAGACCCTGGCGAGTGCCGGGAGGTCATGGCGCACGACATTGTGTCCGAGGACGAAGGCCGCGCCCTCGGTGAGTTCGTCGAGGCGGTCGGCAGCGGCGGCGATCTGCTGCCCGGCCAGGGAAACGCCTTCGTTGGTGTCCGCTCGCCAGCCGGCCAGTTTGTGAATGGAGAGAAGGTCATCGAAAGCGGTTTCGATACCCAGGCACAGACATCGCGGCGCGAACGGCGGGGAGGTCATCACCATTTGACGAAAAATGCCATCGGAAAACGACTTGATTGGAGCATATCCAGGTCCGGCCTTCAATCGCTGGGGAGCAGTGTAGTGTCGCACGCCGTCGGGAAGCGATGAAGTCAAGCGAGCGCAGGGTGTCGCGCCGTTTTCGGCTTGGCCGAATGTCTCGCCGGGAAGGCGGCGCCACACCAGCCCGCGGGTCATTGCGAGGAGGCGCAGCCGACGCGGCAATCCAGAGGTTTGGCTTTTTGCGTTGCCAATGCGGCGGAAAAAGGTGAGAGGATGGAACTGGATTGCCGCGTCGGCTGCGCCTCCTCGCAATGACGGTGTGTGGGCGGTGGTTGCCCGGTTCTTTGCGACCGGGGCAGCGGCGCGAGAACCGGTGGAATTTCAGCGGCGACAAGGGTTTCTCGCGTGCACTTGTCGCCAGAAGAAATGGCCAACGAAGCGCGGGCAAGCTTGGCTGATTGCGTCGTGGAAAGCCTGGATGCCGCCGAGATAAGCCCACTCTGGTTACGTGAGGCGCGCCGCCGCTTCGATGACGTTCGTGCTGGTGACATAAATTCGCTTGCTGCCGACGAAGTGCTTTCCAGGGTGAGCAATGCCAGCGCTCGACGGGAGTCGAGTATCACCGGGACGCGCTGGCGGAGTTGCGTGAGGGCGCTGTCTATTACGAGAGCAGGCAGCGCGGACTCGGTGGACGCTTCATCGGCGCCGTCCAGTCTTCAGTCGCGCACATCGCTGTCACTCCGGCCGCGGGCCCCCTTGCTCGCCCATTGTCGTTTATTTCTTGGCCGCAGATTCCTCGCTCAGGACTCCAAGCAACTGGCTTCGAAGTTCAAGCAAGGGACCCTGCACCGTATCCCAAACCAACTCCAGATTGATGTCGAAGTAGCCGTGTGCCAGACGATTTCTCATGCCGCGCATGGCTCGCCACGGAACCTCCGGGTGTCGGTTTGCCCATTCCGGGTATTCCTTGGCAGTCTGAGCGGCCGCCTCGCCAATAATCAGAATGTTCAGGACGACCGCTTGCTGGGTTTTCTTGTCTGCGAAGAAGGCGTCACGGCTCATGCCTTTAACGTAACTGCGGACCAGGCGAATCGCCTCGAGCATGTGCTCAACGTAGTCCAGCTGCCGCAGCTTGGTGTCATTGGCATTCACAGTGGCCGTGCTTCCCGCAATACCTGTTGGCGAAACCGGGTTGGCAGATCGCCTGGCGTCAGTACGTCTACCCGGATGCCAAGGAGTTCTTCAAGGTCAATCTGGATACTCCCGAGATCGAGCAGGGTCGCCCCCGGTAGGGCATCAACCAGCAGGTCCAGGTCACTCTTTTCGCTATCCTCGCCACGCAGAACCGAGCCGAAAACGCGCGGTCTTGCGGCGCGGTGAGCGGCGACGATCTGCATGATTTGTTGCCGGTTCTGTCGGAGTAGCTCTGATGGGATCAATGCTCAGCCTCTTCAGGTGTTCGTGCGAAATCTACCATAAGCGGTTTGGCAACAGGCGTGAGCGCTATTTCACCACCGCCGCAACGCTCTGGGCGTGTGGCTAACCCAGCCCCTGGCACATCACTTGCTGTTGTCGGACGCGCCCCGTTCGTCAGCCGGGACCGCATCGTCTTCAGCGTTGCGCCGCGGCGGCAGGAAAAAGTCCGCCGGCTTGCGGCGCAGGTGAGTGAACACCGATCGTGCCAGGAGTTTCCACTGCGGGTCGGAAACCTGGCGCGAGCGCAGCGCGATGTTGAGCGCGAGCGTGAAACTGACTGCCAGGTTGATGAAGCCGATGGCGGCGACGCCGATCAGCGCGGCGACGAAGAGGAGCAGGTGTTCGCCGAAATCCAGCCCGACAAAGGCGATGCCGACGAAGGCCGAGGAGAAGGCGACGTGGCGGATGTCGATCGGCAGGCCGAGGAGGAGGCCGAAGAGCGTGGTGCCGCCGAGCAGGACGCCGAAGAGGAAGTTGCCGGCGAGGGCGCCGAGGTTTTCTCCGACGTAGGTGGCGAAGCGGCGCCGGCGCGATTCGCCGACCAGGCGTTTCGGCCAGGCGAGTTGCAGGATGCGCTCGGGGACGCGGTTGTAGGCGGCGTAGTTGTCGTAGTAGCCGCTGATCAGGCCGGAGATGAACAGGCAGACGCCGGCAATCGCCGCGTAGAAGAGGGCACCGCCGTGGAGCGGGCTTTGCGCCTTCAGGAGATAGAGCGATTCCTCGCGACCGGCGAAGGGCGTGCCGCTGAGCGTAAGAAAGGTCCAGGCGAGCAGCGCCGAGAGCGGGATGGCGATGAAGACGTTGCCGAGAATGGCGATGACCTGAGTGCGCAGGGCGCGCGCGATGAGGTCGGTCATCGCTTCGACGTTGCGCAACCGGCCGCCGGCCTCCTCGATGCCGGCGGCGATGGCGTTGGCGGTCATCGCCGGTTGTTTGGTGGCGACGGTGCCGTGTAGGAGGTGGATCAGGCAGAAGCCCAGTCCGTAGTTGAGGCAGAAAAGAATCGCCCCGGTCAGCGGCGGCATGTGCGTTTCGACGAGGGCCAGTTTCAGGCAGGCCATGAGCGCAATGACCGCACCGCCAATCGCCGCCGAGCGCGCCATCGACCAGTATTCCGGCGCCGTCTCGGTGATGTAGTGTTCGCCACGCTGGCTGGCGTTGTCGGTCACCCGCAGGGCGATCAGTTCGGTGTTCTGGCGCAGGTGGCGGGCGAGGTTGTCGCGCAGGCACTCGTCGCAGATGATCTGCATGGCCAGGGTGACGATCGGCGGATAGGCGGCGACGCCGCTGCGGTCGCTCTGCAGGCCGGCGAGAATGTCGAGGAGCTGCTCGCTGCGGCGCAGCAGCTGCCGCAGGCGCCGCAGGTGATAGGTGAGGCGGATGCTGGTGCCGTCGCGGGCCGCCTTCCTGCGCACACGTTCGATCACTTCCAGGCACTGGCTGAAGAGGACGCGCGACTGGCGGTCGTCGGTGTCGCCGTCGACCGGCTTGCCCCAGTGCTCGGGGAAGGCATCGATGTAGGCCGCCATCTCGACGTTCTGGGCGACGAAAGGCGATTCGTAGGTTTCGAGCGACGGTTCCAGGCGCAGCAGTTCCGGCTCCATGCCGCCGGCGGCGATCCAGTACGAGAGGACACGCAGCGAGCGCAGGATTTCGCCGACCGCGGCCGGCATTTGCCCGCTGGCCGGAACCTCATCGAAGCGCATGGCGGCGATCAGCTGCAGCCAGGCATCTTCTCCGACGCCGTTGACCCAGTAGCGGTCGCTCGCCTGGTGAAACATGCGCCGCAGGACCGTGCGCAAAAGCCCGCGGTCGAGCACTTCGGGCAGCAGCTTGTGGCCGATGCGGCGCAGCGCTTCGCTGACGAAGCCGGTGTTGGGCAGGATGCCGGTGACCGTATACAGCTCGCCATGACGGTGGGTCTGGGCGAGTTCGGTCAGCGTGTCGCGCAAACGCGCGCGCAGCTCGGGTTGCGCGTGCAGGATCCCGCTGAGGGTTTCCATGCGCCCCTTGGCGAAGGCGATGTCGTGCGCGTCGGCGGGTCGAATCTCGTCGATCAACTGGGTCAGCAGTTGCGTCGAATTGGCGTCCGGACTGCGCAGTTGGCTGAGGATCTCTTCCATTGCTTTGGCATTCAGGCAGGTGAAGTGCTGCGCAGAGTCGTGCCCGCTGACGACGTCGATTACAATGGCGGAATAGTAGCAAACATTCATCTCGAGACTTCTGCCGCCGGAGCCAGCCGATGATCATCGTTCTCTCGCCCGCCAAGACCTTCGATTACCAGACGCCATCGACGCTTGCCGCTTACTCGCAAGCGCAATTTCTCGAGCAGTCACAGCTGCTCATCGAGCGCCTGCGTGAGCTGTCTCCATCGGCGCTTGCCAGTCTGATGAAGATCAGTGACAAGCTCGCTGCCCTGAACGCGACCCGCTATGCCGAGTGGTCGCAGCCTTTCACTCTGGACAACGCCAGGCAGGCCATACTGGCCTTCAACGGCGACGTTTACGCGGGCGTCGACGCCGAGACGCTGTCCGCGGACGACCTGCAGTTTGCGCAGCAGCGCGTGCGCATTCTCTCCGGACTCTATGGCCTGCTGCGGCCGCTCGACCTGATCCAGGCCTATCGGCTGGAGATGGGGACGCGGCTGGCCAACCCGGCCGGCAAGGACCTCTACGCTTTCTGGGACGAGCGCATCACCGAAGCGCTCAACGTCGCCCTGGCCGACGCCAACGCGTCGGTGCTGGTCAACCTGGCGTCGGAGGAATACTTCAAGGCAATCAAACCGAAAAAGCTGTCGCTGCCGGTCGTGCGGCCGGTGTTCGAGGATTGGGGCGGTGGCAAGTTCCGCGTCGTCAGCTTCTTCGCCAAGCGCGCGCGTGGCCTGATGGCGCGTTTTGCGATCATCAACCGGCTTCCCGGGCCGGCTGCGTTGAAGGATTTCACCGTCGGTGGCTATGCCTACGCCGAAGAGGCGTCCAGCGAGAGCGTCTGGGTGTTCCGGCGCGGCCAGTAGGCGCCGTCGCGCAAGCCCAACTGCGCGAGGCGGGGTTCCGGGTCGTCACACTGACCGGCTCGGCGAGCGCGTCTTCGCCGACGCCGGTGTTTCCCCGGGTGTCGCGCCTGCCGGTTGCAAGGCGGTGCCCGCCGCCAGCAATGCCGCTGCCGGCGCGGCGCCAACAATCGCACACGGTGGCGCTGGGTGACGGCGCCCGGCCAGTCTGAGCAACTCGCGGTCGCGGGTAATCAGCAGGTCGGCCCGGCAGCGGAGCGCGAGGATCAGGAATTTCTGATCGTCAGCGTCGCGACAGCGCGGCAGCCGATACGCGTCACCATCCTCATCCCCGGCCGGCTCGCAGAAGCTCACGAAGCCGCGGTAGCGCTCGATCAGCGCCTCCTGCGCCGCACCATCGAGCGAAAACTGCGCGTAGGCCGCAACACGTTCCAGTTCGTCCAGGCACTGCCGGTCGCTGAAGCAGTGCAGCGAGCCGTTGTCGATGGCGGCGCGCAGTAGCAGCGCCTCGGGATCGGCGAAGTGCAGCAGGTCGATGATTACATTCGTGTCGAGGACCGCGCGCATGGCGTCAGCCGTGTGCGCGGAATTGCCGCTCGCGGGTCCCGTCGGCGGCATCGGCGGCACGCTCGGCGATCGCCAGACACGCCGTCAAACCGGGCGATTCGATGCCGAACAGGTTGACCAGCCCGGCAATGCCGTGTTGCGCCGGACCCTGGATGAGGAAGTCGGCCGCCGGTGCGCCGGGTCCGACGATCTTGGGCCGGATTCCGGCGTAGGCCGGCGTCAATGCCGCGTCCGGCAAGGCCGGCCAGTAGCGGCGGATCTCGGCGTAGAAGGCGTCGGCGCGCGCCGGGTCGACGCGATAGTCGGGTTCGTCGATCGGCTGGCCAGGGGTCGGGTCCGGCAACCACTCGACGTCCGGGCCGAAGCGCGCCTGGCCACCGAGATCGAGCGTCAGGTGCACTCCCAGGCCGCCGGCTTCGGGGAGCGGGTAAACCAGTCGCGAGAACGGCGTGCGACCCGTCAAGGCGTAGTAACTGCCCTTGGCGTGGAAGTTGGCCGGGATCAGCGTCCTCGGGAAGCCGGCCAGCGACGCCGCCACCTGCGGCGCCCACAGGCCGGCGGCGTTGATCACCCGCCTGGCCTTGAAGCGCAGGCCGTCAGCACCGCCGCTTTCGAGCACGATGCCCGGCGTGTTCGCGTCCAGCGATCCGCGCAGCAAGGGGCTGTGCAGGGCCAGCGCCGCGCCGGCGGTCTCGGCGTCGCCAAGCAGGGCGAGCATCAGGCCGTGGCTGTCGACGATGCCGGTGGAAGGCGAGAGGAGAGCTGCCGTACAGGCCAGCCCGGGTTCGAGCGCGCGCGCCTCGGCGGCGCTCAGGCGCTGCAGATCGTCGACGCCGTTGGCTTCGCCCTGCTTCTGCAGGGCTGCCAGCCTGCTCTCCTGCGCCGGCGAAGTGGCGACGACCAGCTTGCCACAGCGTTGGTGGCTGATCGCGTGTGTGGCGCAGAAGGCGTAGAGCTGTTGTCGACCGGCCACGCAGAGCCTTGCCTTCAGCGAATCCGTCGGGTAGTAGAGCCCGGCGTGGATGACCTCGCTGTTGCGCGCGCTGGTCTCAGTGCCGAAGGCGCCGTGCCGTTCGAGAATCACCGTTTCGAATCCGCGCCGCGCCAACTCGCGCGCGCAGGCCAGGCCGACGACGCCGGCACCGATGACCACCGCTTCGATGCTTTCCATTGCTCACTCTCCCGCTACTGAGCGGGCATTGTAAGCGCTGGCTGTCGCTGCTGCTCAGGCAGAGCGGCTGGCCAGCGAAGCGGTCGCCGGCTTGGCTGGCAAGCGCACCTGGACGCAGGTGCCTTCGCCGTCGGCCGCGCCGACGATGGCGATCGAACCGCGGTGACCGCCAACCGTTTCCCGCGCAATCGCCAAACCCAGGCCACTGCCGGTCGCCGGCGCGTCGGGCAAGCGATGAAAACGCTCGAATACGCGTTCGCGCTCGTGCTCGGGAATACCGGGGCCGTTGTCGCTGACGTCAATCTCGACGACGTCAGCGACGCGTTCGCAGCGCAGGGTGACCTGTCCGCCGGCGGGCGTGTATTTGAGTGCGTTGTCGACCAGGTTGGCGATCAGTTCCCGGAGCAGCGTCGGATCGCCGGCCATCGTCGAAAGATCGCGCTGCATGCCGAAATCGATCTTCTTCTCGTCGGCGATGCGCAGCCAGTCGTCGAGCATCTCGTCGATCAGCTTGGCCAGATCGACCGACGACGCATTCGCCATCAGATGCTGACCGCCCTCGGCTCGGGCCAGCGCCAGAAACTGATTGGCCAGGCGAGTGACGCGCTTGACCGACTGGCGCAAATTCTCCGCCACCGTCTGGTCAGTCTGCTGGCTGCGGAGCAATTCGACCTGGACTTGCAGACCGGCGAGGGGCGTGCGCAATTGATGCGCAGCATTCTGCAGAAATTCCCGTTGCGCGGTGTGCGCATCCTGCAAGCGCGTCAGGAGGGCGTTCAGCGCACGCACCAACGCGTGGATTTCGACGGGCACCTGGTTCAGATCGACCGGGGCGAGATCCTCGCCGGAACGGTCGGCAAGCTCCGATTGCAGGTGATCCAGCGATGCCAGGCCGGAGGTGATTCCGTAGCGTACGACGGCAGCGATGGCGGCGAGTACCAGAAAAACGGCCAGACCGAAGCCGAGCAACAGGTCGCGAATGGCCGCACGGCGCTTGCCCAGTGTTTCGGCGACCGTGACGTAGATGCCTTGCCCGTCGACGATCGGGTGGAAACGCACCCCGCGTATCGTCTGATCACGGAAGTGGGCGTCAAAGAACGAAATTCTCGGCCCACTGGCGGTGGCTTCATCGCTCGCCGGGGTCTCCCGCGACGGTGCCGGCGAGTCGCTCCCGGGAATCTCGGGCGGCGGCAGATCGGCGTCGCCGGCGATGATTCGGCCGAAGTCGTCGCGTACCCGGAAATAGATGTTGTCCACCGTGTCGGTGCGCAGGAGGGCGTCTGCCTCAGGCGACAGGGTGATGGTGATTTCACCGTTTTCCACCCGGGCACGGTTGGCGATGCCGTTTGCCAGGTTCGACAGACTCTGGTCGTAGGCACTGCTGACCACTTTCTCGGCCGCTCGATAGCCGAACACGCCACCCGTCAGCAGGGCGGCGGCGATCGGCAGTACCAGCGCTCGCAGCAGGCTGCGCCGGAGACTGGTCCCCGCCCGCCTTGTCGTCGCGCGGACCTCGCTGCCCGGTGCGCCCGAATGGCTTCCGCCTCCTGCCTTGCTGGCGTTAACGGTTGGCATCGGGCCGCGTCTTGATGGCTACGCCCGCGGTGATTTCCAGACGGTAGCCGAAGCCGCGCACGGTGCGGATGTTCAGGCCGGCTGGTTCCAGTCGACGGCGCAGGCGGTGGACGTAGACTTCCAGGGCGTTGACGCTGCCATCGCCTTGCAGCCGTTCCTTCGGCACCGTGTGCCCGTCAGCCGCGGCGAGAGTGCTGAGCAGATCCCATTCGCGGCTGGAAACGATCAGGGGCTGCTCGGCCAGCGAGGCGTGTCGCCCCTGTATGTCCATCGACAGCGGGCCAAATTCGATTCGCCGGGCAACGCTGTTGGCACCACGACGCGTGGTCGCGCGCATGCGCGCGGTCAGTTCGGCCAGCTCGAAGGGCTTCGACAGGTAGTCGTCCGCGCCGAGGTCCAGCCCGTAGATTCGATCGTCTAGGGCATCACGTGCGGTGATCATGATCACCGGCAGCGATTGGCGACGCTCCCGGATGCGGCGCACGATTTCGTAGCCGCTCAGTCCTGGCAGGCCGACATCGACGAGAACGAAGTCGAACTTCCTCTCCTGCAACAAGCGATCCGCTGCCATGCCATTGGATTCGACGACAACGCTGTCGCCTTGCCCGGCAAGAAATGTGGCGACGCCATCAGAGAGCTCCGGATCATCTTCTATCAACAGGACAAGCATCAAGGACCTCGATCGGCAGGCGGGCAAAGGACAGGGGTAAGGGGGCGCGGCTCGCCCTGGAAACAGGCCTCGGGCAGCGTGCTGGCCAGCCGCGCGTCAGCGATTGTACCCGGCGAATGCAGTGCGCAGCAGGTGGCCTTGACGTGCACCAGCAGCATCCCGCGGCAGTCGGCCGGGCGCCAGCGATCAGAACATTCTTGCCCCTTGTAAGCGCCTGTTAAGCCTTTGCTCAGTGTCATGTAAGTCACTGTTAATAAACAGAAAAAATAAGACTTTGTAAGCCCGGCGTAAGTTCGCAAGCCTACCTTCAGCGCGGCAGTCAGCGTGAACGATTCGACGAACCCTTCCCTTCCGCGGAGGCAACATGAAAGACGACGACGTGGTGGCGCGTATTACCGCCAACCCCAAGTACAAGAAACTGGTGAGCATGCGCTCGACCTACAGCATCGTCATGACCGTCCTGATCATGGCTATCTACTATGGATACATCCTGCTGATTGCCTTCGACAAGGAGTTTCTGGCCAGGAAACTGGCCGATGGCATGGTCACTTCGATCGGTATTCCGATGGGGGTCGGGGTCATCCTGCTGACCATCATCATCACCAATATCTACGTCCGCCGTGCCAACTCGGAGTTCGACGACCTGACCGCCGAGATCATCCACGAGGCCCATCAATGATGATTGCCAAGACCATCCGCAACAGCCCGGTGATCCTGCTCGGCTTGCTGATCGCCGGCGTGGCCGTGGCTGCTGGCGGCGACCTCGGGACCACGGTAAAGCAGGAAACCAACTGGGTTGCGATCGCCATGTTTGGCGCCTTTGTGATCATGACCCTGTTCATCACCAAGTGGGCAGCAAGCAAGACCAAGACGGCGGCTGACTTCTATACCGCCGGCGGCGGCATTACCGGCTTCCAGAACGGTCTGGCGATTGCCGGCGACTACATGTCTGCGGCGTCCTTCCTGGGAATCTCCGGTCTCGTATTTGCCAACGGTTTTGACGGCCTGATCTTCTCGATCGGCTGGCTGGTCGGCTGGCCGGTGATTACCTTCCTGATGGCCGAACGCCTGCGCAACCTCGGCAAGTTCACCTTCGCCGACGTCGCCGCCTACCGCTTCTCGCAGACGCCGATCCGCATCTTCGCGGCGTCCGGTTCGCTGGTCGTCGTCTGCTTCTACATGATTGCGCAGATGGTCGGTGCGGGTCAGCTGATCAAGGTCCTCTTTGGTCTCGAGTACCACTACGCAGTGGTCATCGTCGGCGTACTGATGATGTGCTACGTGCTGTTTGGCGGCATGACGGCAACCACCTGGGTGCAGATCATCAAGGCGATCATGCTGCTCTGTGGCGCAAGCTTCATGGCCCTGGCCGTGCTCTGGCAGTTCAATTTCAATCCCGAGGCACTCTTTGCCAAGGCGGTTGAAATCCACTCCAAGCACGACGCCATCATGGGGCCCGGTGCGCTGATCAAGGATCCGATCTCGGCGATCTCGGTCGGCATGACGCTGATGTTCGGTACCGCCGGCCTGCCGCATATCCTGATGCGCTTCTTCACCGTTCCGAGCGCCAAGGAAGCACGCAAGTCAGTGGGTTGGGCGACTACCTGGATCGGCTACTTCTACATCCTCACCTTCATCATCGGCTTTGGCGCGGTCGTCCTTCTCACCCAGGATCCCGGCGCGTACTACGTCGATGGCGATCTGGCCAAGGGTTTGAAGGGCGGCGGCAACATGGCCGCCATCCACCTGGCCAACGCCGTCGGTGGCAACGTCTTCCTCGGCTTCATCTCGGCGGTCGCTTTTGCCACCATCCTGGCAGTGGTTGCCGGTCTCACGCTGTCCGGCGCGTCGGCGGTGTCGCACGATCTGTACGCGACGGTGTTCTGCAAGGGCAAGGCCGATTCGGCTGCGGAACTGCGCGTGTCGAAGATCACCACCGTCTGCCTGGGCATCATCGCCGTGATTCTCGGTATCGCCTTCGAGAAGCAGAACGTCGCCTACATGGTGATGCTCGCTTTTGCCATCGCCTGCTCGGCCAACTTCCCGGTGCTCTTCATGTCGGTACTATGGAAGGACTGCACGACCAAGGGGGCCGTGGCGGGTGGTTTCGTCGGCCTGATCTCGTCGGTTGGCCTGACCATCGTTTCGGCTTCGGTGTGGGAGGCCGTCATGGGCAATCCGAAGGGCTCGGCGCTGTTCCCGTACTCGTCGCCGGGCCTGTTCTCGATGTCGGCTGCTTTCCTGACCATCTACCTGGTTTCCAAGATGGATACCGGCAAGCAAGCACAGCTCGAACGCTCGCTTTACCCGGCGCAGAAGGTGCGCTCGGAAACCGGCATCGGTGCCGCAGGTGCATCTGGTCACTGAGCATCGCTCAGGCACCCGTTGAACGGCAAGACGGCCCGCGCTGCGCGGGCCGTTTCCGTTCTGCGCCCGGCAGAGATCGCATTTCCGGTGCGCCAAGTTGGCGAAGCCGCCGGGCGCCGGCGCGGAAACATCGTCCTGGTGAAGGGTCGGGCGCAGTGTTGCAGCGTGTCGCCACGCATTCGTTGCCGATCGACATTTTGCCCGTTGTGCGCTGAATCGCTACACTGGCGGGGTGCTGCAGCCTGACGACGAAAGTGGACCGATGTCGGCCTACCACGCCTTGCCAAGCCGACCGACGCGACGACGCGATCGCCACGACGCAATGACGAGAGAACGCCTGCCCATGCTCCCCCCCACCAACGCCAGCCACGAGCAAGCCATTGCCACGACGCGTCGCTGGCTGGAACAGGCGGTGATCGGCCTCAACCTCTGTCCCTTTGCCAAGGGCGTGCACAGCAAGGGGCAGGTGCGCTACGTGGTCAGCGATGCGACGGATGACGAGAGCCTGCTCGCCGATCTGGAACGCGAACTGCACGCGCTGCGGGTGGTGGCGCCGGAAGAAATCGACACGACGCTGCTCATCCACCCCTGGGTCCTCAACGACTTCGACGACTTCGTCGCCTTTCTCGATCTGGTCAATGTCGTGCTGCGAATGCAGCAGCTCGAAGGCGTTCTGCAGGTGGCCAGTTTCCATCCGCAGTACGCCTTCGCCGATACCGACGCCGACGACATCACCAACTGCACCAACCGCGCACCGTTCCCGACGCTGCACCT
The DNA here is from genome assembly GCA_000585075.1 of Candidatus Accumulibacter regalis. GTDB lineage: Bacteria > Pseudomonadota > Gammaproteobacteria > Burkholderiales > Rhodocyclaceae > Accumulibacter > Accumulibacter regalis. The sequence continues at coordinate 69,569 of JEMY01000013.1, read as the reverse complement.
GCTGCGCGAGGCCAGCCTTGACCGTGCCGTGGCCGCCTTTCCCGACGCCGCCCTGATCTACGAGCGCAACCTGCAGACGCTACGCCAACTCGGCAGCGCAGGCTGGCAGGCGCTGGGCGTTGGCGCGCCGCCGGGCGAAGGCAAGTAGGGCACAGATGTCGGCGCCACGCATCGAATTGCGCGAGAGCGAAGTCGAGTTCATCGCTATCCGCGCGCAGGGCGCCGGTGGCCAAAACGTCAACAAGGTAGCGAACGCCATCCACCTGCGCTTCGACATCGGCGCCTCGTCGCTGCCCGACGAAATCAAGGAGCGCCTGCGGCAGCTGCGCGACCAGCGGATCAGCGCCGACGGCGTGGTGATCATCAAGGCGCAAGCGCATCGCAGCCTGGACCGCAACCGCCTCGACGCGCTCACCCGCCTGCGCGAACTGATCGCCCGGGCGGCGTTCACGCCGACGCCGCGGCGCCCGACCCGGCCGACGCGCGGCTCGCAGGTCAGGCGCGTCGACAGCAAAGTGAAGCGTGGCGCGGTCAAGCTGCTGCGTGGGCGGGTCGACGAGCACTGACCGATGATCGAAAGAAGCAGGGCCGACGAGGATGCGGCGATGTGTATGGCGTGCCATTCAGCAGTGCGTGCCGACGCATGACTCCGGCCGACGTTCTTGCCTTCTGGTTCAATGAGGCGACTCCGGCGCAATGGTGGTCGAAGGCCGCCGCTTTCGACCGCCTGATCGAGACCCGCTTCGGCACGCTGCACGCCGCCGCCAGCCGTTGTGAGCTGTACGCCTGGCGCAGCCGCGCCGACGGCCGGCTGGCCGAGATCATCGTCCTCGACCAGTTCGCGCGCAACATTTTCCGCGATCGCCCGCAATCCTTCGCCACCGACGCGCTGGCGCTGGTTCTTGCCCAGGAAGCGGTCGCCGCCGGCGCCGACAGCAGCCTCGATCCGGCGCGTCGCGCCTTCCTCTATATGCCCTACATGCACAGCGAGTCGCCGCTGATCCACGCGCAGGCGGTCAAGCTCTTCGCTGCGCCAGGGATGGAGAACAACCTCGCCTTCGAACTTCGCCACCAGGCGATCATCGACCGCTTCGGCCGCTACCCGCATCGCAATGCGATCCTCGGGCGGCAGTCGACCGCGGACGAGGTCGAGTTCCTGCAGACGCCGGGGTCGGCGTTCTAGAGCCGGCCGTATCGAGTGCACTTCGTGGCCTACCGTCTTTCTCATGCGGATCGACCAAGCCAGGGTATCGAAGGCCTATTTCAGCGCCTCGAGGCCGGCACCAAAATTGATATGGAACACGGCGCCATCGAGTACCAGCGCCGGTACCGACTGGACACCGGCGGCTTCGGCTTCCTGGACCCGCGACTTCTTCTCGCCGAGGTGGACGACCTCGACGTTGTAGCGTGAGGGATCAAGCGCGTTGGCCAGGTTTTGTTCGGCGGCTACACACACCGGGCAACCGGCGTGATAAAAGGTGGCGGTGGTTTTCATGATCGTTTCCTCCTCAGTGGATGGGGTCGTGCGAGAAGCACACGATCATTGTAGGTACGGTGTCTGTGCTCCAAAAGCAGGCACTTTTCGGTTCCCCGGTAACCTTCTGGTGTAAATCGTTGGCCATGAACGAAATAAATAATTCGTCTCGATCGACGCCCTCGGCCTACCGCCACCTTGAAGAGGTGGTGGGCTGCAAATGGTCGGTTTCCGTCCTGATTGCCATTGCCGACGGCATTGCACGCCCTGGCGAGCTGGAACGTCATGTGGCAGGAATTTCCAAGAAGATTCTGGCGGAGCGCTTGCGCAAGCTGACCCTGTATCGTCTGCTGGACAAGCATGTCTATGCCGAGGTGCCGCCGCGGACGACGTATTCGCTGACGGCGAATGGCCAGAAACTGATCGAGATCATCAGTCAGATCAAGAGGCTGGACAGTCAGATCGGTACACCGCAGTAAGGCGCGTCCACCCGTCGGGTACGGCGAGCGAGGAGGGAAAGGTGGCTTATCAACAGAGCTTTGACGTCAGTAGCCGCGGCCGTGGAACGATCGAGATCACGGCCGAGGTGGCGCGCATCGTCCGCGCCTCGGGGGTGTCGATCGGCCTGGCCAACGTCTTCGTCCAGCACACCAGTTGCTCGGTGGTCGTGACCGAGAACGCCGATCCGTCGGTGCGCCGCGATCTGGAAACGCTGGCTGCGCGCTGGGCGCCCGATGGCGACGCAGCCTATCATCACGACAGCGAGGGCGACGACGACATGGCCGCACACGGGCGCAACATTCTGGCCGGTTGCTCGCTGAGCGTCCCGGTCGCCGGTGGCGCGATGCTGCTCGGCACCTGGCAGGGGATTTACCTCTGGGAACACCGCACGATCGCGCACCGCCGCCGGGTGCTGGTCACCGTCGTCGGCTGATGACTGTATTTGCTACACTCGGCGGCTTGATCGTTTCGTGACTGGAAGAGGAAGAACAATGAAAATCGGATTCATCGGTCTGGGCATCATGGGGCGCCCGATGGCGCTGAACCTGCTGCGCGCCGGGCACGAACTGACCGTCTGGGCGCGCCGCGCCGAGTCAATGCAGCCCTTGCTCGAAGCCGGGGCGAGCGGCGCCGACAGTCCTGCCGGCGTCGCCGGCGCGGTCGATCTGGCCATATCGATCGTCGCCGATGCCCCCGACGTCGAGCAGGTGATGCTCGGCGAGGACGGCGTGGCCAGCGCCGGCCGGGCAGGGCTGGTGGCGGTCGACATGAGCACCATCCGGCCGGCGGCGGCGCGTGACATCGGTGCGCGGCTGCGCGAACAGGGCGTCGACTTCCTCGATGCGCCGGTTTCGGGTGGCGAAGTCGGCGCCATTGCCGGCAGCCTTTCGATCATGGTCGGCGGCAGCGTTGCCGCCTTCGTTACGGCGCGACCGGCTTTCGAGTGCATGGGCAGGAATATCGTCCATGTCGGCGATTCGGGCGCCGGCCAGGTGGCCAAGGCCGCCAACCAGATCGTCACCGGCGCCGGCGTGCTGACCGTTGCCGAGGCGCTCAACTTCGCCGCCCGCAGCGGTGTCGACCCGGCCAAGGTGCGCGAGGCGCTGCTCGGCGGCTTCGCCTATTCGAAGATTCTCGAGAATCATGGCCAGCGCATGCTCGACCGCAACTTCAAGCCGGGCTTCAAGTCGTGGATGCACCAGAAGGACATGAACATCGTCATGCAGAGCGCACACGAACTGGGCATGTGCCTGCCGGTGGCTGCGGTGACGGCGCAGATGTACAACGCGATGGTCGGGTCGGGACTGGGCGAGGAGGATTCGATCGCCATTCTCAAGCTGCTCGAGCGCCTGTCGGGCGGCGAAGACTGATGCACATCGGTTTCGTCGGCCTTGGCGTGATGGGCCGGCCAATGGCGCTGAACCTGCTGCGCGGCGGGCACCAGCTGGCGCTCTGGGCGCGCCGACCGGAAACGCTGGCGCCGCTGCTGGCCGCCGGTGCCGTCGGCTGCGCAACGCCGGCCGCCGTCGGGCAACGCAGCGAAGTGGTGTTTACGATGCTCACGGCGGGTGCCGACACGATGCTCACGGCGGGTGCCGACGTCGAGCGCGTGACACTGGGGCTCGATGGCCTGGTCGACGGGCTCGCCGCGGCGTCGCTGCTGGTCGACATGAGTACCATTGCGCCGGAGATGGCGCGCTCGCTTGCCCGGCGCCTGGACGCGCGCGGCATCGACATGCTCGACGCGCCGGTTTCCGGCGGTAGCCAGGCCGCCGCCGCGGCAAGCCTGGCGATCATGGTCGGTGGTCAGGCCGCGGTATTCGATCGCGCACGTCCGCTGCTGGCGCTTCTCGGCAAGACGATCGTCCATGTTGGCGACAACGGTGCCGGGCAGGTCGCCAAGGCGTGCAATCAGATGATCATGGTCGGGGCGATTCAGGCGGTCGCCGAGGCCTTGCACTTCAGTGCCACGGCCGGCGCCGATCCGGTCAAGGTGCGGCAGGCACTGGCGGGTGGCTCGGCCGCCAGCCGTGTACTTGAAATCATGGGGGGCCGGATGGTCGATCGGGATTTCACCGCCGGTGTGGAGGCGCGCCTGCATCACAAGGATTACGGCATCCTGATGGCTGAGGCGCATCGTCTCGGCGTCCCCCTGCCGCTGGCTGCACAGGTCTGGCAGCAACTCAACGCACTGATGGCCATGGGCGGGGGGGCTTCCGATACCTCCTCTCTGCTGCGCGTTCTGGAAGCGACCCGGGGCGCTGCCCGATGAGCAAGCACGCCGTCGTCGGGCAAGATAGCGCTGGCGCCGGGGTTGGAACGAAGCTGGGCGCGGCGACGCTAATCGATGGAGATGATCAGTTTGTCCCAGCCTGATCCGTCGTCGTCGCCGTCGGTTTTCTTGCGCTGCCCGAGTGCCGCCAGACGCGCTTCCATTTCGACGATCGACTGGTCGGAGAACTGGAGCCTGCGACGGTCGCTACCGCAGCGGCGTTCAGGCGAACCGGATGGCCGCTGCACTTGTTTCTGGCGTCGGTCAGGTCCTCTTTGCGTGCGCATTGCTCACTCCTTGAAAGTCGCCACATCATTGCCGTAGTGCCAGGGTACTCGGAAGGCGGGTCGCCGGCCGTTCAGCAAACCAGAAAGAAGTATCTCCCCCTGCGCAACCGCGATGGCGGCGCGTCACCGCCGATTGCCACTACTGCTCATGCAGCTTATCCAGCGGCATTATCCGGAAAACGGCTGTTGCCTGCCAATCCAGTAAGCTTATGCCCGAGAAACTTCGCTTATTGGCATTATATCAGCCTGTTGTCGATGAGCCACGAATGCCGGCCATCTGTTGCCTGCGCGACCGGCGCCAATCAGCTCCCGGCGGTCGCCGCGGCGGGCGTCTGCGGCGTCCGGCAGCCGTCGTTTACCAGGCGCAATCCGGCCGGCAGCGACTCGCCGAAAGCGCGGCGTTCGTCAGCCTTATCGAGTTCCACGACGGTCCTGAGCTGTTCGATCCAGTGGCTGCTGGCGCCGATCGCAGTCAACCGCGCAACGACCTCTTCGCGCACCTCATCGGGCAGGTCGCGCGATCGATCGCCGGTCAGGCGGGCGAGTTGGGTAGCCGCAAAGGCCGCCGGTTCGAGCTTTTTCCAGTCCACGGCGAGCAGGCCTTCGAGCCAGCGGCAGGCGTCGGCGGCGGCGACCACCTGGTGGGTGCTGCCGTAAAACGGTTGGCGCGCACCGATGCGGCCGAGTGCCCACCAGCCCAGTGGCTTTTCCGAGGCCCGGGAAAGCCTCTCGAGCAGCCAGTCGCCGACCTCGATCTTGCGTTCGACGGGCAGCCGTTCGAGCGAGGCGACCAGGCGCAGCATGTCGTCGTGGCTGCCGCTGATCGGTGCCGGCGGGCGGTTGCGCGCTTTGCCGGCCTCGCTTTGCAACGGCGGGACGAGTTCGGCGAGCAGAAGCTCCTGCGTCTCTGCCGGCAAGCCACCGGCAGCGCGTCGCCAGAGCGTCCACCACTCGGACCAGTTCTGGCTCTCATTCACGTATTGAATACCCTGCGACAAGAGGGCACTCAGCTGCTCGATCCGCCAGTCGTCGATGGCGTCGCCAAAGCCCGGCCGCAGGCAGTAGCCGGCTAGGTTGAGCCACAGACGCTCGTGTTCCGGCGAGCGCCGCCGCCGTCGGGCGCGTTGCAGCAGGGCGTCGAAGAGGGCGCGCAGCAGCGGCATTTCCCAGTCGTCGCGTTTGCCGAGCAGGTGTTCGAGGTGGCCGCGCAGGCGGCGGACTTCCTTGCTGTCGACCGCCTGCGAGCGGCCGCCGAAGATGTTCTCGATCGATTTCACCGCGTCTGCGAAGCGCGGCGGCAGGACTTCCGACGACGCCGTCGTCGCTTCCCCGTCGCCACGCAACTGAAATTCGAGCAGCCAGCGGCGGGCCGGGTTGTCGATGCTGACGCAGTGCAGTTCCAGGCTGCCGACCTCGGTGATGCCGGTGATCAGCTCGACGCGTACTTCGCGCTGGCTGCTGCCGGCCTGCGGCTGGACAACGGTGGCGATTGGCGGCAGGCGGACGAAATCTTCATTGTCGAGGGACGCGATCTGGCCCGGCTGATAGGCCGTGTCGGCGACCGACGAGGCGAGGTAGAAGCGCACCGGCTGGCCCAGCCGCAGGCTGAAGGTCCGTTCCGGGAGGCGGATTTCGTGCCCTTCCTCGCTGCCGCGCGGCAGGATGCAGATGCCCTGTCGCTGCTTGCTGCCATCTTCGAGGACCAGGAAGTAGCTGCGTGCCGAGCCGCCACCGATGCGCTGTCCGTGTCCCTGGCGGACCAGGGCGTAGGCGACGGCGCCACGGGCGACAGCGACATCGGGGTTTTCGTTGTGCAGCAGGCGCAGCGGCGCTCCGCGCCAGTCGGCGAGCGTCGCCTGCAGACGTTCGCTAAGCGCCTCTGCACGAAACACGCCGCCATTGAAGAGCACGCTATCGGGCACCGGCAGGCGCTGCTCACCGGGCAGCGCCTGTTCGTTGCCGGCTGGCTGCGCCGCGGGCGGTTCGAGCCGCTCGCCCTGCTCGCCGAGTGCCCGGCGTGCAGCCTCCCTGTGCCGGCGGAGAAAGGCGGCGACATGGCGGGTGATCCCCGCGTCGGCCGGGTAGGGCAGGCCGAATTCGACCAGCCCGGAACGCCGCTGCAGTACCGGCTGGTCCGCGGCGACGCGTGGCATGAAGCCGTCGACGATCATGTTCAGCACTTCGTCGCGGTGCAATTCGATGCTGCGTGCGCCGCCGATCAGCCTGGCGCCACCGCCGAGCAGCGTCAGCAAGACCGATTCCGGTGCGCCGGGGGCCAGCAGTTGCTCCTTGGCCGCCCGGCAACGCGCGGTGAGCTGCGAAAAACGCGCTGCCGAGAGCTTCTTGCCGCCGCTCTCCGGCAGACGTGATTCGACCAGGTGCGCCAACGCCAGATCCATGTTGTCGCCACCGAGCATCAGGTGGTCGCCGACACCGATGCGCGTCAGTTCCGGCTCGCCGTCCTTGAACGTCACCTGGATCAGCGTCAGGTCGGTGGTGCCGCCGCCGATGTCGCAGACCATCAGCAGCCGCGTTCCGGCGAGTTCCGCGTCGAGCGTCTGCCGATGGCGGAAAAGCCAGTCGTAGAACGCTGCCTGCGGTTCCTCGAGCAGGCGCAGCCTGGGCAGTCCGGCCTGGCGCGCGGCTTCCAGCGTCAGCGCCCGCGCGCCTTCGTCGAATGACGCGGGAACCGTCAGGATGACCTGCTGCTGTTCCAGTGGCGCCTGCGCAAAGCGATGCCCCCAGGCGGCGCGGACATGTGCCAGATAGCTGGCGCTGGCGGCGACCGGCGAGACCCTGGCGACGCCTTCTTCGGCACCCCAGGGCAGGATGGCCGCCATGCGGTCGACCGAGGCATGCGACAGCCAGCTCTTGGCGCTGGTCACCAGGCGACCGGGAACCTGCGCGCCGAGTTCAAGCGCGAAGCGTCCGGTGAGGGCGAGCTCAGCGCCGGCGCCGGCATTTTCAGTATCTTCGCCCTGGCCGCCAACGCTGCCGCTCTTCTCGGCGGCAGGCCACGGCAGTTGCAGGTCGCCCGGGCTGAGTTCACCGGCCGCCGGATGGAAGCGCACCGAAGGGAGCAGCGGCCGGGCGGCAACCTCGCCGGCGCCGACCAGTTGCTCGATCTCGAAGAGCTGGACCTGCTGCTCTCCGGGCGCGGCGTAGGCGACGACGGTATTGCTCGTGCCAAGGTCGATGCCGACGATGTATTGCTGCTTCACGGCCTTCAGCCTGCTGCGTTCACTGCACTGCCGCCGGCGTCGCGCGCATCGAACTCGACTTTCCAGCGCTGCGGACCATCGTGTGGCAGCGCTTCGAGTTCGAGTGTGCCGGCCTCGGTAACCCGCGCGTGCAGTTTGACGCGCACCACTTCGCCGTTGGCGTGACCTTCGGCGGGCAAGGTGGTCTGAATTTCGGCGAGTTCCTGCAATTCATCGGGATCCCAGTCGTCGAGCAGGGTGCCGACCTGGTCCTGGCGGCGAACCGACGAGCCGAAGAAGCGGAAGCGTACCGCTTCGCCGACGACCAGCCCGAACTCCTGCTCGGGAAGCGCGGCGTCGCTGCCTTCTTCCATGCCGAACGGCGCCAGGCACAGCGCCTGCACCGGCGGCTGCATGCCGGGTACGGCCGGCATCACCGATTCGATCGCCACATAGTACGAACGCGCCGTACCTCCACGGATGCGCACACCCTGGCCGCGACGAACGTAGCCGTAATAGGCGCCGCCACGGGCAACCGCCAGATCGAGGTCGGCGCCTTCCAGCGGGCGGGCCGGTGGCGCGCCCTCGGCGGCGAGCCAGGAGTTGATCGTCGCCAGCGTGCGCTCGGCGAGCAGTTCCGACTTGAAGACGCCGCCGTTGAACAGCACCGCCGTCGGATGGAGGAAAGTGGCGCCTTCCGGCAGGGCGCTGGTGAAGCCTTCGAGGTCGGCCGTCGCGGCGACCTGGCGCGCGAGGAAAGCGGCGAGGTGACGGGTGATCGCCGCATCGTGCGCGTAGGGCAGGCCGAGCTGGGTCAGACCGGCGCGACCGCGTACCTGCGGACGGTCGCCGATTTCGGCGTCCGGGAAAAAGCCTTCGAGCAGGGTGGCGGTGAGTTCGGCGCGCGTCAGTTCGCTGCGCAGCGAGCCTCCGATCAACTTGGCGCCGCGGCTGGCGATGACCAACGGCACTTCGCCGAGCGACGCGTCGTTGAGCAGCGCTTCCTTGGCCGCGCGGCAGGCATGGGTCAGCGCGCGCAGTTGCCAGGCGTCGGTCTTGATCCCCTGCGCGCCGAGCTTGCTGGCCACGGTGAAGGCCAGCGCCAGGTCCATGTTGTCGCCACCGAGCAGGATGTGCTCGCCGACCGCGACCCGGTGCAGTTCGAGAACGCCGTCGCGTTCGAGCACCGCGATCAGCGAGAAGTCGCTGGTCCCGCCACCGACGTCGGCGACGAGAATGATCTCGCCCGGCTGTACCTGCTTGCGCCAGTTTCCGCCACTTTTCTGAATCCAGCTGTACAGCGCCGCCTGTGGCTCCTCGAGCAGGATCATGTGTTCGCAGCCTGCCGTCCTGGCCGCTTCGGCACTCAGCTCGCGTGCCGCCGGATCGAAGGAAGCGGGGATGGTGACGACGATTTCCTGGTCGACGAAGGGCGCCTCGGGATGGGCCTGATCCCAGGCCGCGCGCATATGCGTGAGGTAGCGCAGAGAGGCTTCGAGCGGCGACAGGCGTGCCACTTCCGGCGGTGCGTCGTGCGGCAGGATGTCCGCGCGGCGGTCGACGCCGGCATGGCAGAGCCAGCTCTTGGCGCTCGACACCAGCCGGATCGGCGTTGCCGCACCGCGGCTGCGCGCCATTTCACCGACCGCGTAGTCCAGCTCGGCGGTCCACGGCAGACTCAGGTCGCCGGGCGCCAGTTCGCTGGCATGGGGCAGGTAGATGAACGACGGCAGCAACCCGGGCGACTGGACCGAACCGGGCGCCGTCAATTGCGGGATCGGCAATATTTCCTGCGCCACCTGCTCGCCGTCGCTGTTGGCGATGTCGACGTACGACAACGCACAATGGGTGGTACCGAGATCGATACCGATGGAGAATTTTGCTTCGCTCATAGTTCAACCTCCGCCGGAGCGACGATGTGCAGATCGTGGCTGCCGGCCAGTTTGGGCAGGCGTGTTTCGATGACCCGCCAGCCGCGGTGGGTGATATGGCCGTTGAAGGGCGGCTCACCGACGACGTTGCCGGTGATGCGAATCGCCGCGGCGTCGAAGCCTTCCGGCAGGGTGATCGCGCTGCCTTCTTCTTCGTCGCGTACCGGGTCGATGCTGAAGTTGTCGCTGAGCACCTTGCGGCAGCCTTCGTGGACCAGGCGCGCAGCCGCACCGACGTCGGCGTCGGGATAGGCGGCGACGTCCTCCTGAATGAAATCGATGAACCGGGCCTCGCGCTGCAAGAGACCGAGAAGCTGCAGGGCGCCGTCGGGGGGCGCTTCCTTGAGCAGCGGGGCCGCAGGCTTCGCTGCGGCTACCGTGTCGTCGGCCGTCGTGCCGGGTCGCCCGGCGCGCCGCAGCGCCTGGACGCCGCCGGCAAAGTCGCTATTGCCAATGATCTTGAAAAAGCTGGCGATGGCAATGCCGATTCGGCTGAAAAAGTGTGGATTGTCTGGCTTCATGGAGGGGTCCTGGTATTTGCCGCCGCGGCGGCCCGGTGACAGGCTTCAACACTCGGCTGCGGCAGCGCCAGAACTGGCAGCTGCTTCGCGCCGGGTGTCGGGAAAATTGAAAGAGGGGCAAAGCACTGCGGGGCATTTCTTCTGGCTTGCGCATGGTAGCCATGGCCGCAGGGATACGCAACGCCGGGCGGGGGGTGGCTACGCGTGCGGCGCCGGTCAGCGGCCTTCAGGCACCTTTGCTGCGCTGCAATATAAACGATTTTGGCGAATCCGGGTAGAGGGGTGGCGTGGGCAGGGTGGCGGAGGTCGCGGCGCTCGCCGAGGGTCGCCGCGGCATGGGCCGTGCGAATTTCAGCCACCACCGGGTTTTCGCCCTGCTTTCAGCAGACGCAAAAAGTCGCATCAAGAATGCAGCACTGCATTAGAACAGGGCGCTGTTGATCCACATGTGCGTGGCGACGCTGGCTGCGTAGCCGAGTGCGATGACCGGCGCCCATTTGAGGTGCCCGAAAAAGGTATACTTGCCGCGTGCCTGCCCCATCAGGGCCACCCCCGCGGCCGAATCGATGGACAGCAGGGAGCCGCCGACACCGGCGGTGAGCGTGACCAGCAGCCATTGGCCCATCGACATGTCCGGCATCATGGTTAGCACTGCGAACATCACCGGGATGTTGTCGACCACCGCCGACAGGATACCGATCGCGATATTGGCGTTGGTCGCACCCCAGTCGATATACATGACCTTGGAGGCCATCGCCAGGTAGCCGATAAAGCCGAGGCCGCCGACGCAGAGCACAACGCCGTAGAAGAAGAGCAGGGTATCCCACTCGGCCCGGGCAATCTTGTTGAACACGTCGAACGCCGGCAGGCTGCCAAGTTGTTCGTCGTCGCCGGTTAGGGTCAGGAACTGATACCGGGTCATGCCGTGCTCGAGGTGTACGGTCTTCTTCAGGAAGTAGCCGAAGAACTGCAGATAGGCCAGGCCGGTGAGCATGCCGACGACCGGTGGCAAATGCAGGAAGTTGTGGTAGCTGACGGCGGTTACGATGGTCAGCAGGAAAAGCGCGATGATGCGCCTGGCGCCGCGTTTCATCACCACTGCCTCGCCGCCGGCGTGGGGTTGTGTATTGGGGACGGTGATCGACATGATTGCCGCCGGCAGCAGCCAGTTCACCAGAGCGGGAACGAACAGCGCAAAGAAGGCGCCGAACCCGACCACGCCCTGCGGCGTCTCGATCTCTTTCTGCCAGACCATGAGGGTCGTGATGTCGCCAAACGGGCTGAAGGTGCCACCCGCGTTTGCCGCCACCACAATACTGATGCAGGCAACCAGGACGAACTTGGTATTCTCGCCGCCGACCGCCATCACCACCGCACACATCAGCAACGCGGTGGTCAGGTTGTCGGCGACGGGGGAAATGAAAAACGCCAGCGCGCCGGTTATCCAGAACAGCTTGCGCAGTCCGTAGCCCTTCTTGATCAGCCACGAGCGCAGGGCGCCGAACACATTGCGCTCGCTCATGGCGTTGATGTAGGTCATGGCGACGAGCAGGAACAGCATCAGTTCGGCGTATTCGAGCAGATTATGCCGTACCGCCCCTTCGGCAACATGGTTCATGCCGTGGTCGGCATAAACGATGGCGATCAGCGCCCAGATAAGGCCGGCGGCAAGGATCACGGGTTTGGACTTGCGCAGATGCGTGAATTCCTCCGCCATCACCAGTGCGTAAGCCAAACCAAACAGGACGAGGGCGGTGAAACCGACCCAGTGGGCGGTCAGGTCGAGGCGCCCATCCTCCGCTGCCGAGGCCCAGGCAGGAAGCGGCGACAGAAAAAACAGCTGGAGGACGAGCAGGCGCGCTAGCCTTGTCATTACTGGTCTCCTTGATTCGCGGCAGCTTCCGATCAGTCTCCGATCGCGGACAGCATCGCGACTGTCGCCGTCGGCAGCTTTCGATTCTCAAGCACGCAGCATACGGGGTCCCTTGTACCATTAAAAGGGGTTGGCCGCGGGTCGGGGTCGCGCGTCGACGTCTCGGTTCCGGCCTCGCAGTCCCGGGCAAGGCATTTTGCTCGCAGTGCTCGCCAGCGCCGCCTGTAATTGTCGGCAGTCAATGGCATCATCTGTGCCGCATGCGCCTTCTACGAGGCTCGCCAACACCTTCGATCATCTCCTGAGTATCCGACCATGGAAAACGCACCGGCCTGGCTGGTCAATAGTTTCATCTACCTCAGCGCCGCGGTGATCGCCGTGCCGCTGAGCAAGGCGCTGGGCCTCGGCGCGATCATCGGCTATCTGGCGGCGGGGATGGCCATCGGGCCCTGGGGCCTGGCCCTGGTCGCGAACGTCGAGGACATCCTCCATTTCGCCGAGTTCGGCGTCGTGCTGATGCTTTTCCTCGTCGGTCTGGAACTCGACCCCAGACGGCTGTGGAACATGCGGCGGCCGATCTTCGCCTGGGGCGGCGCGCAGGTTCTTGGCTGCGCCGCGGTGCTCGCCGCGCTGGCCATGCTCGGCGGGGTGCCCTGGCGTATCGCGCTGGTGGCCGCGCTGGGGCTGGCGCTCTCGAGCACGGCGATTGCCCTGCAGGTGATGGGCGAACGTAATTTGATGCCGACCTCGAGCGGTCGCTCGGTCTTTGCCATCCTGCTCTTCCAGGACGTCGCGGCGATCCCGATTTTGGCGCTGCTGCCATTGCTGGCCACCGGCGTCGTTGGCGATGTGGGCGCAACGCCGGTTAACCACTGGCTGGAGGCGGCTCGGATCGTCGCCGTGATCGCCGCCATCGTGCTTGGCGGGCGCTTGCTGCTGCGCCCCCTGCTGCGCTGGATTGCGCGCTCGCGGACGCCCGAGATCTTCACCGCGGCGTCGCTGTTGCTGGTCGTCGGCATTGCCGGACTGATGCACCAGGTGGGACTGTCGATGGCCCTGGGAGCGTTTCTGGCCGGCGTCCTGCTCGCCGAGAGCGAATACCGGCGGGCACTGGAAACCGACATCGAGCCGTTCAAGGGCCTGCTCCTTGGATTGTTCTTCATCGCCGTCGGGATGAGCATCGACTTCGCCGTACTGATCGCCTCACCGCTGCAGATGGCCGCCATCGTCGCTGGTTTTCTGCTCCTCAAGGCCGCGGTTATCTACACCCTCGCCTGGCAGATGGGCGTGTCTTTCCAGGATCGGCCCGTGTTCACGCTGCTTCTCGCGCAGGGCGGAGAATTTGCTTTCGTCGTCTTCCAGGCGGCTGTCGGCGCGCGCGTCTTTCCGCCCGCAACGGGCTCTCTCCTGATTGGCGCTGTGGCCGTATCGATGCTCGTCTCGCCGCTGTTGCTGGTGGTCGTCGACAAATGGCTTCTCCCGCGTTACGCCAGCCGACGGAAAGTTGCTCTTGAAGAGATCTCGGAAGCCCAGGACGCGCCGATCCTGATTGCGGGTTTTGGCCGTTACGGGCAGATCGTCACCCGCGTGATGCTCGCCGAGGGGATCGCGTGCACGATTCTCGACCACGACGCGGAGATGGTCGAGGCTGCACGCAGCTTCGGCTACCGGGTCTTCTACGGCGATGCCGGGCGACTCGACCTGCTGCGTACGGCAGGGGCTGCCAGCGCGCGGGTGCTGGTGCTGGCGGTCGACGACGTCGACCAGTCGCTGAAGATCGTCGACCTGGTGCGCGAGCATTTCCCGAATCTGGAAATCGTCGCCCGCGCACGTGACGTGACCCACTGGCACCGCTTGCGTGACCATCAGGTGACGCGTGTCCAGCGCGAGCTGTTCGAATCGAGCCTGTGCAGTGCGCGCAGCGTGCTCGAGTTGCTCGGCCTTACGGCGGCTGACGCCCTGCTGACGACGACACGTTTTCGTGCCCACAACCTGGAGCTGTTTGAACGCATGCATCCCCACCACGACGACCGCGCCCGGATGATTGCCGTGGTCAAGGAGGGACGCCAGCAACTGGAGGACCAGATGGCGCAGGAGCGGCTGGAGCGCGCCGCGCGCCGGCAACACGACGAGCCGGCGGCGGGGCATTGACAGTCTTCGGGCGTGATGACTCCCCTGTGTCGATCGCTCCTGCCAGGGCGATCAGCGTTGGCAGGCGCGAGCAGTACGCTCAGGCGCGGTTGACGGTGTTCGCTGTCGCCGTCGGCAGGGTGCGCACGAACCAGTGCGCGGTTTCGCGCGCCACCCACTCGAAGGCGGCGGCCGAGTCGGGGGCGTCGGCGCTCGCCGGCAGCAGCTTCAACTCCTTGCGCCCGGTGAGTTCGCGTAGTGCGCGGCGGTTGCTGGTTTCGACGCGCTGTTCGCCGTCGCCGACGAGGACCAGCAGGGGCGAGGCCAGCGTGCGCAGGTAGAGCATGCCGGCAAGGTCGATCAGGCCACCGCGGCAGACGACGGCGTAAATGTCGCGATCACGGATGGCGGCCGCGCGCACGACCACCGGCGAGCAGTCACCGGCAGCGCTGAGCCCGACCGGCAGGCTGGGCAGCTCGTCGAGCAGCATATGCTGCCTGAGAACGGTGAGGCCGTCGACCAGGCGGCTGGCGAGGAGAGGAACGTTGTGATGATTGTCGACGAAGCGATCTTCGCTGCGCGTCAACAGGTCGAAGCTCAGGGTGCCGACGCCGGCATGGCGGAGGATGACGGCGAGGGCGTCGTCGCGGGCTTCGGGATTCGGCCCGGCGTGGGCCAGGACGACCAGCGCCGAGGGCCGCGCGGGCAGGGTCAGGTCGGCGTGCAGGCGCACACCGCCGCTGTCGATGGCCATCGTCGTTGCCCCGGTCGAGGCGCTCGTTTCGCTCACCGGCGCACCAGCCTGACCGGCACGCGACGGGGACCGAAAGGCTTGCCGAAACGCGCAAAATAGCCGGCGATCGGCGTCGTGCAATGCGGACAGCGACCGTCGCTCGGCAGATCGTAGTGGCGGATGTTGTACCAGTCGCGCTCGATCAGCGCCGCCTTGCACTGCGGGCAGAAGGTGGTGCCGCCCTCGGTGTCATGCACGTTGCCCGTGTAAACATAGTTCAGGCCGGCGTCCATGGCGATGCGCCTGGCCTGGGTCAGCGTCGATGGCGGCGTCGGCGGCAGGTCGCTCATTTTCCAGTCGGGGTGGAAGGCCGAGAAGTGCAGCGGCACGTTCGCGCCCAGCTCGCGCGCCACCCAGTCGGCGAGTGCCTTGACCTCGGTTGGCGAGTCGTTGCGGCCGGGGATCAGCAGGGTGGTGATTTCCAGCCAGCAGTTCGTTTCATGGTGGATGTAGGCGAGGATGTCGAGTACCGGTTGCAGGTGGCCGCCGCAGAGCTTGAAGTAGAAGTCGTCGGTGAAGGCCTTGAGGTCGACGTTGGCCGCGTCCATGACCGCGAAGAAGTTGCGCGCGGGCTCGGGATGGATGTAGGCAGCGGTGACGGCGACGGTCTTGATGCCATTTGCGCGGCAGGCGACGGCGGTATCGATCGCGTACTCGGCGAAAATCACCGGGTCGTTGTAGGTGAAAGCGACCGATTGCGCGCCGTAGGCGGCGGCCGCGGCGGCGATTCCCTCCGGGCTGGCGGCGTCGAGCAGGCGGTCCATGTCCTTGGACTTGGAGATATCCCAGTTCTGGCAGAACTTGCACGCCAGGTTGCAGCCGGCGGTGCCGAAGGAAAGAATCGACGAGCCGGGATAGAAGTGGTTGAGCGGCTTCTTCTCGATCGGGTCGATGCAGAAGCCCGACGAGCGACCGTAGGTGGTGAGCACCATTTCTCCGGCGATGTTCTGGCGCACGAAGCAGGCGCCGCGCTGGCCGTCATGCAGCTTGCAGTCGCGCGGGCAGAGGTCGCACTGGATACGCGCGTCGGCGATGGCGTGCCACCAGCGCGCCGGGTGTGCCGATTCGGGGGTTTTCAGCGAGTCGTTGAGGTCTCTTTCCATTTTCGTACTCCATAACGCGCCAGGGTGAGCTCCGGGTGCCAGAAGTCGGCGGCCAGGCCGGCTTTCATCTTGAGTTGGGCGAGGAATTGCCGGGGGTCGGCGAGCGACTCCCAGACCTGTGGCAGAAAGGTGGCCCGCCGCCGCCCGTAGCTCAGGATCAGGCCATCGACACCCGGCCGCAGGCGGGCCAGCGCGTCTTCTTCGCTGCTGACCGGGAAGGGTTCGGCTGGCGTCAGCAAGGAAACCTCGATCCGCGTGTGCGCCAACTCCCGCTCGCTCAGCGGCGGAAAGCGCGGGTCGCGAAAGGCGGCGGCGAAGGCGTTCTCGGCAACGTCTGCGGCCAGCGGCCGCTGGGCTTCGAGACTGCCGATACAGCCGCGCAAGGCACCGTCCTGGGTCAGCGTCACGAAGCTCGCGCCGGGCTCGGCGAGTTCCGGCGTCGTCGCCACCGGTCTTGCCGGCAATCCGAATTTCGCGGCAATGGCGTTGCGTGCGCTGACCAGCAGGGCGCTGCCGAGGGGGTCAGTGGACATCGGTGTTCACCGGCGTGAAGGCAAAGGCGCCGTAGCCGACGACGCGCGACCTGTCGCCGGCGGTATCGCCGGAATTGCGCAGGTCGACGAGGCGCGCCTGCAGCCCGTGCCGGCGCGCCGCCAGGAGGAGGCCATTGACCGGCGTCGCGCCGCAGGCCTGTTGATGGTCGATCCGTGCGTCGAGGGCGACGATGTGCCGGGCGGTTTCATTGTCCGTCTTGCGGGCGATCGCGTAGGGAAGGTAATGCGAGAGGTCGGAGCTGATCACGAGCAGCGTCTCGTCGCCGCCCCAGAGGGCTTCGAGCACTTCGGCGACCTCTGCCGCGGAGGCACGACCGACGGCCAGCGGCACCAGCGTAAAGCGTTCGAGGACCGTCTGCAGGAAGGGCAGCTGCACTTCCAGCGAATGTTCCATGGCGTGCGCGGCGTCGCTGACGACGACCTGCGGCAGGTGTGCGATGCTGGCGATGGCCGCCATGTCCAGCGCTACCTCGCCCAGCGGCGTGGCGAAGGCGCTGGCCGAAGGCAGCGCCAGCCCGGCGACGGCGACGCGGTGCGTCGGGCCGAGCAGCACGACGCGCCGGATGGTGGCGCGCAGCGCGTGCAGCGGTGCGTAGACGCTGGCCGCGATGGGCCCTGAATAGACGTAGCCGGCATGCGGCGCGATGATCGCTTTCGGGCGCCCCTCCTGCCTCTCCTGAGTCGTTTGCGCCGCCGGCGTGTCGTCGAGCAGCCGGCGCAGATCGCCCGCCAGGACGCTGGCCGATCCGGGATAGAAGGTGCCGGCGACGGCGGCCGGACGGATGCCTGGGGTCGAGTGTGTCATCTGGTCAATCCTCGAGGAGTGGGGCTCAAGCAGGGCCGGCGGTGCAGGCATCGACCTCGATAACGGAAAAATCACCCGCTGGCGCGCATCCGTGCGCAGAGCTGCGCGCCCATTTCGGTATCTGCCTGCCTACTTTGGTTAAAATTACGCCATGCTACGTCACTACGCAATCGTCCCCGCCGCCGGCAGCGGCTCGCGCTTTGGCGGCGCCATGCCAAAGCAATACCAGATGCTCGCCGGCCGACCGCTGATCTATTACAGCCTGGCCGCCTTGTGTCGTTGCCCGCGCATCGACCGCGTCTGGGTCGTTCTCTCTCCGGACGACAGCTGGTGGCGGCAATACGACTGGACAAGTCTCGGCCACAAGCTTGAGACGGTCTTCTGTGGCGGGGCGAGCCGCTCGGCGAGCGTCGCCAATGGCCTGGCTTGAGCGTCGCCAATGGCCTGGCTGCCGCCGCGACGGCCGCCCACGACGACGACTGGGTGCTGGTCCACGACGCGGCACGCCCCGGCCTGTCGCAGGCAAACCTGCACGCCCTGTGCGACGAACTGGCCGACGATCCGGTCGGCGGGATCCTGGCCGTGCCGCTGGCCGACACGCTCAAGCGCGCGGACGACGCGCAGCGCGTCGCGCGTACCGAGTCGCGCGACGGCCTGTGGCAGGCGCAGACACCACAGATGTTTCGTTACGGCCTGCTGCGCCGGGTGCTTGCCGGATACCCGGATGGCACCGACGAAGCCTCGGCCGTCGAGGCCGCCGGCTTCAAGCCGCGGCTGGTCGCCGGCGACAGCAGCAACTTCAAGGTCACTTTTCCGGCTGACCTGCGTCTGGCGGAGCTGATCCTGCAGGGCAGGGCGAGGGTGGACGAATGATCCGCGTCGGACAGGGTTGCGATATCCACGCGCTGGTTCCCGGCCGCAAGATGATCCTTGGCGGTGTCGACATCGCCCATGGCAGCGGGCTCCTCGGTCATTCCGATGCCGACGCGCTGGTGCATGCGATCATCGACGCCCTGCTCGGCGCCGCCGCACTGGGCAACATCGGGCAGCACTTTCCCGATAGCGATCCTCGCTATTGCGGCGCCGACAGCCGCGTCCTGCTGCGCGCCACCGTTGCGCTGCTGGCGCAGGCGGGCTGGCAGGTCGGCAACGTCGACGCGACGATCATCGCCCAGCAGCCGAAGATGGCGCCATACCTGCCGCAAATGGTCGCCAACATCGCTGGCGATCTGCAGGTGGCGGCGGCCTGCGTGAACGTCAAGGCGAAGACCGCAGAAAAGCTGGGTTTCGTCGGGCGAGGGGAAGGCGTTGCTACCGAGGCGGTGGTGCTGATCAGCCAAGCGAGCTGAATCGGGTGCCGCCCCGAGGTCGCCTTCGCACGATCACCGCTGCGCTACGCGCGCCAGATTGACGGGACGCTCTTTCTGCGCGCTGTTCAACCACAGGGTCCCGGCCATCGTGGCGCCATCGCCGGCGATCGTTGCGGTGAGGTTTCCCGTATCGACCAGTACGTCGCCGGGACTGCTGACAATCTGCAGCGCGATGTCGACCACCAGTTCAGCACCCGGGAGAGCGCTTGCGGTGCCCTTTCCGCGGTAGCTTACGGCGTCGAGTTCGCTGCCGAAGCGCTCGCGCCAGAAGCTGCGGTAGTCGGCCCAGTCGGCCCTCTCGCCGATGGGCACGGGACGACTGCTGAGCTCGACCTTTTCGCCGCTCTGTCGCAGCGCCAGGAAGAGCGTCTCGTCGGGGGATAGTGTGGCCAACCACGACCCGGTGACATCGGTGGCGGAAGCGGTGCCGGCGACCCGCAGCGCGTACCAGCCGATGCCGAGAGCGATTGGCATTGCCAGCACCGCCGCCACGACGAGCCGTCGTCGGCTTGCTTGCCCGACGGACTGGCCTGGCGGGGCTGAAGTGGGCGTGACTGCAGGCGGCGTGGCAACAACGCCAAGCGCGTGCAGGTCGTCTACCAGCCGCTGGACGTCGTGGTGCCAGTCGTACGCGCGCAGCGGGCGCCAGGTGAAATCGCCGATGCGGTTGAACGGCGCCGGCAGTTCGGCGGCTGGCGGCGGCGCAGCCACGTCGTCGCAAAGCAAAGGAATGAGGTGCGCACCGCCGGCCAGGGCGTCGGCCACTTCGCGGCGGATCGGGTCCGTGGGGTCGTCGATCCGCAAGGCTCCGCGATCGTCGGTCGCGGCGAGCAGCTGCGGCGTGAGCAGCAGCAGGAGTATCGGCCGTGCCTTGAGCGTCTGCGCGATCTCCTCGCGCCAGCGGACCCCGGCGCGCAGATCATCCTTGTCGAGGAAAACCTGCTCGTCGCCAAAGACGGCGCCGAGATCACGCGCCAGGGCCGTCGCCTTGTCCTTGCCGTCGGACGAGCGGTAGCTGATGAACAATTGCGCCATTGGTCTGCGCTTGCTTCTTGCCGCTCAGCGAAGCTGGCGGATCGGGCGCTTGCCGGCTCCGTGCCGTTCACTCACGGCGCGTGACGGCGTGCCTTCTTGCCCTTGCCGCCTTTCTTGAGCTTGGCGACGGCGATGGTCGGGTCGGTTGACGCCGGGCCGGCGACGGTGAATCTCGGGAGCGCCATCCCGCGGCCCGTGCTGGGAGCAATGTAGGCGTTGCTGACCCAGCCCTCGATCTCGGGGTCGGCGACGACCTCGACCAGGCTCCAGCGGTCACGTGCTTCGAGCAGGAGGACCTCGCTGCCGCTCTTCAGCGCCGCCGCGACGCGGTCGAAACTGGCGTCGGGTCCTTTGCGGATGTTCAGACTGCTGGCGGTGACCACGTAGCGCGGCGGCTCGTCCTGCTCGCGGCCGATTACGCGGCTACGTACGGCGGCCAGCGGAAACGCCGGACCCGGGTCGGTCTTGCGTCCGGGTGCGATGTCTTCGTGGCCGAGAATGTCCTGCAGACCATAGTGCTCGACGAGCAGGTCGGCGAGTTCGACGGCTCTTTCGATCTGCGCTTCCGTGTAGGTGTGCCAGGGCGACACCGGACCGCCGTTGCGATGCGCAGCGAGGGTGACCTCGTCGTCGGGATAGACCTTGGCAAACCACGCCTGGTACTGGCTGCCGACCTTCTTGAGCAGGCCGGCATTGTCCATTTCGATGCCGATGGAGTGCGAGTTGAGTCCCACCAGACCCGCCCACTGGCTGACCCCGGCGTGCCAGGTGACAACGTTGAACGGTGCCAGTTGCACGATCCTCCCGTCACGTCCGAGGACCACGTGCGCCGACGCATTGCCCTGCGCCTTGCGCGTGCACAGCGACTCGACCGAGCTGTCCGTCGAGCGACCGGCGGTGTAATGGAAGATCAGATAGCTGGGCGCCATGATGCCGCCACAATTGGGTGTGCTGCGATGGCTGACCAGGTCGCCGACCAGTTGGTGGTTTTCGATTTTCAGAGTCATTGCTTGTCCTCGCGAGGGTTGAGACGGATCGAATACGGCGCATCGAGGATGCGCCACCGGAAACATTCCTGCGTGTCTGACTGCCTGCCCGTGAATCCTAGCACCATCCGTCGTCCGGGCATCGTGTTTGGTCGCCCGCCGCTGCATGCGACGTTCCTGGCCTGGGCGCCAAGTGTGGCATCGATGCATGGCGCAGATCTGCGCGCGGCGGGCAAACGCAGATCGTCGCGAGCGCGGCCCTCGGCCGGGTCATGCGCATTGTGACTGCAATCAAACGCCCCGGGCAGCGAGAGGAATGACGCCGACGATGTTATCTCCCGCCGAGAAGCAGCGGCGCGCGAAAAAACCTCTTGCCGGGCGGTAGTCAGAGGCGCTAACTATGCTTTAGACTCGCCGCTGACGTGCCTTTCAAGGCTGAAAAAATGACGCTGAAAGCGTAATCGTTCGCAATCAAACAGAGTTATCGAGGGGTGTGGAGATGATTCAGAAGAAGCAGGATTCGGCCGGGGCGCGTTCGGCGCCGGTGGCGGTGCCGTTGGTAGGCAGGGACGACGAGCGCATGGGGCTCGGAGTCGAAGCGCTCAAGCGCGCCTTTCTCGACCGGCTGGTTTACTCGCAGGCGCGCTTTCCCGAGGTCGCCACCCGGCGTGACTGTTTCCAGGCGCTGGCCCTGGCCGTTCGCGACCGCCTGCTGCAACGCTGGGTGCAGACGGCACGGACCTACCGGGACAAGGGCAGCCGTACGGTCTGCTACATGTCCGCTGAGTTCCTGATCGGTCCGCAACTGGGCAACAATCTGATCAATCTCGGCATTTTCGACAACGCCCGACAGGCGATGGCCGAACTCGGGCTCGATCTGGACATGCTCCTCGATCAGGAGGAAGAGCCCGGGCTCGGTAACGGCGGCCTTGGGCGTCTCGCCGCGTGTTACCTCGATTCGTTGGCGACGCTGGAGATACCGGCGATTGGCTACGGCATCCGCTACGAGTTCGGCATTTTCACGCAGGCCATCCGCGACGGTTGGCAGGCCGAACTGACCGACAAGTGGCTGCGCTCGGGAAGCCCGTGGCTCATCCATCGTCCGAATGTCGCTTTCGATATCAAGATCGGCGGTCATACGGAACACCAGTACGAGGCCTCGGCGAGTCGTCGGTTACGTGTTCAGTGGGTGCCGGCCAAGGTCGTACGCGGCACGGCCTGGGACATGCCGGTGCTCGGATATGGCGTCAATACCCCGAACCGCCTCAGGCTGTGGAGTGCCGAGGCGCCGGAGGAATTCGATTTCGCGGCCTTCAACGCCGGCAATTACTACCAGGCAGTCGATGCGGAAGTGCTCTCCGAGACGCTGACCAAGGTCCTCTACCCGAACGACGAGATGGAAGCGGGCCAGACCCTGCGCCTCGAGCAGCAATACTTCTTCGTCGCCTGCTCGTTGCGCGACATGATTCGTCTGCAACTGCAGCGTGAGGCGGATCTCAGTCGTTTCCACGAAAAGTTCGTCGTCCAGCTCAACGATACGCACCCGTCGATCGCCGTCGCCGAACTGATGCATCTGCTGGTTGACGACTACGAGATGCTCTGGGACGAGGCGTGGTCGATCACCCAGCGGACCTTCGCATACACCAATCACACGCTTCTCCCCGAGGCGCTCGAGAAGTGGCCGCTGCGGCTGTTCCAGAAAACGCTGCCGCGGCATTACGAGATCATCTGCGAAATCAACGAGCGTTTCCTCGACGAGGTTCGCATCCGCTTCCCGGGTGACGAAGCCGTTCTTCGGCGCATGTCGCTGATCGACGAGGACGGCGCGCGCTACATTCGCATGGCGCACCTGGCTGTGGTCGGAAGTTTCGCCGTCAATGGCGTTGCCGCCCTGCACAGCGAACTCGTCAAGTCCGACATCCTCAAGGATTTCTACGAGCTTTGGCCGGAGAAGTTCAGGAACAAGACCAACGGCGTGACGCCGCGTCGCTTCGTCCTGCTTGCCAATCCGACCATGTCGCAATTGATCGACGAGACGATCGGCAAGGGCTGGGTGACCGACATGATGCGCTTGCGCGAACTCGAACCCTATGCCGACGATCCGGCCTTCCGCGAGAAGTGGCGCGGGATCAAGCGCGGCAACAAGGAGCACCTGGTGCGCGAGATCAAGCGCGTTGCCCACGCCGATGCCGATCCGGCATCCATGTTCGACGTCCAGGTCAAGCGTATTCACGAGTACAAGCGCCAGCACCTCAACCTGCTGCATGTCATCTCGCTGTACAAGCGCCTGAAAGACAACCCGAATCTGGTGGTCGCACCGCGCACGGTGATTTTCGGTGGCAAGGCCGCGCCAGGTTATCGTATGGCCAAGCTGATGATCCGCCTGGCGACCGCAGTGGCCGACATCGTCGGCCGCGATCCGGCCATGCATGGCCGCTTGCAGGTCGTCTTCTTCCCCAACTACAACGTCAAGAGCGGTCAGTCGATCTTCCCCGCCGCCGATCTCTCCGAGCAGATCTCGCTGGCCGGCAAGGAGGCCTCCGGCACCGGCAACATGAAGTTCCAGATGAATGGTGCGCTGACCATTGGCACGCTCGACGGCGCCAATGTCGAGATCCTCGAACAGGTCGGCGAAGAGAACTTCTTCCTCTTCGGGATGAACACGCCGGAAGTCAAGGAACTCCGCCGCTGTGGCTACCGCCCACGCGACTATTACGAAGCCAACCCGCACCTGCGTGAGGTGATCGACCTGATCGGCTCGGGCTTCTTCACGCGTGGCGACCGGGATGTCTTCCGGCCGCTGGTCGACCACCTGCTCAACCACGACGAGTACATGCTCCTGGCCGATTTTCAGTCGTACATCGATTGCCAGGAAAAGGTTTCCGAGGCCTACATCGATTACGAACGCTGGTCGCGGATGTCGATCCTCAACGTCGCACGCTCTGGTTTCTTTTCGTCCGATCGGGCGATCAAGGAATATTGCACCGACATCTGGCGCGTCGAGCCGGTGCGTATCGAACTTACCGATCTCTCGGAAGACGATCTGCAGTTCAAGCGTGCGGCGGCGGGAGCGCCCTAAAGACAGCGGCAGGCAGGGCAGGGGAAGGGCAGGGGAACGATGCTTTTCCCCTGCCCCGTGCTATAAGCCCGGTTCACAATGAAATGGCGGCCACCAGGGGGCCGCCATTTCATTTGTCAGCGCCGGGCAGCGCTGCCCTGCGCCCCTACCAGCGGCGGATCTTGATGATGTGCGCCATGGTGTTGTGCGGGCTGAGTTCGACGTAGGCGGTCGGTCCGCTCCAGCGGTAGGTGCGATCGGAGAGCAGGTCGTGCGCCTGGTACTGCTCGTCCCAGCCGATATCGAAGCTGCCCAGCGGGATCTGGAGGGTCGCCACCTGCTGGTGATAGGGGTCGAGGTTGACCGCGCAGACGATGATATCCGACCGGTCTTCGGTCATCTTGGCGTAGGCGATGATGTTCGGATTGTCGGTGGCCAGGAAGAGCACGTTGTTGTAGCGGTGCAGGGCCGGTGATTCACGCCGGATCTGGTTGATCCGGGTGATGATGTCGACGATGTTTCCGGGTGCCCGCCAATTGCGCACCTTGACTTCGTATTTCTCCGAGTCCAGGTACTCTTCCTTGCCCTGAATCGCCGCGTTCTCGCACAGCTCGTAACCACTGTAGATGCCGTAGACCGACGACAGGGTTGCTGCCAGTACGGCGCGCATGATGAACGCCGGGCGACCACCGTACTGCAGGATCGGCGGCAGGATGTCTGGCGTATTGGCGAAGAAGTTGCCGGTGAAGTACTCCTTCATCTCGCCGTTGGTCAGCTCGTTGACGTACTCGGTGATTTCGTCCTTCTCGTTGCGCCAGGTGAAGTAGGTGTAGGACTGGGCGTAGCCGGCTTTGGCCAGCAGGCGCATCATTTTCGGTTTGGTAAACGCTTCGGCAAGGAAGATCACGCCGGGGTGCTGGCGGTGCACCTGGCCGATCACCCATTCCCAGAAGGCGACTGGCTTGGTATGCGGATTGTCCACCCGGAAAGTCGTCACGCCCTTGTCGATCCAGAACAGGAAGACCCTGAGCATCTCCTGCCACAGGCCGGCGCGGTCGCTGGTTCCGAAGTTCAGCGGGTAGACGTCCTGGTATTTCTTCGGCGGGTTCTCGGCGTATTTGATCGAGCCGTCGGGACGGTGGAAGAACCACTCCGGATGGGCGGTGACGTAGGGGTGGTCGGGCGAGCAGTTCATCACGTAATCGAGCGCGATCTCGATTTCCAGCTCGCGGCAGGTGGCGACGAAGCGATCCCAGTCGTCCCAGGTGCCGAGCTTCGGTTCGAGGCCGGTGTGGCCACCGTGCTCGTTGCCGATCGCCCACGGGCTGCCAACGTCAGTCGGCTCGGCGGTGAGGCTGTTGTTCTTGCCTTTGCGGAAACTGTGGCCGATGGGATGGATCGGCGGCAGATAGATGACGTCGAAACCCATGGCCTTGATCTCGGGCAGGCGGCGGATGCTGTCCTGCAGGGTGCCGTGCTTGTGCGGCGTCGTGCTCTGCGAGCGAGGAAAGAATTCGTACCAGGCGGCAAAACGGCTGATCGGCCGGTTGACCATCACTTGCAGCGTCGGCGCCAGTTCGTAGCCCTCGCTACGATCCGGGTACCGGGCCATCAGGCTGTGCAGCACGCCGCCAATTCCGAGGTCGACGGCACCCTGCTGCTCACCGGCGCCGACGGCGCTTTCCATGGCCCCGATGATGCTTTCGATACGCGCGCGGTCCTCGCCCTTGGCCATCGCTGCCGATTTCCTGATGATCGCCATTCCCTCGAGTAGTTCGCTCTCAAGCTTGGCGCCCGGCACGTTCTTCTTGCTGATCTCTTCGACCCAAGACCGATAGTGATCGGCGTAGGCTTCGATGGTGTACTCCCAGGGGCCGATCTCGGTGACCGTGAACTCGCCGTACCAGTCGTCATTGAGAGCCAGCGTCAGCGGGCTTTCCTGCCACGCTTTCTCACCCACCTTGCGGGCCTTGAGCACGGCCGAGAGCTTGTCGTGTCCCTCCTTGTAGATGTCGGCGCTGACGGCGACCTTTTCGCCGACGACGCGCTTGATCGGATAGCGGCCACAGTCGATCTGCGGCTTGACCGCTTCAATATTTACGCGGGGGTAGTCCTGGGGAATCATCGATAGCGCTCCTTAATGCTGACCCGGCGAGCCGGGAGAATACGGTGAGAGGTGATATGAACGGCGACGGCCCCTGCGGGCCGTCATGCGCAATCCCCTTCGCGCTGAGGCGAGTCCTCGCCAGCGGCCGAAAGGGTGCTCGAATCGCTACTTCAGCAGGGAATCGTAGAGGGTCCTGGTCTGCTGCGCAATGCTCGACCAGCTGAATACTTCGCGCGCGCGTTTCTGACCGGCCGAGGCCATCGAGTCGGCAAGCGCCGGGTCGTCGAGGATCTTGTTGATCGCCGTCGCCAGATCGCGCGAGAAGGCATCCGGATTTACCGGCTCGAACGGCGCCACGTGCAATTGCTCCAGCGGGACCAGGTAACCCGTCTCGCCATCGACGACGACCTCCTTGATGCCGCCAACGGCACTGGCCACCACGGCCGTGTGGCAGGCCATCGCTTCCAGGTTGATGATCCCGAAAGGCTCGTAGATCGACGGGCAGCAGAAGACAGTGGCATGCGAATACATCTGGATGACCTCGGCCTTGCTGAGCATTTCCCGGACCCAGATCAGGTTCCTGAAACCTTCCTGGCGCACCGCTTTGACCGCAGCTTCCATTTCGGCAAGGATTTCCTTGGTGTCCGGCGCGCCGGCACAGAGGACGACCTGCACGTCGGGGTGGATGTACTTGACGGCATTGACCATGTGCACGATGCCCTTCTGGCGCGTGATCCGGCCAACGAAGAGCACGAAAGGCCTGCTCGGGTCGACGCCGTGCTTTTCCAGGGCGTCGGTATCCGTCGTCGGATGATACTGCTCGACCTTGATCCCGTTGTAGATCACCGCGATCTTGTCGGGGTCGATGTCGAAGTGCTCGAGAATGTCGGCCTTGGTTCCCTGCGACACGGCGATCACCGAGTCGGCCATCTGCAGTGAGGTGCGTTCGACCCACGACGACATGTCGTAGCCGCAGCCGAGTTGCTCGCGCTTCCATGGCCGCAGGGGTTCGAGCGAGTGCACCGTATGCACCAGGGGAATGCCGTAGAGATTCTTGGCCAGGATGCCTCCGAGGTGCGCGTACCAGGTGTGGACATGCACCAGATCGGCGTCCACCTGTTCGCTGAGCGTCTCGAGGTTGGTTTCGAAGGTGTCGAGCGCGCCGCTGAGCTTCTTGTCGACGTGTGCAAAGCTGCCCTTGCCGAAAGGGTAGCCCTTGACGCGCACGCCGCCGCTGACCGTGTCCTGGTCACCGAAACAGCGCACTTCCACGTGCATCAGTTTGGCCAGTTCATCGGCCAGGTACTCGACGTGGACGCCGGCTCCACCGTAAACATGGGGAGGATACTCTCGCGTCAATAGCAGTACTTTCATGGCGGCACTTTCTATGCTGAGGTTATGGAGTCGAACGCGACAGCAACGCGTCGAAGACCCTGGCATTGTATCGGCAAAGGGCTCGGGCGGCCAAACCGGCGGTGCTGGGTCGCCAGTCGCGACGAGTCGTGGAGGCGTTCCCGCTGCCCGATAGTGGCCGCTGCGGAGAGGGAAGTGGGGGCCGGCGGTGCTCTTGTCGGGGCTCGCGCCCGGCGCGCTGTTCGCCTTTGCGCAGCTTCCACCAGGCGCTGCGCAGGCGACGCCGGCGACCAGGACGGGTAAAATGCAGCGCATGAATCTGCTTGCCATCGAGACTTCGACCGAGCTTGGCAGCATCGCCCTGTGGCGCGAGGGCGAGCTGCTGCGGCGTGCCTGCCCGATCGGCGTTGCCCATTCCGAGACCCTGCTGCCGTTGATTCGGGCGACGCTGGGCGAATTGGGGCTACGCTTTGCCGACTTGAACGCCATTGCCTTCGCGGCCGGTCCGGGCTCGTTTACCGGTTTGCGGGTCGCTTGCGGCGTCGCGCAGGGACTGGCGTTTGCCCATGACCTGCCGGTTATCCCGGTCGGCACGCTCGAGGCAATGGCGCTGAGCGGCGCCGGGCAACGGGTCATCGTCGCGCTCGACGCGCGCATGGGAGAGGTCTATTACGCTTTCTATGTCGGTGGCGTCGCCCTGGCGGCGGTCGCCGTCTGCGACCCTGCAGCGCTGCCGCTTCCCGAGTCCAGCGGCTGGCTGGCGTGTGGCAATGGCCTCAAGGCGTATCCCGCGTTACGGGAGCGCCTGTCGCCTTGCGTGTACGAATGGCAGCCGGAATTGATGCCTGACGCCGGCTGCGTGGCACGCCTGGCCGCGGTACGCCTGGCGCATGGCGAGACGGTCGACGCCGCCGACGCGGCGCCGCTGTACGTGCGCAACAAGGTGGCGCAGACGGTTGCCGAACGACTGGCCAACGGCGGCAAGGCGTGAACGCCGTGCTCTCCGCACAGGTCGAGATACTGCCGCTCGGTCACGGCGATGTCGACGAAATGCTGGCCGTCGAGAAGGGCGTTTATGCGTTTCCCTGGACGCGTGGCAACTTCGTCGATTCGATTGTCGCCGGCTACAGTGTGTGGGGCTGCCGCGTCGCTGGCGACCTGGTCGGCTATTTCGTGGTGATGCTGGCGCTCGATGAGGCGCACCTGCTCAACCTGAGCGTCACTGAGAAGCGTCAGGGAATGGGTTTTGGCGCCCTCCTGCTGCGTCACGCGATGCAGTCGGCGCGGCGGGCCGGGGCAGTGGTGCTGCTGCTCGAGGTGCGTCGGTCGAACACGCGGGCGCTGGCGCTCTACGAGCATTTCGGTTTTCAGCAGATCGGCGTGCGCCGCGACTACTACGCGGCCGCGCTCGGGCGCGAGGATGCACTGGTGCTGCAACACGTACTGGAAGAGGTTTCGGGATGAGGGCTGGAAATTCCCGCGCCACGGGCTTGACGCGCTGGCAGCTGCTGAACGAGATGGGCCTGCCTTCGCAATGGCGCCTGCGCGAGCAGGCGGCGCTGCGCCGAGGAGGCACGGCAGCGTTCGCCGGGCCGCCAGCCACGACGACGCCCGCGGTAAGCGAAGCAATGGCGGCCGTTCCCGTGGTCGCCGCGGCGGCCGACGCTCCCTCGCCACCGGCAGTCAGCCGCAGCGCGGGGCCGCCGGCCAACGACCGCGAACAGCAGATCGCGCGCCTGGACTGGGATGGGTTGCGCGACAGTGTCGCCGGCTGTCGTGCCTGCGCGCTGTGCCAGGAGCGCCGGCAAGCCGTGCTGGGCGTTGGCGACACCGCTGCCGACTGGTTGTTCATCGGCGAAGGACCGGGAGCCGAGGAGGATCTTCGTGGCGAGCCCTTTGTCGGACCAGCCGGCAAGCTTCTCGATGCGATGCTGGCGGCGATCGACCTGCAGCGCGGCGAGAACGTGTACATTGCCAACGCCGTAAAGTGTCGCCCGCCCGGCAACCGTACGCCCGAGGCAGCCGAAATGGCCACCTGTGCGCCGTATCTGCGGCGCCAGATCACACTCATCCAGCCGCGCTTGATCGTTCTGCTCGGCCGGGCCGCGGCGCATGCCGTTCTCGGCGACGTCGGTTCGCTGGCCAGTCTGCGCGGCCAGACCTTCAAGTATCGGGAAGCGGACGGCAGTGCAACCGGGATTCCGGTCATCGTCAGCTACCATCCGGCCTATCTTCTGCGCACGCTGCAGGACAAGGCCAAGGCCTGGGAGGATCTGTGCCGGGCGCGAACGCTGCTACATACCGCCACCACTTCGGCTGCGCTGCCGGCCTGACGCCCATGACCGCTCGCGACACCCCGCCGATGATCGATGTCTTGCCCGTTCCCCGCCCTTGCCGCGCGCCTTCCGGCGAGCACGCCGCAATCGTTCGACGGGCGGCGGGCATGTTCCCTGCAATCCCCGCTGCATTCCACAGGCTGTCTATCCCATGAAGGAAATCATCATGCGCATCGGCTTTTTGTCCCTCGTCGTCGTGCTGGCCAGCCTGCTCTCGGGCTGCGGCTACAACACTTTCCAGACCGCTGACGAGGCGGTCAAGTCGGCGTGGTCGGAAGTGATCAATCAGTACCAGCGGCGAGCCGACCTGGTTCCCAATCTGGTCAGCACGGTGCAGGGATACGCCAGTCACGAGAGGGAAGTCCTCACCCAGGTGACGCAGGCGCGCGCACAGGTTGGCGGCATCCAGGCGACGCCGGAGCTGGTCAATGATCCGGCCGCCTTTGCCCGCTTCCAGCAGGCACAGGCTGGCTTGTCCAGCGCCCTTTCACGGCTGCTGGTGGTCGCCGAAAACTATCCGCAACTGAAAGCGGACGGCGCCTTTCGCGATCTGCAAGCGCAGCTCGAAGGGACTGAGAATCGGATTACGGTGGCCCGCAACCGCTACATCAAGGCGGTCGAAGCGTACAACGTTTCGGTGCGGACCTTTCCGAATAATCTGACGGCGATGATTCTTGGCTACGCGGTCAAGCCAAACTTCACGGTCGACAACGAGAAAGCGATCTCGACGGCGCCGAAAGTAGACTTTTCCGCGCCGCCGGGGGCGGCTAAAGCCGCGCCGGCAGGCGCACACTAGGGCGCAGCAAGGGATGTCCTGGCTGCCTACCCGCCCGCTCGGCTGGCTGTTGAGTCTGCTCGTCCTGGTCTTCGCCGCTTTTCCGGCGGGCGCCGAGCAGGCGATACCGGCGCTGACGGCGCGGGTGAACGACCTGACCGGTACGCTGACCAGCGAGCAGAGGGAGGCGCTCGACGCCAAGCTGGCGACTCTCGAGCGCGAGACGGGAGCGCAGGTCGCGGTCCTGATCGTCGCCAGCGTCCAACCGGAAGGCGTCGAACAGTACGCGCTGCGTGTCGTCGAGGCGTGGAAGCTGGGGCGCCAGGGAATCGATGACGGCGCGCTGCTGCTGATCGCCAAGGATGACCGGCGCCTGCGTATCGAGGTGGGTTATGGCCTCGAGGGCGCGCTCAACGATGCCATCGCCAAACGGATCATCAGCGAGACGATCACGCCGCGCTTCAGGGAAGGCGACTTTTACGGCGGCGTCGACGCCGGCGTCGAGGCGATGCTCAAGGTGATCGCCGGCGAGCCGTTGCCGGCTCCCGAGACGCAGAGCAGCACATCGGCCGACGTCGACGACCGTTTCGAGCAGCTCCTTTTTGCCGGTTTCGTTCTGGTATTTGTCGTTGGCGGTGTGCTGCGCGCCATTTTCGGGCGTTTTCTGGCCGCCGGCCTGGTCGCACTTGCCGCCAGCGTAATCACATCCTTCCTGTTCTCGTCTTTACTGGTCGCGGCAATCATCGGCGTGCTCGCTTTCGTCGTTTCGCTGGTCGTGGGTATTGCCGGTGGTCGGAGCGGACTTCCGGGCGGTGTTTCGTGGGGTGGTGGCAGTGGTGGTCGCGGTGGTCGCGGTGGGGGCTTCTCGGGTGGGGGTGGGGGTGGCGGTTTTGGTGGCGGCGGCGCTTCGGGAGGCTGGTAATGGAATTGAAACGACTGCTGCGGCACTTGATTTTTCCCGACTGGTGGGTGCGGCGCGTGTTTTCGCGCCCAGTGCTGCAGCGGCTGGAGAGTGCTATCGCCCGTTCGGAGGCCGGCCATCTGGGTGAGTTGCGGCTGGTCGTCGAAGGCAATCTGGCGCTGCCCGACCTGTGGCGCGGGCAAACGCCACGGATGCGGGCGATCGATCTTTTCTCGCAGCTCAGGGTGTGGGATACGGAGCTCGATAGCGGCGTTCTGATCTACCTGCAACTGATCGACCGGCGGGTCGAAATCGTCGCCGATCGGGGCATCGACCGCCGCGTCGGTCGGCCCTTCTGGGATGCCGTCTGCCGGCGAATGGAAGACGCCTTTGCCGCCGGGGATTTCGAGAACGGCGTGCTGCTGGCGCTGCAGACGATCAGCGAAGCCCTGCGCGAGCACTTCCCGGCGTCGCCCGAAAACGCCAACGAACTGCCGAACGCGCCGCTGCTGCTCTAATTCTCGGCGTAGCGGACGCGTTGGCGCGGCCTGCTCGGCTGCGTCAGGTGACCGAGCGGCAGGACGTGCGTTTGTTTGATGGTCTGCAGGGCGATGCTGGTCTTGATGCGCGCGACACCGGGCAGACAGAGCAGGCTTTTCATCATCAGATCCGAAAACGAAGCCAGATCCGGAACGACGATGCGCAGCATGTAGTCGGCATCACCACTGATCGAGTAGCAATCGACGACTTCAGGCATTGCCGCCACGGCGCTTTCGAAGGTTTCGCTGGCGTTGTCGCCATGGCTTTCCAGGATCACCTGGGCAAAGGCCGTGACGCCCAGACCGAGCGCGGCGGGAGCCAGCAAGGCGACGTAGCCGGCGATGATGCCATCTTCTTCGAGTCGCTGGATACGGCGACTGATCTGCGACGCGGAGAGATTGATCTGCTCGCCGAGGGTTGCATTGGTGGCGTTGCCTTTTCGCTGCAGGGCGTCGAGAAGTGCAAGATCGTAGCGATCGATGGTGATCTTTGACATTAACTGGCCAATTCGCGCATGAAATGTGCGTAGTATAGGGATTATCGGAGAAATGTCCAACACCTCTTGCGCGCTAATGCGATCATCGTCACCTTATTGTAACGACATCTGAGGCGGCGCTGATGAACCTTACCGAATCCCTGCTCCTGGCCCTCAAGGCAAACGGCGCCCACCAGATCTTCGGCATCCCGGGCGATTTCGCGCTGCCCTTTTTCAAGATCATCGAGGAGTCGCAGATCCTGCCGCTGTACACGCTATCGCACGAACCGGGCGTCGGTTTCGCGGCCGATGCGGCAGCGCGCATGATCGGCGGGCTCGGTGTCGCTGCCGTGACCTACGGCGCCGGTGCGCTGAACATGGTCAACCCGGTGGCCGCCGCCTACGCCGAAAAATCGCCGCTGGTGGTCCTCTCGGGCGGGCCCGGAAAGAACGAGTCGAAAGCCGGGCTGCTTTTGCACCATCAGGCCAAGACTCTCGACTCGCAGTTCCAGATTTTCCGCGAAATCACTTGTGACCAGGTACGACTCGATGACGCCGGGCGGGCGCCGAGCGACATCGCGCGCGTGCTCGCCAACTGCCGGCGCTACTCGCGGCCGGTCTACATCGAGCTACCGCGCGACATGGTCGCCGAGCCCTGTCAGCCGGTGCCGGCGATGCCCGCGGCGGTGGTTGACCCGGATGCGCTCGCTGCCTGTGTCGACGAGATTCGTGCGCGCCTGCAGCGCGCGAGCAGGCCGGCGTTGATGGTTGGCGTCGAGGTGCGCCGCTTCGGACTGGAAGCGCGCGTCGCCGAACTGGCGCGCCGCCTCGATCTGCCGGTGGTCACCAGTTTCATGGGCCGCGGCCTTCTCGCAGATGCCGATGTGCCACTGCTCGGAACTTACATGGGGGTCGCCGGGCTACCCGAGGTGACCGAGTTGGTCGAGACCTCTGATGGCCTGTTCCTGCTCGGAGTGATCGTCTGCGACACCAACTTCGGTGTTTCGGCGAGCAAGATCGATCTGCGCAAGACGATCCAGGCGCTCGATGAGCAGGTCACCATCGGCTACCACATCTACCCGCAGATACCGCTCACGGCGCTTGTCGATTGCCTGCTGGAGAGCGTTCCTGGCGCCAATTCAAGCCGCTCGGCGATGTCGTCGCGCAACTTTCCACGCCACATGCCTGCCGATCAGGCGTCACTGACACCCACCGACATCGCCGCCGCGGTTAATGATCTGATGGCCGTGCATGGCAAGTTGCCGATTGCCTCGGGCATCGGCGACTGCCTGTTTACGGCCATGGACATCGAACACACGGCACTGGTCGCCCCGGGCTACTACGCGACCATGGGTTTTGGGGTGCCGGCGGGCTTGGGCCTGCAGGCGGCGACCGGGCAACGGCCGCTGATCCTGGTCGGCGACGGTGCTTTCCAGATGACTGGCTGGGAACTCGGCAACTGCCAGCGCTATGGCTGGGATCCGATTGTGCTGCTGTTCAACAACGCCAGTTGGGAAATGCTGCGCACTTTCCAGCCGGAATCCCGCTTCAACGACCTGGGGCACTGGGGATTCGCCGAAATGGCCGCCGGCCTCGGCGGTGACGGGAAACGGGTGGGCAGCCGCGGCGAACTGAAGGCCGCGCTCGACAAGGCGGTAGCGACGCGCGGTCGCTTTCAGCTGATCGAGCTGACCATTCCGCGCGGCGTGCTGTCGGCGACGCTGGAGCGTTTCGTTGCCGGGGTCAAGAAGCTCAACGCGGCGAGGTAGACCGACTTCCCGATTGACGCTGCGGGCGCTGATACCCAGGTTCTGTGCACGACCGCGTTCGTCAGTGCCCGCCGTCGTCGAGGTGAATCACGTTGTCGTGCTGCCGCTGGTTCGCCTCGTGGCGGAACTTGACGAGCAGCATCGTGCCGCTGAGGAAGAGCCCGAAGAGGGTGATCACCAGGTAGATCGACATCTCGGCACGGACCATCAGGAAGTAGAGGCCGGTCATCGCCAGGATCGACAGGTTTTCGTTGAAGTTCTGCACCGCGATCGAATGACCGGCACCCATCAGAATGTGGCCGCGGTGCTGCAGCAGGGCGTTCATCGGTACCACGAAAAAGCCGGAAAGCGCGCCAATGAGGACCAGCAACGGGACGGCGATCCAGGTGTGCTGGACGAAGTTCATCGCCAGCACGATGATTCCCATGGCGATACCGAGCGGAATGACTCGCACCGACCGGCGCAGGGTGATCATGCGCGCGGCGCCGACGGCACCGAGTGCGACGCCGATCGCCACGACCCCCTGCAGCATGCTCGACTTCGAGAGGTCGAATTGCAGCGAGGTTTCGGCCCACTTGATGACGATAAACTGCAGTGTCGCACCAGCGCCCCAGAACAGCGTGGTCACGGCCAGAGAGATCTGGCCGAGGCGATCTCGCCAGAGAAGCATCAGGCAATGGTTGAATTCGCGCAGCAGGTACCAGGGGTTCTTGTGCAGAACGCGGTGATCGACGCCGGTATCGGGGACGTAAAGGTTGAACAGCGCGGCGACCACATAGAAAAGGGCGACAAAACAGATGGCCATTTCGCCAACCGTATCGACACCTGTGTCCAGTAGCGGAAAATCGAAGCTCAGCAGCCCAGTGGCGACGTCCGGCCGGATCAGCAGGCCGCCGACGACGACGCCGAGGATGATGGCGCCGATGGTCAGGCCTTCGATCCAGCCGTTGGCGACGACCAACAGGCGGTGCGGCAGGTACTCGGTGAGGATGCCGTACTTGGCGGGCGAGTAGGCGGCAGCGCCGAGGCCCACGACGGCGTAGGCGAGCAAGGGATGCACCTGCCAGAACATCATCGCGCAGCCGACGATCTTGATGCCGTTGCTGATGAACATCACCCGCCCCTTCGGCATCGAGTCGGCAAAGGCGCCGACGAAAGCAGCGAGGACGACGTAAGAGACCGTGAAAAAGGTCTTCAGCAGCGGCTCGTATTCAGTTGGGGCTTGCATGTCGCGCAACAGCGAGATGGCGACGATGAGCAGGATATTGTCGGCCAGCGCGGAAAAGAACTGCGCGGCCATGATGATGTAGAAACCGAAGGGCATTGAGCGTTCTGAAAGGGCTATTCTTGATATGCTGGGCTTATACCATGAAAGGCAGCAACTTGTTAGCGCAGCGGGTGGCGGTGCGTCGCACGGCGCGCCCGCGCTCTGGCCGGCAGGCCGGTTTTGTGATTGAATAGAAAAAATAAGTCGTAACCGGGAGAGGACTTATGGCAGACCGTCGCCTGCAGGTGTTTCACGCTGTGGCCAAGCACCTTTCTTTCACCAAGGCGGGTGAGGCGCTGCACATGACCCAGCCGGCCGTCACCTTTCAGATCAAGCAACTGGAAGAGCGCTTCAATACCCGCCTCTTCGATCGCGGTGGGGGGCGCATCTCGCTGACCGCGGCCGGCGAACTGGTGCTCGACTATGCCGAGCGCATCCTCGCTTTGTCTACCGAGCTCGATATCCGGGTCGCCGAAATGACCGGGCAGATGAGCGGCAGCCTGCTGGTCGGGGCGAGCACGACGATTGCCGAGTTCATGCTGCCGCCGATTCTAGGCGAATTCAATGTGCGTTATCCGCAGGTGCGCGTCCGCCTGACGGTCGGAAACTCGGACGTGATCAGCAACGCCATCGCCGCACATACGCTCGATATTGGCCTGATTGAATCGCCGGTGAGCCTGCCCAGCCTGCAATGCGAGGGCTGCGGCGATGACGAACTGCAGGTCGTGTGCACGCCCAGCCACCCGCTGGCCAGCTATCGCGAAGTCGAGGCGCGCAGCCTGCTGCCGCACGACTTCGTCGCCCGTGAGCCAGGTTCGAGCACGCGCGAAGTCACCGACGACTACTTGCGCGCCTGCGGCGTCGAGCCCGACCAGCTCAAGACGATCATGGAGCTTTCGAGTCCGGAAGCGCTGAAGGGTGTGGTGGCGACCGGCCTCGGTTTTTCGATTGTCTCCCGGGCAAGCTTCGACAAGGAGCGGCAGTTGGGCACGCTGGTTGCCGTTCCCCTGCGTCCGGCGCTGACCCGCACCCTGTCGCTGGTCTATCCGAAGGAGCGCTTCCGCTCGCAGGTGGTCCTCAGCTTCGTCGAGTTCGCCCGGAACAAGCTCAAGGAGCTGTCTGCCTGATGCCGCGGCCGATCGGGGCGCGCATCGACCTTGCGGCGCTGCGTCACAACTACCTGCTGGCCAGGGAATACGCCCGCCGCCGGGACAGGGAGGCGAGGGCCTGGGCGGTGGTCAAGGCCAACGCCTATGGTCATGGTCTGCTGCGCGCTGCGGCGGCGCTCGGCGACGTTGCCGACGGTTTCGCCCTGCTCGATCTCGACGAGGCGATCGCCCTTCGCCAGGCGGGCATTCGGCAGCCGATTCTCCTTCTCGAAGGTTTCTTCGAGGTCGCCGACCTGGCGGTCTGCGCGGCGCATGATCTGAGCATCGTCGTGCACAGCGTCGAGCAACTGCAAATGCTGCGGCGGGCAGCGCAGCCTGCTCCACGCAGGCCACTGCCCATTTATCTGAAGCTCAACAGCGGAATGAATCGCCTGGGGATCAGCGCTGCGCAGCTGCCGGCCGTCAGACGCGAAATCGAAGCCCTGCCGGCTCTCGGTCCGCTCACCCTGATGACCCACTTCGCCGAAGCCGACGGCAGCGGCGGCGAGTCCTGCATCGCCTGGCAGCTGGAGCGTTTCAGGGCGATGACCGCGAACTGGCCCGCCGCGGCAAATTTCCCGCTCTCCCTCGCCAATTCGGCGGCTATCCTGCGCTATCCGCAGACCGCGCACGACTGGGTACGACCCGGGATCATGCTCTACGGCGGCAGCCCGTTTGCCGACCAGGACGCGGCGAGCCTTGGCCTCAAACCGGTGATGACGCTGCATAGCCGCCTCCTGGCCATACAGGAGATCGGCGTCGGTGAGCGGGTCGGTTACGGGGGCACCTTTGTCGCGCAGCGGCCGACGCGCGTCGGCATCGTCGCCTGCGGCTACGCCGACGGCTACCCGCGGCATGCACCGGGCGGCACGCCAATCGTCGTCGGCGGGCAACGGACAAAGACACTCGGGCGGGTGTCGATGGACATGCTGGCCTGCGACCTCACCGAACTGCCCGACGCCGGGTTGAACAGTCCGGTCGTCCTGTGGGGCGACGGGCTGCCGGCCGACGAGGTGGCCAGTGCCGCCGGGACCATCAGCTACGAGCTGTTTTGCGCGCTCGCCCGGCGCGTGCCGGTGCTGGAAGTCTGATCGTGGCCAGGGCAGCGGGCTCTCGCAAGACGGTCTTTTCGTGTAGCGAATGCGGTGCCAGCGCT
This sequence comes from Candidatus Accumulibacter regalis, assembly GCA_000585075.1. Lineage (GTDB taxonomy): Bacteria > Pseudomonadota > Gammaproteobacteria > Burkholderiales > Rhodocyclaceae > Accumulibacter > Accumulibacter regalis. Next base: position 31,849 of record JEMY01000013.1, on the reverse strand, counting down.
GCCAAGTGGCAAGGGCAGTGCCCCGGCTGTGGCGTCTGGAACACCCTCGTCGAAACGATCGCCGAAGCCGCCGCCAGCGGCCAGCAGAGCCGTTTTGCGGCGCTCGGCGGCACGGCAGGACTGCAGACGCTCTCCGCCATCGAGGCGCGCGAGGAAGATCGCTTGCCGACCGGGATCAGCGAATTTGATCGCGCTCTGGGGGGCGGACTGGTTGCCGGTGGAGTGGTGCTGATCGGTGGAGACCCGGGAATCGGCAAGAGCACGCTGCTGCTGCAGGCGCTTTCCGGGCTGGCTCCGGCGCGCAACGTCCTCTACGTCAGCGGCGAGGAGTCGGGTCAGCAGATTGCCATGCGCGCCCGGCGACTGTCGCTGGAGACCGGCGAACTCCGCCTGCTCGCCGAAATCAATCTGGAGAAAATCCTCGCCACCCTGCAGACGGCCAGGCCGCAGGTGGCGGTGATCGATTCGATCCAGACCCTGTGGTCGGAACAGCTGAACTCGGCACCCGGCTCGGTTGCTCAGGTGCGCGAATGCGCTGCGCAGCTTACCCGCCTGGCCAAGCAGACCGGAATCACGGTGATCCTGGTCGGGCACGTGACCAAGGAGGGGGCCCTGGCCGGGCCACGGGTCCTCGAACACATGGTCGACACGGTGCTCTATTTCGAGGGCGATACGCACTCCAGCTTCCGCCTGATTCGCGCCGTCAAGAACCGCTATGGCGCCGTCAACGAGATTGGCGTTTTCGCGATGACCGACCGCGGCCTAAAGGGGGTCAGCAATCCTTCGGCAATCTTTCTCTCGCCGCACGGCAACGACGTTCCGGGCTCCTGCGTGCTGGTCACCCAGGAAGGCACCCGGCCGCTGCTGGTCGAGATCCAGGCGCTGGTCGATCAGGCGCACGGCAATCCGCGGCGGCTGACGGTCGGGCTCGACGCGCAGCGCCTGGCGATGCTGTTGGCCGTCCTGCACCGCCACGCGGGCATCGTCTGCTTCGATCAGGACGTTTTCGTGAATGCCGTCGGCGGGGTCAAGATCGGCGAGCCTGCGGGCGATATGGCGGTCTTGTTGGCGATCGTATCATCGCTTAAAAACAGGGCGTTACCGGAGAAACTTGTTGTATTCGGTGAAGTTGGATTGGCCGGTGAGATACGCCCGGCGCCGCGCGGCCAGGAACGCCTGCGCGAAGCGGCCAAGCTCGGTTTCACGCGTGCCATGATTCCCGAAGCCAACGAGCCCAGGCAGCCCATAGCCGGCCTCGAAGTGATCGCCGTGCGGCGGGTCGAGGAGGCTGTGCAGCGTTTGCGCGAGTTGGAATGAGGGGCGATCGAGCTTGGCCGGAGCATCGGCTCACGCTACCTGGTTGAACAAGGGCAAGGGGTCAAGGCCACGGAGCGGAACGATTCTCCTTGCCTTTTCCCCCCTCTAGCTTGTACCTTGCAGCACGGGCCTGGACCCGCTTTACGCCATGGCAGGAGAGTATGGTTTGGGCACGGGTAAGGGGGCCTGCCCCGATTCCCGCTGCCGCGGCTGACGTTACTCGGCTTCTTTTTTTAAAAGGGGAAGCGATCATGGGTCTACGACTGAAATTCAACGTGGTGCTGTTGCTGGTCTTTGGCGCGGGCATGGCCGTGTCGGCCTACGTCTCGCACCGACTGTTGGACGAGAACGCCAAGCAGGAAACGCTGCGCAACGCCGGCCTGATGATGGAGTCGGCACTGTCGGTGCGCGGCTACACGGTGGCGCAGGTCAAACCTCTGCTCGAGGCGCAACTGGCGACGACTTTTCTGCCGCAGACGGTACCGGCTTACGCGGCCACCGAGATTTTCAACAAGCTGCACAGCAAGTACCCGGACTTCAGCTACAAGGAGGCGACGCTCAATCCCACCAACCCGCGCGACCGTGCGGTGGACTGGGAGAGCGACATCGTCCAGAAGTTCCGTGGCGATGAAAGTGCGACCGAGTTGGTTGGCGAGCGCGAGACGCCGACCGGGCGCATGCTCTACATCGCGCGGCCGATCACCATCAAGGATCCGGCGTGTCTGGCCTGCCACAGCGTGCCATCGGCGGCGCCGGCGTCGATGATCAAGATCTACGGCGGTAACAACGGTTTCGGCTGGAAGCACATGGAAACCGTCGGCGCGCAGGTCGTCTCGGTGCCGATGTCGGTGCCGCTGGCCAACGCTCAACGCACCTTCACGACGTTCATGGTTTCCCTCGGCGGCGTCTTTCTCGCCACTTTCGTGGTCCTCAACCTGATGCTCTCGCTGCTCATCATCCAGCCGATTTCGCGCATGTCGGCGGCGGCCAACAAGGTATCGACGGGGGACTTCGACGTTCCCGAGTTCCCGGCCCGCGGCGGCGACGAAATCGACGTGCTGGCCAACTCGTTCAACCGCATGCGCCGCAGTCTGCAAAAGGCGATCAAGCTGATCGAATCCTGAGCGTTCGCGGCCAGGCGATGGCGCAGGCAAGCACTGGGGCGCTGTCGATTCGTCGCCGTCGATTCATTTGTCGTCCCTGAATGTGGAGCAGCCAGGCCATGACCATCCCGGAACGCATCGGCAAGTATGAAATCCGTCGCGAGCTCGGCAAGGGCGCGATGGGCGCGGTTTATGAGGGTTTCGACCCGGTCATCGAGCGCCCGGTGGCCATCAAGACGATTCTTGCCGAGTACCTGGCCAACGTCGAAGTGGATTCGGCGGTGACCCGCTTCAAGCGTGAGGCGCAGGCTGGCGGGAAACTGCAGCATCCAGGCATCGTCGGTGTTTACGAGTTCGGCGAGGACGAGACGATGGCTTTCATCGTCATGGAGTACGTGCAGGGGAAGGAACTGCGCAAGCTGATGCGCGAGCGCGGGCGCTTCGAGTTGATCGACATCTTCGAGGTGATGAAGCAGTTGCTCGCCGCGCTCGACTATTCGCACAAGAGCGGCGTCGTGCACCGCGACATCAAGCCCGCCAACCTGATGGTGCTCAGCGGCATGAAGATCAAGATCATGGACTTCGGTGTGGCGCGGATCGAGAGTTCGTCGCTGACCCGGGTCGGCTCGGTGGTCGGGACGCCGACGCACATTTCCCCCGAGCAACTGCTCGGCCTGCCGGCCGATGGCCGCTGCGACCTCTGGGCGGCCGGCGTGATCCTCTACGAACTGCTCACCGGGTGCGGGCCGTTTGTCGCCGAAACGCCGGTCGCCGTGATCCATAATGTGATGCGGGTCGAGCCGGCGCCACCGTCGTCGATCGTCCCGGCGCTGCCGGCGGCCTTCGACGCCGTGATCGCACGCGCCCTGGCGAAGAAGCCCGACGAGCGCTATCAGAACGCGCGCGACTTCGCGGCTGCCCTGGTGAGCGCCTTTCTGAAGAGCAAGCCAGGGGCTGGAGCAGGGCAGGTGGCCGAGCAATCCGCGCGCACCGTCCCCGCCGCGAGCCCGCCGCCGGCGCTGCAGATGACGCTGCCTCCGGAAACGCTGGCCGAGATCGAGTCGTCCCTGGTCAGGTCGATCGGGCCACTGGCCAAGCATCTGGTGCGCAAGAGTGCCTCGCATGCCAGGAGCGTCGAGGAGTTCAACGCCGAGCTGGCGGAAAATCTTCCGGAGGGTAGCGAGCGCTCCGAATTTCTGAAGCGTATCGAGCGCCTGGAGAAAGCGCCGTCGGCGTCGATCCCACCCGCGCCGGCGACGCGTGTCGAAAAAAGCGACCGTGCCGCCGACGGCGCCAAGGAAGCGGCGCAGGCGGCCGCAGTGATCTTCGATGCCGTGACCCTCGCCGCCGCCGAGAAGCGCCTCGCGCAGTACGTCGGGCCGCTCGCCAGGGTGCTCATCAAGCGGGCGGCAAACGATTCCGGCGACCTCGGGGAACTCTATCGGAAGCTCGCCGAGCATATCGACTCGGAGCCCGAACGCAGCGAATTCCTCAAGGGGCTTGGCTAGCCCCCGGCGGGCAGCCGCGCCCGGCTGCCGTGCGTGCTGGAAGTCCCGGCGTAAACGCCGCGCCACGGCAACCCGTTCGTCATTGCGAGGCGGCGTAGCCGACGTGGCAATCCAGAGGTTTCTTTACCTGGCTGATGTGGCGGACAAAGAGTCAGACAATGGAACTGGATTGCCGCGTCGGCTACGCCGCCTCGCAATGACGGTGGCTGGGGCAGGGTGGCCCGCATTTGGCGCCGAGGGCAGCGCGCCGCCATGGACCGCGCGAACTCCAGGCGCCAGGTGGGTTCCACGCTGCCCTCGGGGTCGCCGAAAGCCTCATCACGATTGCCGCCACTAGCGCGTGATCGGCTTGTAGCGAATCCGTTTCGGCTTGGCCGCGTCCTCGCCGAGGCGGCGTACCTTGTCTTCCTCGTACTCGTGATAGTTGCCGCTGAAGAAGCTCCATTGCGACTCGCCTTCGCAGGCCAGAATGTGCGTGCAGATGCGGTCGAGGAACCAGCGGTCGTGCGAAATGACCAGCACGCTGCCCGCAAACTCCAGCAGCGCGTCTTCCAGGGCGCGCAGCGTTTCGACGTCGAGGTCGTTCGACGGCTCGTCGAGGAGCAGGACGTTACCGCCGGCGATCAGCGTCTTGGCCATGTGCAGGCGACCGCGCTCACCACCGGAAAGCTGGCCAACCCGCTTCTGCTGATCGGAACCCTTGAAATTGAAGCGGCCGATGTAGGCCCGCGCCGGCGTTTCGTACTTGCCCACGGTAAGGACGTCGGCACCGCCGGCGATCTCCTCGAAAACCGTTTTCTCGCCATCGAGGCAGTCGCGGCTCTGGTCGACGTAGGCGAGCTTGACCGTGCCGCCGATCTCGACTTCGCCGGAATCCGGTTTCTCGTTACCGATCAGCATCCGGAAGAGGGTCGATTTGCCGGCGCCGTTGGGGCCGATGATGCCGACGATGGCGCCCGGCGGGACGCTGAAAGTGAGCTTGTCGATCAGCAGGCGGTCGCCAAAGGACTTGCTGACCTCCTTGAACTCGATCACCTTGTTGCCCAGCCGCTCGCCGACCGGGATGAAGATCTCCTGCGTTTCGTTGCGTTTCTGGTACTCGACACTGCTCAGCTCGTCAAAGCGTGACAGGCGCGCCTTGCTCTTCGCCTGCCGTGCTTTCGGGCTCTGGCGTACCCATTCCAGTTCCTGCTTCATCGTCCGGATGCGGCCGGCTTCCTGCTTGGCCTCGGTTTCCAGGCGCGCTTCCTTCTGCTCCAGCCAGCTCGAGTAATTGCCCTTCCAGGGAATTCCCTGGCCACGATCGAGTTCGAGAATCCACTCCGCGGCGTTATCGAGGAAGTAACGGTCGTGGGTGACGGCGACCACCGTACCCGGGAAGCGCACCAGGAATTGCTCCAGCCATTCGACCGACTCGGCGTCGAGGTGGTTGGTCGGTTCGTCGAGGAGCAGCATGTCGGGCTGCGAGAGGAGCAGCTTGCACAGCGCGACACGGCGCTTTTCGCCACCCGAGAGCTGGCCGATCCGGGCTTCCCAGGGCGGCAGGCGCAGCGCGTCGGCGGCCAGTTCGAGCTGGCTGGCGAGATCGGAGCCGGCAGTCGCCAGGATCGCTTCGAGGCGCGCCTGCTCCTCGGCGAGCTTGTCGAAGTCGGCGTCGGCTTCGGCGTAAGCTGCGTAGACCTCTTCGAGCTTGGCCTGCGCCTGGAAAACCTCGCCCAGGCCGGACTCGACCTCCTGGCGGACGGTCGCCTCCGGGTCGAGCTCGGGCTCCTGCGCCAGATAGCCGATCTTGAGGTTGGGCATCGGCGTCGCTTCGCCGATGATGTCCTTGTCGAGGCCGGCCATGATGCGCAGAACCGTCGATTTGCCCGAGCCGTTGAGCCCGAGCAGGCCGATCTTGGCGCCCGGAAAGAAGGAAAGGGAGATGTCCTTGATGATCTGGCGTTTGGGCGGGACGATCTTGCCCACGCGGTTCATCGTGAATACGTATTGAGCCATGGCCTTGCGTGTCGATCCAAAGGAGGAAAAGCGGTCGGCGGGCGGCCAACGCGTGGCGCCCGAAAAGCGCAAGTCTACCCGAGACTGGCGGCTCGTGGCCGGCGAGGCTTCACACGGCGGCGATTCAAAGGCGGCCCTTCAAAGCTGCCGCGGTAACCGCCGGCGAAGCGAAGACAACGCTCTTGCCCCGTCGCGCCTACTTTTCCACGAAAGCCCGTTCGATCACGTAGTCGCCCTGCGCGCCAATGTGCGGCGAAACTTCGAATCCCCGGCTGTCGAGCAACTGGCAGCAATCCTTGAGCATCGCCGGGCTGCCGCAGAGCATGGCGCGGTCGCGAGCGGGGTCCAAGGGCGGCAGGCCGATGTCGGAAAACAGGCGGCCGCTGTTGACCAGCTCGGTGATCCGGCCCTGATTGCGGAAGGGCTCGCGGGTCACTGTCGGGTAGTAGATCAGCTGGTTGCGAACCATGTCCGCGAAAAACTCGTGCTGCGGCAAATCCCTGCTGATGAAGTCGCTGTAGGCCAGGTCACGCTGCCAGCGAACGCCGTGGATGAGGACCACCTTCTCGAAGCGTTCGTAGGTCTCGGGGTCCTGGATAAGGCTGATGAACGGCGCCAGGCCGGTGCCGGTCGACAGCAGGTAGAGGTTCCTTCCCGGGCGCAGGTCGCGCAGCACCAGCGTGCCGGTCGGCTTGCGGCTGACGACGATCTCGTCGCCGACCGCCAAGTGCTGCAGCTTCGAGGTCAGCGGGCCGTCGGGCACCTTGATGCTCAGGAACTCGAGGTATTCGTCATGATTGGCGCTGGCGATACTGTAGGCGCGGGTCAGCGGTCGCCGCTCTTCCTGCGCCAGACCGATCATCACGAACTGGCCGTTGATGAAGCGCAAGCCCGGGTCGCGCGTGGTGCGAAAACTGAACAGGGTGTCGTTCCAGTGATGGACCGAAAGGACTTGTTGGGCGGAAAAGGTGCTCATCGTTCTTGACCCTAGTGTGCGGTTGATGAGAACCATGGTATTTGCGTATGTTATATTTGTAAAACAGATTTTCTCAATAAACTATATCTAACTCGTAGATATGCGATTCACTTTGCGGCAGATCGGGGTCTTTGTGGCCGTGGCTCGGCACGAGAGCGTTTCTCGCGCCGCCGAAGAGCTCTCGCTGTCGCAGTCAGCGACCAGTACGGCCCTCGGCGAACTCGAGCGCCAGTACGACACGCAGCTCTTCGACCGCTTCGGCAAGACCCTGCGCCTGAACGAGCTTGGCCAGGCCCTGCTGCCGCAAGCCGTCGAGCTGATCGAGCGTGCTGCGGCGATCGAGAGCGGGCTCGAAGGGCACGCCGGCTACGGCAAGCTGCAGATCGGAGCGACGCTGACCATCGGCAACTACCTGGCGACACTGATCGTCGCCGATTTTCTCACCCGTCATCCCGAGAGCAGCGTGCATCTGAAAGTGCACAACACGGCGACGATCGTCGACCAGGTGGCGCGCCATGAACTCGATCTCGGTCTGGTTGAAGGCAGTTGCCGGCACCCCGAGCTGATCGTCGAACCGTGGGTGGCCGACGAACTGGTCGTTTTCTGCGCTCCCGGTCATCCGCTGGCGAAAAAAGCGTCGGTGACGCTCGCGGAACTCGCCGACGAGTCCTGGATCGTCCGCGAGCCCGGCTCGGGGACGCGTGAGACCCTTGATCAGGCGCTGCGCCACCAGCATTCGCCGCTCAAGGTCCGCCTCGAACTCGAGCACACCGAAGCCATCAAGCGTGCCGTCGAATTCGGCCTCGGCATTGGCTGCATCTCGCGCCTGGCGCTGCGTGAGGCTTTCCGGCGCGGCAGCCTGGTGGCCATACAGACGCCCGAACTCGACCTGCAGCGGCATTTTCACTTCCTCTGGCACCGCCGCAAGTTCCAGACGGCAGGCATGCGCGAGTTCATCGGCCTGTGCCGGGCGATGACCGCCGGCGTCGAGCGGAGTGATCAGATCGAGTGGTCGTTCATTCCTTGATCAGGTGGCAGGGTTCACGCATCCTTCAGCACAGTCAACTTGTTGGAAGGAGGCTCAGATCACTTGCCAGGTGTGTCAAGGATGCTGTCGATGAACCTTCTGTAAACCCCGGTCGTAAAGAGCTTTCTTACCGTCTTTCCCGGTCTTTTCCGCAGCGCTTGCAACCGAGAGCGCACCTGGCGTGCGAGATTAAGTGTCCACAGGGCGGTGCGATTCTCCAAGTCAAGGTGGAAAAGGTAGAGCTGGATGCGAGGTCGGTCGCGGCCGTCCATATTTATGCTATTTGGCACATTAAAACCGAGGCAGGTATTCGCCAATGCCAGGTATTGCCGCAATGCCTTGCCGTTAGCGTGGCTGTCAAAGCGGTGGCGGATGTCGTTCCAGTCGATGCGGTCGCCGTATGTTCGGGTGGCGAGAACGAACTCGAACAGTTGCCGAAGAGAGAGTCGTTGAAGGTGATGCTTGGTATTGACGAGGAAAGTATGGATGATGTTGTGGGTAACAAAGTGGGTCGGGGAAGGCAACAAACACTCGCCGCCACGCCACTTAACTAAACGGGCATCCTGAAAAACTTCTTCACTCGTAAGAAGCTCGCCAAATTCGAGGAGGACTGGGTGGAGATGCAATTCCACGCTAGCTGGCCAGTTGGGGCTCAGAAGCGGTTGATAGTGATGGTGCTCGGAAAAATCGACCGGGTCGGGCATCTGCATGCCTTCCGCTACCCCCGCGTGGTAACCCGCGCCCGCCACCTTGTCGAGGATCTCCGGCAGCCGTTGAGCGGGAATCAGAATATCCAGATCGGAAATCATCCGCTCCCCGGAAGTCGGATAGAGACCGCCGACGAGTGCCGCTGCACCCTTGAGAAGCACTGGGCGCACACCAATGCTGTTCAGCAGCTGTATGAAATCCGCCAGCTGATTTTCGCATTCAAGGTTTCGATCGAGATTCAGCGTGTAGATGGCATCAAGATACTCGGCGACATCGGCCGGCAAAGCCGGGAAAAGACCTTGTTCACGCAGTGCCCAGCGCAGTTGTGGAGCGGCAAGATGAGCGCTGGAGGCGCGCAGCATCTTTTCCCACTCGCTCTGGTTGGCCGGCAGGTCCGATCGGGCGAGTGGTTGCCCCAATGCTCCCGACAGGCAGCGACTGAGAAGTCGCGAGGCCGCTCTAGGGTTGGCTGCCAAGCAATTCCTCGATGGCCTTCATGGCTTCAGGTAGTTCCGAATAACTCAGCTCATAGGCCGGTGTCTGCTCGACAAAGCGGACGAATCTGGCGAGTTGGTCCTCGGTAGCGGCGCCCCATCCAGACAGTCGGACATTGGCCTCAAGGAGACGAATCATTGTCTGGTGTGGCTGCCATGGCGCCAGCCGTGTTGCTGCGCCCTCAGAAAAAGCGGGGAACACGATCGCTGCCGGGACGGCGGCTGAAGATAGCACTTCATAATTGCCCGGTGGATCGATATAGCGAGCGCTGCGGCCATAGCGGTTAAGCGTCGCAAGCTTCGGTAACGCCGGATAGAATGGCTCCAAGAGCGCCCAGGAACCAGCCTTGATCGACAAGCAGGTGGGCAGCGGGAATAATGACATCGCGTCTTCACCAATGGCGATCATATCGTCGCCCAAATAGGAAAAGTCGTGCGCCACCAAGAAGCCAGTAAGGGTTGACTTTCCTACGCCGCTATTACCGGGCATCAGAACGGCGCGCCCCCGGTGGCTGACTGCGGCCGCGTGGCAATACGCCAACAAGGGCTTGTGTGGATGCTCTTGAGCCAGCAGGAATTCCACCAAATGCGACATCGTCCGCGTGATTGTCGTCGCTTGTGCGATAGTTCTATTGCGAAAGGTCAGCCTATAAGATGAGTCCCCTGCCGAAATTTCGAGCACGTCCGCACCGTCGTCATCGATAGCACGATGTTGAAAACGCAAGAAAAATGATTCGTCCAGTTCCTTCGTAACAGAAAGGATTCTGATTTTGCTCTTGCCAAATCGGAAGGTTCCGCAGTCCACCGATGCGTTGCGATTGACGGTGCATTCCTGTGGCTTTAACGAGTAAGCTTCGCACGCATCAGTTTTTTCCCCATCGCACCCGGTGGGACAGTCGGTCAGGTCAGCAAGCAGTTGCGCAACGTCCTGCGCAGCCTGTTTCTCAGGAATCCCGAAATGGCCAGCTAAGGCTGAAGTTATTTCAGGCGCCTCGCATCCTTGGCTCAGTAGATCCCAGACGACCTTCGCAGTCTCGTTGAGAATCAGGAGCTTGTCGGCCAGCGGGTAGTAGACAACCCAAGCGCAGCCTAAGGGACAGAGGAAGGACTCCTGCGGGTATGACGCAATTTTTTCCGTCACACTTATAAGCCTGCCAAGTCGGCCTCGGCCGACAGCCCCAATCGACGTGTTCGCTCCTCTATTCGTCCGCGTCATTGCTGCTGATTGTGATGACGGCGAACGCGCAATCAGTTAGGGCTAGGATCCCCATCGCCGGCGTGCACACGGTTTGATTTTGTTGCTGCCAGAACTGCAAGCACCGCAGGAGCCGTGTAGACCGCGTGCTTTCCGACAATCGCCAGCGCCTCACGACGGTTCATCTTGTTCTGGTCACTTGCAGCGTTTTTTGCGGCGGGGGTGGTTTTATCAAGGTGCTCTTGATGTGCTTTCATTCTTGGCTCCTCGCGGAAAAAGTACCAAACAAAGGGGCGCGTGGCGCGCCATGTGGGGTGTGTACAGAGCTCGTATTCACTGCCAAGCGTTCACGCCGCCTATACATCTGTAGGCGTTTTACAAAAAAACCTGAAGATGGCTGAGCGCAATCAGAAATGAAGTGAGGCTTGTCAGGGCCGCGCGCTCTAGGGCGCCAGAAATCGATGCGGTCGCCGCCCTCGAATGAATAAAGCAGGACTCATGCCATGAGCTCTTTGCGTGTCTGTAAAGCCATGGTTTAAAACGACATATAATACTTTCCGTCAAATCGTAGCAGGCTAGGAAAGGCGGGGGTGTAAAAAAAGTCGACACCTTGATTGATGGCTAGGGAGAATTTGGCTTGCGCAGTCCGGTGCTGGTGAAGCCAGCCTTCCGTGCGCGGCTCGGTGTCCACAGCTTTCGGCCCCTGTATCGCCGGGAAGGGCGGTAAGTGTAAAGGATCATTCATACTGTTTTCCCCGCACGCAGGAGTTCGCTAGTGTAGCGCTGAATTCTTGATGGCACTTTCAGCAGGCATAGAAGTGGCCGCAAACCCTTGTGGTGGCTGAAATTCATATGTTCCACACTGCGTGCAACGGTACACTAACAGCCTGTTGCACTTTCCGAAAAGACACGACATGAGTAGAAACAAATCTTATAACGGACGCATGATCCAAAGAGGTTGCGAAATAATGCATTATGCATTTTTTGGAGCGATTTCCGGCAAAAAGTTTTGCTCACAGCAGTTCTAGCAGCCAATGCCGTTAAAAATACCGCCATTAAAGCAGCGCGTTGCATATAGCATGTCCGAGATTCCTAAGTCCGACAGGCTGCTAGGATAGCTTCGTTGCGATGTCGTGCTTCCATCCAACAACCGCACTAGACGACTTGAAGGATCAGCGATCACGCAGCCGGTAGGTCGTCCCAATCTTGGCCCTTCGAACACCGCTCTCTATTGAGGAGCGCGGGTGTCGAAAAATCTTACACTCGAGCGACGCAAGATCTTGGCAAAAAAATCGAAGACGCGTTAAATCAAACATCTAAACAGAGCTGGCATAAATGGTGCTTCCCCAATGCGGCGTAAATGCAACTGTTCCTAAGAGATTGCTCGGTAGTCCCCACCCCCGTGCCAACAATTTTGGAGTCTACAGATGACTAACGGCCCACTCTCGTTGTTCGAGTCGCTACTTCCGACCAGCGGCGCCCAAGAAGGCGTCGAGAGGCAGAGTGATCGCTTCTATAGCTTTCACCTCTATCCCGTGTGGGGCATGCCCAGCTATTTAAACGTGAATATCGCAAATGGTGGTTTGCTGAATGGGAAGTATGACGCCTGGTGCCTCGATCCGGAAAAAGGAATCACCCGTGGTACGACGTACAATGATGTTTCTGTGTATTCGAGTTACGGCGCGATACCAAGCACTGTTTTTTCGCCAGCGTTAGTTAACGATGTCAACATGGACGGGTACCTCGACACCCTTCAAGCTATCAACTGGATATTCAATAACATTACCGAGCCGGACAACGTGGTACTGGAATCCACACCAACTCCATTTGGTCCTTCCACTAATTCCTATCACTACAATATTGACGATGTGTCGGGGGATGAGATCTTCACCTCGGGTGATGTGCAGTGGGCTATATGGAAATTGCTTGGCGTAACAGCAAGCCCAAGTGTCATGAATGCACTGATAGACTACGACACGTCGGGAGCCACGGCCGAGAAAATAGCGCTCCTTGCCAGAACGATGGGTAGCGAGTTCGTCCCTGTTGCTGGCCAGGATATTGGCGTGATCCTCTCGCCGGGCGGCGAGGTCCCCAGTCATCAGCCGACGATCATTGAGGTCAAGACGGCAGGAATCGGCGACACGGTTTTCTTCGATAAGAACGATAACGGCTTAGCCGACGCCGGGGAGGGGATCGATAACGTAAAGGTCACGCTTTGGGCTGATACGAATGGTGATGGGTCAGTTGATACGTTCGTGGCTACCGCCATGACCGGCGACAACCCTAACACCCTTGACGTCGTGGAGACGGGTTACTATTTCTTCGGCCCGCTGTTGGCTGGCCCTACCTACAACTCCACGGGTGGTCCTGGCGCCGGTATCGTGTACCGGGTAATGGTCGACACCAGCACCCTGCCACAGGTCGGAGTGGGCTGGGCAAATACTGTTGACCCAGACGGCGGCATTGGCGGCAATGACAGTATGTCCACCGAAACGCTGACACCGGGCGAGGTTAATCTCCTGCAGGACTTCGGCTATCGGGCGCTGGACTACGGCGACAACCCGGACAGCTACGGCACGACCTTTGCCGCGAATGGTGCGCGGCACGTGCTGAGCGTGGGGCAAACGGCGGCGACGCCGGCGCTTTACCTCGGAGCACTGGTGGATACCGAAAGCGATGGTCAGCCGACCCTGGACGCCGACGGCGACAACTCGAACAACCTGAACGACGAGGACGGTATCCAGTTTCTGACGCCGATCCAGGCCGGCCAGACTACGCAGGTCAAGGTGACGGTGGTCGAAGCCGATGGGGTCCACGGGCTTCTGAACGCGTGGATCGACTTCAACGGTGATGGCGCCTTCGGCGCGGGCGAGCAAGTCTTTACTGATTACGCTGTCAGCAATGGCATGCAGACGCTAAGTTTCACGGCGCCGACGGACGCCGTGGTCGGTGATACATACGCGCGCTTCCGCCTGAGCACCGACGCGGGACTGGCGCCCACTGGGCTCGCTTCGAACGGCGAGGTCGAGGACTACAAGGTGGCGGTTGAGCGGCTTGGGTCGATCGGTGATCACGTTTGGCTGGACTGCAACAACAATGGTATTCAGGATGCGGGTGAAGGCGGTGTGTCTGGGGTGACGGTCCGTCTGTTGAAGGGTGGTCAGGAGGTCGCGACCGCGACGACCAACAACAGTGGCAATTACCTGTTCAGTAACCTGGGAGCTGGCAGCTACGCCATCCAGGTGGACAAGCCGGTCGGTTACGCCTTCACCGCGCAGGACGCAGGTGGCAATACCAGTACAAGCGATGGCAAAGATTCCGACGTGAATGCGACGGGCCGAACCGCTCCCATTATCCTGGGCGCCGGCGAGAACAACCTCACGGTCGACGCCGGCCTGATCGGCGATCCGGTATGCGTCAGATACGATTTTTCCGGCAGTTCGTCCACCTCGGGCGCCTATGGCAATTCGCGGACCTACGAGTTGTCGGGCGTCTCGGTGACGGCAACCGCCTGGAGTCGTGTGCAGAATAATACGGACACGTGGGCTGCCGCCTATCTGGGTGCCTATGGTGGCGGTCTCGGTGTCACGGATACCAGCGAGAGTGGCTCGGGCAACAGCCACACGGTCGACAACGTTGGCGGACGCGACAACTACGTGGTATTCCAGTTTTCGCAGGATGTCATCGTGGACAATGCCTACCTGGGCTATGTCGTCTGCGACAGCGATATCTCGGTGTGGATTGGCTCTTCGGCGACCCCGGTCACGACCGTGAACGATGCGTTCCTGGCCAGCATGACCCACTACGAGGAAAACTGGACGACAAGCCGCTATGCTCGTTGGGCCGACTTCAACGACGGCAAGGTCAGTGGCAACGTGCTGATCATTGCCGCCAACATCTCCGATAGCACGCCGGAGGACCAGTTCAAGATCGAGAAACTTGATATTTGCACGGCGGCGCCCTGCAAAGCGTCGATCGGTGACCGGGTGTGGCTGGATAGTAACGGCAATGGCCTCCAAGACGACAACGAAGCGGGTGTCGCTGGAGTGACGGTCAAACTTCTGAATCGCACCGGTGGTGAAATCGGCAGCACGCTTACCGACAGCGATGGCAACTACCTGTTCAGCAATCTGACGTCCGGCGACTACGCCATAGAGGTGGTCAAGCCCGTCGGTTACCGTTTCACGACGCAGGATGCCGGTAACAACACTCACGACGCTACGGACTCCGACGTCAATCCGACAACCGGCAAGAGCGCGCTGACCTCGCTGAGCCCCGGCGAGGTGGATCTGTCGTGGGATGCCGGCCTGGTCGCAATGGCGCCGGGTATCGACATCGAGAAATACGTTCGCGGTGAGTACATGGTGGACGGCGGCGGCGGCGGCGAGGGGCTGACGCCTGGCTTCTGGAAAACGCACTCCAGCTACGGACCCGCACCGCTGGCTGGTTGGCCGGAAACGGGCTACAGCCCGAATGACAGCTACGAGGCCATCTTTGGCGTCGACGTACCCGGTACGCCAACACTGTTGGACGCTCTGAACATGAACGGTGGTGGGGTCTACGCCCTTATGCGCCACTCCACGGCTGCATTGCTGAATGCAGCCAATGGCTATGTCGATTACGCTTATAGCAAGGCCGAGGTCATCGCTATGACCAAGGCCGCGGTCAACAGCAGCACCTATGAAAGCACCAAGGACCTGTTTGCAACGCAGAACGAACTGGGTGCCGACCTCAGCACTCCGGCCGGCGCTGGCACGTTGGTGATCACGCCCGACTACGACGCGGACGATCCCACAGGACCCTTGATACCCGTGGGTGGCAAGGCGGTGTTCACCTATGTGGTGACCAATACCGGCGAGGTCGCACTGAGCGACGTGCAGGTGACGGACGACCATATCCAAGGCCTGACCTTCGTCGGCGGCGACATCAACGGCGATCATAAGCTGGACATCAACGAGACCTGGACCTACACCGCCACGGAAATGGTGACGTGGAGCGGGCTGCATGAGAACACCGGTACGGTCGTTGGCGTATATGCGGGCACCGGCGCAACGGTTTCTGATTCCGACAAGGCGTATTACACCACCTCGCTTTTGACTGCTAGTCTCGGTGACCGCGTGTGGCTGGACAATAACGCCAACGGTGTTCAGGACTCCGGCGAGGTCGGCATTGGCGGTGTTGCGGTGGAACTGCTGGATGGTTCCGGCAATGTGCAAGCGACGCAGAACACGGACGCGGACGGCAACTACCTGTTCACCAATCTCGCTCCGGGTAACTACGCCATTCATGTGCTGGCGCCTCAGGGCTACACGATCACTGCCAAGGACCAGGGTGGCGACGACGCAATAGACAGCGACATCGATCCACTTACCGGTAAATCGATCTCCACTATGCTGACGGCCGGCAAGGAGGACCTGAGTTGGGATGCCGGTCTGGTGGTCCTGAGGCCCGGAATCGACATCGAGAAAACCACCAACGGTGCGAGCAACAGCAACCCGGTTGCGCCGGACTACGACAACGAAGATTCGGCTAATGGCGCGGGCGTTCCGCTCCTGACCCCCGGCTCGGTGGTCAACTGGACCTACCAGGTGACCAACACCGGCAACACGACCTTCGCAAAAAGCGAGATCGCGATTGTCGATGACAACGGTACGCCGGCGAACACGGCTGACGACCTGTCGGTAGCCAACGGCAAGATCACCTACCTGTCGGGTGACGTCGGAAACGACAGTCTCCTGTCACCGGGTGAAGTGTGGCTGTATAAGGCCTCGGGCATCGTCCAGAATCTGACGGCACTCGGCGCCCCCCGGACCTTTGACTTCAGCGGCAATAGCGCGCTGGACGGCCCGGATGGCAATATCCGCGAGTTCAGCAGCGGAGCGGTATCGGTCAAGGCCAGCGCCTTCGCCAGAGACAAGGCCAGTGGTGAATGGTCGACCGCGTGGCTGGGAAGCTACGGCGGTGGGCTGGGCGTCACCGACAGCAGCGAGGGAAGCGGTGGCAGCAACATGCACACCGTCGACAATGTCGGCCGGGACAACTACGTGCTCTTCGAGTTCAACCAGAGCGTAATCGTCGACTCGGCGTACCTGGGTTACGTGGTCAACGACAGCGACATCACGGTGTGGATTGGCACCAGCAGTAACGCCTTCAACAGCCACCTGACGCTCAGCGACGCGGTGCTCAACGGACTCGGTTTCACCGAAGTCAACTTGACGGATTTGACTTCGGCGCGGACAGCCGACATCAATGCCGGCAACCTCGCCGGCAACGTGCTGGTGCTTGCTGCCTGGACGGGCGACAGCACACCGGAGGATCGATTCAAGATCGAGAAGTTGACCTTCCAGCAGCCGACGGCCGGCGGGGTCTATGAGAACAAGGCCACCGTCTCGGCTCCAGGTGCGCCGGGAGACTTCGACCTCAGCCACTACAAGAATCCGGCACTGGCCAGCATCGGCGACCGGGTCTGGTGCGACACCAACGGTAACGGCTTGCAGGATACTGGTGAAGCGGGTGTGGCAGGAGTGACGGTGAAGCTGTTCAACAGTGCGGGTACATTTCTCCAAGACACCACCACCGATGGCCGCGGCAACTACAGCTTCACTAACCTGGTTCTCGGCAAGTACGAGTTGCAGTTCGTCAAACCCACGGCTTTTGGCGGCTTTACGGTGGCCAACGAGGGCGGCAACGACGCGCTGGATTCAGACGTCGGCAGTTCCGGCAAGACCGGGCTGATCACACTGGTCGCAGGCGAAAACAACGGCTGGGATGCCGGCCTGACGCCGCCGCGGGTAAACGTAACCTACGACTTCAGTGGCAACTCGGCCACTGACGGCAGCAATGGCAACGTGCGGAGCTACACTGTCGACGGCATCACGGTCAACGCCCGTGCAGTCAGCAGCAGCTCTTTCGACAGGGACGGCCAACCCACTAACTGGGAAACTGCCTGGCTAGGCGCCTACAGTGGTGGGCATGGCGTCACCGATCGCAGCGAAGGCGACGGGCGCAGCAGCAACACGCACACGGTCGACAACGTGGGCCGTATCAACTACGTGATCTACGAGTTCTCCGAGAAAGTGGTGGTAGATAAGGCCTTCCTGGGCTACGTCATCGGCGACAGCGACCTCACGGCGTGGATTGGTTCGTTGGATGGGCCAGTCAATTTGTCCAACCCCCTTGCCGGGTTGACCAAAGAAGTCAACGACACCAGTTCGACATCTGCGCGCTGGGCCGATATCAACAGCGCACAAGCCGAGGGTAATGTCTTGGTGGTGGCCGCCAGACTCCCGGATAGCACCAGAGGCAGCGTCGGGGACAACACACCCGACTACTTCAAGATCGAGAAGCTGGTCGTCAGTGCGGCGTCGAAGACGGTGACCCCGATTGCCATCGACCTCGACGGCAACGGTATCCAGACCACCTCGCTGGCTGATGCGCAGGGTCAGTTCGATCTGTTCGGAAACGGTAGCGCGGTCAAGTCCGGCTGGTTGTCGGCGGGTGATGCCTTCCTGGCCTTCGACGCCGACGGCAACGGCCGCATCGACGACATTTCCGAGCTGTTCGGCGGGAGCAAGCAGGGCGATGGCTTCGCACGGCTGGCGGCTTTCGACAGCAACGGCGATGGTCTGGTCGATGCCGCGGACGACGGCTACGTCAATCTGTCGGTGTGGCGGGACGCCAACGGCAACCATCAAACCGACCCTGGCGAGTTGATCAGTCTGGCCGACGCAGGCGTCGTCAGTGTCAACGTGGCGTATCACGAAGACGCTTTCTGGGACGTCAATGGCAACCTGCATCTCGAGCAGAGTTCGGCCACCCTGGCCAACGGCAATGTGGTCGACATGACCGACATCTACTTCAGCGTGGCGGCAAATGATGGCGCCGCTGTGGCGGAAGCGCCGGTCAGCGATCCGGGTTGGCTGTTCGCGTAGGCGGGCGAAGCTCCGCTGGCTCGCTACCAGGCGACGCGGCGGGCGTGACGATGATCGTCGCGCCCGCCGTGCTTCGCCTGCAGTGGCGTGTGAGCGGGGCAAAGCCGGTCTGACACGAGGGGGCGCACTGAACGCCCCCTTTTTTTCGTCTGCCCTTTTTGCGCGGCTATTTCCGACGGTCACGGAACTGCAGTGCCTGACCGACGCTGCAGGCGTTCTCCGACGGCGAAAGGAACCCGGCCACCGCGGCCAGGAATCCTCTTGCTATACTCGACAAAACTCGCGCGGAGGGCAGGATGAACCGGATCGCCATTATCGACGACAGCGATATCAATCTCGTGCTGTTGAAGGCGCTGGTTGCCAAGCTCGGCGACTGTGAGGCCGTCCTTTTCCAGGAGTCGCCCAAGGGCCTGGCATGGTGTTCGGAGAATCTGCCGGACCTGATCATCGTCGACTACATGATGCCGGACCTCGACGGTCTGGAGTTCATCACCCGCCTGCGCAAAATTCCTGATCGGCAGGAACTGCCGGTGCTGATGATCACCGCCAATGACGACAAGGACGTTCGCTATAGGGCGCTGGGAATCGGGGCGACCGATTTCCTGACCAAGCCGGTTGACCGCATGGAGTTCTCGGCGCGCGTGCGCAACCTGCTGGCCCTCAATACCAGCCGGCGGCACCTGGCCGACCGTGCTTCGTGGCTGGCCGAGGAGGTGGCCAAGGCGACGGCCGCGGTGCACGCGGGCGAACAGGAGCTGCTCTATCGGATGTCGAGAGCTGCCGAGTTCCGCGATCCTGAAACCGGCATGCACATCCAGCGCATGGCGCATTTCTCGCACCTGATCGCTGCCGAACTTGCGCTGCCCCTCGCTGACCAGAAACTCATTCTGCAGGCTGCGCCCATGCACGACGTTGGCAAGATCGGCATCCCGGACGCGATTCTTCTGAAGCCCGGAAAACTGACCCCGGAAGAGTTTGCAATCATGAAGGGGCACGCCAAACTGGGTTTCGAGCTGCTCGACGGCAGTGAATCGACGGTCTTGTAGGCGGCGGCCTTGATCGCTGATTCGCACCACGAGAAGTTCGACGGTTCGGGGTACCCGCACGGCACGGCCGGGACGGCGATCCCGCTTTTTGGCCGGATCGTCGCTGTCGCCGACGTTTTCGATGCACTCATGTCTGACCGCCCGTACAAGCGGCAGTGGCCGCTCGAGAAGGCCTTGGCTTACCTGCGGAACGGGGCTGGCGAGCATTTCGATCCGCAATGTGTCGCGGCTTTCCTGGCGCGTCGAAACGACGCCGTCGAGATTCGCGCCCGCTTTCAGGACGAGGCCTTGTCGGAAGAGATTTGAGCGGGGATGCTCCTGCGCTCGTGGACCTCGACTGCACTGCCGGCAGCCCATCTCCCGGCGACATTCGCTGGCTTGCGCGGCTCGCATGGCTCGCTGCGCACAAATGGATCGGTGCCTGAAGAATGTAGAATTGGCGCCTGGTCGACGACCTGCTCACAGCCAGGAAAGCTTGGGTGGAGAAAGTGGATAAGCTGGACAGGGTGGACAGAGTGGCGGAAATTGAAGAGGCGATCGGTAATCACGCCCTGTGGATGTTGCGTCTGCGGGAGGCCGTTTTCCAGGCCCATCCGCCGGTCGACGTGGACGAGGTGCGGGCGGAAGACCAGTGCGAATTCGGCAAGTGGTTGCACGGCTCACGGCTGTCGGTTGAAGACCGGGCGAGCAGCGTCTACCAGGACGTGCGGCGTTTGCACGCCGACTTCCATCGGCTGGCCGCGCAGGTCGTCGAACTGGCGGCATCCGGGAAAACCCGCGATGCCTACGCTCTGCTCTATGGCGAGTACATCACCATGTCTGGTCGCCTGGCCATCGCCATGCGCGCGTGGCAGGACACGCTGAAACGCACGCCGTGAGCGGTGCGGCGCCTACCACGGCTCCGCGGCTGGATCCATGGCCATGTAGTGCACCGCCAGATCGTCGAGGCTGCGCAGCCGACGACTCAACTCCCGGGCCAGATTGAGGACGACCAGCGTAAACGTCGGCAGATCGGATTCGTAGATCCGGAACAGGTCGCCGTTGGACAGGGCCAGGGCTGAAACCGGTTCAAGCGCGCGCACCGTTGCCGAGCGGCGCTGCATGTCGATCAACTCCATCTCGCCGAAAACGTCGCCAACTTTCAGGACGGCGAGGCGCTTCTCGAAGGGGCCGTCGTCGGCTGCCGTTGCTTTCAGCACTTCGACCGAGCCACTGCAGATGACGAACAGCGAATCGCCGTCGTCGCCCTCACGAACGATGGCTTCGCCGGCGGCGAAAGTGAGCTCGCTGAGCAAGGGAACGATCGCCGCCATCGCCTGATCGTCGACGCCGCCGAACAGCGCCTGTTCCTGCAGAAATCGGATGGTCGTCATGGCCTTGTCTCCTGCTGATCGTTTCGCCGAAGAGGATGTGCATGGCGGAAGTCGCTTCTCACGGCCGGCGTCGGCCAGGCTGTCGAGCGATGGTACCCGATTTGGCGCGCGTCTTCGATGGGCTGGCGGCGCTGCGGTAGAATGCGCGCGATGAAAGACGAATACTTCATGCGCGAGGCGATTTCCCTGGCGCACGCTGCCGAATGCCTGGGCGAAGTTCCGGTCGGCGCCCTGGTGGTGCGCGACGGCGTCATCGTCGGGCGTGGCTTCAATTCACCGATCGGCGAACACGACCCGACGGCGCACGCCGAGATTGCCGCGTTGCGCGATGCGGCCCGCAATCTGCAGAACTATCGTCTGCCCGGTTGCGAGCTTTTCGTGACCCTCGAACCCTGCGCGATGTGTGCCGGGGCGGTACTGCAGGCGCGTATCGCCCGCCTGATCTACGGCGCGCGTGACCCAAAAACCGGGGTGCATGGCAGCGTCGTCGACCTCTTTGCCGTCGAACGGCTGAATCATCACACCGAGGTCGTCAGTGGTGTCCTGGCCGCCGAATGCGGGCAGTTGCTCTCCGATTTCTTTGCCGCGCGGCGCAGCCGAGGGGGCCAGTGAAGTTGCGCATCGACGTCTCGATCAAGGAACAGGTGCTGCGCCTGTCGGACGCCACAGGCAGGCTGCTGCGCGGGTATCCGGTGTCAACGGCTGCGAACGGGGCGGGTGAAGTCAGCGGCAGCTACTGCACTCCACGCGGCAAGCACCTGGTGCGCGCCAAGATTGGCGGCGGCCTGGCGGAGAACACGATTCTCGTCGCCCGGCGTCCGAGCGGCGAAGTCTATTGCCCTGAATTGGCCGAGCGTTTCCCGACGCGCGACTGGATCCTGACGCGCATTCTCTGGCTATCCGGCTGCGAACCGGGGCGCAACCGGCTTGGCCAGGTCGATACCATGCGCCGCTACGTGTACATTCACGGCAGCCCGGATACGACGCCGATGGGCCGTCCCGGCTCGCACGGCTGTATCCGCATGCGCAATGCCGACATTGTCGAGCTCTTCGACCTGGTGCCTCCCTACACTCCGGTCGAGATCAGCGAGGACTGAAAAGCCTCGTCTCGGGGCGCTGCGAGTCGACGCCCGAACTGCCGCCCGGGGCTTCAGGATCGCGAAGCGCGCTGAAGATCGGGCCTCAGCAACGACAAACCCCGCCGAAGCGGGGCCGTCGTGACGCGGATGCTGACGCTTACAGCTTGCGGCGACGCGACGCTGCAAGACCCGCGAGAGCGAGGCCAAGCAGGCCGAGCATGGCCGGTTCGGGAACGGCCTCCGGGATGACCTGGCCGCGAATTTCACCGCCGGGATGCTGCGCCGTATGCAGATTGATGTACCAGCTTCCTGCCAGAAGATCCGTGACCTCCTGGGCAGTGATGATAGCTGACCCGCTGTTCGGGCTCAGGAAACCACTGATGTTGCCAATATTCACCCGCACACCGGCATTCACCCCAGGGGCGGCCGGGCCGTGGAAGTGAATGCCGGTCAAGGGGCCGGACAGGCCACTGAACGTGATGTTCCAGGCGAGAGCACCGGACGCGTCATCAATAGTGCCGAACGCAGATCCCGTGCCAAGGGAGCCGGAGGCCGGGACTTCCTGCGCCCCATTGAGTGCGGCCGACCAGGGAATGATGGTCGCCTGAACGGCTGCGGAAGCAAGTAGTCCGGCCATGGCCATCAGGCCGAGCAAGGTCTTCTTTATCATCGCGGTCCTTCCTTAGAGGTGAGCAGATTCTCACAAAATTACAAAGCAATTATCGGGCCATAAAAAATAGTTTTTCAGATCAATCGGATATAACAGTCCCTTTTTTGAAGTGTAAAAATTCCCGACAGTTTTGATCAGGTAAAAGTCTCGCAAACTTCGCCGCTGAGCAGCGCGCCGGCGTCGAAACTGCGTTCGCGCAGCGTCGTTACGCCCGTTCGGTGACGGGTGAGCAGCGTGGACGCCCGCGTCCCGTAGTGTTCGGAACGCACGAAGACGGCCGAAAGGATGCGCTCCCAGGCGAGCGGTACGCCGGTCTCCGGCAGGTGGGAATCGGCAACGATTTCCTGGTCGGCGAGCAGATCGAAGAACGCGGCCTGCGCCGGCAAGTCGGCGAGGGCGCTGGCGAATTTGGCTTTGGCCGCCGCCAGCTTGGGCCAGGGGGTGTCGAGGAGATGATTCGAGAGGCCGTAGATACCGGGGCTCAGGAAGCGTGGCGGGCTGTCGCCACGGTTCGCGTAGTAGGCGAGATGCTGGCCATCGGCGACAAAGAGGTTGAAGCCGTTGTAGTCGGCGGCACGCGCCGAGACCTGCTCCAGGTACGTCGACGGGTGGGCATCACCGGTGAGGAAGTCGGCGACCAGGGCGCCGCGCGAGCGCGCATTGATCGCCATCTGGCGACCCTCGCGGTAGTTGGTGAGCGCGGCAAAACGCCGTTCCCGGCCGATTCCCAGCCAGCTGCCGCCCGCTTCGAGATCACGGCCAGCCAGTACCTGGGGGGCGTCCGACCAGAACGCAGCCGCCGCCGAGGGGCGTGCAAAGAACTCGTCGCGGTTGGCGGCGACGACCAGGGGGTAGTCGGGATGTGCCTGCCAGGCGATGAGGATCAGGCACATCGCTGGCCGACCGAGGGCGCGCCGACCGCTCGCCTAGCGCACAAGCGGCTGCAGGTCGATGTGCGCGCCACCCGGGGCGGCGATTTCCAGGTCGGCGGCGGCGACGAAATTCTCCAGGACAACCGCCAGCGCGTCGAAGCCGCCTGCCGGCGCCGGCGCCGCATTGGCGACCATTCCACACGCATGCTCAGGGTTGGCTGGCGAATAGATTGCCGTGCCGGCGGCGATCGGGGTGTTCGAATGGGCGCGATAGAGGTGGCGCTTGACCTTGCCCAGATACTGCGTGCGGGCGATGATTTCCTGGCCCGGATAGCAGCCCTTGTGGAAACTGACTCCGCCCAGCTGCTCGAAGTTGGCCATTTGCGGAACGAACTCCTCCTTGGTTCCGTCGGTGATCAAGGGCACGCCGGCGGCTATCTCCAGCCATTGCCAGACCCGCGTGCCGACCGGTCGCGCCGCAAGGAGCAGGCCTTGCCAGAGCTTGCCAGCGGTCTCGCTGCTGACCACCAGTTCGAAACGCTGGCTGTCCAGACGCACGACAATGCCTTCGGCGGACGCGCTACAGGTCAGCGGCGCGACGGGTCCGGAAAGGCCGGCTGCCTGCAGCGCTTCTTCGGCGCGCGGGCCGGACAGGCCGATAAGCTGGAGATCGTCGGAGCGGTCACTGATGCTCACCTGGCTACGCAGCACGAACATCCGCAGGCGCTTGAGAATCGCTGGCAACAGGTCTGCAGACAGTCGCAGGTGATAACTGGATCCGCTGCGGACGACGAGAAAACTGGCGAGCATGCGCCCTTTCGCCGAGCACCAGGCCGAATGCTGGGCACTGCCGTCGGCCAGGTGCTTGACGTCGCTGGTCAGCTGCTGGTGCAGGAAGCTCGCCGCGTCGGCGCCGCTGACTTCAATCACCCCAAGATGGGCCAGTGGAGCGACGATCGTTGCTGCGGGTGCGGCCCGCAGCTCGTCGGCTGCCGCGCCGAAATCGGCGACCAGGTCCTGGTCGAGTCGTGCTCCTGAGGCACAAAGAAATTCCTGCCAGCTTGCGTTCATCGTTAAGCCATTCTCGTCAGTGGTTCGGGGCGGGCCTGAGTTTGCGGGTCCGGGAAGCGCTCATTGTCGCCTTCGGCGGAAAGCCTCGTGGAACTCTGACCGGGTTGGCGGCCGGTCGGTTCAGCCGCGCAGGTTTCGGCTATTATAGGGCCAGTCGAACTTCATCCTCACCCCCAGCCACGCAGCGTCTCCGCTGCGCCGGATTGATGCGCAAACACCTCCTCAAGCTGTTCGTTCTCGCGGTTTCCGTTTTCGTTCTGCTGACTGCTGCCGCCGCCTGGGTGGTGCTGACGCCGGTCACCTTGACGAGCGAGCAGGTCGATTTCACGATCGTTCCCGGGAGCAGCATGCGCGTCGCCGCCAGGGAGGTCGCCGCGGCAGGCGCGGAGCTGAATCCGTGGGTTCTGATCGTCCTGGGCAAACTGATGCGCGTGGACACGGCGATCAAGGCGGGCAGTTACGAAATTGCTGCCGGCATCACGCCGCTGGAGTTGCTCACCAAGCTGACACGTGGCGACGTTACGCAGGCCGAGCTGGCATTCATCGAAGGTTGGACTTTCCGACAGATGCGCGAACGTCTCGACGCACACCCGGACCTTCGCCACGATACCAAGGGCCTGCCGGACGCGGAGGTCATGAGTCTGATCGGCGCGCCAGAAACAGCCGCTGAAGGGCTCTTCTTTCCGGATACCTACTTTTTCGCCAAGCGCAGCAGCGATGTCGACCTGCTCGCCCGAGCTTACCGTGCGATGCAGCAGCATCTGGCACGCGCCTGGCAGGCGCGGGCCCCCGACTTGCCTTACCGGGAGCCTTACCAGGCCCTGATCATGGCGTCTATCGTCGAAAAGGAAACCGGACGCGACCATGATCGGCCGCTGGTTGCCGGGGTGTTCGTCAACCGCCTGCGCCAGGGAATGCTTCTGCAGACCGACCCGACGGTGATCTACGGCATCGGCGAGAACTTCGACGGCAACCTGCGCAAGCGCCACCTGCTCGCCGACACGCCGTACAACACCTATACCCGGCCGGGTCTGCCGCCAACGCCGATTGCCATGCCCGGGCTTGCTTCACTGCAGGCGGCTCTGCATCCGCCGTCCACCGAGGCGCTTTATTTTGTCGCGCGTGGCGATGGCAGCAGCCAGTTTTCACCGACCCTCGACGAACACAATCGCGCCGTCAGGCGCTATCAGAAAGGCGGCAGACCTTGAGTCGAAGCGAGAGCCGGAAGCGCGGAAAGTTCATCACTTTCGAGGGCATCGACGGGGCCGGCAAGAGCAGTCATATTGCCGGCGCTGCCGCCCTGGTTCGCGGCCGCGGGCTCAACGTGCTGACGACCCGTGAACCGGGCGGCACCGCCCTCGGCGAAAAGCTGCGCGGACTGCTGCTGCACGAAGCGATGCACCTGGAAACCGAAGCCCTGCTGATGTTCGCCGCCCGCCGCGAACACCTCGCAGAGGTCATCGAACCGGCTCTGCAACGCGGTGACTGGGTCATCTGCGACCGCTTCAGCGACGCCACCTACGCGTATCAGAGCGGCGGACGCGGTCTCGACAAGGCCAAGCTCGTACAGCTCGAGCAATGGGTGCACGGCCACCTGCAACCCGACCTGACGCTGCTCTTCGACCTGCCGTCGTCGGTCGCCAGCCAGCGCATCGCCGCGCAAGCGCGAGACCTTGACCGCTTCGAACAGGAGCGTGCCGAGTTTCACGAGCGCGTGCGCCTCGCCTACCTCGAGCGTGCGGCGGCAGCGCCGCAGAGAATTCGCCGTATCGACGCCAACCAGGCGCGGGACAGAATCAAGAAATTGATTCAAGAAGCGCTCATAGAATACTGTTTATGAACATAATAGAGATGCACAGCCAAGGCTGGAAGCAACTTCAGGAGAGGCGCGCCCAGTTGCCGCATGCGCTGCTGATTGCGGGCCAGCGGGGGATCGGAAAATTCGAGTTGGCGCGCAGCTTTGCCGCGGCGCTGCTCTGCGAAGTGCGCAGCGAGTCGGGAAACGCCTGCGGTCACTGCCCAGCCTGCGGCTGGCTGGCGCAAGGCAATCACCCGGACCTGCGCCTCGTGCAGCCGGATGCGCTCGGCGAAGGCGAGGGGAGTGAAGCCGCTGCGGGCGAAGAGGTGAGCAGGAAGAAGGCCAGCCAGCAGATCACCATCGATCAGGTTCGCGCTCTCGACGAGTTTCTGCATGTGGGCACCCACCGTCATGGGGCGCGCGTGGTCTTGTTGAACCCCGCCGAAGCGATGAACCGGGCAACGGCCAACGCGATTCTTAAATCACTTGAAGAACCCATTGCAGGTACCTTGTTTATATTGATTTCCAGCGAACCACACCGATTGCTGCCGACCATTCGCAGCCGCTGCCAGACGGTTCCCATGCGACCGCCGCCAGCGGCAAACGCGGTCGCCTGGCTGCGTCATGCCGGCGTTGGCGACGGCGAACAGTGGCTGGCGCTCGCCGGCGGTTCGCCGCTGCTGGCGCTTGAACTCAGTGTCAAGGGTGAGCGCGCGCTGCTCGATTCGCTGCTCGGCCAGATGTTGCGCGGCAAAGGCCTCGATGCCGTGGCCGCCGCGGCGGTGGTCGATAAGGCGGTGAAGGCGGAAAAGCGCCCGGCGCCTTTGAAGCGTTCCCTCGAGTGGGCTCAGAAGTGGTTGTTCGACCTGACTCTGGGCAGTCAGGGCCTGCCGCCGCGCTATTTCGTCGCGCACGCGCCGCAGTTGCTGCGCCTGGCGCAAGACACGGATACTCGCAAGCTCTTGGCATTCAATGGAAAGGCGATACAATACAAGGCCCAGTGCGAGCAACCCGTGAATAGCCGCCTGTTTCTCGAAGAGTTTTTCCTGAACTACGCACGGCTTTTCTGAACCTCCCGAGGGGATATGGCAGAAGCAGACAGCCGCAAGCAAGCGGCACCCGGCTCACCGCGCCCGAGCGTATTGTCGCTGAACATCAACTCGAAATCGGCGCTGTACGCGGCATACATGCCACTCTTGCGCCGTGGCGGAATTTTCATTCCGACGACCCGTAACTACGCTATCGGCGACGAGGTTTTCATGCTCCTGTCGCTGATCGACGACCCGGCCAAGCTGCCAATTGCGGGCACCGTGGTCTGGATTACCCCGGTGGGTGCCCAGAACAACAAGGCGCAAGGCATCGGTGTGCACTTCAACAACGATGAAGGCGAGGTCGAAGCCAAGAGGCGCATCGAAGGCCTCCTCGGCGGGGTGATGCAGTCCGGCCGCCCGACGCACACGATCTGACCGACGTGCTCCGAAACACGCCGATGCTGATCGACTCGCACTGCCATCTCGACTTTCCGGACCTGGCCAAAAACATGGCGCCAATCCTGGCGCTGATGAAAGCCAACGACGTGGCTTGCGCGGTCTGTATCGGCGTTACGCTGGAGGATCTGGACCGGGTGCTGGCGCTTGCCGAGGAATGGCCCACGATCCTGGCTTCCGTTGGCGTCCATCCCGAGGCGACCGGCGGACGCGAACCCTCGGTCAGCGAACTGGTCGAGCTGGCTCGGCACCCGCGAGTGATCGCCATCGGCGAGACCGGTCTCGATTACTACTGGCACAAGGACGCACCGGAGTGGCAGCGCGAACGCTTCCGTACCCACATCCGTGCCGCGCGCGAAGCGCAGAAGCCGCTGGTCATTCATACCCGCGAGGCAGCGGTCGACACGCTGCGGCTGATGAAGGAGGAGGGCGCTGCGGCAGCCGGCGGCGTGATGCACTGCTTCACGGAAACCTGGCAGGTTGCCGAGCAAGCGCTCGAACAGGGCTTCTACATTTCGATGTCCGGTATCGTTACCTTCAAGAAGGCCGAAATCGTGCGCGACGTGGCGCGGCGCGTTCCCCTCGAGCGGCTGCTGGTCGAAACCGACTCTCCCTATCTTTCCCCGGTCCCCTATCGCGGCAGGACCAACCAGCCGGGCTACGTGAAGCACGTCGCCGAAGAGGTCGCGCGCCTGCGTGGCCTGACTTACCAGGAAGTTGTCGACGCCACGACGGACAACTTCTTCCGCCTTTTCCCAGAAGCCCGTTCGAAAGTCAGCCAATGAAGACACTCAAGACTCTTGCTTTGCTCCTTGCCCTGCTCATGCCGGGCCTTGCCGCGGCCGGCGCCTACGAAGACATGGAGGAGGCGCTGATCTCCGGAGACACGTCGTGGGCCATCAAGCTGCTCGACAAGGGGATGGACGTCAACTCCGTTGATGCTGCCGGCAATACCTTGCTGATGCAGGCTGTACAGCGTGACAATGCCGATTTGCTGACGCAGCTGCTGAAGCGCCGTGCCCGCCTGAATACCCGCAATCGGAACGGCGAGACGGCGCTCAGCCTGGCCGCTTTCAAGGGAAATTTGCCACTCGTCCAGCGTCTCGTCGAAGCCGGGGCGGACGTCAACCTGTACGGCTGGCCGCCACTGATCTACGGCGCTTTCAACGGCCACACGGCGGTCGTCGAGTACCTGCTCAAGAAGGGCGCCAACGTCAATGCAACAACGGAGAACGGTTCGACAGCGCTGCTCTTCGCCGCCCGCTTTGGCCACCTGCAGATCGTCGAGCTGCTGCTGCAGAACAAGGCCGACCCGAATATCGCCAACGAGAGCGGTGCGACGGCCGTCGATTGGGCATTGAAGAGCTCGAATACCGACATCGCCGACATCGTGCGCAAGGCCGGCGGCCATGGCGGCAAGGCCGCGGCCGAGCCTTCAAAGTGAGAAAGGGGGCAGGGGTCGAATGCCGATCTTGCCGGCGTGCAGGCAGCGGCCGATGACGCGGTAGATGTCGGGGTCGAACGGCTGGCGGGTTGGTCCATTCGCCAGCCGTTCCTGCAGAGCCTCTTCGCTATGCACAGTGGCGACCAGGCGCCACCGGTCCACCAAGTGAACGTCTTCACGCATCCCGAACTCGTCGCGCTCCAGTAGCACCAGCGGCCCCTTGTAAGGCCAGGGCCGGAGCTTGAATTTTGCCAGGGCGATCAGGACACGGGCGCCATGCAGGGCGAGCGTTTCCCTGCCAATGCAAACGCCACGGCAGCTCTTCTGTCGATAGGCGGCGCAGGGCCCT
Organism: Candidatus Accumulibacter regalis; assembly: GCA_000585075.1. Classification (GTDB taxonomy): domain Bacteria; phylum Pseudomonadota; class Gammaproteobacteria; order Burkholderiales; family Rhodocyclaceae; genus Accumulibacter; species Accumulibacter regalis. Next base: position 2,403 of record JEMY01000013.1, on the reverse strand, counting down.
GCCTTTGCGCGATCATCGAGTCCGAGCAGCTTGTAGCACAGACGGTGCGCGTCGGCGAGCTTGCGCAGGCTGCGCAAGGCCTCGCGCGGACTCGGGTAGAGCCCGAACAGGTCGTCGGCGACGGCAAAATCAAGGTCTTGAGCAAGGACGAGTTGCGGCGGGAAGTCGCCGCTTTCCTGGGCCCGAAGTTGCCAGGAACAAAGCTCGCTGTGCGCTGTGCGAGAACTGCCGCCCGGCTGTTGCTCGCCTTCTTCGGGCCCGGCTCGGGCCGCGGAACGGGCCAGCCCGATCTCGTGCAAACGCGCTCCCAGCTCGCCTGCTGCGTCGCGCCAGTCGACGCGCCTAAGGTCGCGCAGCAAGGGGGTTTCGCGCTTGGCGGCGGTGAAGTGCGCCAGTACCTGCCGGCGAATATTGGTCGCCCGCCGGAGCAAGAGCAGGCGCTCGCCCTCGCCGTAAAACGCGTAGGCGCCGGCGGCCTCCGGCAGGTCGTCGATCACTTCCGCATCGATCTGCGCTGGCAGCTCGGGGCGGCCAACGATGTTCGCCACCGCGCTGCGAATCGTCTCGACCGGCACTTGCCCGTGCCAGCAGCGCCACAAATCCCACAGCAGGCGAGCGTCGGCCAGTGCCCGGTGGCGGGAGCCCGCGACTGCCAGCCCATGACGCGTCACCAGGGTGTCCAGATTGTGGCGATGGTGCTGCGGGAAGAGCTTGCGCGAGAGCTTCACCGTACACAGGGTTGGCGCCCGGAACTCGATGCCGAGTCGCTTGAACTCACCTCGCAGGAAGCCGTAATCGAAGCGGGCGTTGTGCGCGATGAGCAACTTACCGCGCAGCTTGTCGAGCAAGGACGGCGCGACTTGCGCGAAGGTCGGCGCCGAGCGGAGCATCGAGTCGTCAATGCCGGTGAGGCCGGTGATGAAGGAAGAAACGGGGGCTTCGGGATTGACCAGCGCACTCCACTCGCGGGCGCCATGGCTGTCCACTTCGACCAGGCCGATTTCGATGATCCGGTCGTTGGCGAAATTGGCGCCGCTGGTTTCGAGGTCGACGAAAACGAACCTTTCGCGAGCAAGCACAGGATTCATTGGTGGCCAGCGGGGAGGGCTGCTGGACAGGCGGAAAGGCTCGTCGCCCGAGCAGCCGTTCTTCCGCCAAAGCGCCAACGCCGGATCGCCTGCTGCTGGCGATCGTTGTTCATGGCCTGCCAGAGGATGATCAGCTGCGGCAGCTTCTAGCGCCCCGACGATCGCGCGATAGCCGCGATGGCATCGGCGAAGACCTCGGTCAAGGCCACTGGCAGATCGTGGGCCATTCCTTCGATGACCTGCAGTTTCGCGCCTGCGATGTGTGCCGCCACGTCACGACCGCAGGCGACCGGAATCAGGGGGTCTTCGCTACCGTGCACGACCAGCGTTGGCGCGCTGATCGTGCGCAGCATGGCGCGACGATCGCCGCTGGCCAGAAAAGCGGCCAGCTGACGCGCCACGCCGCGCGGATGAAAGCCACGCTCGTGCTCGTCGACGATCACCTCGCGCAAGCGTTGCGGACAAGTGGGGAAATCAGGGCTGGCGACGGCCAACTGGCGTTTGAGCGCGTCTTCGATTAGGCTTTCCTTGTCGCGCGTTTCAGGCAAGGGAGCAAGCAGTGCCTGTGAGGCCTCGCGAGTCGGCGGCGGCAAATCCGGATGGCTGCTGGTGGACATGATGCTGGTCAGCGACAAGGTACGTTGGGGATACTGGGCGGCAATGATCTGGGCAATCGCGCCCCCCATCGACGCGCCGACAAGATGCGCCTTTTCGATCGCCAGGGCATCGAGCAGGCCAACGCTGTCAGCGGCCATGTCAGCCAGCGTGTAAGGCGCGTTCAGCGCCGCACCCGTGCGCAGCGCCTGGCCGACGTTGGGCACGCCCGCCTCGTCGAACTTGGTCGACAGGCCGCAGTCGCGGTTGTCGAAACGAAGCACACGAAACCCCCGCTCGACGAGCGCTGCGCAAAATTCCCTGCTCCAGCGGCTCAATTGCGCGCCGAGTCCCATGATCAGCAGAATGACGGGCGCCGACGGCGCGCCGAAAGACTCGTATTCGATATGAAGATTGTTGACGGCGATCTGTGGCATGGAAGAAGACACTCGAACGAAGGGGCGGCGACGGGCCGCAGCCCGGCAATCTACCACTCCAGGGCGGGGGCAGCAAATCCGCCTGAGCAGTCAAGGCATGCTGAAACCCGTGCAGTCCACGGGGTCAGCTCACGAAACGGGAAAAATCGTACGCTACGCCTCACCGAGCACCCGCAGCGACCGGAACTTATCCTGCTCGACGTGTTTGTTCTGCCGCCAGATGGGGTAGAACAAGCAGTTGTGTCACCAGCCGCCACCTTGGAGTGAGTCGGACTTTATTTGCT
>JEMY01000012.1 GCA_000585075.1 Candidatus Accumulibacter regalis | reverse complement strand
GGACAGCCTGGCCTGATCATAGATCACTTTATCGAGAATGTACGTCGTCTGATCGATGAACGGCGTGCCGTTGTAGCTGGTCAGGAATTGGGAAAACGGCGACCATACGCCGGCAGTGCCAGGCACGTCGCCAAATCCGTCGTTGCCATTCTCCGCGATACCGGCGGCAAAGCCGAGGGCATGCACGAGCTCATGCACCGCGGTCGAGAAGAAATCGTATTCGCCGGGCTGGAACGTGTTGCCCAACGCCCAGTCATTGGTGGCAAAGTTCCATTTCACCGTTCCGTCTGCGGTGCCCACCGCGGGATCCGCGGCGTCGCCACCGAGAATCTTGAGCATCACGTCACCCCTATCGTTGAAGCCGTTGGCGGGTCTTGACGCGTTGAAATTCGAACTCGCCGACGCCAGGTTGCCCGGCGTATTGCCGCTGCCATCGACACTCATGAAGATGTTCGCGGTATAGCTGGTCAGAAAGGTACTAACGTAGTTGGCAGCCGACTGCAGTTCGCCTCGCCGTGCAGCCCCTGCTGCGATATCGTTGAATCCGACGCCCACGGCATCCAGATAGTCGAACGACCAGGTTACGGCAGCATGGGTCGGTGCAGCGGCAAACGCAGCGCAGAGGGCTGCGGCGGCAAGTCTTTTCTTCATGGGGCATTGCTCCTGATTGTGGGTCCGGGCATCTGCTATGCGTTGCCCTGTTTTTCGGTGGTCGTCGAGGCAGAAATACTTTGTACGCGGGTCTTGGCAGTCGTGCCCTTGCGTAGCATGAGATCATCCGTCGCACAGCTATTAATGGAATCTATTCCAAAGGCCTGCGCGCTGGACTGAACAGAAAAAGCAACATCCATGCCTATGTGATAAGAAGCAATGATATCAATAACCTGCGGGCGCCAGGCGAAGCCCGGAATCCCTAAGTGTAAAGTTTTCCGACAGCCGGTTTCCGGCATGGATTGGCCTCGGCGAGCGTGCCACGAGGCGGCTGTCAGTCGGGCCGGGCGCTGTCGTGTTGCTGGCTGCAAGGTGAACGCTCCGAAGTCCGTTCCATCGCCGCAGGCTACGGCTATAATTACCGGCTCTATTACCCAATTTCCAGGATCGACATGCGCCTACTCAAACTTCTCCCGTCTGCGGTGGCAATCGTTCTTGCTGCCCCGCTTGCTTTCCCGGTGTTCGCGGCACCGGTACAAATCGACCTCTCGCATCGCCTTGACGAGGAACGTGGCGAACGGCTCGAGAAATTCGTCGCGCGTTTCAATGAGCGGCAGAAGGATTACCAGCTCAACGTCGTGCGCCGCGTCGACGGTGACGCGCCGAAACACCTCAATCTGGTCACGCGCGAAGAACAGGCACAGTTCCAGACCCGCAAGGAGGACTTCAAGCCGCTGTACCTGGTGATGAAGCAGGCCAAGCAGCCTTTCGATGGCCGCAAACTGTCGCCTGAGCTGCGCGTCGGCCTCGACGACGCGAAAGGAAACCTGTTTGCCCTGCCGCTGGCCTTGTCCACGCCGGTCCTCTATATCAACAAGGAAGCTTTCCGCAAGGCCGGTCTGGATCCCGAGAATCCGCCCAAGACCTGGGCCGCGGCGCAGAAGGCCGCCGACAAACTGTTCGATTCGGGTAGCGCCTGTCCTTACACCACCTCCTGGCCGGCGTGGGTGCATATCGACAATCTGAGCGCCTGGAACGGCAGTGAAGTCTCCGATGCAAAGGGCAGGCTGGACTTCAACGGCCTGGTTCAGGTGAAGCACACGGCGATGCTGACGACCTGGTCGAAAGCCAAGTTCTTCACCTATTTCGGTCGGCGCGACGAGGCTGACCGGCGCTTTGCGGATGGCGAGTGCGGCATGCTGACCAGCACGTCGTCGCTCTATGGAACGCTGCGCGCGGGTCGCAAGGTCGAAACCGGAGTGTCGGCGCTGCCCTATCACGACGATGTGCAGGGCACGCCGCAGCAGACGCTCGCCGACGGTGCCTCGCTATGGGTCGGGGGCGGCAAGAAGGCAGACGAGTACAAGGGTGTGGCCCTCTTCGTCAACTTCCTGCTCGAACCTGACCTGCAGGTCGAACTGACCGCTCTTGAGGGCTTCCTGCCGATGACTTCGGTGGCCCGCGCCGCCGCCAATAGCCAGCTCCTGCGCGCCGACGTCGCCAGTCTCGACGTCGCCTACCTGCAGTTGCAGGGCAAGGGCGCCTTGCGTCAGCTGCGGGTTTCGCAAATCGAGCCGGTGCGCATCATCGTCGAGGAAGAGCTGGAAGCCGCCTGGGCTGGCCGCAAGCCGGCCAAGGAGGCGCTCGACAATGCCGTCGAGCGTGGCAACCAGGTCCTCCCGGCGGCGCTCAGGGCGCAAGTCTTGAAGTGATTCGTCCGCGGCTCGGCTGGTCCCTGCCGCGCGTCTTCGCGCACCGCTGTGGCGGTGCGCTGGCCCCGGAGAACACCCTGGCCGGCCTGCGTATCGCTGCCCGGATGGGAGTGCGGGCAGTCGAGTTCGACGTCATGCTTTCTGCCGACGGCTCGCCCTGGCTGATGCACGACGAACGCCTGGAGCGCACCAGCAACGGCTCCGGGCGGGTCTGCGAGACCAGCGACGCGACGCTGCGGGTGCTCGACGCAGGCGCTTATCAGCACCCCGCTTTTCTGGGTGAGCCGGTCCCCTCTCTGGCGTCGGCGGCCCTGCTTTGTCGGCAGCTCGGGCTGGTGGCCAACGTCGAGATCAAGCCGGCCGCCGGTTTCGAGGTGCTGACCGGCGAGGTTGTCGCTCGGCAGGTCCGTGAGTTCTGGGCGGGTACCGAGCTGCCGCTGGTCTCGTCGTTTTCCGAGGACGCGTTGCTGGCCGCGCGCGAGGTGGCGCCCGAACTGCCGCTCGGCGCGCTCTACGAACGTCCGCCGGACGACTGGCTGACGCGGGTCAACCGCGTCGCGGCGCTGAGCCTGCACTGTGACGCCGAGCAGCTTGACGACAGCGTGCTGAGCCGTGCGCGGGCCAACGGCATTCCGCTGCTGTGCTACACGGTCAATGAGCTCGGCGCGGCCGAAGCACTTTTCCGGCGCGGCGTGATGGCGGTTTTCAGCGATCGCATCGACTGCGTGCGCGACAGCTCAGAGATCTTCCTTCCGGCGTTGGCGATGCGGCAACCGTGAAGAAGTCAGAGGGTGGCGCTGGATTGCCGCGTCGGCTGCGCCTCCTCGCAATGACGGTGTGGGTGGGTGCCGCGTGCCGGCGGTGGCGCGCGGCAAGTCTCGTCAAGAAGGCACGCTGCACTGGCTGCGCCTGTGCCTGAAAGATTTCCTGCGCCGTTGCCTGTTCCCCGCTGCCAAGTGGAGCCGTGCTGGCGTGCGCCCGACCGTATTGGGGCTCAGCGGGCGATACGCCGGTCGCGGCTTGCGCTTTCACGTTAGAATCGCAGCTTTTTGAACGACCCCGCGCGGGTACGGACGACGATGAAAAGCACCACCATGAGCAGCGCTGAAATCCGCGAGAAATTCCTCAGGTTCTTTGAGTCCAAGGGCCACCAGATCGTCGAATCGAGTTCTCTGGTACCGCATGCCGATCCGACGTTGTTGTTTACCAATGCCGGAATGAACCAGTTCAAGGACGTCTTTCTCGGTTTCGACAAGCGTCCTTACCAGCGGGCGACAACGTCACAGAAGTGCGTTCGCGCCGGCGGCAAGCACAACGACCTCGAAAACGTCGGCTATACCGCGCGTCACCATACCTTTTTCGAAATGCTCGGCAACTTCTCCTTCGGCGACTACTTCAAGCTGGAGGCGATCCGCTACGCCTGGGAGTTGCTGGTCGATGTCTACGGCCTTCCCGCCGATCGCCTGTGGGTAACGGTGTATGCCGAGGACGACGAAGCCTACTCGATCTGGACCCGGGAGATCGGCGTGCCTGCCGAGCGCGTGATCCGCATTGGCGACAACAAGGGCGCGCGCTACGCCTCCGACAACTTCTGGATGATGGGCGACACCGGTCCCTGCGGACCGTGTACCGAGATCTTCTACGATCACGGCGAAGGCATCGCCGGCGGTCCGCCCGGCTCGCCCGACGAAGAGGGCGACCGCTACATCGAGATCTGGAACAACGTCTTCATGCAGTTCAACCGTGACGAGGCCGGCGTCATGCACCCGCTGCCGAAACCATCGGTCGACACCGGCATGGGGCTCGAGCGGACGGCTGCGGTCCTGCAACACGTGCACAGCAACTACGAGATCGACCTCTTCGTCCGCCTGATCGCGGCGGCAGCCCGCGAAACCTCGTCGGCGGACATGGACAGCCCGTCGCTGCGGGTCCTCGCCGACCACATCCGCGCCTGCTCCTTCCTCCTCGCCGACGGCGTCATTCCGGGCAACGAGGGGCGCGGCTACGTCCTGCGCCGCATCATCCGGCGCGCCATTCGCCATGGCTACAAGCTGGGTGCGCGTGCCGCCTTCTTCCACCGCATGGTGCCCGACCTGGTCGCCGAGATGGGCGCCGCCTATCCCGAACTGGTGGGTAGCCAGGAGCGTGTCAGCGAGGTCCTGCGCCAGGAGGAGGTGCGCTTCTTCGAGACCATCGAACACGGCATGAGTCTCCTGGAGAGCGAACTCGCGGCCCTGGCTGGCGATGGCGTTTTCAGCGGCGCCACGGCTTTCAAGCTGCACGACACCTTCGGCTTTCCCCTCGATCTGACCGCCGACGTCTGCCGTGAGCGCGGCGTCAGTGTCGACGTCGCCGCCTTCGACGCGGCGATGGCCCAGCAGAAGGAGCAGGCGCGCGCCGCGGGCAAGTTCAGGATGGCCGCCGCACTCGACTACAGCGGCCCCGAAACGGCCTTTCACGGCTATGACGCGCTCGACTTCAACGGCCAGGTGCTGGCGCTGTACAGGGATGGCAGCCCGGTCGATGAACTCAGGGAAGGCGAACTCGGCGTCGTCGTTCTCGACCAGACGCCGTTCTACGCCGAGTCGGGCGGCCAGGTCGGCGACCGCGGCGTGCTGCAGGGCGCGCAGGGCATTTTCGCCGTCGAGGACACGCAGAAGATCCAGGCCGCCGTTTTCGGTCACCAGGGCGTCGTCCGCACCGGCGTCGTCGTCGTCGGCGACCGGGTCGCTGCCCGCGTCGACGTCGTTGCGCGGGCGCGCACCGTGCGCAACCACTCGGCGACGCACCTGATGCACAAGGCGCTGCGCGAAGTGCTCGGCGCGCACGTGCAGCAGAAAGGCTCGCTGGTCGACCCGGAGAAGACGCGTTTCGACTTCGCGCACAATGCGCCGATGAGCGCCGACGAGATTCGCCGCGTCGAGCGTATCGTCAATGACGAGATTCTCGCCAACGCCGCCGCCGAAGCACGCATCATGGCCATTGACGACGCCCGCAAGTCGGGCGCGATGATGCTGTTCGGCGAAAAATATGGTGACCAGGTGCGCGTGCAGACGATCGGCTCGTCGATCGAATTCTGTGGCGGCGTGCATGTTCGCCGAACGGGCGACATCGGTCTGTTCAAGATCGTCTCCGAAACCGGCGTCGCGGCTGGCGTCAGGCGCGTCGAGGCGGTCACCGGGGACGTTGCGCTGGCCCTCGTGCAGCAGCAGCAGACGATGCTGGCCGAAGCGGCAGCGGCTTTCAAGGCGCCAATCGCCGAGGTCCCTGCCAAGCTCGCGCAGGTGCTCGACAACGTTCGTTCGCTGGAAAAGGAACTTGCGCGCCTGAAGGCGAAACTGGCGTCGGCGCAAGGCGACGACATGCTCGCGCAGGCGGTCGATGTCAAGGGGGTCAAGGTTCTCGCGGCACTCATGGAGGGCGCCGACGTCAACGCCCTGCGTTCGGCCGTCGACAAGTTGCGCGACAAGCTGAAGAGCGCCGCGGTCGTCGTCGCCTCGACCAGCGCCGGCAGGGTGACGCTGATTGCCGGCGTGACCGCCGACCTGACCGGCAGGGTCAAGGCCGGTGAACTGGTGAATATGGTCGCCCGCCAGGTCGGTGGCAAGGGCGGCGGTCGCCCGGACATGGCGCAGGCGGGCGGCAACGAACCGGAAAAGCTGCCCGCCGCGCTGGCCTCCGTGGCCGCATGGGTCGCCGAGCGTCTTTGATTGATCAACGCTCCGCGACCGCAAGTGCCAACGCGATGACGACCGGCCAGCATTTCGCCAGTGACAATTACGCCGGCGTCTGCCCGGAGGCTCTGGCCGCCCTGCTGGCGGCCAACGACGGCCACGTTCGCTCGTATGGCGACGACCAGTGGACGCTGCGCGCTGCCGACCGCCTGCGGGAAGTGTTCGCGACCGACTGCGACGTGTACTTCGTTTTCAACGGGACGGCGGCCAATTCGCTGGCCCTCGCCGCGCTTTGCCAGTCCTACCACAGCGTCATCTGTCACCAGCTGGCGCACGTCGAGACCGACGAATGCGGCGCCCCGGAGTTCTTCTCGAATGGCGCCAAGCTGCTCGCCCTTGCCGGCGAAGAGGGCAAGCTGACTCCGGCAGCGATCGAAGAGGCGGTGACCAGGCGCACCGACATCCACTACCCGAAGCCAAAGGTGGTGACGCTGACCCAGGCCAGCGAAGTCGGCACGGTGTACCGTCCCGACGAATTGCGCGCCCTCACTGCCACGGCCCATGAGCTGGGTTTGCGCGTGCATATGGACGGCGCCCGCTTCGCCAACGCCGTCGCCGGCCTTGGCGTCGCTCCGGCCGACCTGACCTGGCGCGCGGGTGTCGATGTGCTCTGCTTCGGAGGCACCAAGATGGGGCTGCCGGTCGGCGAGGCGGTGGTCTTCTTCGACCGCCGCCTGGCTGAGGACTTCGCCTACCGCTGCAAGCAGGCCGGCCAGCTGGCGTCGAAGATGCGCTTTCTTTCCGCGCCGTGGCTCGGGATTCTCGAAAACGACAGCTGGTTGCGCCACGCCGCGCACGCCAACGCGATGGCCCGCCGCCTGGCCAGCGGGCTGGCGGAAGCCGCGGGTCTGCAGACGCTTTTTCCGGTCGACGCCAACGGCGTTTTCGTGCACCTGCCAGGCGTCGTCGAGCAGGGCCTGCGCGCGCGCGGCTGGCTCTTCTACACCTTCATCGGCGCCGGCGGTGCGCGCCTGATGTGCGGCTGGGATACCGCGCCGGAGACCGTTGATCGCTTTCTGGCCGACGTCCGCGAGTTGTTGGCCGCGTCGTAAGCGAAGTAAGTGAAGTAGCGAAGTGAGCGACGCTTGGAATTTCTGCCCCCGCTGCGCTGCTCGTCTTAAGTCCAGCGACGAGGGGGGGTTGCCGCGGCTCTCCTGCAGTGCCGGCTGCGGCTTCGTGCATTGGGACAACCCGGCGCCGGTGCTGGCGGCGCTGGTCGAGTATCAGGGCGCCATCGTGCTGGCGCGCAACCGGGCCTGGGCGGCAGGGGCGTTTGGCCTGATCACCGGTTTTCTCGAGCGCGGCGAAGACCCGGTGGTCGGTGTCGCGCGCGAGGTCAGGGAAGAACTCGGCCTGGAGGCGTCGGCGACGACGCTGATCGGTGTCTATCCCTTCGCCCGCAAGCACGAAGTGATCATCGCCTACCACGTCGTCGGTCGCGGCGAGATCGCCCTCAACGAAGAGCTCGCCGAGTTTCGCCTGATCGCCCCCGAAAGGCTCAAACCCTGGGACTTCGGAACCGGCTTCGCCGTCAGCGACTGGCTGGCGCGCCGCGCCAACTGACACGGGTCTTGGCGCGGGGCCGCCCACGGCCTGGCGCGTTCTGCCCTACGGCTCGGCGTGTCGCGATCGAAGAAGCCGCCTCTTCCCTTGGTACCCTCCTGCCTGCAGTAGAAAAGTCACGTCTTTGGGTCTTCCACGCGGGCGAAACTGGCGGCTCCTTAAGCTGTTCTTAAGCCACCGCTAATAATGTCCTAAGGTTCGTAGGGGCTTTGCGGTGTTCATTCCTTGTCACTACCCTGGGTTGGCCGCTCCTCTCGCGAGACGCTCATGGCCACACCTTTCTTGGCAGGTGTAGGCCTTTTCAGGTTCTGCGCGCCGTCAGCATTCCGTGAATGGAGAACAATGATGAAATCTCGTTTCTTGGCCGTCTTGCTTGCCGCTGCCCTGCCGGTGCTCGTCGCACCGGCTACTGCGCATGCTTCAGTCATTGGTTTTCTGGGAAACTTTGACGTCATCAATGACACCGGCAAGACGGCACATGGCTTTGAAATTGATCTTGAAGGGCTCCACAGCTCGGATATTTCCGATGTCTTTGGGGGACCCGGGCGGGGTTTTCCGACGGGGCGTGGATTTGACCCGAGCAACAGCGTCGAACGGTATGGAGCTCCCGTCATTGCTGAATACAGTGCAGGGTCGATATTTGGCACCAAGATCACCTATCAGGGCGTGTTCGACGGTTCAAGCTGGGACTTCGGCACTCCGAGCGGGAGCTTTGTTACCCCCGGCGACAATTGCTGGTCAGGCGGTGGCGTCGGTTACGGTCCAAACACGCCCTGCGATCACTTCGGTGTCGGCACCATCGGCAACCCGACCAAGACGACCTATAGCTGGCTACTTGAGACGGCGACGCCAGGCGTCTTGAGCAATGGGCTTGTCAATCTTCCCGCGCCAACGTGGGACGTGATTCCTGCTCCTCCAGCGCCGGCAGGAAATCCGCCGGCACCTCCTCAAGTGCTAGCGCATGTCGAGGCTCCAGAGCCCCTGGCGGGCCTGGAGTTCGGGGATGCACTTTGGGTGAAGGTATTCACCACCGAGTTTGAAGACCCGATTGATCTGGAAGAACTGGTCGGTGACAACGCCAGAGTTCGGCAGGCGGCGACGGAAATCGAGTGGCAATTGTTACAGAAGGAAATCGGTAACCCGAATTCCGGGCTGTTGGAAAGTGGCGCGGGGGGGGCGCCGGTCGGTGCGAATGCCGCGTCAATACTTCGTCGCTATGAGTTCTTCAAATACTCGGGCGAGTACGATCCGGAGACGCACGAAGCGCTGTTTACAGCCCCTTATGGCGATACCCATCCGGGGCCTACCGATGTCGGCAGTTACCTGGGGGCGCAAAATGCAGCGGCGAACCTCGCGCCATTGGCGGCGGCAGGAATTCCCGAACCCGGCACGCTTTTTCTCTTCGCTTCCGCTCTTGCCACACTGCTCGTGCGGCGGAAACGGCGTTAAGCATCGGCGGCGCTGAACGAGAATTCCGCCGGCGGCGTGAGTGCGGCCTATCGCCGTTCGTCGTGGTCATCAACGACGACGGCCGACGGGGCACCCGGCACTGCGTGCAAGGCGTCAGGCGTCAGTCGGCGCTGCTGTTCAACCAGCTCAGCGCGGCGCTCAGGCCGGTGTTGAGCGTCTGCCGGTCGTAGTTGCCGGGTAGCCGGGACAGCAGGCTGTCGCAGCAGGCGGCGTCGTCGTTGTCGAAGCACTCGAGCAGCGCGAGGAGCGTTCCCAGCAGACCTTCGTGCTGACGCAGCGCGTTGCCGACTTCGCGCTCGACGGCGATCTGTTCGAGGATTTCTTCAATCGGCAGGCCGAGCGCGGCCGGCATCATCGACAGGATGCCGGTGATGAACGCCAGGTCGGCCTGCTTGTGGTCTCCCGGCTTGCCGACGGCGACCAGCAATTCCATCATCCGCCCGCGCAGGGCGGCGACTTGCAGCAGCGGCGAACGGGCGGGGTCGAGCGAATCGTTGGCCTGGTTGCCGGGTGCCAGCAGCAGCAGCGATAGCCAGCGCTGCAACTGGCGCCTGCCGAGCAGGGTGATGGCGTGGCGCAGCGAGGTCACCGGTTGCGTCGAGCGGTTGCCGAGGCGCCCGACCGAGTTGACGATGCGCAGCAGGTTGAGCGTCAGTGCCGGCTCGTGTTTGAAGGCGTCTTCGATCACCGCCGTGTCGACGTCGCGGCCGACCAGGTTGCACAGGCGAATCAAGGTCGCGTGCGCGGCCGAGAGGCGGCGGCCGCTGACGATTTCGGCCTGGGCAAAGTAGCGGCCCTGGAAGAGGGCGAAGCCGAGGTTTCGACAAGCTTCCATCTGCGCGTGGTTGTCGACCCCCTGCGCCAGAAGCTTGAGTGGCAGTTGCCGCAGCGAGCCCGCCAGCTCTTCCAGGCGGGCCTGGCCAGCACGACGCAGGTCGATCTTGACCACCGAAACGAGCGGCAGCAGCGGCCGGCTGCGGTCGTCGATGCCCTGGTAGTTGGTCAAGGCCAGGGAATAGCCGCGCTGGAGAAGTACATGACAGCGCGTCAGCGTGGCTTTCTCGGGAACGCCGTCGACGAGCAGTTCGAGCACCACACCTGGCGGTGGCAGCAGCTCGATCGCCTCCTGTTGCAGGAAGTCGGCGTCGACGCCGATGTAGGCGCAGGTATTGCCCAGGGCGCCGTGCATGCCGAGTTCGGAATAGGCCGCACACAGGGGTGCGCCGGCGCCGCGCGAGGCCGAGACAGCGTCATCGTCGTCGATTCCTTCGCTGCCGTGGAACGACAGCTGGTAGCCGGCGAGCTCCTGCCGGCGGTTCAGGATTGGCTGGCGGAAGAGGAATGCGTTCTGCAGGAATTGATCACTCATCGGGCCTGCTCATCTGTGCGGTGCATTCCGGTGTCTCGCTGATCTCGTGCGGCCATCTTAGCATTCCATTTCGGCGAAGCGCTCGTGCGGGGCGCTCAGAAGGGCAGTTCCAGTCCCGGGCGCGCGGCGTGGATGACGCGGCGGAAATCAGCCTGGATGCGTTCGAGTGCCGCCGGGTTGTCGGCCTCGAAGCGCAGGACGACCACCGGCGTGGTATTCGACGGGCGGGCGAGGCCGAAGCCGTCGGCGTACTCGACGCGCAGGCCGTCGATGGTGATGATTTCGCGGGCGCCGTCGAAGCGGGCGTTGCGGCGCAGCTCGTCGATCAGCGCCAGGGGTTCGCCCTCGTGCATGGCGATGTTCAGTTCGGGCGTCGAACTGCTGTCCGGCAGGCCCGTGAGCAGGGCGTTGGCGGCGTCGGCGTCGCTGCTGCGCGAGAGGATCTCGAGCAGCCGGGCTCCGGCGTAGAGGCCGTCGTCGAAACCGAACCAGCGCTCCTTGAAGAACACGTGCCCGCTCATTTCGCCGGCCAGTGGCGCACCGGTTTCCTTCAGTTTGGCCTTGACCAGCGCGTGGCCGGTCTTCCACATCAGCGGTTCGCCCCCATGCTCGCGAATCCACGGCGCCAGCTGGCGGGTGCACTTGACGTCGTAGATGATCTGCTGGCCCGGACAGCGACTGAGGACGTCGGCGGCAAAGAGCATCAGCTGACGATCCGGGTAGATGATCTGGCCGTCCTTGGTGACCACGCCGAGGCGGTCGCCGTCGCCGTCGAAGGCGAGTCCGAGTTCGGCGTCGGTGTCGCGCAGGGCGCGGATCACGTCCTGCAGGTTCTCGGGCTTCGACGGGTCGGGATGGTGATTGGGAAAGTTGCCGTCGACGTCGCAGAACAGTTCGACCAGCTGACAACCGAGCGCGCGGAAGAGCTGCCCGGCAATCACGCCGGCAACGCCGTTGCCGCAGTCGACGACGATTTTCATCGCTCGCGCCAGGCGGACGTCGGCGACGATGCGCGCCAGGTAGGCGGGCAGGACGTCGGCACTGCTCGCCGTCCCCGCACCCTCGCGCAGCTCGCCGGCGTCGACGCGCCGGCGGATGCTCTGGATCGTTTCGCCGGCCAGCGTTTCGCCGCCGACGACCATCTTCAGCCCGTTGTAGTCAGGCGGGTTGTGGCTGCCGGTGACCGCCACGCAACTGCCGCAGCCCAGCTCGTGGGCGGCGAAGTAGGCCACCGGCGTCGGTACGCAACCGACGTCGATGGTGTCGACGCCGGCCAGGCGGATGCCTTCCATCAGTGCCGCCGCCAGCTCCGGCCCCGAAAGGCGTCCGTCGCGGCCGACGGCAATCGCTTGTTGACCCCGCTCGGCGGCCAGAGAGCCAAGGCCATGGCCAATGCGGCGGACGATGTCGCTGGTCAGCGTCTTGCCGACGATGCCGCGAATGTCGTAGGCCTTGAAGATTTCGCTGGGCAGGGCGGTGGCGTTGGCGGTGGCGTTCATTCAAACCTCGTTCTGAAAATAGTGGAGAAGGCGCTGCGGCAGCCAGTCAAGGTGCCCGGGTGGCTGGCCGGCAACGAAGCCGACGTGGCCGCCCTGCGCCGGGAACTCGCGCCGCACACTGGCGGCTACCTGGCTGGCGGTGGGCAGCGCCGGCTCGGGCAGGAAGGGATCGTTGCGCGCGTTGAGGAGCAGGGTCGGCAGGCGGATGCCGGGCAGCCAGGGCTTGCTCGAGGCGCGTCGCCAGTAGTCGTCGGCGCTGGCAAAGCCATGCAAAGGCGCCGTGACCTGTTCGTCGAAGTCGTGCAGATTGCGCGCTGCGCGCATCCGTCGCTCATCGAAGATTCCCGGGTGGCGGCGCAGCTTGGCGGCCGCCTTGCCCTTGAGCGTGTGCAGGAAGTGCCGGGTATAGACGCGGTTGAAACCACAGGCCAGATGGTGCCCGGAGACGCTGAGGTCGAGCGGGGCGCTGACTGCTGCTGCGGCGTGCAGGCAGTCGGCGGCTTCGGTTTCCCGTTCGCCAAGCCACTTGAGCAGCGCATTGCCGCCCAGAGAGACGCCGACTGCGTAGCGCAGGCGGTCGGAATGGAGCTGCTGCAGGCGGCGCAGAATCCAGTCGATCTCGTCGCTGTCGCCCGAATGGTAGGCGCGTGGCAGGCGATTGAGCTCGCCCGAGCAACCGCGGAAATGCACCACGACGCCGGTCCAGCCGATGGCCGCGGTGGCGCGCATCAGCGCGCTCGCGTAATGGCTGGCCGAGCTCCCTTCGAGGCCGTGAAAAAGCGTCAGCAGCGGTGCGGAAGCCGCCGTCGTCACGCCCGGCTGCGGGTCGCTCCAGTCAAGGTCGATGAAATCGTCGTCGGGTGTTGGCCAGCGTTCGCGGCGATAGCGCGGGGGAGCCGGCTTGATGAGCAGCGGGTAGATCGTCTGGGCGTGGCTACCGGGCAGCCACGACGGCGCACGGTAGCCGGTCAATGCAGAATCCGGGGCGGGCTTTCCTCGCGCTCGCCGGCACGCTTGTCGGCCAGGTCGCGATCGGCCGCGGTCGATGAATGATGGGCCAGCAGGCGCCAGCCGCTGGTTCCGCGCTGGAAGACGTTGGTGGCGAGCATCGGGCCGTGCGGTTTTTGCTCGTCGCCGATGTACAGCGTCTCGACGACGTTGTGCACCGCCAGGAGCATGCTGTTCCAGCGCAGAACGCGCGACAGGCGTACCTTGAGGCGCGGGTTATTGGCGAAAATACTCCGCCAGCTGTCACGGATCGCTGCCGTGCCGCTCAGCCGCTGGCCGGTCGGGTGGATGCAGACGATGTCTTCGTCGTCGGCCCAGACGCTCATCAGGGCGACCAGGTCGGCACGCGCGATGGCCTCGTAGAACGCAGCCTCGACGTCAGCGGGGCTGGCGAAGGTGGCGATCATTCGGCACTCCTCGCCAGGCAGGCGTCGAGCACGCGCTGCGGTTCGAGCTTGTTCAGGCAGTCGAGGTGGCCGAGCGGACATTCCCGCTTGAAGCAGGGGCTGCATTCGAGGCGCAGGCTGATGACCTGCGCCCGCTCCGACAGTGGCGGCGTGAAGCCTGGCGACGACGAGCCGTAGACGGCGACCAGCGGCCGGCCGAGTGCGGCGGCGACGTGCATCAGGCCGGAGTCGTTGCAGACGACGAAAGACGCTGCGGCCAGCAGGTCGATGGCCTGGCTCAGCGAGGTGCTGCCGCAGAGATTGCGTGGCGCGCTGGTCGTTTGCGCCAGCTCGGCGATCTGTTCGGCAATCGGCCGGTCTTTCGCCGAGCCGAGCAGCCAGACGGCGTAGCCCCGCGCGGCCAGCGCGTCGGTCAGCGCGGCGAAATGGCGCGCCGGCCAGCGCTTGGCCGGGCCGTACTCGGCGCCGGGGCAGAAGACCGCCAGTTTTTCAGGGAGGTCGAGGGAAAGTTCGGCGAGGGTTGCCGCGCGTTGCTCGTTGCTCGAAGTCAGTCGTGGCGACGGCAGCGGTCGCGGCAGCGGCGCGCCGGGGGCCTCGGCAAGCTGGGCGAAGCGCTCGGCCATCTGCGGCAGCACGGTCTTGTCGAGCGCATGGCGCTGGTTGATCAGGCCGTAGCGCTTCTCGCCGACGAAGCCGATGCGTTCGGGAATGCCGGCAAAAAACGGCACCAGCGCCGATTTGAGCGAGTTGGGCAGGACGTAGGCACGCTGATAGCCGGCTGCAGCGAGCCGGCGGGCGAGGCGGTGACGTGTTTTCAGCGACAGCTCGCCGTGGACGAAGGGGCTGTCGACGACCTGTGCGATTTCCGGCATACGTTCGAGGACCGGCGCCACCCAGCGCGGCGCCAGTGCGTCGAGCTGCAGGCCGGGCGTGCGTTCGTGCAGGCGCCGGAACAGCGGCTGCGCGAGAACCGTGTCGCCGATCCACGACGGGGCGACCATCAGCGCTTTCATGAGAACCTGTTCAGCCGGCTACCCCGCAGCGGACAGCCGCCGACGATCAGTGATGCCCTTTCGGCAATCCGCCGGTCAGCACGTAGTGCGCACTGCAGTACGGGCAGACGGCCTCCCCGGTGTGGGTGATCTCGAGAAATACGCGCGGATGCCGCGCCCACAGCGGTGCGTCGCTGGTGGGGCAATGCAGGGGCAGATCCTTGGCGCTGATCTCGATGGGCTTCTGCGGGGTGTTCTGGGGCATGGTGGAAACCTTGCAAACTGGGTTAGACGTAGGCGAGCCAGTCTGCATGCGCCGGAACCCGGCCATTCACGCAGTCGAAGTACAGGCTCTGGATGCGGGTGGTGATCGGTCCGCGGTGGCCGGCACCGATCTGGCGATTGTCGAGTTCGCGAATGGGCGTCACTTCGGCGGCGGTGCCGGTGAAGAAGGCTTCGTCGGCGCAATACACTTCGTCGCGGGTGATCCGCTTTTCGATCACCGGAATGCCGAGTTCGTCAGCCAGCTCGAGCACCGAGGCGCGGGTGATGCCCTCGAGGCAGGAGGTCAGATCCGGTGTGTACAGCTTGCCGTGCTTGACGATGAAGACGTTTTCGCCGGCGCCTTCGGCGACGTAGCCATCGACGTCGAGCAGCAGCGCCTCGTCGTAGCCGTCGTGCGCCACTTCCTGATGGGCGAGGATCGAGTTGGTATAGGTCCCGACCGACTTCGAGCGGCACATGTTGATATTCACGTGGTGACGGGTGAATGACGAGGTCTTGACGCGAATGCCCTTTTCCATGCCCTCGACGCCGAGGTAGGCACCCCACGGCCAGGCGGCGATGGCCACGTGCGTGCTGACTGCCGTGGCGGCAATGCCCATGGCTTCGGAACCGTAGAAGACGATCGGCCGGATGTAGCACGATTCGAGCTTGTTGGCGCGCACCACTTCCTTCTGTGCTTCGAGCAGCGTTTCCTTGTCGTAAGGCATTTTCATCTGGAAGATGTAGGCCGAATTGAACAGCCGGTCGGTATGCTCCTCGAGACGGAAAATGGCGGTGCCCTTTTCGCCCTTGTAGGCGCGAATCCCTTCGAAGACGCCCATCCCGTAGTGCAGGGTGTGCGTCAGCACGTGCGTCGTTGCCTGGCGCCACGGCACCAGCTTGCCGTCGTGCCAGATGAATCCGTCGCGATCCGCCATGGACATGTCTTGTTCTCCCTTTTGCTGGAAATCCTGAAGCGGAAAGTTTAGCCGATTTCGCCCCCCGGTTGGCGGTAAAATGGCGAGTTCCCGCTACCCGCAAGGCTTGTCGAATGGTCTGGAAACCCAACGTCACCGTCGCCTCTGTGCTCGAACGAGATGGCCGCTTTCTGCTTGTCGAGGAGGAGACCGAATACGGTGTCTGCTACAACCAGCCGGCAGGCCACCTCGAGTGTCGCGAGTCACTGATCGATGCGGTGGTCCGCGAGACGCTCGAGGAGACGGCCTGTACGCTGAATCCGCAATACCTGGTCGGCGTCTACAACTGCCGCAACGAAGCCCTCGACCTGACCTACCTGCGCTTTGCCTTTGGCGGCGAGATCGTCGCTCACGATCCCGGCCGGCAGCTCGACACCGGCATTCTGGCTGCGCACTGGCTGAACCTGGCCGAGATTCGCGCCCTGCAGGCGCAGCATCGCAGCCCCCTGGTGCTGCGCTGCATCGAGGACTGGCTGGCGGGCAGGCGCTATCCGCTGGATTTGCTGACCCACTGTCAATGAAGTGGCTGCTGGCGCTGGCGCTCCTGGCTGCGGCGGCACCGCTGAGCGCTGGCGAGGCGATCAGCGTCTGTTACAACTACGGTTGTCTGAGCCAATCCGACGTGCACTACGCCGACGAGCAGCTGGCGCAGATTCAGGCCCTGCTCGGCACGGCAGAGAGTGCCGCCGACGAGCGTGCGAAGCTGTCGCTGGCGATGGGCTGGCTGCTCGGCTGGGCCGGCCAGCAGACGCCGATTGCCGCCGACCGTGGCGGTAACACCGCCGACAATGGTGTCTATGGGAGGATGGATTGCATCGATCACTCGACCACCGGCACGCGCCTGCTGCGCTTGCTCGAGGCTCGCGGCTGGCTACGCTTTCATCGCGTTCTCGATCCGGTGTGGCGCGTGCTCTACCTGTTCCAGGTGCACCATGCGGCGCAGATAGAGGAGGTCGCGGCAACGGTCGGGAGCGAGTCGGGGACGAACGCCGCCCAGGCGGCAAGCGCCGGGGGCGGGGGCGGGGCAGCCGAGCCGGCGCGCTACGTCGTCGACAGCTGGTTTCGCGACAACGGTCAGCCGGCGCTGGTGATCGATTTGCAGAGCTGGCTGGATGGCCGGGAAGAGAACCTTGAACCTTAGCAAAGGCGGGAACATGAAGGTGGCAAAGACGGTGGTCGTCGGCTTGTCCGGGGGCGTCGATTCGGCAGTGGCGGCCATGCTGCTCAAGGAGCAGGGCTGGCACGTTCTCGGCCTGTTCATGAAGAACTGGGAGGACGACGACAGTGACGAGTATTGCTCGTCGCGACAGGATCTGGTCGATGTGATGAGCCTTGCCGACGTGATCGGCATCGACGTCGAGGTGGTGAACTTCGCTGCCGAATACAAGGAACGTGTTTTCGCCCACTTTCTCAAGGAATACCAACTCGGTCGCACGCCGAATCCGGACGTGCTGTGCAACTCGGAGATCAAGTTCAGCGCCTTTCTCGAACACGCGCTGAGCATTGGCGCCGATTGCATCGCCACGGGCCACTACGCCGGCGTGCGCGAGTTTGCCGGGACGTTCCAGTTGCTCAAGGCCGAGGACGGGACCAAGGACCAGAGCTATTTCCTGCACCGCCTGAATCAGCAGCAATTGGCGAAGACGCTGTTCCCGCTGGCCGGCCTGTACAAGCGCGAGGTGCGCAAGATTGCTGAAGCAGCCGGGCTGCACGTCGCGCTGAAGAAGGATTCGACGGGTATCTGCTTCATCGGCGAACGCCCGTTCAAGGACTTCCTGATGCGCTACCTGCCCAGGCAGAAGGGCGAGATTCGCAGCCTCGACGACGATCGCCTGCTCGGCGAGCACGACGGCGTCGCCTATCACACCATCGGCCAGCGCAAGGGTCTGCACATCGGCGGGGTCAAAGGCGGCAGGAGTGGTGACGGCGGCGACCACGACGCCTGGTTCGTGGCCCGCAAGGACATCGCCAGCAACACTCTATACGTCGTCCAGGGGCACGCACATCCGGCGTTGCTGACCGACGAGCTGCGTGCCGAGGATCTCTCCTGGGTGGCCGGCAGGGCGGCGCACACGCACTGGGTGTACACGGCCAGGACGCGTTACCGCCAGGCCGACGCCGCTTGCGAAATCGAGCGCATCGATGCCGACGCGTGCCTGATCCGCTTCGCCGAGCCGCAATGGGCGGTGACGCCGGGCCAGTCGGTCGTGATCTACGAAAGCCGCGTCTGCCTCGGCGGCGGCGTTATCGCCTGATCGCGGTGGTGTTTGCCCGCGGCGCCCCTCATGTGGCGCCACGGCTGTCGCGCCGGCTTCAGACCCACGCGTCGGCGCCTGCTGATCGCAGGCGGTCGCCGATGTTCGCCCCGGACTCGTCTGCCGCCCGATCTGATCGATGTTGGCCGGTGCGAAATGTCACGTTGACGGGCGGCAAACTGTCGGAAAATTTTACAGTGGTATGCATTCTTGGCTGTTGAAGTGCGCTAAGTCTTTGATTGTGCGATGTGAAATGTTTCTGGCACGGTACGTGCTTATAGTTGGTCGGGTCCCATGAAAGTTACAGCCCGCCAGGTTTGCCGAGTTCAATGGACTAACTAATACCCTCAAGGAGAAAATTGTGATGAAAAAAAGAATGCTGGCTTCGGCCATCTGCGGCCTGGGCCTTATGGCTTCGGGTGCTGCTTCCGCCACTGTCATCGGGGGTGTCGATTTCGGCCCCTTCGGCTTCCACATCGATACCACCACGCTGGCCGAGACCTTTGTCGGCGCTAACGGCGACATCGCCCGGGGTTACGGCGTCGTCAATACCATCAACGGCAACAACGCCTACGCCGGTACCGACAAGCTGTTCTTCATCTTCGACAACTATGTCGCGAAGGATTACACCCCGACCACGGTCAACTTCTCGGGTGGCGTGATCAAGATCTACAAGCGCGCAGACTTCAACCTGCTCCTGCAGGGCTCGGAAGGCGTCGGCGGCAACCTCGACCTGATCGACGACGGTATCCTGTGGGCGACGATGACCGGCCATGCGCAGCAGGGAACGGTCAATACCCTGTCGGCAAGCGGTCAATTCACCGGTGCGTCGCTGAGCTTCACGGGTGCGGGCCTGCTGGATATCGACCAGACCCCGGGTACCGGCCTGCTCGACGTGCAAACGCGCCTCAACGGCAACGACATCCCGGACGGCGTTGCTCCTGGTTTCGGCTTCGCGGACGTTGCCCTGACCACCTCGGCCAACAACTTCGTGCTGAACCCGTTCGACAATACGACTGGCTGCCGCACCGGCGGAGCAGTTGCTGGTCAGTGGTGTCTTGCTGGCTCGGCCGACCTGCGTGGTACGATCATTCCTGAGCCGGGCGTTCTGGCTCTGCTCGGTATCGGCCTGCTGGGCGTGGTTACCTCGCGCCGCAAGAGCAAAGCCGCCTAATCGGGCTTTGCGGGGGGCGAATAGCCCCCTCGTTTCGGGAGCCCCGCTTGCTTGGCAAGCGGGGCTTTTTCGTATATAAACGGGCGATGCCGAACCCCGCCCTGATCCCGACCTTCCTGCGCGAACTGCTGGTCAGCCGCAGCCTGCCACGCGAGCCCGAGCCCGACCTGGTCATGGACGACCCGCAACAGGTTGCCGCCTACGCGGAAGCCGGGCGCATCGACGGCATCATGGCCTCGTCGTACCTGTTCCATTCGGCGCGTATCAGCCAGGTCGTCCAGGGGGGCAAAACGGTGCTCGACCTCGGTTGCGGTCCGGCGACACAGCTTGCCCAGGTCGCCCAGTTCAATCCCGAAATCGCCTTCACTGGCCTCGACCTCTCGCCGGCAATGCTCGCCGACGCGCAGCGCCATGTGCAGGAGCTGGCCCTGAGCAACGTGGATTTCCGTCAGGGCGACATCACCCGCCTGGACAGCTTCGCCGATCACAGTTTCGATGCGGTGATCAGTACCATGGCGCTGCATCACCTCCCGACCCTGCAACACCTCGACGACTGCCTGGCCGAGGTGGCTCGCGTGTTGCGTCCGGGTGGCGCCCTGTACCTCACCGATTTCAGTCGTCTGAAGTCGCTCAAGTCGGTCATTTTCTTCGCTTACATGAATGCCGACCATCAACCGCACATTTTTTCGCTGGATTACGAGCGCTCCTTGCGCGCGGCGTTTCTCAAGGAAGAGTTCGAAAGTCTGGTCAGCCGCCATTTTCCTGCCGAGGTCAGCGTTCAATCGACCTTCAAGGTGCCCTTCCTGGTGATCATCAAGACCGCGGATCACCCTCTGCCGGAGGCGCTTCGCCAGCGGATCGCCGCGATGTACAAGGCACTGCAGCCGCGCTACCGTCGTGACCTCAACGACATCCGCAATTTCTTCGCCCTCGGCGGCCTGCGCAACGATCCCTTCTCGTAGTCGCGAAGCAAAGTGGAGCGGCGTGGGAGTGTGGCTGGCGAGTGCCTGTCCGGATTCGGCGACGCGGGCAGCGGCGTGGAGCAGGTGAAATCCCGCCAGCGCACGGGTTTCAGGCGGCGGTCATGGTCGCCGAAAGTCTTGTCAAGAACGCCGCTCTCCACGACCCCGACAATCCTGCAAGGCCACCACGAACCCGCTGTGCGCAGCGGGCCGTGGCGCTGCGCTCGTGCGCCTCAGACGACCAGTTCGCCCGGTTCGATACGTCCCATGCCGATATAGACGTGGGCAGCCTGATTGAACAGGCTGTCGAGATCCGGCCATCTCGTCTCCGGAACGGCGCCGGTGATCCAGCCGTTCGGCGCCTGCAGGAAGAAACCGGTATAGCAGTCGTTCGCCTTGTCGCCGCCATCGTCCATGTTGCACAGCGCCAGCGGGCCGATGGCCGTGATCGGCACAGGGTAGCCGTCGTCGGCGCGGACGCCGAAACCGATCACGTTGAAGCGTTCGGTGATGCTCCAGGTCTTGATGTCGTCCTTCGCCGAGGTGTCGATGGAAATCACTATCCAGCCAGCCTCCGCCGGCACTATCGCCTCAAACTGTCTCTTGGCCATCTTTCTATCCTTGAAATTGTGAGCAGACTTGCGCAGCACCATTGCCGGCACAGGCGGAAACGTATCACGTTCGCGCGTTCACAAGAAGCGTGGCCGGGCAGCGTTTCCTTGCCGTCCGGCGGTCCGGTTGGGCGGTAGAAGCGACGCCAGCAGGCGCCGCGGGCCGGTACTCAGGCCGACCGGGTGGCTTGCGGCGAGGAGTCCAGCGTCACCTGCAAACGGCTGTTTGGATTGACGGTCTTGCCTGCCAGTTGGGTGACGAAGGACAGCTTCCAGTTGTCGCGCCGGTAGCGCGGGTCGTCGCTGCCGAAGGTGAAGCCGGCGAAGGGGGCGCCGAAGTCGATCTGCGGCTGCCCTGGCCACGCCTGCGGCTCGGCAAAGGTCAAGGACAGCCCCGTCGGCGCCTTCGCTCCCTGGGGCCATTGCAGGTCGTGCAAGTTTTGCCCGATCGCGGACACATCCGCTGACGTGATTCGGTGGTCGGAATCGACGTCGGCGACGAGCAGAGGATCGATTCGCGACCAGGCGGCAAAACCGTTGTCCGCTTGCAAGGCAAGCCGCGAAATCAGCGCCAGATCGGCTTTTTCCCAGGTGCCGTTGCCGTTGGTGTCGCCGCCATAGCCGACACTCTGCAGCCCGTCGCGGTCGGCGCCGGCGAGCGACTGCGCGTTGATCGACACCTGCTGGATATCGAGTACCTGCTGCGTGCCGTACGGTGCCGTCGCCGGAACGCTGGCGACGAGGTCGAGCAGCGTGACCGTGCCGGCGGCGATGGCGGTTGCGGTCTCGATATTCACCCGAAGTTCACCGCGAAGCGGGCGGTCGATCTTCAGCACGGCATCGGCAGGCAGGCCGGAGCCGGGGAGCGCAGCGCTGATTTCAAGCAGCGCGGGATCGAAACGGATAACGAAGCTCAGCTGCCGCACCTCGCCCGGGCTGAGCAAGGTCAGCGGCAGATGCTGGCCGGCGGCCGGCACATTGACCGCCTGGCCGGGCCCGCGCATGAAGTCGGGCAGCGCCAGCTGCGTTGCCGGCACGGCGTCGAGCGTGAACGAGGTGCGAAAATCGTCGCCGGGAACGATGTCGCCGTCACCGTTGCCGTCGAGGTCACTCCATGCGCTGTGAAACGCCTGCGGCCCACTCCTCAGCGTCAGGCGGTAGGTGTCGGCGAGCAGGCCGTTGCCGCCGACCAGGTAGCGCAAGCCCCGGTAATCCGCGTCGACGACCAGCGATCCGCTGACCACGCCGGCACTGCCGATGAGAACGATGTCCGCCGCGCCGAGACCGGTGAGCGCTGAGTCGTAGAGATTGATCCTGCCGGCCTCGAAGACGTCGTTGAAACGCACGGTAAAGCCGCCATGGTCGTAGCTGAACGAAGTGACTTGCAAGGGCGGCGGCAGAATCGTCACGGCCAGCGGATCGAGCGCATAGCGGCCATCATCGTCTACGGCCGTGGCACGAATGAGCACTTCGCCGAGTACACCGCTGTAGCGGTGGCTGACTTGGCCGGGATTGCCGTCGATGTCGACGATCTGGCCGTCGCCCCAATCGATTTGCCAGCCATTGATGCGGTCGTCATCCGGATCGCTGCTCCTCAGTTCGAGCGTGAAATCCTCGTCGGCGTAGGTCGCCTGCAGGCCCCCGGCGCTCAGCGTCGGCGCGTCGTTGACCGGGGTGACGATCACGCGGACGGTGGCGATATTCGATTCGACCTCCTTGCCGAGCAGGCGATAGGCGAAGCGATCGGTGCCGTTCCAGTCGGCTTGCGGGCTGTAGGTGAAGCTGCCGTCGCCATTGACGGCCACCTTGCCATGCAGCGGGCCGTCGACGAGCACGGGAACGATGCCGCTCGTCTCGCTGCCGATCTCGTCGCCAGACTGCACGCCTGAATCGTTGTCCAGGACGGCGATGCGTAGTGGCGTGTCCTCGGCGGTGGTTGCCTCGTCGTCCCGCGCTGCAAGCGCTTGCCCGCCACCGAGCCGCAGGTCGCGGACCGTGACCTGGCTGCTGACCGCGGCGGCACCGCGCCCAAAGCCGATCAGGTCGAAGCTCAGGTTGACGACCGTACCCGGGGCGATGCCGGTCAGGTCGACGACGACCGACACGCCGCCGTCGGCGTTGTGCAAGGTCGTGACGCCGGCGGCCCTGTGCTCGCTCCCATCCGCTTGCAGGTTGAAGATCGCGTCACTGTTGGCAAGGCCGCTGCCACCCATCAGCGATTGCCCGGTGCTGGCGTCGATGAGCGCCACTTCGAAGGCGTCGTCGGGCGCGGCGTCGACGTCGTCCAGGGCGATGTCGGCCAGGGTGAAGGACAGCGTACCGTCGTTGGCGCCGACGACAAAGGCCTGGTTGAGGCGGGTCTGCGACGAGGCAGCTTCCCTGAGCGTCGCAGCACCCTGCGTGAAGACGACTTCGCCGCTGGTGGACCAGGCAGAGCCGTCGATGAAGCCGGCGTCAAGCAGGGTGGGGTTGGCGGCAATGCTGAACTGTGCGATCGCAGCGCTGAGCGTGTCGCCGGCCGGGTCGTTTGTTTCGGCTGGGCGCAGCCGGCTGAGCCGCAGCGATCCGACGCTACGGCTCAGCGGCAGCGGTGCGCCGGGAGGGGTGGAAGGATCGTACGGCAACGGTGCCGAGTTGGTGCCGGCGAGCAGACCGTGCAGCGCGGCGAGTTCGCTGGACGTGGGCAGGCGACGCACGCCGGGCAGAAGTGTTGACGCCATCAGGTCGTGGCTGTCGCCGCTGTGCTCGAGTCCCGCCGCGTGGCCGTATTCATGGCGCAGAACGGTGAGCAGATCCATCCTGCCCTCGGCGTCGGAGCCCGGTCTGGCGATCAACTCGAACGGGTTGCTTGTGGGCAGGAACTCGGCGTTGTCGGAGGGCGTGAGGTCGACGAACCAGCCGTAGCCGGCGGCGGATTCGTTCAAAGTTATTCGGATATTCTTTCCATCACCGGTCAGTAGAGCCAATGTAGCGCCAGCGAGAGGCTCGAATGAGAAGCCAGTACTGAATACGTCTAGCGTAGTTTCTATGGCGAGCGGCAGCTTGTCATACTTGTTAGTGTCGCTTCCACGAGGAATTCGCCACGGATTGGGATGGGGACAATTCTTTCTATACATATTTGGATCGGTGGTTGTGGTTATGTCATAAATTGAATCCACCTTAATAAAGTATACTAGTTTGACCTTCGTTCCCTCAATGGTGACCAGAAAAGAAACCCTGTCATTGCCGGTATAGTTGGCATCTGGATAATAAGATATATCTCTTCCGGGAGATAAATCTTTGCTAATGCGGCCATGCTTTGGTTGTTCTAATGTAATAACTTCTGCATTCTCGTAATTGACATTCAATTGCGGAGGCAGATGCGGTTCGTCTGCAAAAATGCTGCTTGCTATTAATCTGACCGAGAGTGCGTAATAGCCATTTCTATCATTCTGAATGCTTATCTGTTTTGCGGAAGGGCTGAGG
Source organism: Candidatus Accumulibacter regalis (assembly GCA_000585075.1). GTDB lineage: Bacteria > Pseudomonadota > Gammaproteobacteria > Burkholderiales > Rhodocyclaceae > Accumulibacter > Accumulibacter regalis. The sequence goes on along the minus strand of JEMY01000012.1, from coordinate 64,460 downwards.
TGACAGACACCAATCGTGTCATGCAAGTCGTTGCTATTTGATTGAATTACTTGGGCAGTGGGCGTGAATGACGTTTGTGACGGCTCCGTGCTGGGTATTTCAGGAGGTAGCATGTAGATCTCTCCAGTCTGAAGATAGAATTCACGCGGTACCATCTGTTCCGCGTTACCAAGCTCAATTGCGTTGCTGCCGGTGTCGGTAGGAGCCAAGAGGAGGCGCGCTACGTTTGGTTGCGTTTCTTGTATTTCTTTTTTTCTCAAACTAATTCCGAATTGGGTGTTGTATCCAGTTTTCTTCTCTGTTGGTATTCCAATGGCTTCCAAGACCTTTCCCATATTTCCAAAGGAGTTTTCTTCATAGATGACATCATTAATTGAGCGCCATATACCTAATCTCTGAGGGTCCTCTCCAGCTCGGATGCCTAGAACAGTTGATTGAAAGTTTCGCTCGTCTGTTGTTTCACTCCGGTCAACGATGCTGTTAAGATTTCCGCGCGAAGAGCCGCTATGCCAAAACCATGCCGCAGTTCGAGCCGCTACCACTGAGTTGGTTGTTACCGACTGAAAATTGGTAATTAAGTCGTAGGTCTCAGGCCCGTAGACTAAATTCAGGCCAACGGTCGCCCGCCGGTAGTTATTCTTCCAAGTTAGTTGCAACAGGCCTCGTCCTTTGTATTTGTGGCCATCATCTGTTTCCGTATTGCCATTGGCTGGACTAAAGTACGCATAGTCAGCTTTGTTGTCGGCACTCTGATTTTGGTAGGCTGCTATCGTCGCTGCATTCGCGGTCGCAAAGCGACGAAATCTTTGGGTGTAATTCCCGTCCAAGCCTACGGCGTTAAGATTCCAATTCGTGTTTTCAGAAAGAACTTGAAGGTTTCTGGTCTCTTTTCGCACATTGGCTAGAAAAGCCGCGATCCGCTTTGGGGTGCTTATTTCGAACGTTTGCATGGCCTCATTCAGTGGATCAACCCACGTGGCCATTCGTGCCGCAGTCGAGCCCATGATTGCCGCCAGCGACTCGGCAGTCAGTTGTGAACCAATACCTCCACCGTGGTCGCCAAGACCACCTAATAGCAGCTTGCCATTGTTGATGATTCCTCCGGCCGATGTTCCGTCGCCAAACAATGCTCGATGAATGGTCAGCTGCTCTTCAGGCGTGCTTCCCGAACGAACCCGCTGCACCTGCTCGTCGAGCGATCCATTGCCGCTTACCTCGTCTGTGCGGACGGAAGCGTATACAGCCAGGAAGTCACGCAAGGCTTCCATCTGATTGTTGATCCCTCGTCCATTTATCAAAGGGTTTTCCGGGTCAGTGACGCCGCGGCGTCGATTGGGGTTTTGAAGAAGTTCCGACAAGGCGAGCGCATTTGTATAGTTCCATGTTCCGGTATTCAAAGCTGCTGTTATTCCCCCGTTATCTGATCGCAGGCCGAACAGCCACTCGTCTCCGTCGATCGCCGTCTGGTTTGGAAGTGACACGTATCGCTCATTGATCCCCAGGTTGAGCATCGTGCCCAAGGAGCCGGTGCCGTTGAACCACAGCGCATAAGGCCTGCCCTGCGCAGTCGCTGCATCTTGCGCCGAAAGCATGAGGTCATAGATCCAGCTGGTGCCCATCGCTGCAGTGGGGTTCGTCTTGTCGGTCATGTCTTCCCAGCCCACGAGCTGCTGACTTCCGGACGGAAAGAAATCGAGCCAGTGCGGTGCGTTGTAGGCGTTCAGCCAGGCGACGTCACGCTCGGAAAGCGTGACGGGCGGCAGCGGGGTGGTGCGCGTGCTGGCTCGTCCCCCTACCGTGATTTGCTCCGTAAGGGTGGTGGCGTAGGTGGTCTTTCCATCGATGATCTGGTCAAACTGCCGCAAGGCGATGTGCTCGGCGTCGTCGATTGTGCCGTTGACGGTGATTTCTCCCGTATTCATTGCGGAGAGGCCAAAGCCCAGGTACTTCAATCGTTGCTCCACCCGCCACACGTCGAGAAGGTCGTTCTCGGCGCCGGGGCGCGCACTGAGGCCGGCTGCGCCGGCGAAGGGGTGGTACCCCGGATTGTTCAGCGGCCGGTCGCCGAAGAAAACGGTCTCGGCCGCTCGCGTGTAATCCACGACGCGCAGTCTCAGGAGCAGGCGCTTTTCGGGATCGTTCCTGTCGTAGCCCTTGAGGGAGAGGGTGATGTCGGCGGAAGGCAGCGTCCTGCCCTGGCGCAGGCGATCGACATCGATTTTCGGTGCGAGGAAGACGATGCCGCTGTCGCGGAGCGTCTTTTTCCCCAGGTCGGTGCCGACCGCTTGCAGTCCGGAGTAGGTCGCATTGGTCGCTGCCTGCGCCGACGTGAATCCATCCTCGCGTTCGGCGGTGAGCAGGAAGCCCTGGCCGTCCCTGACCAACTGCGCAGCGCCGCCGACCTCGATGTTTTCCCAGTTGATGTTGAAGTCGGCGTCGTTCAGATCGGCCAGCGTGCTTGCGTACTCGTCACGGATGAGCTTGAAGAGGTCTACGCGGGCGACGTCGCCGTAGTTGATCTCAGGGACTTTTCCGCCCGCGTCAGGGGCGATGGTCGTCCGGAGGAACTGGCCGCCATCGACCGGCGCCGTGAATTCCACCGCGTCGGGTTGCAGCAGTTGGCTGGTCGCCATTCCGTGGATCCAGCCGGAAGTCAGTTGCGGGCTGTCGGCGAGGTTCAGCTTGCTCGGAGTGACGACCTGGGTCGTCACGCCGTCGATTCGCTGGCGATCGATCGGCAGGGGTCGTGGCGACGCCTGCCTGGCGAGCGAATTTCTTTCCGCGGCGGCGATGAGCGCGTCCAGGTCCCAGACCAGGAGGCCGCTCGCTGGCGGTGCTTCGCCAATGGTCGGCCAGTAACGGATGTCGGCCCACAGCGTCCTGCCGCCGTCGGTGACTTGCAGGCGTGAAAAGTTGGCGTCGATGATCGGCGAGGTCGCGCCGAGATATTCCGGCGCCGCAGCGAAGGGATTCTTGACGATACCGATCTTGCCGCCTGCCTGCCGGGCGCCGTTCTGAGGCTCGTCCAGCGCGTACAGCGAATCGACGAAGTCGAAGAAATAGTCGGCGACGAGCGCGTATTCGCTGCCGTTGCGCGCAACGATCACCGCTGGCGATTGCGCACGCTGGATATTCAGCTGGTAGTTGCCGTCGAGGCGGCTCATGCCGGGCAGTGCGCCGGACATCGGGATTTGCCTGAAGACCGGCGCTCCCTGAAGTCTTCCCGAATTGCTCAACTCGACGGTGATCGTGGCCAGGCCCGCGTTGTCGTCAAGTGCGTCGCTGAGCAGCAGTCGCAGCGTATTGCCCTTGATGCCCGCGGACGCAATGTACTGCGGCCCCTTTCCTTCGCGGGTCGGGAAATCGACCTGCACGAAGGCGCCGGCGCCGGTGGCGGCGAGGCGGCCGCTTCGTTCCTGCAGTTGATCCAGGTCCAGGATGAAGACGTTGCCGCTGTCCGGCTGGCTACGCGCCATGGCCACGTCGATGCTCTGCTTGCTGGCAGTGAGCGCCAGGTAGCTGTGGGCGCCGTGCGTCAGCGCCATGTCGATATAGCCGTACGGCGCGTTCTGGCCGCTCACTGCCGCGGGCAGCTCGACTTGCCGGATGGCCAGGAAGTCGCTGGCCGTTTCGTCGATATTGACGCGCAGGAGACGGTAATTGCCAGCCGGGTCGTAGGGGCCGCCCTCGGCGACATAGAGCCACTGCCCGGAAACGGCCAGGCTGCTGACATTGACCGTTCCGACGCTGAAGCTTGTTGTTGCGCTCATGGTCGCCGTATCGATGACATGGATGGTGCCGTGCGCGCCGGCGACGAAGACGAGGCGGTTGTCGAGGCTGAAGGCGATCTGGTCGGTCTTGCTGCCGCCACCGACGGTCGGGTCGCCGTTGGCGTCCAGATAGGGGATCTCCTTGACGATCTCGCCATTCCTGAAAATCTGCATCCGGTTGGCCAGGGTCACGACGCTGAAGTCGGTCTGTCCTGCGAGGGCGACGTGGCCCGCCTCGCCGTTGGCCAGCCAGCGTGTCGCGCCGGGATTGGCCGGGTCGACGCTTTGCAGCATGCGCTGTACGGTGATCACATGGAGTCCCAGCGCCAGCTGTGGCGGAAGGTCGATGTCCACGGTCATGCGCGCAGCACCGGGTGCGACCGCTTCGAGGTCGACCACCTTCTGCCACAGGCGCATGCCGTCGCGCATTTCCTGACTGTCGTTTCGCCAGACGGCGGAACTCGCTTTTCCGTACGGATCGACCTTGGGCTCGTCCGGGGAGATCCACACTCGCAGGGCGCTGGCTTGCGCCGCCATTCCGGGGACTGCCGCCGGCTGGAGGTCTTCGACGGTCAGCTGCAGCTTCCCGGCAGCGAGCATTTTGACGTCGGTGATGCGCGGCGAAGTGCCCGTGTCCCGGGTGCCCGATCCGCTTTCTCCGGGTGTCGCGATGGTCAGCGTGAGTTCGCCGTTGTCGAGGCTTCTCTGCACCGGGACGACCTGGTAGACGCCGCCGAAGTCCAGGTTGATGGCGTAGATTTCCGACCTTCCGGCGAACATGCCGACCAGGTTCGTCGCTGCGCCGGCACCCGTCAAGCCGCCGTTCGCCAGGTTGCCAGCCAGCGAAATCGCCAGCGAATTCGTCGTCAGGGCAAAGACGTTGACGCCGTTGCCGCGCACTGTCAGCGCACCGGTCTCATGGTTGCTGCGGGTCTTCACGACAACGAGATCGCCGGAAGCGCTGACGCCGCCGTACGGTGGGCTGGCGGTGCGGGCGACGAGCCGGCCCTGCGCGTCGGTGCCGACGAAGCCGTTGTCTAGGAGCCACCATTTGTCCTGCAGGATGCCGTTGACGTCGGGGGCGGTGCCGCGGCGCAGAAACAGGACTTCGTCGCCGACTTCGACCCCGACCTCGGCCTGCAGCGGGATCGCCAGTTGCACCGGGACGCTGCTTGCCTGTTCGCCGAGATCGAGGCGGAACGCCGCGAGGGTTTGCAGGACCTCCGGTTCCGGCGCAGACATTCCCGTTTCGGCGAGCAATTCGGCCACGGCGATGCGCCGTATCGAGACCAGCGCATCGTCGCGCAGGGCTCCCGCTCCGATCATCACCGTCTCGCCGGTCGCCGCCTGCACCACGCCACCCTGGTCGGCGGCGATGGTGATGCCGGCCGGGGCGGCGGTGTTCGGGTCATCGTCGGTCAGTGCGGCGGCCTGCACACGCAGGCGGATAGTGCTCTGGCCGATGACCTGGTCGCTGACGCCGCCGTAGCGATCGACGACGCTGGCCAGGTGAACGATGGCGACGCTGACTTCGCCGGGTCGCAGGGCGGTGATCAGCCCGTCTTCGCCGAGGCTGGCGATGCTGGCGTCGGAAACGACGTAGCGCGTGCCGCTGTACACCGGCGGGGTGGCCGGGATGACGATGTCGAAGCCTTCGCCGCTCTCCGGGTCGAGGTAGCTTTCCAGCGTTTCCGGTGCGCCGGAGAAGTTCGTCTGGCTCGCGGTGTGGATGTCGATCGGCTGATCGCTGTAGGGGTCGGGCAGGCGTACCTTCAATTGCCGCGTGTCGCCCGGCATCAGGGTGAGCGTGCCCGGGTAGACGTCCGGCTCGATGGACAGGCTTTCGTCGCCGCCGTAGCCGCTGGCACTTTCGTTCTCCTCTGCGCCGGCTTCGCGGTCGAAGGGCAGCGCCGCAGCGCGAACGTTGATCGCCGCGGCGGCCTGGACCAGGCGTCCATCGTTGTCTACGCGCTGAATCATGAGCAGCGCCGGGCCGACGCCGGTCGCCCGGACAATGTCGTGCGTGTCGTCGACCTGCAGCGGGTTCGGCAAGCGGCCACCGAGCTCCGTCAGATCGGCGCTGCCGAGCGTGAGATAGGCGGCGTCGGTGATGGCGACGGACTGCTCGTCCGCGAAGTCGGCGCTTGCCTGCAGGCGGGCAAACTGGCCACTGGCCAGCGCCGGCAACTGCGCGAGATGCAGGCGCAGCAAGCTTGCGCCACTGACGTCGATCGTCAGCTCGAGCGGAGCGCCGGCGGCGAAACCGTCATCGGCCTGCAGCGTCAGCGTCGCTGCACCGCTGTAGCCGGCTTCCGGGGTGAAGCTCAGCGTCTGGCCGTCGGCTTCTATTCGGCCGCTGCCGTGGCTGCTGCCGAGAACGCGCCAGAACAGCGTGTCGCCTTCGAGGTCCTCGGCGAACTTGCTCAGCGCGCCGCGCGTGGCCAGATCGGTGTGCGTGTTGAGTACTGCGGAAGCACCGTTTGCCGTGTTCGCTGCCGTCGGCGCGCGATTGGCCCTGAAACCGTAATTGGCGTAGAGGACCTGGCGGTCGGCGCTGTCCATCCGGCCGTCGCCGTTGATGTCCGCCACACGGTCCTGTGCGGAAGCGGCTTGCTCCCAGGCCTGGCTGTCGGCGGCGTCGATGCGGCCGTCGCGGTCGAGGTCGCCGGCGACGCTGATGCGCAGTTGCGCTGCGCCGTTGCCGCTGATGCGAATCAGCTTGACGCCGGCCTCGCTGACGCGCAACAGGCGGGTGTGCGTGCCGTTCACCGTGGTGCTGCCAATGGTCTGGGCGCCGACGACTTCGAGCCGGGCGTCGGCGGGGAGCATCGTTTCGAGCGCCAGGATCACGGCGCCCTGAGCCCCGGGCGCATGTATCGTCGATTCGATTTCACTCTCGCGCACACTGAAGGCGAGGTTGATGCCCGTATCGGCGTTCAGCTCGCCGGCCCAGGCGTTGGTGTCGCTGCTGCCCCAGCGCACGGCGGCGCCGAGGTAGGCGGTGAGGGGGTCGGTGAGCACTTGCCCGCCAGCGGCGTAGGCGATCGGCGTCCCCGGATCGCCGTCGTCGAGGCGGCGGACGAGGATCAGCCGGCCGGCGCTGTCGTAGCGGTAGGCGATGGCGGTGGTGCCACCGGCGCCGTCAGGAGCCGTAAGGCGCACGATGTGCCCGGCGCTGTCGCGCTGGAAATCCACGCGCTCGGCGAAATCGCCGTTCACCGCCGCGATGCCGGCGTCCGAAACGAGCCAGGATTGGCCGTCGGCGAAGGCGATGCCGTTGATCGTCCCTTGCGCGTCGAGTGTGTAGCGCGTGCCGTCCGGGGCGGTCAGCGTGTAGGCGCGGGGCACCCAGGGCAGGCCGCTGTCCTGCGCGTAGAGTCGATCACCCTGGCGCTGGAGACGGTCGGCGCCGCTGCGCGCCTCGTCGGCGTGCGCCTGCAGTGTCCAGCCGCGGTCGCCGCTGAACGACGGCCGCCAGACCTGCGCTGCGCCGGCTTCGCTGCCCAGGCGTTCGCCTTGCACGCCGAGAACGAACGAGAGCTGGGTCAGGCCAGCGCTGGCGTCGGCAAGGTCGGCCGGGATGCTCAGCCAGACGCGCGCGCCCAGCGCCCACGCGGCACTTGCCCCGTTGGCCAGCATTGCCGGCTGGTCGCTGCTCAGCCGACTGGCGAGCAGCGGCAGCGTCCAGTTGCCAAAGTCGCCGCGGTTGTCGGCCGGCGCGCCGCTATTCGTCGGCTGCCAGTGGCGGGCGAGGGCCAGCGTGTGGGCGGGCGAGGGCCAGCGTGTGGCCGGCAAGGGTCAGCGCGGCGTCGGTCTGGCTGTGGCTGGCGAACGTCTTGTCGGCGCTGTCGATGATCAGCGTGGCGTCGATCTCGCTGCTGCGCCCAGCGAGGTCCCAGGCGGTGAGGCGCAGCTGGTAGATGCCGTTGTCGAGCTGCTGGGGATCGAGCGTCGCCAGGGCCAGCGTTTGCGCGACGCTGATCGCCGGCGTTTCGGCCTCGGCCAGCGTTTGCCAGCGATTGCTGCCGGCTGCGGCGATCTGCAGTTGCCAGCCCATCAGTTGGCTTTCCGCGATGCGGGCGGTGAGGGTCGTGCTGGCCCGCACTTCGTGCGGCTGGCTGCTCGCGCTGGCGCCGGCAAGCGTGCCGCTCCACGCCAGTAGCGGCGCCGCGGTGTCGGCCGGGTCCCTGACGCGCAGGGTCTCGGTGTGGGTGGCGCTGAAGCCGTCGCAGTCTGTGGCCAGGACGCGCATTTCGATCAGGCCTGGCTGGCTGGCGCTGAGCCGGACGCGCCCGGCGCTGTCGAGCGCAACACTCTGCCACCTCCCGACGCCGCTTTCCGCGTCGATTGCCGAGCCACGCACGGTCACTGCGAGTTGCGCGATGCCACTCCAGGCGTCGGCGCGCACGCTGGCCAGGATCGTTTGCCCCGGCAGCGCCGGCGCGCTCGGCGTGGTCGAGACGACGATCTTCGGCGCGTTGGCTGCCGCTTCGGCGATCACCCGCAGGGTGAACACCGCCGTTGCCGTGCCGTTGCGCGCCTGGCCGTCGTTGACCGTGGCGCTGACCGTGAAGTCGCCGATCTGCCCGGCGCCCGGTGTCCAGACGAGGCGCCGACTGTCCGCGTCGTAGCGGGCACCTTCGGGAAGGCCGCTGAAGCTGATCGCCAGCGCCGCGGTTTGAGCCGGGCCGTCGGGGTCGCTGAGCGAAATCCCGTTGCTTGCAGCGGCGAAGACGACCGGGATGCTCAGCGTGTCGCCGATCACGACGGCGTGATTGCTGGCGCTGATCTGCGGTCGCCGATTGACGTCGAAAACGCGTAGCTGCACGCTCTGTGTGGTCAGTGAGTTGTCGGCAGCGCGGCCGTCGTTGGCGCGAAAAGTGACGCTGTACGAGCGGCTGTCGGCGCTGCTGTTGTCGACGACATCCCCCGGCGTCCATTCGAAACGGCCACTGCTGGCGTTGAACGAGACCCCGGCCGGCGTTTCCTGGTCATGCACCAGGCTCAGTTGCACGGCGTCGCGATCGGCATCGGAGGCGACGACGGTGAAGGCCAGCGTCTCGCCTTCGTCGATCAGCTGCAGCGTTATCGGCACGATGCGCGGTGCCTGGTTGGTGTTGGCGACGACGATCTCGATGTCGCGGCTGAAGCTGGCCATGCCGTCGCTGGCGGTGACGCTGAAGCGCCAGTGGCCGGCGCGCAACGCGCCGCCATCCGGGTCGCTGCCGTCCTGTGCCGCGAAGAGATCGGGAGTCCAGTCAAACGCCGCGCGACCGCCGTCGGCGCTGAAACCCATGCCGCGCGGCATGCCGGCGACGCGCCAGTGCAGCGCGTCGGCGTCGCTGTCCTGCGCGAACACTTCGAGGGCCAGTGGCTGCCCCTCACGGGCGTCGATGCGCAGCGGGCTGGTGTTCACCGAGCCGCCGGCGTTGCCGGCAGCGACGCGATCGTCGGCGAGGGCCTGCCCGTTGACCCGCACGCCGAGCAGCTCGGGTGCGGCGTTTTGCGAACGAACGACGATGCGCAGCGTGTGCCGGCTCACGTTCGGCAGCGGCTGTTCGGGGGTGCCGAAGCCGCCGTTCTGCGGTGGCAGGCCGCTGTCGGTAACGATCAGCTCGACGTCGCGGCTGCCAAGATCGTCGGCGGTCGGTGTCCAGCGCAGCGTCGCGTGTCCGTACTGGCTGGCCGGAATCAGCTCGGCGCCGAGTGGCAGGCCGTTGCTCGACCAGCTCAGCGGGTCCTGGTCGAGGTCGCTGGCGACGATGGCCACCGACAACGGCTGGCCGACCAGCGCGACGACCTGGCGTGGCGCGGCGATCAGCGGCGCTTCGCTGACGCTGCGAACGCTGACGACGAAGGCGCGCGTTGTGCTGAGCGCCTGCGTGGCGTTGCCGTCACCGTCGTCGCTGGCGGTAATGGTGACCGTGTAGTCGCCGCGGTCGCCGGCACCGGGGGCAAAGCGGATGCTGCCGCGCAGTTGGCCAAATCCCTGGCCAGGCGCCTGCTCGCCAGTCGCCGGCGGCAACTGCGTGTAGCTTGCGAAACGCGGCAGGCCGCTGATCGTGATGGCGATCGGATTGCCGTCGACGTCGCCGACGCTGAACGGGATTTCGAGCACGCCGCCGGCGTCGACGAAGGCATTGCCCAGGTCGCCCATCTGTGGTGCGCGGTTGGCGTTGCCGACGACGATCGGCACGACCAGCTGGCTCAGTGCGGGTGTTCCCATACCGTCGCCGTCGTCGGTCGCGGTGACGACGACGCTGTAGCTGCCGGCCTGGGTGTAGCCCGGCGTCCACACGATTTCCAGGGTGTCGGGGTCGAAAAAGGCGCCTTCCGGCAGGCCGCTGAGCTGGTAGCTGACGCTCGGCGCGCTCGTTTCCGGGCCGATCGCTGCACTGCCCGGACGCATGCGCACAGCTGGCGTGAAGGCCGGGTTGTCGGGGTCGAAGGCGAAGACACTGATGCGTAGCGGCTGGCCTTCGAGGACGCGCCAGGTTTCGCCGGCGGCGAAGATTGGCGCGCCGTTGGCGTTGGCGACGTTCAGGACGACATCGCGGTCGAGCACGCTGCGACTCGTTTGCCCCGAGGGCGCCGTCCAGGTGGCGATGACGCTGACCGGCACGCGGTAAGTGCCGTGCTGGTCGAAGCCCGGCGTCCAGGCCAGCCAGCCGGTCTGCGCATCGAGCGTCGCGCCGCCTGGCAGCCAGCGCGCGCCGTACTCGACGCTGAGCGTCGTGCCGTCGGCTTGTGCGCGACCGGGCAGCATTCCCGGTACGCCGGCGGCAAGCTGCAGCGCCCAGGCCTCGCCCTCGCGCAGGGTTTGCGCGGCGACGGCGGCCAGGACCGGTTGCGCGCGAGCCTGTTCGACGGTGATCGTGAATGTGCGGCTGGCGGTGCTCTTGCCGTCGCTGGCGAGGACCGTGACCGCCTCCCAGACGCCGGCCTGATCGTGGTCCGGCGTCCAGCTCAGGACAGCACTGGCCGCGTCGAAGACGGCGCCGTGTGGCAGGTTGCGCAGCGCCAGCGTCAGGCGGTCGCCGTCGGCGTCGGTGGCGAGCAGGGGCAGCGACAGCGTTTCACCTTCGCCGAGGGTGACGTCGTCAATGCCCTCGATCACCGGCGCGCGGTTGCCGCCGATCACCGCCAGGCGGAACTCGCGCAGGGCGACGCCGCCGCGACTGTCGTCGACACGCACCACGACGCGCGTACTGGCGTCGGCGCTGGCGAGTGGCGTCCAGTCAAGCGTGGCGGTCGCGTGCGCGGCTTCGCCGGACAGGTCGATTTCGGCCGCTGGCGTCAGCGTGACGCCGGCCGGCGCGTCGACCAGCTGCCACCAGAAGCGCGTTCCGTCGAATTCAATCGCTTCGATCGCTTCGATGCTCGCGCTCCATGCCTCGCCGACGCGCGCCGGCGGCAGGAGATCGCTGTCGACCAGACCGGCGAGCGAAAGGGTCGGTGGCCGGTTGTCCTGCGGGAGAGCGAAGACGCCGTGCCCGAGGTTGGCCTTGAGCAGCTCGCTCAGGCCGGCGCGCGGCACCGTTTCGCTGCCCGGCGTGACGCGAACGGTCTGGCCGGCGATCGTTGCGCCGACCGCGAGGCGGCCGCCAAGCGCCTGCAGCGCGGCGCCGAGGTCGATGGTCCAGAGGTCGGCGTGGCCGGATGGACCATCGCTGGCCGGCTCGGCGTCGGCGATGGTGCCGGCAAAGTAGCGGCCGGCGTCGAGGAGCAGGAGCAGGGGGCCGCGGATTTCGTCGCTGCCGATATTGGTGACGCTGACATCGTAGCTGACCTCACCGCTGGCACGGCTGGCGCGGGTGTTGCTGAAACCGAGCTGCAGCCGGCTGCTCATGTCGGCAAGGGCGGTGAAGCGGCTCGAAAAGCCGCTCTGCAGCGGCGTCCCGGCGGCGCTCTGCAGGCTGGCAGCAATGTCGATCCGGAAGTCGCCGGCGGCGAGGCCACCGATCGCCAGCCAGGCAGTGCGGCTTGCGCCGTCCCAGCGCACCGCTTGCGGCTCGCTGCGCGCATTGGCAGTGCCCGCCGTGGCCCCCTCGCTGGCGAGCGCGGTGAGCACGAAGTTGCCGGGATCGAGGACGCTGCGCGGGTCATGGCCAGCGCTGTCGTCAGTCAGGGTGCCCAGCCACATCGCCTGGTCGAAGACGACGCCGATCTCGTTCAGCGGCAGCGGCACGAGCGCGCCGTCAGGGACGGTGATCGCCTCGACGAGTGGGGCGCGCTGCAGGGAGATTTCGTCGATGCGCGTCGTTTGGGCGACCAGGATGCGCCCGTCGCCAGTGGCGACGATGCTTTCGCCGCGGCTGCCACCGCTGGCCACCTGCAGCGCTTGCCGGCTGGCGAGTTCGACCATCCACACCGGCGACTGCTGCGGCGTGCCCGTCGCACCCGCGCCGACGTTGCGCTGGCGAAGGTTGCTCGAAGCGAAGAGGAGTCCGTCGAGGCTGCTCCCGGCGGCGCCGAAAGCGATGCTGTCGACGATGCCGGAGAGACGATATTCGAGTTCGGCGCGTCCGACGGAGCGGCCGCCGAGCGGGAAGCTGACGATCTCGCTGGTCGCCTGCAGTCGTGCCCCGGCGACCTCGCTGCCGCTCCACTTGACGCCCCACAGGCGGCCGTCGGCGGCAAAGGCCAGGTCGCCGACGCGCTGATTGCTGAAGTGCCGCCAGGCGCGGGCGCGGTCGCTTTCGGCGGGGTCGAAGATTTCGATTCCGCCGCCCGAAGAAACGTAGATCCAGCCGCTGCCCGGGTCGATGGCCAGCGCATGGGTCAACGGCTCGCCGCCCGGTCCGCGATGGCGTTCGATGACCTGGCCGCTGTCCACGTCGACCTGCAGCAGTTCGGCGCCGGTCGTCAGCCAGAGCTGGCCGAAGCGATCGACGGCCATGTCGAGGATAGGCTCGGCGAGCGTGAACAGCGGCGCCAGGCGCGCGTTGAGGAGCTGCGCCGAGGCGGTGGCCGCATTCGTGGCCGGGCCGCCATTGCTGTCGAGGTGGAAAACCTGGTTGCGCTCGCTGCCGGCGCTGGCCAGGAAACTGTGATCGGGCAGCTCGACCAGCGCCTGCGCGCCGATGTCGGCGTCGCTGGCGGCGTAGCCGCTGGCCAGGCCGCGCACGCTGAACGGCGCGAGTACCGAACGCAGATCGCTGCCCTGGCTGTCGGCGACGTGGCCGGGCAGCAAGCGTGACGTCTCGGCGAACAGGGCGTTCGCCGCGTAGCTGCGGTCGGCCGTGGCCAGTGGCAGCTCGGCAGTTGCCGACAGCGACTCGTTGCTGCCGATGGCGTCGAGGATCTCCTGCCGTGCGCCGTCGTCGGGCAGAACGGCGTTGGCCAGCGACGCGGCCTCGCGGTTGCCGGCGCGGTCGGTGGCGGCGGCAAGGAACTCATAGCGCTTGCCGGCGCTGCCGGTGAAGATCGCCTGGCCGGTTGCCGGGTCGACCTGACGTTGCCAGATGCGAAAATCGCCGCCGTCTTCGGCGACATAGACGCTGACCGACTTGACGCCACTGCCCGTGCCGCCAGCACTGCGCGCAGCAAGCGGCGTGTCGTCGGTCTGCCAGCGGACATCGAAGCTTGGTGCGCCGTCGGCGTTAGCGCCGAGGGCGCTCACCGTCAGCGTCGTTCGCGGCGCGTCGGCATCGAGCTTGACGACGCTGCGCTCGCTGTCGATGGGCGGTGCCTGGTCGATGAACATCCGCGCGCCGGCAACGATGTCGGCGCCGGAAACTGCGCCGTCGCCGGCGCTGACCGTGTAGCTCAGCGAGGCACGCTGCGCAGCGCCGACGCCCGCTTCGCCGGCAGCCCGGGCGAGCAGGCCGCGCGTCGCGTCGTGCAGGACTTCGCCGGTTTGCGGGTCGATGGCCTGCAGCAGCCAGGTGGCGATGCGCGTCGTGACGTCGATGCCGGCGCTGACGCGCAGCACGAAGCCCTTGCTGCCGCTGAAGTCGAAGTCGCCCTGGAAGCTCGCCCTGCCGGCCGGCAGGTGCACGTTGATGTCGCCGAGCTTGAGATCGCCGAGGCGGAAGGAACGCGCGTCGAGGCTGGCGTCGAGTGCCATCACCAGGCGCAGTTGCCCGGCCGGCGCGTTACCCGGCATCCTGAAGTCGACGGCGTACGGCAGCGCTGTCGCCGCCGGGACCCAGGCCTGGCCGTCGTCGCCGAGCAGCGCCTGCGGCCCGCGCACGCGGAGCAGGGCGGCAGCGGCTGCCGACTCGCTGGCCGCCTGCTGCAGATAGTGCGTGAGGTCGAGCGCCTGGCCGGGGACAGGCCTGAAATCGGCGTCGAGAACGCCGACATGGCGCAGGTACTCGAGCTCGCCGAGGCCGCCGGCAAAGACGTTGAAGTTGATGAAGTGCGTTTTCTGCGCCGCCTGCCGGTCGTAGTCGGCACGCTCGGCCGAAACGGGGACGGGGATTTCGACGAAGCCGGCGAGCGACTGGCGGACCTCGCGGTAGTCGACCGGTGCGGTCGTCGCCTGCGGATCGCCGGCGAAAGCGGCGCTGTCGCCATACCATTTCTGAACCGTCGCAAAAAAACCGAGCAGGTCGCCCTGCGTGCGATAGGCGTCGCCGCCGCGGGCCAGCAGGATGCCGCTGGCGAGCGTGCTGTTCAGGCTGACCACCTTGGGGTGCGAGCGGATCGGCGGCGCTTCGTCGACCGGCCGCAACAGTCCGCCGGCTTCGAGTGCGCCGAGCCAGCCGGCGACCCACTGCCCGGGGTCGGCAGCGAGCGTTGCCAGGCTGGCCGGTGCGCGCTCGTCGGCGAGGATCGCGGCGCGCAGCCTGCTCGCGTGGGCGACCTGTTCGGCGACGAATTCGTCGCGCGTCAGCGGCGTTGCCGCGCCGCTGACGTCGAAGCGAAACGGCAGCGCCAGCCTTTCGATCTTGAGCAGGTGTTCGTCGGCAACCGTCGACACGAACTTCCTCGCCAGTCCCTCGGCAATGCGGTCGAGGTCCTGCACGCCGCCGTCGAGCAGTCCCTGTTCCTTCCACTGCGGGTGCAGCGCGTAGAGCTTGTCGCGCAAGCCGTCGAAGTCGTAGGCAATCCATTCGGCGAGGCCCGGCCAGGTCTGGACGTTGAAGCTCATGCCGACGTAGCCGCCGGCTGCCAGGTCGACCACGTAGCCGGGCAGCAGATTGACGCCGCCGGTATTGAGCGTGCCGTCGAGGCTGGCCCAGGGAATGTCCGGGCGTGTCGTGCCGCTGCTCGGCGTCGGGCCGTAGCTCTGCGTGTTCCCGGCGGCGTCCACGCTGACGCCGTCCGGGCGGCCACCGATGTTGCTGCCGACGACCAGGTAGGGCAGCGCGATGCCGCTGAGTACCTCGTCGCTGTAGCCCATTTCGGGAACGCCGAGGTCGAAGCGCACGTAAGGCGTGTCGACGTTGGCCAGGCTCTGCAGGGCGACGCTGTAGCGGCCGTTGTCGCCAGGAGTCAGCGTGCGCGGGCCGCCGATGCCGATGGTCACGTCGGCCTCGATGCCGCGCTCGACCAGGAAGCGCTGCGCTTCGACGACCCGTTGGCCGTCGGGATTGATGACGCTCAGGTCGTAGAGACCGAGCGGCACGCCGCGCAGATCGAAGACCGCCCGGATGCGCGTCGCGTCGAGCACCTGCCAGCGTTCGGGTTCAAGTTCATGCACCCCCGGCCGGGTCAGCTTGACCAGTGCGCCGGGCTTGAAGTGCGCGCCTTCGATGTCGATGCTCAGCCAGCGGTGCGCGTTGTCGCCCGGGTCGCCGCTGCCGCCCTGATCGGGGCTGATGCGGGTGATCGACAGCGGCAGCAGGTCGGCGCGCAGCGTCACCGGCGTGTTGGCCGCAGCTTGCCGCGATCGCAGCAGGAGATAGTAGTCGCCCGCCTGCGTGCTCGGCAGCCAGACCTCCTGGTCGCTGGCCAGCGGCCGGTCGTAGGCGGCGTCGAAGGCGTAGCCGCTGGGCACGTCGCCGTAGCGCAGATAGAGCTCGTTGTGGCCGTCGTCGGCGCTGGCGGTGAGGCTCACGCGCAGCGTTTCACCGGCCGCGACGGCGACCTTGTAGAGGCGTTCCTGCCCCGGCGAGAGCGTCGTCTGCAGTGGCGTGCCGACCTGCATTCGCGGGACGCTGACCTGCACGCTGCTGCCCGAAGCGCTGCGGTTGTTGGCCTCGCCGGGTGGCAGGTTCATCCCCTCTGCGCCGGTGCCGGGGCCGCTGATCGCGCCTTCGAACACTTCGTTGTACAGGTCCGGGCGGACGATCAGCCGCCAGTTGCCTTCCTTGAGCGGCGGCAGCGTGGCGGTCAGCGTGCCGTCATAGCTGCCGTTGGCCGCCAGGCCGGCCGGGTCGCTGACGTGGTCGACCTTGCCGAGCAGGAGGTCGCCGAGGTCCCATTGGTTGTCGGCGGAAAGGTAAACGGCGTCGGTCCACCGCCCCCAGGCCGGGTTGCTCGACTGGTTGGCGACGCTGAAGTCGATGCGCAGCGTGTCGCCGACGCTGGCGCTGGCGGGCACGACGACCTGGGTGACGACCAGGTCGGCCGGCGGCGGGATTTCGATCAGCAGTGGCTGCGCGGCTGCCAGGGCGTTGTTCCGCTCGCCGCCGAACTCGCGCAGCCGGCCGAACTCGCCACCGCCCCAGGCGCGCGCCGGGTCGCTGATCACGAAGACGTACCAGGGGCCGTGCATCTGCTGTGGCGCGCTCACGACCAGGTTGGCAGCGTAGCTGCCGCCGGCGGCGAGGCCACCGGAATGCTCGACGTAGCCGAGATAGTGGTCCTCGTCGATGTCCAGGAAGCGGTCGCGGGAGAGGTAAATGAGGTCGTACCAGCGGCCCTGGTCGGCGGGCGTGTCGCCGCCGACATTGACGACCCGGTAGCCGACGTTGAAGTCCTGACCGGCGATGACCGTCTGCGCAGCGACCACCTCGGCGAGCTGCAGGTCGGGTGGCGTGGCCAGGGTGATCGACAGCGTTGTCGACGCGAGGTTGTTGCCTTCGTCAGCGAATTCGCGAATCGTTCCGCCCGGGTCGCCGAAGCGACCCAGCGGCAGCAGGTCATCGCGGATGCTGCTCGTTTCCGTCGAGTATGGGTTGGCGAAAATCGCCGTGTCGGTGTTGACCAGCAGGTAGAAGTCGCCGTTGATCGATTCCGGCAGCGTGGTGGTGATCGACGCGCGATAGGATTCGCCAGGACGCAGGGTCGGCGCCAGGCCGTTGCCCTGCAGCTGCACGGCGTAGGTCTGCAGGGCGAGGTCGCCGTAATCGAGCGAAGCATCGCGCGACAGGTAGACGCCGTCGACCCAGCTGCCGCGGCGCGTTTCGCGGCTGCCGCGATTGCTCACCGTCCAGCTGATCGTCAGGGCTTGTCCGGAGAGGATTTCGCCTTCTCCTTCGGTCCGCGCAATGACGATGTCGTCGATCTGCAGATCGGGCTCGCGATAGGCGATGGCGAGGGTGCCGCGGCCGACATTGTTGTCGTTGCGCCGGCCCTCGAAGACGCTGCCCGGCGTACCGTTCACTCCGGAATACCAGGCCATGCTGCCGGCGAGTGAGCCTCCCGCCGACAACTCCGCTCGCGCCCTGCGCATGCCCGGGTTGGCAAGGTCGCTTTCGGCGTCGGTGATCACGTAGAGGTAATACTGCCCGTCGGCACCGGCCGGCAGGCGCAGCCTTGCCGTCCCGGTATAGCTGGCGCCGGCGGCGAGACCGCCAACGTTGGCATGCACGACGCTGCCCAGCGCGATCGCCCGTTCGGCGATGAACGACGGGTCGCGGCTGAGGTAGAGGGTGTCCGCCCAGCTGCGCGTTCCCGACCATACCGCCGCACCGGCGTTGGTGACGGTCCAGGTCACGGTCGTTTCTTCGCCCGAGAGGTGGAGGGCATCGCTTGCGTCGTCCGCACTGTCAGGCAGCGCACGCACGTCGCTGACGCGCAGGTCTGCGGCCGAGGCGTCGAGCTGCGAAGCGCTGGCGCGGGCGTTGTTGCTTTCGTCCGCCTCGGCGATGTGGCTGCCGCTGTCGGTACGCACGATCAGGAAGCGCCCATTGATCCACGGTGCCAGCTGCAGCGTCTGGCTGACGCTGTAGCGTTCGCCGAAGCCCAGGCTTCTCGTCTGGCCAATATCGGCGAGGTGCCAGACCTCGCTTGCCGCGTTCCAGTCGGCGTTGTCGGCCAGGTAGACCGAATCGGTCCAGCTGCCGCTGAAGGCGTCGCCGCGGTTGTCGACGCTGTAGCTGAAGCGATAGCTTTCGCCGACGGTCACCGCTGGCGGCGCGACGACCTCGCTGACGCGCAGATCCGGCGGCGCGCTTCCCAGCACGCTGATCGGTCGCGCGTGGTAGTTGTTGTTGTCGACCTGTGTCGGGTCGTCGGCGTTGATGTGGGTGGCCAGCGTGTCTTCGAGAATGACGTCGTAGGTGTCGCTCCACACGCTCAGGAAGTATTCGCCGGAAGGCAGTGCGTCGGGGATGGTGACGCGGACATCGCCAAGGTAGCTCTCGCCGACGCCGAGATGTCCGACGTGGCTGAACGAGCCAAGCAGGATGTCGCCCTTGTGGGCGCCGGGGCGGCGTTTGTCACGTGCCAGCCAGACGCTGTCGGTCCAGCTGTCGAGCGCCGCCGATTCGCCGCGCGTCGTCGCGCTGCCAAGGTTGCTGACCTGGTAGCGGACTTCGATGCCGGCGCCGTGCACCGCCTGGCTCGGGGCGACGACGTCGCTGGTGACCAGGTCGCCAAAGGGCACGGCGTCGACCGTGAAGCGTGTGGCGTAGGCGTTGTTGCTGTCGTTCGGATATTCGTCGATCCGGAAGTTGCCGTCGGCGACGACGATCAGATAGGCGTCGCCGCGCAGGCGGATCGGGATGTCGAGCAGTGCGGCTTCGCTGCTGTAGCTTTCGCCGGGCGCCAGCGCCCCGGCGTTGGCCACTTCGCCGAGCAGGCGGTCGTCGCCGCTGAGCGTGCCGTCGTCGGACAGATAGACCTTGTCGCTCCAGCGGCCGTTGGCCGGCGCCGCACCGAGGTTGCTGATCGTGAAGCGGATGGCGGTCGTCGTTCCGGCGCTGACATGTTCGGGAACGATGACACTGGCGACGCGCAGGTCGGCGCGCGCGTTGCGCCCCACGGCGGTCGTTTCGGCGGCGAGCAGGGCGTTGTTCCGGCCTGCTGCGCCGTGTTCGTAGATCTGCTCGCCGCTTTCACCGAGCCTGGCGTTGGTGCGCACCTCGAGCCGGTAGAGACCTTCGATCCGCGTCGGCAGGCGCAGCTGCTCGCTGCGCGTATAGCGCGTTCCGGCGGCCAGCGTGCCGTCGTGGCTGAAGCTTCCGAGCGCGATCGCGCCGGCCATGCCGTCCACAGCGCCAGACTGGCCCGTGGCGCTGGCCGGCAGCAGCCAGACGCTGTCGATCCACACGCCATTGGCGTCGGCGTCGCCCTGGTTGACGACGCTCCATGAGACGTCGATCAGCGCGCCTTCCTGGGCGCTCGCCGGGCCGACGACGCTGTCGACGCGCAGGTCGGGCGAGCGCGACAGTTCGACCGCCAGCGCGGGCGAACGGCCGCTGTTGTTGTCGGTGAAGACGAATTCGAAGGGGCCGCCGGTACGCACGTTGAGGTAGTGTGTGCCGCTGATGCCTTCGGGAAGCCTGACCTCGACGCTGCGCGCGTAGCGCGCGCCGACGGCGAGCTGGCCGAAGTGACGGGCCTGGCCCAACTGCGCGACGAGATCGCTGCCGTCGGCGTTGCGGCTGAGCCAGACCTGATCCGACCATTCGGCGCTGTCGGTGCTTCCGATGCCGTTGTTCACCACCTCCCAGCTCAGCGTCAGCGACCGCCCGCTGGCCGCGAGGCCGGCGGTGGCGAGCGAAACGACCTGCAGGTCGGCGTAGGCGACCGGCATGACGTCGACCGGGTGCGCGAGCAGGGCGACATTGTTCGCCTCGACGTGGTTCTCGAAGACTTCGTCGTGCGCGTCGCTGACGACGAAGAGGCGGAAGCGGCCGCTGCTGCGCGCGGCGAGTTGAATGCTTTCGCTGCGCGTGTACGACTCGCCCGCGGCCAGTGCGCCGTCGTGGCGGTATTCGCCGATGAGCAGGTCGTCGGCGTTGCCGAGGACGTCGTCGCCGGAAAGCACGATGCGGTCGTTCCAGCTGCTCGTGCCGCCGGCGCCGGTGCCCCGGTTGCTGACCGTCCACGCCACGCTCAGGGTCGCCGGGTCGGCGATCAGCGTCTGCGGCGCGCTGACTTCGCTCACCGCCAGATCGGCGTACGGTGAAAGCTCGACACGCAGCGGCGCGTGCGTGCGGTTGTTGCTGCGCTCGCCGTCGCCGATGGCGTCGCCCGCGTCGCTGATGACGATCAGGTCGTGGGCGCCGGAAAAATCGAGCGGCACGACGACATCGACTGCCATGTCGTAGCTTGCGCCGGTCTCCAGCGGGCCGAGATGGACGATCTCGGCGAGTCTGTGGAGCGGGGCCGAGGCATCCGCCGCGGCGAGGAAGAGCTGGTCGGTCCAGCTGCCGAGGGCGACGCCGCCATCGTTGCGCACCCGCCATTCGACGTGCAGCGGCGTACCCGACGCGACCTGCGTCGCGGCGTCGAGAAGGCTGACCGCGAGATCGACGCGGGCGACGCGCAGCGTGTCGTCGGCGCGCGCCAGGTTGTTGTTCTCGCCGCCGCGCTCGTAGACGCTGTCGTCGCTGTCGGCCTTCACCAGCCAGCGCCATTGGCCATCGGGCAGCGACGCCGGCAGCGTGAAGCTGGCGCTGCGCGCGGCACGGCTGCCGGCAGCCAGGACGCCCGTGTTGAGGACGCTGGCCATTTCGCGCAGCGCGCCGCTGCTGTCTTCGACGAAGATGCGATCGCGCCAGGCGCCGCTGGTCGGCGCCGTACCGACGTTGCTCAGCGTGTAGCTGACGCTGGCCACGTCTCCCGGGCGCAGGGCGCTCGGTCCCAGGACGTCGCTGATTGTCAGATCGGGCGTCGGCGTCAGGCTGATGCGCACGGCGGCGGCGCTGGCGGCCGTGTTGTTGCTGCTCCGCCCGCCCTCGTTGACACTGCCGTCGGCGTTGCTTTCGACGATAACGAAGTAATCGCCTTCGAGGTCGCGCGGCAGGTTCAGCGTCGCCTGGCCGCGATAGCCCTGGCCTGCTGCGAGCGCGCCGCTGTGCACCAGCGAGCCGGCGACGATGTCGTCGCTGCTCAAGCGGGCGTCGGTCGAGAGGACGATGCGGTCGTTCCACTGTCCGCCGTTGGTCGTCGCGTTGCCGAGGTTGACGACCTCCCAGGCGATCGACAGACCTTCGCCGCTGCGCGCGTCGGCCGGTGCGTCGACGACGCGCACGCTCAGGTCGGCGGACGGCGGGGGCTGGACGTGCAAGGCTGCCGAATCGCGGTTGTTGCTGCGGTTGCGTTCGGCCAGGCGAGCGTCGGCATCGCTGACGACGATGACGAAGTAGCCGCCACTGGCTACGCGCGGCAGCGTCACGGCGACCTCGCCGAGATAGCTCTCGCCGGGCGCCAGCGTGCCGGCATGGGCAACGGTCGCCACGACGATGTCGCTGGCGTCGATCTGGGTGTCGGACGAGAGCAGCACGCGATCGTGCCACAGCGCCAGGTCGCTGCTCGCGTTGCCGTCGTTGCGTACGCTCCAGCGGATGTCGGCGCTTCCGCCGCTGACGGCCAGGGCGGGCGCCGTGAGCTCGACCAGGCTCAGGTCGGCGGCCGGGAGGTGCAGCTGGAACGCCACGCTGGCGCTGTTGTCGGCGCGCGTATCGGGTTCCAGGATCTCCTCGCCGGCGTCGCTGCGCAGGGCGAGGAAAACTGGCCCCTGGGCGATGAAAGGCAAGGTCATCGTCGCGCTGGCCAGGTAGCTCTCGCCGCTGCCCAGGCCACCGCTGTGCCGGAGGCTGCCGACGACGATGTCGTCGCCATTGCCGATGACGCTGTCGCGGCTGATGACGAGCTGGTCGTTCCAGGCGCCATCGAGGTCGACTGTGCCGTGGTTGACCACCTGCCAGTCGACGCTGATCCGTTCGCCGGCGATTCCCGTTGCCGGCGCCGCGAAGGACTCGACCTGCAGGTCGGCGTAGGCGGTGCGCGCCGCGAGCAGCTGCACGCTGGCGCTGTTGTTGCCTTCGGCGTCGTCCAGCGGCGCTGCGGCATTGGTTTCGAAAAGCACACCGAGACCGCTGCGATCCTGGTCGACGCTGACGCGAACTTCGAGAGTGCCTGCCGCGCGCGATCCGTCGGGAAGACGGAAGCTGAAACTTCGCTGGCGATACTCGCTGGGGGCGATCGCACCGTTGGTCTGGCCGGCCGTGGCGGCGAGCGGATCGTAGACGATGCTGCTGTCGAGCAGTATCTGTGAGCTGTCGAGGTTGGTGACCACGATGCGCTCGGCGAATGCACTGGCGGTCGAGCTCTGGCCGGTGTTCCAGTCCTCCCAGCGGATGCTTGTCATGCCGCCGGCCTGAAGGTCGGGGTTGTCGGCGCGCAGGTTGCGGATTTCCAGATCGGAGCCGACGAGGTGGATCAGTTCGCCCTCTCCGACGCGCCGGACATCCTCGCCGCCGCCGCCCTGATTGGCCGTGGCGACGACACGCAGCGAGAAGCGTCCGGCGGCGCTGTTGCCGCTCGGCCAGATCAGGCTCGCGCTGCGCTGGCGGCTGGCGTCGACCGCCAGTGGCGCAGCGCCGGACGGATCGTCGAGGACGACGCTGGCGACCAGTTCGCGGGTGGTCAGGTTGCGCAACTCCAGGCGTTCGCTCCAGCCCGGCTCGGCGGCCTGATTGCCGCGGTTGACGGTCTCCCAGCTCACCCTGACGGCGGCGCCGGGGTCGACAACGGTGCCGGGATCGAAGGCGAGATTCTCGATGTGAAGTTCGCTGGACGGCGCCCGGACGACATCGATGTCGATGGCCAGGGCGTTGTTGCGCTCGTTGCTGCCGCCAACGCCACCTTCTCGAATGACACTGTCGGCGTCGGCGATCACCGTTATCCGCAGGCGGCCGAGCGCGCTGGCATCCGCGGGCAAGGTGAGGCTGTGGTGGCGGCTGCGCGAGTCGCCGGCGGCGATTACCCGGTTGGCGGCTTCGCTCGCCGCGTCGGGGACGTAGAGGTCGGCGACGATGACGCCGCTGTCGAGATTGCGAACGACGATGCGCTCGCGCCAGTCGCCCGTGGTGGCTTCGCTGCCACGGTTCTCGAGCAGCCACTCGAGGTCAATGGTCTGTCCGCTGCGCAGCTCGCCTGGCGGGTCCACCGTGATGCGGCTGACGCTGAGGTCGGCGGCCGGTCGGCTCCGGAAATCATCGTGAGTCTCGGCGGCGGTCTGCGGCACCAGGCCGAGGCGGAAGGAAACCGGCGCGCTAGCGGCCCCGCTAGGGCCATCGATCAGCAGCGTATAGCTGCCGGTGATCAGAAGCACGGGCGTTTCCTGGTCGACGCCGTGCAGGCTGTGTCGGTAGATGATCTGTCCCGACGCGCTGTCGATGTGGTCGAGGGCGACGTTGTCGACGCCCATCGCCGTGCGCTCGAAGACCGTTCGCCCGAGGGGGTCGAGAAGCTTCCATTGCGCGACGGCGCGAGCGACTCCAGAGGTCGACGTGGCGCTGGCGGAGTCGAGGACGTCAAGAAAATAGCGCTCGCCGGCACGCGCCGAAAAACGGAAGCCTTGCCTGCCCTCCGCTGGCGCAGTGCCGATCGTCGTTGGCGTGTCGCGTGCGAGCGGCAGGCTGTCGTCGAGGGCCAGCACGCGGAAGCGGCCACTTTCCGGCGCACTGCCGAAGTTGCGGATGAGCAGGGTGTACTCGCCGGCGGCGAGCTGCCCGGAATGATAGATGGCGTGGTTGATGGTATTTGCATCGGTGTCGCTGGCCGGCTCGCTCATCCGCCGCGAGAAGAGCAGGACGCCGCGCGAATCCACGAGTTGCCACCACAGGCTGGCGCCACTGCCCAGGCTGTCGAAGGCGAGGACGCTGGGCTGATCGAGGTGCAGCGCGTAGGGCGTGCTGCCGTTGCCGGCGAGTGTGGCCACCAGGGTGGTGCCAAGAGTGGTGTCAAAAGCGGTGTCAAAAGCGGTGCCAAGGGTGGGCGCCGGCACGCCGCCGTCCTCGCCGGGTGCATTCGCTTCGCCGAGCACGAAGCGCAGCGGCCTGGCGGTCAGCCCGGGCGACGGGTTGCGCAGTTCGAGAATGTAGCTTCCCGCGGCGGGCAGCCTGATGGCCTGCGGCGTCGTCGCCGATGCGTCGGCGCTGTACAGGCGCCAGCCCGCCGCACTGCGAACTTCGACATGGGTCGCGAAGTCTGCGCTCAGCGGGGTCAGCCAGAGCGTCGCGGCGCTGCTGGTGGTGAAGCGGTAGGCCAGGGCGCGGCCGGCTTCGAGCGTCGCCGCGACGACGCTGTTCAGGGCCAGCTCCTGCTCCCGCTCCCGCCCGCGATCCTCTTCGCTCGAGAGAGTGAAGTCGTAGTGCCGGCCTGCTTCATGATCGCTGCTGTCATCGTCGCGGAGCAGGAAGTAGGTGCCGCTGCGGGGGAGGGGGTCGACGCTGCCAGCGCCTTGTCCACGTGCCAATTCCCGGCCGAACTCGTCGAGCAGCCACCAGCGATCGCTGTCGCCGGAATCCTGCGCGAGCGTCAACGGTTCGCCGGCGTCGGCGACAAAGCTGAAGATTGCCGCCTGGCCGGGAAGTCGCTCGCCGGTGTTCCGGACGCCCATGCTCAAGGGCTGCGCCTGCGCCAGATCGAGCAGCCGGAAAGCGAAGGTGTCGGCATCCTCGACATCGGCATCCGCCGTAAAGGCAAGCTGATAGCTTCCTGCCGGCAATTCGACGATCGGCAGCGGATCGTCGGGATTGGCCTCGCTGCTCAGCGTTCCCTGGGCGATCGACTGCCCGGCGCGGGAAATCCGCCAGCCGAAAGCTCGGCTATCGTTGTCGGCAAGGGCCGGGTCGAGCAGCACGCGTGTCGCCGTTGGCACGCTGAAGCGATAGGCAGCGCTGGCGGTGGCGGCGAAGGCTTCGCCGCCGACCCGTTCGCCAAGCGCGATCGCCTGCGCGGTCTTGAGCGCGAAGCGGTAGTTCGCCTGGCCGCCAGCCGCCGACCGCGGATCGCTGTCCCAGACGAGGAAATAGCGACCGCTCCCGGCGAGCACGCCAGTCGTCGTCGCCTCGTCGAGATAGCCGGTTGCGACCTGGGCGCCGCTGCTCGCGAGCAGGCGCCACCTGCCGTAGAGGCCGCCGAGGTCGGAGGGCTGGTATTCGACCTGCGTCCCGGCGGCAAGATCGACGGCGTAGATTGCCGCTTCGCCGCCCTGCAGGCGGCCCGAGACGGCCGTGTTGACCGCCAGCACTGGCGCTGCGGCGAGGTCCAGCAGGCGCAGAGCGTAGGCCGTCGTGGCTCCCGCTGCCGCCGCCATCGCCTGCACTTCGATGCGGTAATCGCCGGCGGCAAGCTCGAACGGGTCGAGGGGAAAGCCTGGCGTGAGCCCGTTGAGTGTTCGCAGCAGCGTGTTTCCCTGGTAGAAGAGAACCCGCAGCGGCGAGTCGGCGCTGAGCAGGTCGAGGAACAGCTGCTTTCTCTCCGCCAGTCGGAAGCGATAGCCATACTGCGCGTCGCCCGTACCGTTTGCAGTCAACTCGCCGCTGATTCGGCTGCCGAGCGCGATGGGCGCGAGTTGCCGTTCGACCGTAACGTTCGAGTGGCCAGTGACGTCGGCCCGCCGGACGAGGTACCAGGAGCCATCCTGCGCCGGCAGCAAGCGCAGCACGGCGTCGTCGGACAGCGCCAGTGCCTGGGAGAAATCGGGGCGGTGAAGCGACCACTCGCTGCCGTTTTCGGCCTGCAGGCGATACTCGTCACCCGCCGTGAGATCGACCCGATAGATGCGCTCGCCCGCGGCGCCAAAGCGGCTGACGTCGCCAACCGCGCTTCCGCCAGCGACCTGGCTGGCGTTGGCGCTGCCATCGACGCGAAAGGCGAAGCTGCCGCCCGGGCCGTCGTCGCGCGACACCTCGAGCGTGTAGTCGCCGGCGGCGAGCGACAGGGCTTCGCTGCTGGCCTGCCACGCCTTCCAGTCGCCATGGTCACCGGTAAGGAAGCCGGCAGCGTCGCGCAGGACCCAGTGCGCCTGCCAGGCCTCTTCGGCGTCGGTCGTGCGACCCTCGATCAGCGCCAGTCCCGCCTGGTCGAGCGTGAAACGATAGGCCTTGCCGGCGGCGCCGGTCGCGGTCAGCGTGTCGCTGATCTCGACAGCCAGCGCCACCGGGCGGCTGGCGGGCAAGGTTTGCGCATCGCCCGCGTGCCGCGTGGCCACCAGCGTGTAGTCCGCCGCCTCGGCGAGGGAGCTGCCGCCGAAGACGACCAGCGTATAGAAACCGGACTCGTCGAGCGTCTGCTGCAAGGCGCCGTCGCTGACCCAGGCGTCGGCGACGTGGCGACCGAAAGGATCGAACACGACGATGCTGGCATCGTAGAGGCGCTGGCGGTCGAATTCGTTGGCGCCGCTCGCCGCGATGGTGACGGTCTCGCCGGCATGCGCCTGCAGGCGATAGACCTGCGTCTGCTGCCCGCCTGGAGCGACGGTGTCGTCGATTGGCTGCCCGGGAGCGAGGATCCGCTGGCCGATGCGCGTCATGTTCAGCAGGCGGAAATTGAAGTCTGTGGTGAAGTCCGGCGTGAAGTCGGACCCTGCGCTGCCGTCGCCTGGTCGCCCGCTTGCGCTGAGCTTGAGGGTGTAGTCGCCGGGGGCGAGGTCGAGCTGGTCGGAGTACAGGCTGCCCAGGTAGTCGCTGGCCAGATGTTCCCCGTCGGCGGCGAGGATTTCGTAGCCGACGTTCCAGACTTCCGACAAGGCTTCGACCAGGATGCGGCTGCGCCCGGTCAGGGAAAAGACGTAGTCTGCCGTGTAGTGGCGCAAAGGCCCCAGACTGGCTGCGCGGACTTCGTCCACTTGCAGCGTCGGCGGGGCCGAGGAGACGACGCTGAGCGGCGTGCTCAGCGTTCCGTTGCCGGCAAGCGCCGGCTGTCGCTTCAATTCGAGGGTGTATGAGCCGCGGTTGCCGGGCAGGTCGATCGACGTGCCGACGCCGTTTCCCTGCGCTACCGGCGTGAGCTGCGCGTCGAAGAGCAGCCAGCTGATTTCCTCAGTCTGCTCGCCGCTCGCGTCGCCGATGTTCAGGCGCGTGCCTGCTCCCGGAAAGCTGGTATCCAGCCGGTAGACCCTGGCCTGTTCGCCGACGGCAAAGCTGGCCAGCGCTTCGCCCATCGCCAGTGGTGGTGCAGCATCGAAATCGACCAGATGCACGCTGAAGGCGCCGCCGCCGTTTGCCTGGACGGCGAGCTCGTAGCTGCCGGCATCCAGCCACACCAGGTAGGGAGAGCGCGCTTCACGATCGTCGGTGCCGGCCTGTGCCGGTCCAAGGGCGAACCAGCCGTCGGCGGCGGGCGGGTCTTCGGCGTCGCGGATTCGCCATTCGACGCCCGCCTCGGAGCCCTGGTCGTGGATCTGGACGTGCGTTGCGACAGGTACTTGCAGCGTGTAGCGGCGGATTGTCTCGTCGCCGGCAAGCCGACCGGCAAGACGATCGCCAGGCCGAACGCCTGTCGGCGACAGGGCGAGGCTGAAGTCAATGCTGCCCGTGGCGCTGGCCGCAGGGCTCCCGGCAGCGCTTCCCGAGAGCGTGACGAGGAAGCGGCCGACCTCGAGGTCGCCAAGGTCGACGATCGCGTTGCGGCCGGCGAAGGGCAGAGTGTCGCCGGTCTGTACGCGCCTGCCCGAGGAGTCGTAGATTGCCCATGCGACGGGCGCCGCGTTGGCGGTGGTGATGTGCAGCCGATGATCACCGGCGGTGAGGACATCGTAGCGGTAGACTCTGGCCTCGCCAGCGTTCGCCAGTTGCCCGGCTGTTCCCATCGGCGAGAGCGCTTCGGCAAGCTCGCTGGCCAGCAGTTGCAGGTTGTAGCGGGCGTCGTCGGCTGTCGCCTCGATGATCAGCTCGTAGTCACCGGCGGCGAGCAGTTCGTTGTCCACGGCTTCGCTGGCGTCGCTCTCGGGCCACCAGTCAGCCGGGCCGGCATCCGTTCCGGCAGCCGCCAGGCACCAGCGGACGTCGCGCGAGCCGGCGTCGTGTATCCAGGCGCGCGTCGGCAGGCTTGCCGCAAGGGGCAGGCTGACCCGGTAGCCGATTCGCTCACCGGCGCGCGTCAGGTCTCCCGCCACGGTCTCACCCGGCTGTGCCCGCAGGAGTGTCGCCTGGCGGGCGCTGAGCAGGTAGTCGAGCGGCGTGACGGCGAGCGGGTCGTTTTCCAGGATCAGGAAGCGCTCGCTGTCGCTGGCCGTGCCGAGTTCCGCCGGGTCGAGCCGCGGCAGCGCGAATTCGCCGAGCACAATGCCATTGGCGTCGTAGGCGGTGAGCACGCCACTGGCGTTGCTGGCACTGGCAACTTCGACCGTCAATGGCCGGCCAGCGTTTGCCGGTGGCACGCGAAAGATCTGTGCGCCGCTGCCGGCGTCGAGCGTCGCGCGTACTTCCTGGTTTGGCGACAGCGTTTCGGCGCTGGCCAGGTCGATCAGCCGGAAGGCGTAGGCGCCGAGATCGGCGGCCGTATCGGCTTTCACGGCGAGAGTGTAGGCGCCGGCATCGAGGGCAAGAAAGGCGTTCCGGTCGCAGACCCCGGAAGCGAGCAGCGCGCCGTCGGCGGCGTGCAGCGTCCAGTGGTTTCGGGAGCCGGCGAGACCGTCGAAGAGGAGGCGGGTCGGCCAGTCGAGCGAGACGCGCCATTGCTCGGCAAGATTGGCGATGCGGGTGCTGCCGCTGGCTTCGCTGCCGACGCTCAGCGTCGCGACCTGCGGGTCGAGCAGCAAGGTTTGTGCGCCAGAGAGTGCCAGCGATTCGGCACGGCCGGCGTCGATCAGGCGGAAGCGGAAGTTTTCGGTGGCGCCGAAGGCCGGGACGAAGCGCAGGCGATAGGCGCCCGCCGCGTCGAGGCGGATAGGCGCGACGAGGGTGTTGCCGCCGAAGCCATGGCTGCGGTGAATGAGCCCGGTCGGTCCCGACAGTTGCCAGGTCAGATTCTCGCTGTCGGTCAGCGCATCGACGAGGAGCGTTGTCGGCGAGTCGATCGAGAACAGGTATTCGCGAACCAGGCCAGGCTGATCGATGGTCGCGGAGACTTCGCTGCCCAGCGGCAACTCCTGGCTGCGCACCAGCAGGCGGCGCAGGACGAACTCATAGTCATCCTGGCCATCCGGGCCATCGCCGTCGCTAGCGTTGCCGTTGTTCATTTCCTGACCATCGACGACGAAGGTGTAGGCGCCGGCCGGGAGGGTGAACGAATCATGACTTTCCGCCATTCTGCCGCCGACCATCGTCCTGCCGCCGCGGTCAAGGACCCGCCAGTCGCCGTCGCGCGTTGGCGTGGCAGTGGGCGCGAAGACGAACTCGCTTTCCTCGTCGACGAGCAGCGACAGTGCCTGCGCCTCGCCGGTCGGGCCGAGGATCAGCGGGATAAAGCTTTCGCGGGCCAGGAGGGGCAGCGTGGCGGTGTCGAGCAGGCGAAAGCTGAAGCCACCGGTGGCCAGGGCGGGGCTGGAGACCACGAACTCGTAGTTGCCTGCGGGCAGCGCCAGGACACTGGCGTGCGTGCTGGCGAAACTGTTCAACGGCTCTTCGCCAGCAGCATTCACGAGCGGCGTTTCCACGCGAGAATCCACGAGCGGCGTTTCCACGCCGCGGGGCCCACTCAGTCGCCACAGGAAATCACCGGCGGCGGCGCCGTCCGTCTGGCCGGTGTCAATCAGCAGCGAGCTCGGTGCCGTCAGCGTGAAGCCGTAGCTGACCGCTTCTCCCGGTCGTTCGATGCTGCCCAGCGTGCGTTCGTTGAGCGTCAGCGGCGCGGCTCGCGCCGTGGTCAGGGCAAAGGAAAAGGCGATCGGCCGTGGCGCCGAGTCGGGCGGCTGCTGCCCGAAGGTGGGGAAAACCGCCAGCAGATACTCTCCGCTGGTCGGCAATGGGGTCTGTGTGGTGCCGGCGCCGAGGGTGGCGAGCGGGCGGCCGTAGGGGTCCCATAGTCGCCAGGCGACGCGCTGGTTCACGTCGCTCGACAGCGGGGGTTTGGCGACGACAGTGCTCTGGCCGGCAGCGGCGGTGAAGCGATAAAGGCGCGTTTCTCCCGCGGCGATCGTTTCGTTGATGTGGGCGCCGGAGGGCAGGTCGATGGCGGAATCGGCATTCAGCACACGGAAGCGGTATTCCGCTCCCGGCGGGCCGGAGGTGTCCAGGGTCAGCAGATAGTCGCCAGGCGACAGGCGAAGAATCTGCCCCGGGTCGTCGCGCAAGGAAGTCCAGCCGCGTACCGTGCCGAGCGGCCCGGCAAGCATCCAGCGCGGGGACGAAGGACCCGGCGAGTCGATCGGGCTGGACGCACTTGACGCACTCGACGCACTCGACGGACCACTCAGGGCATCAAAGACAAGGGTGCTTGCCTGAGCAAGGGTAAAGCGATATTCGGCGACGCTGCCGACGCCGGCGGTGCTGACGCTGAGCGGGCGGTTGAAGGCCAGGGCAGCGCTGACTTTCGTCTGTCGAGCAAGGGTGAAACCGACGTTCGATGCGCCGTTGGCGCCGTAGTAGCCGTCGTTGAGCAGCGTGTAGCTGCCCGTCGAGGCAATGTCGATGCTCCTCGTGATGGTCTCGCCCGAGGCAGCCGCGACCTGCCGTCCGAAGGGGTCGAACAAACGCCAGACGCCGCCTGCGGAATCCACGGCCTGCAGAACGAGCGTGCTGCCGGCCGTCGCCGCGACACGGTAGCCGATGCTCGATGCCGCTGACGGGCGCATCGTGACCACTCGCTGCCCGAGTTCCAGTTCCGGGAAGGCGGCGCTGTCGAGCAGCCGGAAAGCGTAGGCGCCGTCGGCAAAGACGCTGCCCGTTGCGGCAGCACCCTTGACGGTCAGGGCGTAGTCTCCCGCCGGCAGATCGAGGAGCGGGTTGGCGTTGGCGTCGTCGCTGCGGTACAGCGGGCGGCTGTCGACTTCGTTGCCGCGCGGACCCTGCAGGGACCAGACGGCGCTGCTCGCGCCACCCTGCGTGTCGAACACCAGCTGGCTATCGGCGGCGAGCGTGAAGCGATAGGTCCGGCTGGCGTCGGCGGTAGGCAGGAGTCCGGCGAGCATCGTTCCGAGGGCAAGTTCCTCGCCGGCGGGCGAAGCGGCCGGGGCCAGGTGGCCGACGCGTTGGAGCCGGAAGTGATAGTCACGCGGCGTTGGCGCATCGGCGCGTCGTTCAAGCAGCAGGGTGTAGGCGCCGGCGCTGCTCAGCAGTCGGGCGTCGGAAGCGTTTCCGGCAGCGGCCAGGGCGGCGGGCGCGGCGACGTCGCGGCCGAAGCGATCAATCAGTCGCCAGGCAACTTCCTCGCTGCTGCTGCCATTGATGGCCTCGAGCGCGACCTGGTCGCCTGCGCTGGCCAGGAAGCGATACGCCTGCGTTCGGTTCGCCGCGCGCAGGACGCCGTCGGTGGCGGCTTCCAGCGACAGCGTCGGCGCGGTGGCCAGATCCAGGAGGCGGAACGAGAAGTCGCCGGTGGCGGCGCCAGTGCCGCGCACGGTCAATCGATGCGTGCCGGCGGGCAGCGTCAGGATGCCGAGATGACTGGCTTGGCTGGTCGGGCTGGCCTGGCTGGCCTGGCTGGGGCCCTCGCCGTGGTCGACATTGTCGAAACGCCGCTCGGAGACCTCGCTGCCGCGCGGTCCCGCCAGCGACCAGACGATATCCGGCCGCTGACTGAGCGCCTCGAACGCCACCTGCGTTGGGCTGGCGAGATCGAAAGTGTAGACCGTCGACTGGCCGGCACTGGCGACGCTTCCGGCGACGGCGTCGCCCAGAGTCGGCGTTCGCGCCAGGTCGGGGACCGCGTTCAGCGAAAATTCGTAAGCAAGAACGGCTTCCGCCGCGTTGCTGTCGGCGCCATCGACGAGCAGCCAGTAGTCGCCGCTCGTGGCCACGGTAAATGGCCGCGCCAGGGCGACAGGATTCGTTGCGCCGCTGAAGTCTCCGCTGGCGACGCGCACGCCCCAGGGATCGATCAGCCGCCAGTCAAGCGAACCGCCGGAGAGCGAGCGCGGCTCGAGGAAGAGCTTGTCGCCGGCGCCCAGCGCCACCCTGTAGAGCTGCGACGCAGTCGCCCGGTCGAGCTCGCCGGTGCTTGTGGCGCCCGTGACGAGATTCCGGGCCGACTCGGCAGCGAGCAGCCGGAACGCGAAACTGCCGCTGGCGGCGCCGTCGAGGTCGACCGACAGCGTATAGCTTCCCGGCGGCAGGAGCAGCTTTTCGACGCCGTCGAAGAGCGTGCCTTGCGCGGCGGCGCGGCGCGCGACGTGCTGACCCGCCGGCCCGCTCAGCGACCAGGCGAAGGCGGCGTTGCCCAGGCGGTCGAAAACGACCGGCGTCGTGGCCGCCAGATCAAAGGTGAAGTGGGCGATTTTTCCCGGCTGGTCGATCGTGGCGATCTGCGTTTCGCCGAGGCGCAGCGGCGAGTGGCTGTCGACGACCTGTTGCAGGGTGAATCCGTAGGCCAGCGCCGCCTGATTGGCGATGTCGCCTTCGAGCAAGAGGAGGTACTCGCCGCTGCGCTCGACGGTGAACCGCTGGCGATCCTGTCGGGCATCGAAGCTGTTGCCTTCCTGGCGGCCAAAAGGGTCGAGCAGTCGCGCGGAAAGCGCGCCGGAAGCGGGCGCTGCCGCCTTGAAGAAGTAGCTGTCGCCGGCGCTGGCGCGGAAGCGGTAGAGCGCGCTCTGGTTACCGACCTCGAGGACGCCGCTGACCGGCGTGTCGGGCGCCATCGCGCTTGCCGAAGCGGCGTCGATCACGCGCAGGGCGTAGGCGCCGAGCGCATCCTGCGTGCCATCGACGCTCAGCCGATAGCTGCCCGGCGCCAGGTCGTACGCCGGTGGGGCGGTGTTTGGCGATTCCGTGGCGCTGAATGACCTGCGCGCGACCAGTCCGCCGGGGCCGTCCAGTCGCCAGGTCAGGTCGCTGCGATTGCTCAGGCTGTCGAGGACGACACGGATTGGCTCGTCTACGCTGAACTGGTAGTGATCCTGCTCGCCGGGGGCGTCGATGCTGCCGGCAAGTGTCAGGATGCCGGCGCCGCTATCGCCGTCGAGGAGGACGCGCGCTTCGAGGGCCTCGAAATGGAGCCTGGTTTCCGGAATCCTGCCCGCAGACCTGCGCATGTTCGTTCCCCCCTCGCATTGCAACCCTCAATGCCAACGGACAAGAAACCGACGTTTCTCAGCGATCGCCAGCGGTCACCGGGTGGCCACCCGTACCCGCAGGTCTGCCTGAAGCGGAGCTTTTCTGCTATGCTGTGCAACCCAATTTTTAGCAAGATGTTGCGAGATGTCAATAGTTTCTTGCGTTGCCTGCTTCCCCTCTGTTCTTTTTGCGAGCCATCAATGACTGGAACTCCGGCCCCTGCTGGCGCCACGGCGATGGCAACGGCAAGCGAGCGCAGCGTCGATCAACGGTCGTTGGCCGACGTCGAATCGGGTGCGCTCGCCGCGCGCTTGAAAGCGATCATCGGTGACGAGTCGGTGTCTTCGTTTGCGCGCCGCTGCGGCATGGCCGAGTCGGTACTGAGGACTTACCTCCGCGACGGACGAATGCCCCCGCTGGACAAGGCCCTGGCCATTGCCGCGGCGGCGGGCGTCAGCGTCGACTGGCTGGCCACCGGGTGCGGCGCGCATGCGCTCGCGCAGGCCCGCGCTGCCTACGCGCCGAGCGCGGAAGATGTCGTCGCGGCCGATGCGCCAGTGGTCGACGCCGCTGTCCTCGAAGGCGTTGTCAAAGCGGTCCTGCAGGGGCAGGGCAGGCAGGCTTCGCCCGAACACCTTGCCGGCGTGATCGTCGATCTCTATCAACGCGCGCTGAAGCGTGACGTGCGCTGACCAGGCCGGCTGCGAAATCGCTTCGTGCTGAGTCGAGACACGGCGCAAGCGACGCGCTTTGCCGCCGCTTCCCGGTCGGCCTGCGCTTGCTTTTTGCGCCGCTTTCGCCGAAGTGAGACTTTTGAATCCTTTTGCCCGTACCGGGTCGTATAGGATCGGCAACAAATCCCCCTGCCCGGGCGCGGCGCTCGACCTCAACGGCAAAAACAAGGAGCTACTTCGCTGAATCATAAGAGAAGAGACACATGGGTCTGAGTTCACGTGCCCTGTTCGACGGCCGCCTGTCTGGCGTTCACGGCTTGACCAATTTTTCGCTCAAGCAGCGGGTCGCCTGGGATGGCCGTCTCAATATCGGCGAGGCGCAAATCGACGCCCAGCACGAGGCTATCTTTGCCCTGGTGGTAAGAGCTTCGGACGCCTGGCGCAAGCACGGCGACGTCGAGCAGCTGACGCTGATGACGGGAGAGCTTCATCAGGCGCTCGAGGAACATTTTAGCTACGAGGAGGGGGTGCTGGCGGGGCTTGGCTACGACGATCTCGCCGAGCACCGTGCCGAGCACCAGGTGATGCGCGACGAGTTGCAGCTCATCCGCGCCCGGGTGGAGCAGATGGATCCGGCAGGCGATAACGCCGAACCGGGATTTCTTCTTCTGAACTACATCCTCAGCGCGACCGTTGGCCACATCCTGCACAGTGACATGGACTATTGCGCCCTGGCCCGTGCGACTGCGTCACATCGCGGTTCGGCCGCCGCCGCTTCAGTGTTTTCTTGAGCCTGTCGTGGCGCGGCCAATGGCGGGCGGGAGCGGGCGATGACCAGCCGGCGGCGAAGGAATGTCCAGAGCTGGTATCCTGCGCAGCAGCGCGGCGCCTTCACTTCCGTCTTTCCCCTGGCCTGTCGATTGCCGTGGCTTTTTTCCGAAGCCAGAGGTCTTGCGCTCCCGCGCTCAAGCGTGCGCCATGAAGCCGTGAATCGATGAACTACACCTTCGCCTCGGCGACCATCCTGCTCATCCTGATCACCGATCCGGTCGGCAATATCCCGATTTTCGCCAATGCGCTGCGCTCGGTTCCACCCGAGCGTCGCGCCTGGGTGATTCTGCGCGAGGTGCTGATTGCCTTTGTCCTGCTGCTGACGTTCATGTTCGTCGGCGACGGTTTTCTGCGCCTGATGAACCTCAGCGAGCTGTCGCTGCAGATTGGCGGTGGCGTGATCCTGTTCCTGATCGCGCTGCGCATGATTTTCCCGCAGCCGGGAGTCGCCGACGCGCCTGACGCGCTGGGCGAGCCGCTGATCGTGCCGCTGGCCGTTCCGGCCATCGCCGGGCCTTCGGCACTGGCGACGGTGCTGCTGCTGGTTTCGCAGGCGCCCGAGCGGCGCCTGGAGTGGATCGGCGCCCTGTGCATCACGATGGCCGTGTCGGCCGTTGTCCTCGTGCTCGCCGAGCGCATCCAGCGCGTTGCCGGCGAGCGCTTCGTGGTCGCCCTGGAACGGCTGATGGGGCTGGTGCTGGTCGCCGTGGCGATCGAAATGATGTTGCGGGGAATCAGGACCTTCGTCGTGCAGCTCGCCAGCGGCTGAGCTCGGGGCCGGCGCATCATTCCCAGTCAATTAGCAACCAAAACATAAGTTGAGGATATTAAGGAGAACACCTGGGTCTGACGTCGGACGACTGCAATAACAGTACCCGCATTGAACCAAAGTTCGGCGCCGGCCTTCAGCCGAATGCGACGAAGGCAGGTGCTCCGTGATCGCTTTGACGACTCGTTGGAACGTTTGTCTTGTACAGCGGAGTTGTGTCATCGGGGACGGAGGGTCGATGTGACCCAGCAAGACAGGCGCCATATGACGAGGCTGACGCCACAGGCGAGATGGCTGCCCTTGCCGGGCCAAGGCAGGAGTCGACAAACACGCATCCGGGAGGAATAGATGCGCCGTCCCCGCCCGTTGTTTCCCGACGGGCTCTCCGACGAAAGCGTGGCAGGGCTGGGTGCGTGACTTTACCCGCTGCCGTCGCCTGTGGAAGCAGGCAGTGCGTGCAGCTTCGCGGTTACCAGCCGCGGCAGGAATCTGTACAAACCCCCCCCCAAGCGCCTTGGAAAACGCCACCCTCCGAGCAGCACGAGCGCTTTCGTCCCACACGCTGCCGGCGGCGCCCGGTCTACCGGCAACAGCGTGCGATTCGGCCATCGCTTGCGCCTCGAGAAGTTCGGGCTGCGGAGTCCGGGTCAGTTCCGGACCTAAGACCATCGCACGGCAACCCATAGATCAAGCAGGGCCTTGTCGCTGAACGCGAGCATGAGTTCGCCCGTTGCGCTACCCGGCAGCTCGTTGTCGGCCACAGCCCCCGATACCAGCAGATCACCGGCCGCACCCTGGAGCGGAAACGCCACATTCGTGTCCGCAGCGTCCACCAGGCGTGCCTTGAGCGGCGCGTTTGGCGCGTC
Organism: Candidatus Accumulibacter regalis; assembly: GCA_000585075.1. Classification (GTDB taxonomy): domain Bacteria; phylum Pseudomonadota; class Gammaproteobacteria; order Burkholderiales; family Rhodocyclaceae; genus Accumulibacter; species Accumulibacter regalis. The sequence continues at coordinate 28,322 of JEMY01000012.1, read as the reverse complement.
GCCACTTCGACGTGCCCAAATGTGCATTGCCTTCATGGGGCCCAAGCGGGCTTTGCTCCAAAGCGGAAAGTGTTGTTTCTGCAGTTCAAAGCTGATCTGGAATTGGTGATTGGCTCCGGCCGGTGCCCCGAGGAACTTTGCCCACACCGCAGGGAACTCCTCGCGCAGCGAGAATAGTCGCAGCGAGCCGAAGGCCGTGCCGGCATCAATACGCGTCTTCAGCGCCGCCATCGCGGCATCACGCAACGGCATGCCGCCTTCGCGCGCCGTCAGGCGCAAATGCAGAATGACATCGGCAATTGCGGCGTAATCGAAGGCCTGCGGATCGCTCTTGCGCGGGTCGGCCGGCAGTCTCAATTGCCACGTGCTGATGGCGCCGCTGTACTCGAAGGGCAGGTAGCGCTCGTCGCGCAGGTTGGTTTCGAATAATCCGCTATCGTTCTGTGCCGAGCTGGTGACGATGGATTGCACGCTACCGAAGTGATCGCTGAAGCGGGCGTCGTCGTTATCGGCTCGCTCGTAGCCATCGCCCAACAAGGACGAGATGCGGGTGGAACTGCGCAGCAGCGTCAGCGTGCAGGCCACACTGGCGTAGGGGCCGCTTACGCAGGGAATGCTCAGCGAGACCGACTTCAGGCGCCGGAAGTAGTGACCCGGCCCGTCAAGATCGAACAGTGACTCGGGCAACTGGAAGGTGCACGAGCCCGTGCTGCGCAGATCGACCAGCGCGCGTGGGTCAGCTTGCAGCAGGCTCACATGCTTGGTCAGCTCGTACTCGCGCTGGTTCTGCTCGTGATAGGCCATCTCCATGCGCTTGATGTCCAGTAGCAGGCGCTCGCCGGCCAGGAGGCCCTCCCTGCCAGCCTGGTAGTCAAACTTCAAGTAACTCAGGCCGGGTTGTCCCAGCTCGTGCTGAAGCGCTCTCTCGGCCTTGCGCGCGACGTCGAAGGCAAACTGGAAGGCGCGTGCGTGCAATCCCGTGAGCTCACGCTTCATCCAGGCATACAAGGTCTTGTTGGTCTTCTTGCCATCGCTGAGCACACCCTCGCCATTGAGGAAACGTTCGATTTCAGCTGCATGCTCCTTCTGCTGGCGGTGGTTGCGCAGCTCCATGTTGGCAACGGCCTCGCGGATCTGTGCAGCGCGGATCTGCTTGAAGACCTGATTGATCTCGCCGACGGCGAGGTTGCTCTGGAATGCCCATTCGCGTTCGCGTCGTGCGAAAGCGTCGATACGGCCGGCCCTTCTCGCTTCGAAGTTGAGCCGATCAGCAACCGCACGGGCCGCGGCAGCTGTCGCTCCAACTGCGTCTCCCACCTCCTTGCCACCATATTGAACGGTGGCGCCCATGCCCATGGGTTGTACGTGCACGTTGAATTCCGGTACGAAGTGAGCCACTGAGCTAATGACGTTCAAAATGTTTGCAATATCGCTTGACAGCTGCGCACCTTCCAGAAGAAGGGACTCTCTTACCTCATGAGAGCTTAGGATTTTTCCGCCATTAAGCGCCTGTGCGACCTGTGCAAACGCATCGCTCGCGATGTCTACCTTGATCGGGCGCGCTGATAGTGCCGGCTCAGTTGCAGCCAGCCGCATCTTCTCCAAGCTGTCTAGATCCAACTCCTCCAGTACCGGCAACGACTTCGTGATGTCCTCCGCCTTTGCACCCAGCTGCTGCGCGTAGTAGCTGTAGCGCTGCACGGCCAACGCCAGTGATTGCAGGAGGCCCTCCTTCGCCTTGACCGCTTCCTGCCACTGTCCATAGCGCACCTGCTCGACCATCTCCATCAGCACCTTCTCGTGCCGAGCGCGCAACAGGGCAAGAGCCTCGCCTTCTTCCTTTTCCATCGCCGAGAGCTGACCGGCGCCTATTGCCGTGACCTGCTGCGCCAGTTCCGTTGCCTTCTGCAGCAGCAAGGCGCAACGCACGAGCGGCAGCGGCTGGTTCAAACCGTTGACGATGGCCCCCACGTCCAGTCCAGACGCTGCAGCACGGGCCAGCAAGGCGGGGTCCACCGGGGGTTCGAACAATGGAAGCTGACGGAACACCCCTTGCAGATTGAGGCTGTTGCGGATCTTGAACAGCCGGTCTGCGACCGTGTCCCAGTAGCCCAGTAGCTTGTCGTTGCGCGGCACGCAGAAGTACAACGACTGTCCCATGCTGCGCAGCGAGGCCAGTGCCTGGCCGCTGGTGGCCGGCGGCGCAGCCATCGTCGGAAGCAGGTCGAATGGCAATTCCGGCTCCAGATCGCGCAGGACCGAACCGAACAGCTGGAGATCGCCGCGCAGGTTGTTGTAGGTCTGCGGCTTCACCCTGCCTTTGCGCGGCACGGCTTGCGGACGGGGGCCCAGGATGTTGGCGGCCAACACATACAGCATCATCGCCTCGTCGATGGCCTCGCCCTTGTCCTGGCGGAACAGTGAGTCACCCCAAGCGATCAGGTTGTCCAGGTAGGCCATCACCGTCTTGACCATGTAGGCCTGCTGGCGCTGCCGCGCCACCGCATGGGGTCGGAACGGCGCGTTCATCCAGTCCTCGATGCTGCGTCGCGTGGCGTCCGCAATGGTCACATCACCATTCGCCCCCTTGGCGAGGTTGACCAGCAGCTGTTCGACCGAGTGGGTTTCCAGGCTCAGGAACGGCAATACCTTCCAGAAGCGCTCGGGGGCAGGGCCGTCGCTGCTGTCGGTGGGGTCGAACAGCAGGTGAAGCCAGCGCTGTGCCTCGGCGAAGCGCCCGTTCTTGCTGAGGTGCAAGGCCAGGGTCAGCGGCACATGGAAGAAGAGTTCCCAGTTGTAGACCGAGTAGGCGCTGTGCGGGCTGAAGTCCAGATCCTTCGCCGGGTGCGGTGTCTTGACTTTCCCTGATGGCTGGTACAGGGTCTTGAAGAAGTCATCGAACAGCGCCGGGCGCGGCGCGCCGTCGATGAGCTTTGCATCGGTGTCGGCCGTGAGCTCCGTGAGTTGTCCGCTGGGCGTGCGTAGCCGCGCCAGTTTCTGCAGGGTCACGACGGTATTGGGCGCCAGCGCGGGCTTGACGATCGTTCCGTCGCTCAGCTTCAACAGGTGGCGGCCGGCAAAGCGCAATACGGCATTGCTCGGCTGCACCGTCAAGGTGTTCTCGGGCAGCAGGTAGGCGAGCTTGCCGGCCAGTTCCACGCGCACGACGAACTCGGTGTCCAGGGCCTGCAACCCTGACGTTCCCTGGCGCAGCAGGCGTTGCATCATGGCCTGCACGTAGGGGTGCTGGTGCAGAAAGAAGCTGTACGAGAGCTCGCGACTGCGGCGGAAGTAATGGCGCGTCTCGCGTGTTTCGACGACGCGGGATTTCACGTGCGCAAACTCCGACTGGGCCTGGCCGTGGAATACGCCGTACTGGAGGACGCTGTAAGGGTTCATGACTGTGCTCTCCGTAGATTCAACGCATGCCGGGAATTGCAAACGATCCGGGGCCGGAGCCCCCTCGCATCCCCTGATGCGACAAGGTGTCGCGAAGTTGGGTATTCAGCCCGCTCTTACCCAGCATCACCACTTGTGTCTTGTCCAGCGTCGGTTGCGACTGCGCAAGTTCGGTCTCGCTCGCAACCATGATCTCGCCTTGGTTGGTGCCGGTCTCGCTGGCTGGGTGCATTGGGACAATCTCGCTGAACGCAGGCAAGTTCCCTCCGTCGACACCGCGATCCACGAGTGTCAGGCCCAGTTGCCCCGTGTTGCCCAGCAACGTGTCCTGATCGAACGTGAGCAGCACCTTCGGGTTCACCAACCAGTCCAAGCCCGGTGCCGGGTCACCCTGGGTCTTGGGCATCACGAAGGTCTCTTCCTCGACCGGTGGTATCGGTAACGGCCACTTCTTCCGGAATTGCGGAATGATCTTCAGCTTGTCGTAGGGGTCAAGTTCGACGATGCCCTTGTCGTCGGTCACGGTGGTGCGCGTAACCCAGGTCTCCACGTCCTCCAACAGGGTCTCGCGAACGTCCGGCTGGACGAAGAAGGTGTGCCTGTTGTCCTGATAGAAGAAGGGTTGGATCAGTGCGGCGAGTTCAGTCAAGCCACTATCCAGCGCAGCCTTGGCGGCTACCGGGTCGGAGGCCAACTTTACCGCATCCAAGGATATGCCCAGCGCGGCCAAGGCGTTGTTGCAGGTGAGCACGGTGTTGGCCGGCACCTTTTGCAGGATTGGCTCGGTGGGAGTATCCGCTGCCTTCGTGGTGTCGGTGCTCTTCTGCTTCGTGTATTGCACGTTGAGCGCGCCCGCCGCGCCCGCGTGGCGGGTGGCTTGTACGATGTTGGCGCTGACGATGACGTGCGGTGGGGGGCTGCCGAGGGCGCCCGGCTCCGGCGCCGCGTTGCGCCCGGCCAGGTAGAAGGCGTCGTCGAAACCACTCAGGTGAACGAAAACACCGCCTTCCACTCCATCGTTGAACTCCTTGCTGACGTGTATGAAGGCGTCGCGCGGCTGAAACGTCGCTGGCTTCTTCTTCGAGGTCACGGGCGCCGAGCCCCCCGACTCGGCAGTGGTCCAGGCGCCGGACTGGTACTGCGCCCAATGCAGTTGTAACTCGACCACCTTGTTCGCGCTCAGACCGCCAAGGCCAGTCATCAAGTCGCCGAGGTTGGCTTCGGCGATGGTGGCATCGGCGGTCGTGGCGTCCATCGAAGCTCCCGGGTCGGCCTTATCCAGGAAGGTCACCCAGAACAGGAACAGCCGTTCGCGCCAGACCACCGGCGCCAGGTGGTCGCCCTGGATGGTCACGGCCACCGGCTCCCAGGTTGTCCAGCTGCCGTTACGGCAGCGGCGATAGAAGTACTCGTGTGGCTGGCCGTAGGTGCGGCCAAAGACATGTAACACACGCTGTGACGCATCGGCGTGGTCTTCCAGGTGCATGGCCACCATGTCCAGCCGTGCGATCTTGTCGAGCTGGCGCAGGTAAGCCAAAAAGGCGTCCTCGACGAGGTCGCTGGCCACATCGCCTTGTAGCAAAGCACCTTCGAGCGCCTCGAACAGGGGCGTCTTGTCATCGCGGAACTCGGGCTCGAGCACGTTCTCCGGAAACAGCCAGAGCTTGCGATTGCCGGCCCAGACCGGATTGCGCCGCATCCATTCCCAACGCTTGGCATCGAGCACCGCGGGGGGCACCTGCGGCTCCAGGTTGAGGAAGCAGCGCTGAACGAACAGCTGCACCGACGCGATGGCCAGGCGCACGCGCGATGTCTGCACCACGGGCTCCATGCCAGCGTCGACGAGGAAGTGTTCGTACAACTGCTCCAGGCGTTCGTAGCCCAGCTTGTGCAGCGCATGTGCCACCAGAGCATCGCGCTGGCGTTGGCGCAGGCGGTCGAAGATGGGTTGTGCGACTCGGGGCCAGTTCAGTTCGCCGGCGCTGGCCTTGATCGCGTCTTTCACGCCGCGGGCGATCTCCGCACGACGTGACTCCGCTACCCCTGGCTTGAGCAAGTCCTGGCACGACGCCAAGGTGGCAACGGCAACGCCGAAGCGGTCAACCAGGCGTAGCGCATCGCACAGGCGCCGCACCGCGGGGTCCGCGGCGAACGCAGGTGCAGCCCACAAGGACTCGGCTGTCGCCCGCACGGTGGCCTCACTGCGGCCGGTCAACCGGGCCAGGCGTGGGTAGACCTCGCGGGTCAGCTTGTCGGCACTGCCCAGCGAATTGGCCTCGAACACGGCAATCAGGTCATTCCCGGGCAGACCCAGATCGCGCTTGAGTCGGCTGAACTCCAGCAGGCGCCGCAGGCCGGCAAAACGTTGTACGGCCGCCGTGGTTTCAGCAGCGCCGTCGCTCACCTCGCGGGTGGGCCAGGTGCTGAAGTTCAGCTGACCGAAATCTGCGGCGTGTGTGCTGACGTGGCGCAGTTCCACCTCGTCGAGGCCAAGGGTTCGCATCAGCATCAGCGTCTTGTCGAGCAGTGCTGACGCGTGCGCCGCGCTCCGAAGATCGTCCGCAGCACGCAAGGTCAGCCGCGACAGCGTGCCTTTGGGAAGATTCTCGCCCTGCACCAGCAGCCGCGCCTGGCCACCGCCCAGCGCTGCCAGGCGCCATTCGAAGCGGTAGGGAACTCCCGCTTTGAGTTCGATGAACTGTTGCAGCACCGCACCGTCGGCTGCCGCGGTGCCGGCGAGCAAGACGGCATCGGTGCGGTGCGGAAAGCGCAACTCGGCCGTGGCGTTTGCCTTGTCCAATTCGACGTAGAAGCGCCAGGCACCGCTGGCCGGAACCTCCAGGCTGCCCTCGATGATCAGCGCCGTGGTTCCGGCAGCTGCGGCCGGCACGGCGGCCGTATCCGCCTGCTTGGTAGGCTGGCTGCCGAGCGCCTGGCCGTTGGCCGCGAAGTAGCGCACCGTCAGCCCCTGCCTGGCCAGGGCGGCCAGGGGGTCGAGCAGTGGGCTCGCGGTGTTTAACACCGCCTTGTCGGTCAGCAGGCTTGCGACCGCCGCAGTGTCGGCGCCGGTGCGCGCCACCATCGTCTGCACGATGAATTGCCGCACGAGGCGCTGCTGTAGATAGGGCAGGAACGCCTGCACCAGTCGCGCGCGGCGGGCCATGAGTTGGACGTCGGCAGCTTTGGCGTCGTTGGCCGGCAAGGGCGCGAAGAGCGTCTCGAAGTCCGCGTCGTCAAGGAATCCGGACGCCGGCACGGCGCCAGGAGCAGACTTGCGCAGGTGCCGGTTGTAGAAATCGAGCGCCTGTTGCTGTACCTGTTCCAGCAGTCTCTTCAACAGGGGCGACTGCACGTGCGCAGTACCTGCCGCCGGCAGTGGATACCGGTTCAGCAGGGATGCTTTTTGGGCGTCAAGCAAAACACCTCGGAATCGCAGGTACTGCACGTTGCGCACGCCATCGTGCCTCGTCTCGACGATGCCCTCGGCACCAGCCAGCGAACTGGTCACGAGGGGGTTTTCGCCAGCGCCCGGCGTATCGGTGGCCAGGTACGTGACGTTGCCATTGAGCATCGCCACGAAGGTGTTGGCCACCTCAGGTGCCAACACCAGGCCGAGTTTGGACAGCAGCACTTCTCCGCTGATGTCCCCAGGGTCGGCCGGCACGGCGTGTTCCGCCCGGATGGCTTGCACACCATCAGCCAGCCCTTTCAGCAACACCAGCAATTCGCCATCGTCATCGCGAAGGAGTTTGCTACTGTCCAGGCGGTGACGTATCAGGGCGTCGATGTCTCGCGCCTCAAGCCCGGCTACCCGCAGCAGGTCGACCAGATCCACAAACGCCAGCGTCTGCGAGAACGGGTTGTCCTCGGCCAGCGTCGCCAGCGGGTCGGCATGCAATGCCTTGAACGGGTCGAGCCCACTCAGCTTGCGCAGGAGCAGCAGGTCGGCCATGCCTAGCTTCAGTGCCTTGGCCAGCAGTGCGTGCCGGTACAGTAGCGAGACGTTGGGCAGCGTCAGCATTGCCTGTGGCGGTGCGCCCGCGGCGCCGCCGGCGCGAAGCTGCATACCGGCATCGTGCAGCACCTGTTCGATGTCGGTCGCCGTCAGGCCCATGGCCCCTTGCAGCGTGACCATGTGGTCGACCAGCGGCACGTTCAACGCGCTCAGGTATTCCCCCAGCGCGTTCTCGAACGCCGCCGGGGCTCTCGCTGCGCCGCGGCCGAGGAAGAGATGCGCATACGGTGGCTTGCTGCCGGTGGTGGAGATATCCGACCAGAGGGTCAACAGCTTCAAGCGCCCGTCGACGCCAAGCTTCAGCCGCTCCTCCAGCGCCTTCAAATGCGCCAGATGCACCAGTGCACTGGCCAAGGGCTTCTTCTGGAGATTCGCATCCAGGGCGTCGAAGGGAGCGTTCCTGGGTGCCAGCATCTGCAAGGCACGATCGGTCTCTTCAATCGACCATCCCAGGCGCCGCCACAACCGCACGAACAGGTTGATGCGTACCAGTTCGATCGGCGCGACGCTGCTCCCGTCGGCATGCTGCAGGGTGGTCAGGTCGAAGTTGCAACCGGCGTCGGGGTCGGCCAATACCAACACCCTGCTGAAGTCAATGGCCAGGACCTTGGCCTTCAATGCCGCGAGGTTGCTGCGCGCCTCGGCAGCAAAATCGCTCAGCCGCTGCTCGAAAGACGCGATGTCGTCGAGTTTTTGCTGTTGCGCCGCGGTTGGCGCGGCCGGTGTGGGTGTCAGCGCCTCACTGTCGACCTTGTAGCGATAGGCATCGCCGACGCTCAGGCGCGCCCGATACAGCAAGATGAGCTTGCTCAGTCCCGGATTGACAAACCCGCTCAATACCACCTGTGTAATCTCGCTGTAGCTCAGACCCAGCCTGCGCGCCAGGGTCTTGGCCGAGCGCAGCATGACCGGCGCATCGAGCACGAGCAGGTCCCCGGCGACCGGTGGAGCGGTCCAGGCCTTGGCGAAAATCAGCTTGGTCCGGCCTACACCACCGGAGCCCGCGGCCTTGATGGCGGTGAGTGTGTTGACTTCGCCTGCAGCGGCATTGGCGCTGACGTCAAAGTAGCCGCAGGACATGCCCGGCGCGAGGCCCAAAACATCGACGTCTGCCAGACTCGCCGACGTTTCGGGGCCATTAATCGGCGACTGGATGGCAGCGCGCAATGCAGGCCACCCATAGAGATCGTGCCAGGCGTCATTGAGCAACGGAGCAGCGCGCGTGAACAACGCCGCCTCAGCAGGCGAGATTCCCAGCGATTCGACGAAGATCTCGGCCCGGCCGACTCCGCCGTTGACCCACAGGTCATCCTGGCGGCGCAGCGTCTGCAGCACCTCGTGCAGCGGCGCATCCGCGTACGCGCAGAACTGGCGCACCATCTCCAGCGACCGGTCGAAGGGCAGCGCCAGCGGATAGGTCGCCTGGCGCAAGGCATCGTAGGCGGCAGCAATCACGTTCTGCGGTTCGGCCAGCAGATCGGTCGTGTTGGCGTCGCCCGTATCGCGCGCCGCCGCAGCGGCAAGTTGCCCATGCGCCGCGTGGTACTCAAGGATCTCGTTGACGAGGTCGATGTAGGGCAGTGCGGTATGGGTGTTCTCGCAAGTCAGCGCAAGCTGCGGCAGGTCGGGGCGACGCTGCACCAGCACGTCGTAGGGCTTCATCGCTTCCCCGCTGGCAAGAGTGTGCGGATAGTTGCCCCCATGGGTCAGCTTCCACAGGGACTGCGTGTTTGCCCAGGTCTGAGCGTCGATGTCGACGTACTGCAGAAGGTCCACCAAGTAGGCAGCCGGACTCAGTACCGATTGGCAGTCCTGGCACTCGCAGTAGTCCATGGAGCCGAACAGCGACTCGATCGTCGGCACGCGACGGATCAGGCTGGCGCGATCCACATCAGCGATGGGAAGCGGGTTCGGAATCACCGCCGTGCCCCCTCCACCGGCGGCACTCTGTGCAGCGCCGAATAGACTGTAGACCACGCTGCTGACCTGTACAGCCTGCTCGTAAACCTTGCGCGCAATGCCATCGGCGGGTTCGTCCTGGAAAATCTCGTGGTACTTCGCGTTGAAGGTCTTCTCGAAGTGTCCTTGCATCAAGCCGGTCACGTCATGGGCGGACCGGACGCCCATCTTCATCAGCGTGACCTGTGCTTCGTCGCTGGGCGAGATCGAGTAGGTGGCGTGCAGTACCTTGAGATTGTTCGCCGGTGCGGCGTGCAACTCGGCCTCCGTGAAGCCCTGCTGCTCGAGAAAGGTGGACACCGGCGTCTGCCCCAAGCGATAGCCGTTGGCCGCAGCGCGCTCCAGCAGTTTCACCGTTTCATCGTGCGCATCGGCAAGCGCAAAGCGGGCGTCGCTGGACAAGCGCGCCGTCAATACCTGCGTGGGATAAGCGCGGTGCACCTTGCGCGCCATGTCCGCGGCAAATGCGTTGGCCCTCGCCAGAACGTCGGCCCCTTCGTAGGCCAACGGGATCAGCGCCGCCAGTGTCTTCAGCCCGGCCTCGTCCGGGTTGGCGCGGTCTTGCTGTGCAATGCCGGCTTCGTCAAACAACTCGTCGGCCCAAGCCGCGGCCGTGTACAGCCCTCTTGAGGCCAGGGCCGCCAGGTCTTTCAGCTCCATCTTCATCAAGCGATTGGTCATTGCGGCACCGTTGCCGGCCAGGAAGGCCAGCTTGCCGTGCAGTTGCAGCGCCTCTACCTGGGCATCGGCGAATCCGGCCGCCGACGCTTTCTTCCACAAGCCGTCAGCGTCGCCGCTGTGCGCGAAGAACAGATCGGCAAACTTCTTCTGCTCGGCTTCGCTCAAGCCCGTGCTGGCCAGCAGCTCGGCATAGCTCGATTGCGATCCCGGTGCCGCATCGGCCAGGTTGGTCTTGGCGGCAAAGGCCGCGAAGAGCTTGGCCTGTGCGGCGATCGTGTCGTCATTCAGGTCGATGACACCCGACTCACGCGCCTTCTTGATGCCCGGCTCGACGAGTTCGAACTTGACCGCGGCCAGTAGTCTCTTGTCAGCGGGCAGGCCCACGCGCAGCAGACCGTACAGTGCTTCGGCAGACATGCCGACCTCACCCGCGGCAGCCAGCCGTTGCGCCCAGCAGTTCAAGGCCAGCAGCCGTGCGTCCCAGCCAGTGCTGCGCGCCAGCAGGGTGATGTCCTGGCGATCGGCGCTCTCCTGCGCGTCTGCCAGTTTCTCGATGGCCCCTATGTCGGCAGCCACGTCGGCGCTCATGCGCTGGTACTCGCTTGCAGGCTTCACACCATCGGCCGGCGCAATGAGCTCAAGCCGCTGGCGCTGTTCGGCACTGAGTGCAGCGAGTGGCTTGGTCAGCGCCACCTCGCTGTTGTCGGCCTGCAACAGGCGTACTTCGAGATTGGCCGAGGCGGCTTGCGCGGGATAGGCCAGCGCATAGCGCCCGTCGGCCGCAGACACCGCCTCCGTCAACTTCGCATCGTTGCCGCCAAAAGCGAGGCGATACAGGCGCAAGGAGACACCCGGAGCAGGCTGGCGGGAAGGCCAGCGCACGATACCTGCAATCTGTTGCTGCGCGGCCGGCGGTTCCGGTGCCTCGGGCAGGCGCAGTTCCAGCGTCTCCAGCGGCGTGGCCCGTCGGATCACCGGGGAGCTGGTCAGCGCCTGGCCGTCGCGACTCTCCACGCTTACCTTCAAATCGACCGCTGGAACACCCGGCAGCAACTCGTAGCGGATCGTGAATCGGCCGTCACTGTCGGTGCTGTCCTGGCCAAGGCGGATAGCGGCCGCGCCGTCATCGTGAAAGGCCCGGACGACAAGGCCCGCAAGCCCGCCCGTCGCACCACCCGCCGCGGCGGGCTTCACCACTCCGGCCACGATGCGCGTCGTATCTGATGGCTTTCCGCCGAACAAGCCCCATCCACCCAGCAACTCGTTCAAAGCTTTGGCGGTACCCTCGTCCACCTCTCCATTACCCTGCAGGTGATTCAGTTCCTGAAACTGTCTCAACACCTTCTGGGTAAGGTCACTGAATTTGCCCGCTGCACGCTCACGCCGAAGTGCAGCGACGGCCTTGTCGCGCGCTGCGGCATCGTTGGCCAGCAGAACTCCGCGAGACAGGCACTCGAGCAAGGCATCTTGCAGGTCCGCCACGGCCTCGCCGTCAGCGCCTGGTGCCAAAGGAAATCTGATGGGGTTCATCGACAATCCTCCTTACGTGAGTCGCGAGTCGCTGCCTACCCGAATTGCTGCGATGCGCTGGTGGTTCTGGCTTCAGAAGGTGATGCAAGGCTTCGACAGAATGCTTTCGTTCGTCCCAGCTCGCGGGGGTGACCAGCGAGACCTTCCTGCGCAACCCGAACGGGTGACTCGAAAGGCATTCGGGCTGGCCATTGTCGCCGTCGCCACAATGGCGCCGAGGTTGTTGAAACTCATCTCATGGACGCGTGCTGCGTGCTTGCCGCCAGCTCAGTTCTGCAGCCTGAAGCAGTTCGCGGGTTTCGACGTGACTGGCCTTTGCCACGGCTTCAGCCACAGCCAGCCAGAGGTGCTCGCGATCCCTGTGCTGGCGCAGCCCCTTTCCGACGGCACGCATCAGAAAGAAGCGCACCCTGACCACGGCGCTGTTGGCCACGTAGGACACGTCGCGAAGGTCATCGGAGATGCGAGCCCAGACGCCGGTTTCCTCATGCACCTCTCGAATGGCGGCCTCGCGGTCAGACTCGCCTTCTTCGATATGGCCCTTGGGCAGTACCCATTGCGATGGATCGTTGGTGGCTTCCACCAGCAGATACTCGGCGGTCTCGCCTCGCGTGCGGAACACCACGCCGCCGGCGTGGGTCGAGCCGCTCGCTGCAGGAACTGCCTTGTCTAAGGCGAGCTTGCTGTCCCTGGCCGTAAGTGTGATGACGAACCAATAGGCCTGATTGGTGGCCTTGTAGCGTTGCTCCATGTAGCGCCACAGCGCCAGTAGAAGGAGCACCAGCACGACAGGGATGCCGGCGAGCGGCCAGTGGTATTGCCAGGGCCAGGCGGCGAGCAGGAGCAGCAACACGACGGTGAAGCAGCGGAAGAACTTGGCATCGGCCTCGAAGCGCTGGACGACGGCCAGGCTCGCCGGGCTCGCGGCATTCAGCCACGCCTTGCTCCACTGGAAGGTATTGATGGCATCCTCGGCGTGCAGGGCGCCGAGGGCCTGCTGCTTGATCTTGCCGGCGCGGTCAACGGCGAGGTTGCGCTCGCGCTTGAACACCAGCCAGATCAGGGTGCGGGCGAGCCAGGGCAGCAGGCGGCCACGGCGGGCGAGCATGGTGATCTGGTTGTTCAGCGTATAGCGCCGCGCCCAGTCGTAGCACTCGTCCAGCCAGGAACCGAGCAGGAAGACCAGGTGGCCGAAGAGGTAGCTCGCGAACAGGAAGGCAGCCCAGGCTTCCGCATCGGCGAGCTTCGAATATCGTTCCCCCAGCACGACCGGGCCCGTCTCACCCATCAGCAGATAGGTGAGCAGCGCACCCGGCAACAGGATGGAGAAGAAGTCCATCAGGCCGATGAAGAATTTTTCTGGGTCGAAGTTCATATCGCTTCTTCGGTCAGATCCAGTCCCCAGGCCGCGTGTTTACCACGACCGGGGCCACTTTACCCGGCACGAAATCCCCCTTCCAATCCCAGTAGCCATACTTCTCGTTGCGCTTTTCCACTTCGCCCCGCATCTCGAAGAACCCGAGACCCTTCGTCGTGCCTGCCATCGGGCCGCTGATGTATGTCTTTGTGTAATCGTTAAAGATCAGACCGTACTTGATTTCGATGAAGTACTCGCCCCCTGCGTCATCGAGCACGGCCCGTCCGATCCGCTCGTATCCCTGTTCGGCGATGTGCTGCTCACGGGCCATCTTCATTGCATCGAGCATGACCATGGCTCCGCCCGCGGCATTTAGCGTCGTGCCTGCGCCCTTAGGCAGACGCAAGCCGCGGGTACCCGGCGCAAGCTCCTCCGCCGTGAGGCCCGAGGCCGCCTTGAAGCCGGGCTTGTTTGGGACCCTACCGCCACCGAGCTTCATGTCGGCGGTGGACTCGAAGACAGCGGAACCTTTCTGTCCCTTGAGTGCTTCATAGTTCGCTGGTGGTATTGGCTCCTTGGCAATCGCAAGGTCTGTAGTACGCGCACCAGCAGGCTCTCCGCCTGGGTTTTTCCCGACAGAAATGACCCGTCCCTTGTTGAACCCGACCTCCGGGACAAGCTTCTGACTAGCAGTTCCAAAGTGTGGGACGTCCTTGGAACCAGCCGCTGCAGCCGACGAGCGGGCAGTTACATTTTCCTTTAGAGCCTGACCAGCCACCACCCCCTGTTTGGTGGCGTACTTCAGTCGGAGCTTCTTCGCGGTCTTCGAATTACCCGCTAACCTGTCTAGCTGGCTTCCAGTTGGAGGTGGAAGCTCTTTGCCACCTGTCGTGGCTCTGACGTCCCCTGTTTCGAGCTTCTTCCCTGCCTCGAATGCCGCCTCTCTTGCCTCGAACTGCGCAACGTCCTTAGGCGAGTTTGCCGGTGGCTTCTCGCCCTCAAGGCCGCTGGGATCGAACAAGACCGTCGGTCGACAAGTTGCATAGACGAACAGATTCGGACCGTCTTTCAGGCCGGATGGGTCGCTGCAAGACCATCTTCCGAGCCATGGAATGTAGTACCGCGCGCCGTTGTGGATAAACGCGCTCTCCTCATCCCGCTCCCTGCCCGTATATCGATACCGCTTGACCGTCTCGGTCTGGCTGCGCACCGCCTGATAGGTCGAGCTGCCGTAGGGAGAATACTCCTCGTAGGAAATGATCTGCGCTTGCTCATCCAGCTCCAGGCTGGCCGAGCCGAGATGGTTGCCGAACTGGTAGCGGATCAGTCGGCGCGGTGCTTGGTCATTTCCCACCGAGTCGAGCGTACGCGTCTCCACCAAGGCGATGCGCTGCTTGTCGTCCATCACGTGCAGCGTCTCGCGCTCCAGCGTGGCGGTGTCGGGGCCGATGGCACCGCCGTGCTTGCGGAAGATCTCGAAGCCGCCGAGATAGATGCGTTCTTCGCTAAGGCCCTGCGCTTTTTCGCAGACCTTGCGGATGCGTTGGCCTGCTGCGTCATAGACGTAGAAGGTACGCTCGCCGTGGTGGTCATCGCCGTCAATATCTTCGGCGTTCACGCGCTGGCGCCGTGTCAGGCGCATTTGATCCTTGTAGTCCCATTGCATCTCTGCCAGTTGTGGCATACGCAGCATGTTGCCGTGCGTGTCGTGGGCGTAGACCTCGTCCGGCTGGGTTCCGACGGTAGTGCCGCTCAGGCGGTTGCTGAACTTGCCGGGCTCAGTCAGGCTGGCTTCGCCGTAGTTGTAGCGGCGTGTCCAGCCCGCATGCGCTGGGTCGCTGCCGCGATGCTGCATCTGCAGGAAGTTGCCGACCGCATCGTAGACGTAGCGCTCAATGTAGGTGCCCATCGCGGCAGCATCATTTGCCGCGAAGCGACCCGCCGGGTTGGCACTCAGGATGCCGGTGCGGCCGGCGTCGTTGTACGAATGGGGAATCGGTGCGCCGCCTTGCCCCTGGTGCTCGCGACCACTGGCCTGGATCAGCCGGTAGAGCGCGTCGTAGGTGTAGTCGTTGCTCGGCTCGACGCGCTGGTTGCGGAAGTAGACGGTCTGCTGCGCGTCGTCCTGGATGTGGGTGATGTTGCCGGCGGGGTCGTAGGTGTAGTGCAGGTTTTGCACCTGGCGGCCCGGCCAGCCGGCGACGGGGGGCTGCGGGTCGTCGCCGGGGAAGGCGGCCGCGTTGCGCCGGGTGAGAAGCTGGGTGAGCCGGAAGGTGAGCGGGTCGTAGCTGTAGCGGGTGCTGGCGCCGTTCTTGTAGTCGATGCGCTGGCGCTGGCCCTTGGCGTCATAGTCGATGTTGGTGACGCCGACCGGCGACGGCGCTACGGTATTGGGGTCAAGCAACGCTGCGGGTTCGGCGGCGCGCTCCAGCCACAGGTCCACCCGCTCCAGCAAGTTGGCCTCGTTGAAAACCGGCTGGATGACGTTGATCTTGTCGGGGTGCTGGGCCCGGGTCAGGTTGCTGTGCGGGGCGACGGACTGGGTGGGGCGGTTGAGCGCGTCGTAGCGGGTGCTGCCCTCGAAGAACTCGGCGTCGAGTTGCGGCTCCGCTGGCAGCAGCCAGTCGGGAATCGCTTTGTAGTTGCTGACCAAACGGCGCGTACTACGCAGCAGGTTGCCCTTGAAGTCGTAAGCTTCGGTGGGGCTGTCGTTGGTGTCGAGCCGGGCGTTGGTGGCGACGCCAGCGGAGTCGAAGTGGCGATAGATGCGGGTGCGCAGGTTCAGCGCTTCGGCGTTGACCAGGGCTTCGCCGTACTCGATCTTGTCGACCAGGATGTCACGGTTCAGCGTGCGCGGGTCGGAGGCCGCCTCACCGTTGGCGATGGTGCCGCGCACGGTCTGCTCTATTGGACGGCGCAGCGTGTCGTAGGTGGTGATGAAGTGGTGACCGCGGCTGTCCCAGGCGCGGATGGGCTTGCCGGCCACGTCGTTCAACATCCAGCGCGCGCCGGCTTCCATGCTGATCTGGTGGATGCGGTTGCCGAGCATGTCGTAGGCGTAGCGCATGACGATGCGCTGCTCGAGTTCACCTGCCCGCACGTGGCCAGTCGGTAGCCTTCGCTCGTCGAGAACGGCGCGCTGGTTGCCTTCGATGTCCAGCTCGACGCGGGTGGCGAAGCTCTCTTCGCTGCCGTCGAGGTCGTGGCCCGCGCAGACGACGCGGTTGCGCGCGACGGTCAGGAAGGGGCGACCGAGCGCGTCGAAGTGCGCGGTGGTTGGCGTATCGGCATGCGCTTCGGCGCGCAGGGCGGCGTTCCGCTCGTCCTGTCCGAGGGCAGGACCGATGCGCTGGGCATGCCATGGGCTCCAGGTTGCCGGCTGCCTTCTGAAGTACTCGGCAACGGTGCCGCCGATGTCGGGGTCGGTACGCGGGTCGCCAGTCTGCGGCGGCCTTGGATCGCCCGGCTGGGCGAGGCGCGGCGCGCAGGTGTCGTTGACGTCGTAGGTGGTCTGCTGCCAGGGGTCGAAGACGACCTTCTCGTACGTGTGGTTCGGGTGCAGCGTGGCGATGACGCGCTCGGCAGGGTCGTAGAACAGCACCGGGCTGACGCCACGGGTGGCGTTGAACTCGACGCCATGTGTGGCGCTGAAGAAGGGCTCGTACTGCCGCACCGGCTTGCCCTTGTTGTTGAAGACGGTCCAGCCGCTGCCGACCCAGCGTGGGTTCGCAACCGGGCCGCCTTCTACCAGAGGCCCGGGCTCGGCCTGGATCTTCTTCTGGATCTCGCGGCCGAAGCCGTCGGAGTAGCTGAAACTGAGCTGGATCTTCAGGCCCTGCGGTGGCAGCGGGGCTCTCGCATGCGTTTCCCGGGCGAGCGTGGCGGCGCAGGGGGGTTGCCACTCCGTCGGGTCGTTGGGGTTGGCCTGCTGCGTGCGGCGAAAACGGTCGAGGTCGTAGACGATGCGCGTGGTGGCGTCCCGCAGCAGCGCCGGGGCACCGGTATGAGGGTCGGCCGCAGCGAAGAAGGCGTCGAGCTGCGCTTGCGTGAGGTCGCTGACGAAGCCGCCGAGCGTGTCGCCCTCCGCCAGCGCGGGGAGTGGCTTGCCCATGACTGCCGTGCCGACCACCATGCCCAACGTGTCGAAGGCGACTTCGGTCTGGTTGCGGTTCGGGTCGCTGACCAGGCGCGGCTGCAGGACGCGGTAGTCGTTGCTGTCCACGGTGACGCGGTTGCCCAGTGCGTCGCGGGTTTCGACCATCAGCAGGTCGTTGGCGTCAAAGTCGACGAAGGCGTTCTGGCCAAAGGGATCGCGGTAGCGGCGCGGCAGAAAGAAGTGCTGCCGCGCCTGTACGAGTTCAACAGCGGCGCTTTCTGCCGAGTTCGTGCTGAAGAAGGTCTGTCCCGAGGAAATCCACCAATGGTCGTCGGGATCACTCGCTGGAAAGCGGCCGTCGGCCTTGAGTGTCTGGCTTTGCAGGTAGCCGCCCCGGTTGCCGGCCTGGCCAGCAAGCACGTCCGTCAGGTTGGGGAGTAATACTTCGGGTGGCTGGCCTGCGTGCGGGCGCTGGAAGACCTGTGCGAGCAATCCGGGGGTGAAAGCGAGCCTGTAGCCTTCGCCAGCAAGCGCGAGCGACTCCATTTCACCGAGCGGCAACAGGCCGCTCAGATTGTCGCGGCGGTAGAGCGTGCGCAACCATTCGATGGGACGACGGCGATGATTGCCGGCGGCGGTGGCCTCGTACGCGACTTGCGGGGCAGTGAACGTGTGCCGCAGGCGTTCGGGAGCAGCCGGGTCGGGCTCGACCAGATCCGACGCCTGGAACCGGCCAGCCGGGCCGGTAGCCGCGTAGCCGGTCAACTCGAAGGTGAGCGCCTCGCAGGGCAGCGGGTTGAAGTGCGTGTCGGGCGTGTCGACGGCGTTGGTGACACGGTTCTCGGTGTAGGTGAGCAGTGGCGTGGTTTGCCTGACTTGATCGGCGGCCTGTAGCCCCGTGAGGCCGGGGTTTGGCACCTGCCGGACCGTCCCCCGATTGTCGACGACACGAATCTGAGTACGGCGCCCGTAGCCGATGGCGGCTTGCTTGAGCATGTTGCCGTAGTCATCGACCTCCAGCGTCAGCGCGTGCTGGATGCGAGGATCCGCCGGGTTACGCTCGTAGTGATAGCTGATCGCCTCGCGCGCATGAGTGAAGAAGACGGCGTGGCGGTTGGCGCCTCGGGGCTGCAAGGCCCGGATGGTGTAATTCTGTTCGGTGACGGTGTAGGGGGCGCGAGCGCGTTCGATCTGTTCAGGCGTGGCGCTCGATCCGGCGTCATCGGCGTAGACCTCCTGGCGCAGCATCGAGCCCTTCAGCGCGCGGCAGGCTTCGCGCTCTTCGTCCAGGCTCAGGCTCGCGGGAAGCGCCGTGTCCGGCAGCAGCAGGGCTCGCGCTTCAGCGTCGGTCAGGCCGGGTTCGCGGAAGTACTCGCCCTGGTCGGTAGCGTTGAGCAGGCCGGCGAAGTAGTCGGAAACGTGATCGCGGCCGAGATAGACACCCGTGTGAAACCAGGTCTTGGTATGGACCGGAGGGACGTGCGATTGAGCATCGATGTTGTCTGCCGGCGCATTGCCGTCGGCCAGGGCCGAGAACTGTTCCGTATCCCACTGCTCGACCATTCCGAAGCCGCGGAATTCGCGTTCCTCGCCGTCGAAATAGCCGTGGTGGTAGGCGTAGCGGGTGACGAAGTGGTTGCGGCTGATGTGGTCGTAGGTTTCGACGCGCTCGACGACGTGCACCGGAAACGGCAGCCGGGTAATCCAGGGTGTGCCGTCGCGCTTGTCCAGCAGGTAGAACCTGGTCGACGGTGCGTAATCGACGCGGGTCTCTGCGCCGAGGTTGTTGATGGTCCTGACCAGCAGGTGCGGCTTGTTGCCGCCCATCAGGTTGACGTAGCGCATCGGTCGCCTTGCATCACCCGGCAAGGGCGAGGACCAGACCAGGCAGGCGGTGCCGTTGCCCAGCAGGTCGGTCGGCACGATGCTCACCAGATCGTCGATGCGCGGGAAGACATTCAAGACCTGTGGTTGACTCCAGCCATTGCCCGACTGGTTGAAGTACAGGCGCACGCCGTCGCGGTGCAGGTAGATGATGTCGGTGGTGCCACTGCCGTCGATGTCGGCCAGGCGGATGCGCCTGTGGTCGAACTGGTCGGGGTTGTCGAACCAGGGCGCGCTGTCCATCATCACCTTGGCGCCGAAGCGGCCGTAGCCGAGGTTGGGCCAGTAGCAGGCCTCGCCATTGCGGATGCGCGCGATGTCGGTCAAGCCGTCGCCGCTCATGTCGGCGAGGTAGATGGACTGGGTGCCATCTGCGAAAACGATGCGGGGACCCTTCTCCTCGTCGAGCGCCTGCGCGACGCGGCGGGCGGGGCCGAAACCTTTTTCGGCCAGCGAGGCATGCCAGACGAAGGCATCGTCCTCGGTGATCAGCACGTCCGCATGGCCGTCGCCGTCCAGATCGACGAACTTGAGGTTCGGGTCGCGCAGGTCTCGATTGAGGCGCGAAGTGAAGGGGCGGAAGTTCTGCCAGCCCTCGGCTTCGTCGTGCTCGTACAGGCCGGGCATGGGGCCGTCCATGACCACCGCGTCGGGCTGGCCGTCGCCTGCGAGGTCCATGAACGCGGCGCCGCCGCTCAGGGCGACGTTGGGCTTGAGGGCGACGGTTTCGAGTGCGGCGAAATTCGCTTTCACCCGCTCGCGGCCGTTAGGCAGCTTGTCCGGGATCGGGCTGAGGTTGCGCTTGTAGTACCAGGCGCCTGCCTGCTCGGAGAGGATGCCGGGGACGCCTTCGCCGTGCAGGTCGGTCCAGCGGTAGGTGCTGCCGTCCAGGCCGATGGGGAGGTTCTCAAGGCCCGCCGCATCGACCTCTTCGACCGTGTCCTGCACGGTGGGCTCGGTGTACTGGAATTCGACGGGTGGTAGGCTGCGCTTGTCGTAGCCGCCGTTGCTGCGGCGATAGCCGGCCTGGGTGACCGCTTGCAGGAAGGTGTAGACCGGATTGCGCACGTCCGCGGGGGCGACTTCATCAGAGTATGTGAAGTCCGTCGAGCGCACCAGGCAGTCGCGTTCCACGCCTGCTTCGCCAGGAAAGTGGTGAAACATCAAGACGCGCTGGCAAAGACGCGTGGTGCGGACTTCGAATCCCGCGCGATAGGAGGAGCACGGGTCTGGCCGATAGTTCCACGTCCCGACATCGTTGGGCTTGGGGGCGGCCGCATCGTGCTCGCCGTAATCGAACACGACCTCGAACATCCACTCCGCGTTATCGAGCTGTGCCTGCGTGAGCCAGCGCGGGCGCTGGCCCGAGTCGTTGAGCAGTGTCGTGCGGTTGCCGTAGTGGATACGCTTGAGGTAGCGGTTGGCCTTGCGGCGGGCATCGTCCCGTAGGCCACGGTTACGCTCGTGAGCATTGTCGAGATGGACGCCTTGCCCGTCTTCCTCGCTGTAGCGGTAGAGGACCGCGTTACCCTTGTCGTCCCGTGTCTCACGGATCAGCCAGGTGAAGATGCGGCTTGCATCAAGAGGGTCGGCGATGCGCGAATTGGCGTCGAACCCATAGAGGGTGAGGATGTTGTCCCTGGAGATCGAGCGCCAATGCACGTCGCTTGGCGAGCCGATCCTGCTCCAGCGCTCGATGCGAGCAAAGAGTCCCTCGATACGCGGACGGTAGCGGCGTACGCTGTAGCCGTCGATCTCGTCTTCGTGAATGAGCAGGTGACCGGACGGGTCGCGAACCCAGAATCCGGCGGGGTCGCGCTGGTGGCCCGTATGACCGGCGACCCAGGCTCCATCCACATCCCGCCGATAGACTGGTACCAAATCCTCGGCACCGGAGAGGATGAAAACATCCGACCCGTTTGCGTCAAGATACTGCGGCAGCCCCTTTTCGGTCTTGCGCGTGATTGACGGCAGCGACAGATTCCAGCCAAAACCAAACGGGCCATTGCCGGCGCCGGAATCGTAGGACAGCGAAAGCCGAGGTCCAAAACCCGAGCGCCCCGGACTTGTGGCGATCGGTACCGACATCGAACCGGTACCGGTAACCGGATTGGCCGCAAACTTCTCGCCGATGCCCTTGATGCCGCCACCGCCTTTGGGCAACTGAAGCGTCGGCGCGGACGATGTTTCGGCCGTGCTTCCCGTTGAGCGCTTTGCGTCTTCGAGCGTCATCCGTCCCCCCTCCAACTACCTACCGCGATTTTGGCTCGGCTACCACCCGTACGGATCAATACGGCATTTCCGAGGTGGTGCGTCCGGTGTTGTTTTCCCGAGCTTGAATGAGTCGATGCAGAAAAGGACGTGCGGATTCGCGGCAAGGTACTGCGCCAACGGAAAGCAGGCGGGCACGAGGCGAAGGGAGCCTGCGCTATCAACACGGCACGCAGCTTATCGCATCGCATACACTGAACACATCATCCAAATGGATGACGGCGGACAACCGCGACCGATTGCACAGGGCCTCGCGGTGCCCCCATCTATAGCGAAGTCACGTATGGCCAAGTTGTTGGCTGGAGGGGCGGGCAATGGACGATCGGCAGGGTATTGTTCGCTTGGCCAACAAGCTTTCGCCGGCCGCTACAGACCGGAAATCTTCACCGCGCACGCTTGATTCGTTGTCAGCTGGCGGTCACTCCAGGGATAGCCGTGACTGGGAGTGCCATCACGCCAAGGATCATCCACTCAGCGGTGGCGCTTCGCGAGCAAGAATCAGCTCGTGCAGGAAGACTCATCCAGACTGCGATTTTTCGGCGAGTGGGGGCAGTCAATGTCCCGAATGTGCATTTCAGGATGACTCGCCTCTGAAACCAGCGCAGGTCGACCGACTCGTCGAATCTCTACTCCAGGATGGTACGACCCGTGGGCTTGTCGAACAGGCCGTGCATGAAGTCTATTCTTGGCATGTCGCGGCCATTCTCCTGCAGGATGACGCACTCGTCGTCGGCTGCGATGATCGAGGGCAATCTTTTCTCAAGAATGCCTGCATTATGAAAGTGGCCAATGGCTATCTGCATTGCAGTGACCCGACATATCAACCGCGGTTCCTTGCCGCTCTTGAGAAAACAGCATGCACAGGCCGGGCTGCGAATCTTCTTCTCTACCCGATCGGGCATCCCGAGCAGCGCTTCAGTATGGCGCTTGTGAAAATTCAGGATCGGAAGGCGACAATTCAGAAGTGCGATAACTCCAGCTGTTCCAACATCCTGTGTGTGCTCTCACCGCTGGACCAGAGAAGGTTTGCCACAGGAAGGCAACTCATGGAATTGTTCGCGCTGTCTGCCGCGGAAGCACGTCTCACCCGCGCCCTCTGCCAAGGGAACTCGCTCGAAGAGTATGCAAGTGATCAGGGATTGAAGCTACCTACCGTGCGGACACAGTTACGATCGGTCCTGGCCAAGACTGGAACCGGGCGCCAAGCTACGCTTATCCGGCTTGTCGCCGGAATCCCCGTTATTCGTGAGAGCGGGTAAGGAGTTCTTTTCGAACCGTCCCGCGTATCGCTGGGCAGGTGCTTGCCTTTCCCTGGGCGGGACGACGATGGGGTCACTCCCACTCGATCGTCGCCGGCGGCTTGCCCGAGATGTCGTACACCACCCGGTTGATGCCGCGCACTTCGTTGATGATCCGGCTCGACACCTTGCCGAGCAGGCTGTGCGGCAGTTCGGCCCATTGCGCGGTCATGAAGTCCTGCGTTTCGACGGCGCGCAGGGCGACGACGTATTCGTAGGTGCGACCGTCGCCCATGACCCCGACCGACTTGACCGGCAGGAAGACGGCAAAGGCCTGGCTGGTTTTCTCGTACCAGCCGGCGGCCCGCAGCTCGTCGATGAAGATGGCGTCGGCACGGCGCAGCAGGTCGGCAAACTCGGCCTTCACTTCGCCGAGGATGCGCACGCCGAGGCCGGGGCCGGGGAAGGGGTGGCGATAGACCATGTCGTGGGCCAGGCCGAGGGCGACACCGAGTTCGCGGACTTCGTCCTTGAACAGCTCGCGCAGCGGTTCGAGCAGCTTGAGATTGAGTTCTTCGGGCAGGCCGCCGACGTTGTGGTGGCTCTTGATGGTGTGCGCTTTCTTGGTCTTGGCGCCGGCGGACTCGATTACATCGGGGTAGATCGTTCCCTGCGCCAGCCATTTGGCGTTGGCGAGCTTCGCCGCCTCGGCCTGGAACACCGCGACGAACTCGCGGCCGATGATCTTTCGTTTCTGCTCGGGGTCCGACACCCCCTGCAGGTGGCCCATGAACTGCGCGCTGGCGTCGACATGCACCACCTTGACGCCAAGATTGCGGGCAAAGGTGTGCATGACCTGCTCGGCCTCGTTCAGGCGCAGCAGGCCGTTATCGACGAAAACGCAGGTCAGCTGGTCGCCGAGCGCGCGGTGGATCAGCGCTGCGGCGACCGACGAATCGACGCCACCCGAGAGGCCGAGGATGACCTCCTCGTGACCGACCTGGGCGCGAATCCTGTCCACCGCCTCGCCGACGTAGTCGGGCATGTTCCAGTCGTGGCCACAGCCGCAGATGTCGCGCACGAAGCGCCCGAGGATGTCCCTGCCCTTGAGCGTGTGCGTCACCTCGGGATGAAACTGCACTGCGTAGAGCCTGCGCTCCTCGTCGGCCATCGCGGCGATCGGCGTCGATGCGTTGCTGCCGATCAGCTTGAACCCCGGCGGCAGGGTGGTGACCTTGTCGCCATGGCTCATCCAGACGTCGAGCAGCCCGTGCCCTTCGCCGTTGCGTCTATCCTCGATTCCCCTGAACAACGCCGAGTGGCCGCGGGCACGCATTTCGGCGTAGCCGAATTCGCGCTTGCTCGAGCTTTCGACGCTGCCTCCCAGTTGCGCAGCCATCAGGTGCATGCCGTAGCAGATGCCGAGAACCGGGACGCCGAGTTCGAAGACCACTTGCGGGGCCTTGAAATCCTCGACGTCATAGACCGAATTGGGGCCGCCGGAGAGAATGATTCCCTGCGGCGCAAAGTCGCGGATGAACGCCTCGGAGACGTCGTAGGGATGCAGCTCGCAGTAGACCTGCTGTTCGCGGACGCGGCGGGCGATCAGCTGCGCGACCTGCGAGCCGAAGTCGAGGATCAGGATTCTCTGGTGGGACATGGCGACGCCTCAAATGAAGCGGGCGGCC
Source organism: Candidatus Accumulibacter regalis (assembly GCA_000585075.1). GTDB lineage: Bacteria > Pseudomonadota > Gammaproteobacteria > Burkholderiales > Rhodocyclaceae > Accumulibacter > Accumulibacter regalis. The sequence goes on along the minus strand of JEMY01000012.1, from coordinate 4,204 downwards.
CGTGGCCGCCCGTGAATCGTCGATCGATGCTCAATCGACGTGGTAGTTGGGGGCTTCCTTGGTGATCTGTACGTCATGGACGTGCGACTCGCGGACGCCGGCGGAAGTGATCTGGACGAAGGTCGCCCGCTCGTGCATTTCGGCGATCGTCCGGCAGCCGAGGTAGCCCATCGACGAGCGCAGGCCGCCCATCAGCTGATGAATGACTGCCAGCACCGAACCCTTGTAGGGAACGCGGCCCTCGATGCCTTCGGGGACCAGCTTGTCGACATTGGCGGTTTCTTCCTGGAAATAGCGGTCGGCAGCGCCGGCGGCCATGGCTCCGATCGAGCCCATGCCGCGGTAGGACTTGTACGATCGTCCCTGGAAAAGCTCGACCTCGCCGGGCGCTTCCTCGGTGCCGGCGAAGAGGCCACCGAGCATGACGGCGTTGCCGCCGGCGGCAATCGCCTTCGAGATGTCGCCCGAATAGCGTATGCCGCCGTCGGCGATCATCGGCACGCCGCAGTCCTTGAGGGCGTCGTGGACGTTCTGGATGGCGGTGATCTGCGGGACGCCGACGCCGGCGACGATGCGCGTGGTGCAGATCGAGCCCGGGCCGATTCCCACCTTGACGCCGTCGGCACCGTGGTCGACCATCGCCAGCGCGGCTTCCGCGGTGGCGATGTTGCCGCCGATGACCTCGACGTCGGGGAAGTTCTTCTTGATCCACTTGACGCGGTCGAGCACGCCCTGCGAATGGCCGTGTGCGGTATCGACGACGAGGACATCGACGCCCGCTTCAGCGAGCAGTTCGACGCGTTCCTCGGTGCCCGGGCCGACCCCGACGGCGGCGCCGGCACGCAGGCGCCCGGAGGCGTCCTTGCTGGCGTTCGGGTGTTCGGTGGTCTTGATGATGTCCTTGACGGTGATCAGGCCGCGCAGTTCGAAAGCGTCGTTGACGACCACCACGCGTTCGAGACGATGCTTGTGGATCACCGCCTTGCCTTCCTCGACGGTGGCCCCTTCGGGAACGGTCACCAGCCGACTCTGCGGCGTCATGATGTTGCTCACCGGTTGGTCGAGATTGGTTTCGAAACGCAGGTCGCGGTTGGTCACGATGCCGACGACGACACGGCCGTCGAGCACCGGCACGCCAGAGATCTTGTGCAGGCTGGTGAGCGCGAGCACGTCACGCACCGACATTTTCGGGGAAACGGTAATCGGGTCCTTGAGGATTCCCGATTCGAAACGCTTGACCTTGGCGACTTCGGCCGCTTGCGCCTTGGGCGTGAGGTTCTTGTGTACGATTCCGATGCCGCCTTCCTGCGCCAGGGCGATGGCCAGGCGCGCCTCGGTGACCGTGTCCATGGCCGCCGAGACGAGCGGCAGATCGAGGCTGATGTTGCGCGTCAGACGCGTTTTGAGCGTCACGTCGCGGGGCATTACGGAAGAATGGGCGGGAACGAGGAGTACATCGTCGAACGTCAGCGCCCGTTGGATTAAACGCATAGCCTTTGATCCGAGGTCACAAAAACGTATTATACAGCGTGCTCCCTTACCGCTGACCGCCCATGAAGCGCATTGCTCTTGCTGCCGCCACGCTGCTTGCCGCCTTCGCCGCGCAGGCACAGATCTATCAATGGCAGGATGAAAACAACAAGACGGTGATTTCCGACCGACCGCCGCTTGGGAAGGTCAAGGGCGAGCGGCAAATCGAAGCCGAGGCACCGGCGGCAGCCGGCGCAAACGGCAAGACGCTGGCGGACCGCGAGATGGACTTTCGCAAGCGGCAGAAGGAAGCCCGGGAAGGCGCCGAAGAGGCCGAAAAGGAGCGGCTCGTCGCTGCGCAGAAGAAGGAACACTGCGACGAGGCGCGTCGCTCGCTGCAGATGCTGGAGTCGGGCGAGCGCGTGGCGATGCGTGACAGCAGGGGCGAACGCTACTTCCTGGATGACGCCCAGCGCGCGCAGGAGATCGTCAAGCTGCGCCAGGACGTGCAGGCCAACTGCCGCTGAGCGAAAGACGCGCGAAACACGCACAAGAGACGCACAAAACGGCAGAAAACCACGGCAAGTGAGGACGGCTACTCGCCCTCGCCAGCGCCTTTTTTCATGACCTTGCCTTCGGCGGCGCGTTGCTTGCGCACTTCTTTCGGATCGGCGATCAGCGGCCGGTAGATCTCGACGCGGTCCTGATCGCGCAGCACGGCGTCGGCTTTGCTGAGTTTGCCGAAAATGCCGATCTTGTTCCTGGCGAGGTCGATTTCCGGATGCTTTTGTAGCAAGCCCGAAGCGTCAATCGCCTGCCGCACGGTGCTGCCTGCCGGTAGCTGCAGCTTGACCAGCTGCTGCTTGTCCGGCAAGGCGTAGATCACGTCGATGGCGAGCAGTTCAGGCATGGGGCAAGCCGTGAACTTCGTTGGCGCGTTTCACGAAGGCATCGACGAAGGTGTTGGCGATCTGGCTGAACACCGGACCAATGACTTTTTCGAACATCTTGCTGGAAAACTCGTACGACAGCTGGAACTCGATCTTGCACGCGTAGTCGGCCAGCGGCTTGAAGCGCCACAGACCGTCAAGGCGACGGAACGGGCCATCGACGAGGCGGATTCTCATCCACTGTGGCGACTCCTTGTCGTTCTCGGTGGTGAAGTGCGAGCTGACATTGCGGTAGCTGATGTGCAGGGTGGCGACCGTTTTCTGCTCGTCGCGAAACTCGCAGCGCGTCTGGCTACACCACGGCAAAAACATCGGATAGTCCTCGACGCGGTCGACGAGGTCGAACATCTGCTGCGATGAACGTTCGATCAACACCGATTTCTTGACCATGGCCATCCCCTGCCGTACTCCGTCAATCCTGTAGAATCAAACATTCTAGCATTCCACACCTTCAATTTCCCGAGAAAAGGCACCATGAGCATCGTCGCCAACAAGAAGGCTTTTCATGACTACTTCATAGAAGAGAAGGTCGAGGCGGGCTTGGTTCTGGAAGGCTGGGAAGTGAAGGCGATTCGCGCTGGCCGGGCGAGTATCAAGGAGGCCTATGTCGTCGTCCGCAATGGCGAGGTTTTCCTCTTCGGAATGCACATTACGCCGCTGATGGAGGCGTCGACCCACGTCAAGCCGGACGCGGTGCGCACCCGCAAGCTGCTCCTGCACGCCAAACAGGTCAGCAGGATGATCGGCCAGGTCGAGCGGGCGGGATATACGCTGTTGCCGCTCGACCTGCATTTTCAGCGCGGGCGTATCAAGGTCGAGATTGGTCTCGCCAAGGGCAAGAAGCAATACGACAAGCGGGAAGCCGACAAGGACCGCGATTGGGTGCGTGAAAAGGCGCGCCTGATGCGCGCCAAGGTCTAGCAGCCTGTCGGACTTGACCTCGGTCAATCCCACGAATTTCACTATGCGGAACAAAAAAGCCGGATTTCCTTGATTTGCCGGCTTTTCCGAGGGTTTCCCCCTCCTTTTCCCTACTGTGGACGCAACACGGCCAGGCGTTTCAAATTCCATGCCATGCAAACCAGCGTCCACTCACCGGTGACCTTCTTCAAACCGCGCAGTGAGAAGCGGCGAAATCCCATCACCGACTTGATGATCCCGAACACCGGTTCGATGGTTTGCTTGCGAAGCGCGTAACGCGCTCGCCCTTCCTTGGTCTTCCGCCGATGGGACATGGCCTGCACGGGTGTGGCACCCTCAGGCAACGACGCCGGCTCACTGTGGCGCTCCCGCCAGCCCGGGTGGTGCTCGTCGCGAGCGACAGCGATCAGGGGATCAATGTCGGCCGCCTGACACGCCTTGATGTTCTTCGCGCTGCAGTAACCGCTGTCGGCGATCAGACATTCCACGGTGCCGAGTACGCCGGCCTGCGCCTTGAGGGTGGCCAGCATCGGCTCGACCTGCTCTTTATCGTTGGGCGCCTGCGAGACCCCGGTGGCGACGATCAGCATCGTTGCCGCATCAGCCGCCGCCTGGGCGTTGTACGCTTGTTTGAAGCCGCCACCGGCCACCGGCATGATGCGCGACTCTTCGTCCGTGAGGTTGACCTGATCACTGGCCCTTGCGCCAGGCTCGGGGGGCTTGGGTGGCTTGCCGCCCAGCTTCTTGCCGGTCGCCTCTTCCTTGGCGGCGCGGCGGGCGATCTTCTCCTCGTACTCGGCCTTCTCCCGCTGATAGCGCTCCTTGGCCCGAGCAGCAATCGTGGCCTTGGCGGCGGCCATGGC
>JEMY01000011.1:377-42624 GCA_000585075.1 Candidatus Accumulibacter regalis | reverse complement strand
CGACGCACCACATCGACTCGCCTCACCGGTTCCCAAAAGCTCACCTTGAAACCCACGCGCAATTGGGAGGGGCAAGCACAAAGCAGTGAGCCCCCGGGATTCGGCGTGTCTTCCTGCCCCATGGACAGCAGATCGAGGCCGCCGAAGCGGATCGGCAGCATGCAGCGCCAACAGATATCGGTGATCGGATTGGCGAAGCGGCCGGTGCAGGTCGGCGATGCCAAGGCAGGCCCGCTACGCCCAATCGCCACCGCCAAGACGAACAACAGGAGGCACTTACGGACGCACTTCATCGACCCTTAGCCTCTTGCCTTCCTGGCTGACCACCGCCGGTACCTGACGAATGCCCAGGCGGCGGCTCAAGCTGCCGCCCTGGTCGTAGAAGACGCGGCGTTTCCACGAGCGCATTAGCGCCAGGGGCTCACCGGCGACCAGGATGGGTTTGGCGCCCCCCTCGGGGCTCGCCAGCGCCTCTTGCGCAAAGGCGACCTGGCGGCGATCCCGCCCGTCAAAGAAGATGAGTCGTTCGCGAAGGGAAACGTGGTCGAGAGGATTCACCCTTAGTCCGCGCGCGAAAATGATCGCTCCGTCGGCATTACGGATGTCGTGGTCGAGGATCCACGTCGGGTCGATGAAGAAGCGGCGCCGGGTGACGGTGGCCTTGAGGCCGTCGACGGGTCTGGGTTTCTCGACGGCAGCAACGACGCGATCGCGGTGTTCGTTCTGTTTCCGGGCGAGTTCGCCGGTCTTCTCCATGTATTTGAGACGTGACTCGATGACGTCCAGCAGATCCGGCTCTGCAATGTCGTAGGTCGGCCCGACGACACCGAGATCGTCCGCGTGCGCGATGGGCATCGAAGCGGCGAGCAGCAGGGCGAAGAACGGCAGTGGGGCTTGAATCGACATGGGAATCGATTCTGGTCTGCCGTCGGCGGCTGTGGATTTCGAAATGCGACTTTACGGGGCGCATTTCGCCTCGGCATGGGGCGATGATGGTTGCCGCGGCTACGCGCTCCGCTTCTGGCTGCCGTCGCCAGCGGGCCGGACGGGAATTCGGTAGCAATGCGCCCGATTCCGCGTTTGACACAGAAACACGTCCGGGACGACGCTCCCCAGGCGCAGGATCTGCATCCTGGCCAGCTGGAGTCGCTCGACCAACAGGGGTTCGGCCTGGCGGGAGGGAATCCAGGTGAAGTTCCCCTCCCGCTCTGATGTCAGGACGCCAGTTTTTACGCCGTCGCGCAAGGTGGCGACGATGCCCTGAATCAACTTCAGCCGCTCGTCTTCACCGGGGTTCTTGGTCTTGCCCTGGCTCGGCCTGGCTTCCTGATCGGGTGGGGTAGCTGGAGGCGCTGTGGTTGCGGGTTTGGGCTGTAGGTTTCCGATGGCCATGAGCTGCTTGACCGCTGGCTGGAGGCGAATCACTTTCCACGGCTGACCGTGCTCGACCTTGATCTCGGTCACCTTGCGAAACGGTGCCAAAGGATCAAGCGCCAGCCAGTTGCGGTGCGACAGCTCGTCGAGGATCGCCTTGCTGTCCAGACCGCAGCCAGTGAGCGCATCGGGCCACTTCAGACACAACACGCCGGAGGGGTCGATGTGGACCAGAGTCTCGGCAGCTTTCTTGCCCGCCTGAAGGTCGTGTGCAAGGGCCCGTAATGCTTCGCCGACGGCACCGTCGAGCTGATCGCTGCCCGCCGCTGGCAGGTTGGGCGTGGGCTCTGGGTTGGCAGGAAGCTCCGATATTCCACCGGCCGTAGCGGAAACAGCTGACTCGATCGGCGGCGATGACCGCGTTGCCGGCAACTCAGGCGCCTCTGCTACGGGTTCGTCCGGATAGAGGACTCTTCCCGGAACGCAGGGCGACGCGGGCTCGATGAGCAGCCCCGGCTCACGAAGCCTGATCGCCGTCAGTCGGATGTTCGAGATCTTCTCGGCCAGCACCGCCGGAGCGATCACCCAGTAGCGATGGCCGTCGGCACGATCCTCGCGAACACTCGCCAACTGCCGTTCCACGAGCATATCGAGAAGACTGTTCGGCGTTCTCGGCAAGCCCGGAATCTTTTCCTGATGAATGAGGGCGGCAATTTCCTCGCCAGCGGCCGGCCAGATCAGGTAGAGATGCCCATCGATATGCCAGAGTCGCGAGCCCGGTTGATTGACTCCCCAGGTTCCCTCACGAACCAGCCGGCGCATGATGTCGACAAGGAAGCGTTCGACCGGCAGGCCGATCTCGTAGCCGGTGAAGGCGACGCCGAGACTGCGCAGGTCGCGCTCGACGCTCGTCTGATCCGCGCGAATGACGAGATCGTGAATCGGATTCTCGGCGCTGGGTAAGCCGTTGATCGTTTCCATCATCCACAGCACCAGCTCGGTGTCAGCCGCGGCGATCCAGGCCAGACCCTGTGGACTGATGATGCGTTCGGCAATCAGGACGGAAATGGCCTGGTGTTTCTTGCCACGATTCTCGCGCCAATGCAGGAAGTAGCGATCCACCTGATGCCGGCTGGCCCAGCCGTAGAGATCTTCGACGAAGGGGTTCCAGACCTGCGCGCCATCCCGGCTGGTGACGGCCAGGTCGGTGACCGGTTTGCCAACGTCGTGGCAAAGGGCGGCAAGGAATACCGCCAGATGCCAGCGCGGCTGGAGTTCGCGGCGGCGGCGCGGCGCCTGCTCTCCGGGCAGAAGCACGCGATCACCCGACTGGAGCGACCACAGGGCGACTTCGGCCGCGTGACGCAGCAGCCCACCGGCGCCGCGATGATGATGCGTCTGGCTGGCCGGCAGGAGGTGGGCATAGGAAGCAAAGCGACGCAGGGACTGCCGATAGAACTGCTCGAAGATTTCCGAAGACGCAAGGCCGGCTTCGCGGATTTGGCCGATCAGCTCCTGCTGCGTCTCGATGAGTTTGTCCGGGTGTGTTGCCGGTAAGCCCTTCATGAACGGCGGGTAGCGTGGGATCTCGTCGTCCATGGTCTGCTCCGACGGCGGGGTTACGGGAAGGCTTGCCGACGGTTTTTGGCCTTGGTTATTCTGCCGAATCGCTTTCCTGATCAAGCCGAACATCGGTCAGCCCTCCCCTTGGCCCACATCCAGCCGGGTTCGGTGCAAGCCGCGCCGAATCGCGGGCACACGGCGAAGGCGCTGGCGCGCCTGATCCGGGTCGAGATCGAGGAGGTCGCAGATTGCGTGGAAGGAATTGCCGACCCTGGATTGGTCGCGAAAAATCCAGATCAGGGCGTCCCGCTGCACGCCTTCGACGGTGCTTGCCGATTTCTCGGCCGATCGTGTGTTGCCCTTGGCATCTTCGATCGCTTGATGGAGGACGGCGATCCACAGGCGCTTGGAGCGTTGGGCAACCTCGCGTACAGCGCAGTCGGCGAGGATTCCCCAAGACCCGGTGCGTCGCACTTCAGAAGACCCGATACGCTTTCCCGACGATCTGCTGCCGACTCACCCAGCCGGTCAGCCGATAGCGTGAATCAAGACTGTCGGGATGCGAGCCGGCAACGTAGTAGCGCCCGTCGGGAATGATTCCGACCGGGCCAGTGTCCAGGGGCTCGCCGGTCCTGGCGCGCTCCTTGGCACGACCGACCGGCTCGCCATCTACCCGGAAATCTCGCCCTGTCGCGGTGACGACGGAGCCGGGCAAGCCGATCAAGCGTTTGAGGAACAGGCACCCGCGCGGATAGGGCCGGTTGGCCTCCCACCGGAAGGCCACCAGGTCCCCGCGCGCTGGCATCACGTTTTTCTCGACCAGAAAGAGCGTGCCGGGAAGGCTTTCGGTGAGGTTCAAGGCGAACAGATAGGCGCGGCCAAACGCCAAATGGGCGGCAATGACCCAAAGCAGCAGCGGAAACCAACGTCCCGCAAGATCGAAAAGACGGATAGACATGCCGCCACTGTATCGGCGTCGCAAGCGTCAGGATTTGGAAATACGCCCTGCGGTGACGCTTTTCAGCGGCAAGAAAATCGGGAATCCGTGCAGGCTAGGGCGGGTAACGAGCGTTATGCCGGTAGGTGCTTGCAGTTTTGCGGACCCGTGAGAATCTGGAACGGTCATCAACTGATTGGAGGCCTCCATGACTATCGCCGCTGCATCACAAACCAGCGCCATCTTCAGCACTTTGCCGCTATTGGCGCTGCTGCTATTCGTCATCGCCGTGTTCCGCTGGAATCGGCGATCGAAGGCGGTCACAAAACGCCAGCTCGATCAACTGGAGCAGCAGCTCAAGCGCATCAGAAATGAGATCTTGCTGGTCACCACGAACGCCGTTCCCGGCGAACGGACCGTCAGAACGATCGGCTACGTGGAGACACTGTCCGAAACTGAGGCAGCATCCGACTGGGAGTACCGCCTGGCGGAGAAACAAGCGTTGTTAGACCTCGCACGCCAGGGGCTTGCCATGGGGGCCAATGCCATTGTGGGACTTCGCAAGAGCAATGCCCACTATGACCAGGCTGGATCGCAATGGCGAGTGTCGAGAGTCACCTACCAGGGAACGGCCGTCGTCGTTAACCAGAAAGTGCCGAGCGCTGAAGCGGCGGCGTGAACAGGGCGCTGCGGCTTCTGGCAACGACACGCGGCACGACGCTAAGGCCAGCTTGATTGATCGCCGGACTGGCCGTCTGGAAGACGCGAGCGTGTCCTCGTGCAAGGCATGCAGTGAAGCAAGCGGTGCTCGGCCGGAGCGAAGGCGATCGTCGCCTGCGATCGCGGCGCGCACGGACCTCCGCTCGGCGACGATCAGTGTTGCTGCCTTCTCGAACCGCAGCTCACTAACCCGGCCCGCGCGCCCGAAGCTGTCGTGATGACAAACGACGTAAAGACCGTCAATATTCGAGTGGCGCTTGTCGCGAGATTTCGCTGGGGCGGGGGCACTAACTGAAGTGGGCAAGTCTCGCGGCGGCAGCACCTCTCAGATTTTCGCCCAGGGGGAGCGCCGGGGACGACTCGCTGACTGATGGCACAAGCCGGTCCGCGTAGACAACAAGCCCGGGCGGCACGGGGGTAAAAGCGCATGAGCAAAAAAGCACGCAAGTGGCCCATCCAAAGTAAAGCGCGCTGCCTGTCTGCACATGAGGCCAGCGTCACCGGTGAGGTTTCGTATATCCAGCGCCTCGCCTTTCAGCGCGACGCTCGTGTGGTAACCCTGGGTTCGCTGGTCTTCTTCTCGACTCAAAGCGGCGACGCATGGCTGCTCGAGCCTGAGGATGGTTTGGCGCTTAAGCTTGCTGAGGATGGCGATCCCTTGCCCAATCGAATCATCGAGACGACGGAACGGTTCATGATCGAATGGAACATGACCTACCAGATCGACGACACCGTGTTCATATATCTTGACGCTACTGGCAGTCGGCGGGTGATCGTCGGCTACCCGATCGCCGAGATCCGTAAGGCAATTGAACGGGGGCAGCTTTGACGAGGGGACTTTTCGTCCCAGCAGCCGACAGCGGTCCAACGGTCACTTCCCTTTGGACACGTGGCGGCAACGTTGAACCCTCAAGGGTGAGGGGGAGTTCGGTATGAGCATCGGCGTTCGGGTCATGTTTGTTGACGGTGATCGGATCATCCGCGTGCCCCTGCGTCGCTTCGATCGCCTCTTCGATCGAGACTTCAATGAAGCCATGCCTGAGTATGCAGGCCAACGTGTTCGCTGTGCGATGGTCTATGTGGAACTCGCCGATCGCAAGCCCGTGGAGGTGGTCCGCATCGACTACATGGTGCTTCCGCTGGACCCGGAAGGGCGGGTCGACGCGGACCTTCAATCGCGCAAGCTGATGCTGGCCGGGGAGATGTTCGGCTTCGGGATGACAGGCACCGCCGAACGGGTCGTCGACTTTGGGCCGTATCTGGCGGAGAGGCAGTATCGCGCTGAGTACAAATGGAAACCCACGGAGAACGAGGAGCGCGCCTTGGTGGACCTGGCGCTTGAGCACTGAGTGTTCGAGCTTTTACGGTCCGGCGAGCAAGCCACGACGGGAAAAGTGCCTCGCGCAGCGCGTGTCATGAATGAAAGCTCAATGACCCGGTTGTTGCAGAGGCGACGGTGAGGAAGGAGAAGAGAGAACAATGCAGGCCGGACATTTGGTATTTGCGTTTCTGTTGCTGGCAAGCATCCCTGCCCGGGCGGAAACGTTGGTTGGCACGGTGGTGGGCGTGGCCGATGGCGATACCGTCACCGTTCTCGACGCCGACCATCAGCAGCACAAGATCAGGATCGGGGGAATCGATTCCCCCGAAAGGGCCCAGCCATACGGGCAGCGGTCCAAGCAAAGCATGTCGGCGCTCGTGTTCGGCAAAGAGGTCGATGTCCACTGGGAAAAGCGCGACCGGTACCGCCGTATCGTGGGCAAGGTGATGGTGCAACCGTCCGACTGCCCGACCTGCCCAAAGACGCTGGACGCAGGCCTTGCGCAGGTCACGATGGGGCTCGCGTGGTGGTACGAGAAGTACGCGAAGGATCAGTCGGCCGAGGACGCGGGGCGGTATGAATTTGCGGAACACGAGGCGCGCGCCAAGCGCGCCGGGCTTTGGGCGGATGCTTCACCGATCCCGCCATGGGATTGGCGGAAGGCCCAACGCCGATGACTCAAAAGCAGTGGCCAGCGACGATTGACGAAGCGGTCGGCGTAGTGATCGCCACCCTGCCGGACGACGACAAAGCAAGCATTGCTTTCCTTTCGGAACCCGATCTCATCGGCTTGCACTTCGGTTTGGGGACGTGGATTCGCAACCACCTTGGTCTCCATTCGGGAAACGGACGGCTGCTGGAATCAACGGGCACGCGAAATGCCGATGATGCGTCCCTGGTGATCATAGAAGCACTTTGGCGTCGTCTGCGCGAAGACGTTCCGAAGGTCCATTGAGATGTGCGGTCGGTATGCCCTCTACGGTCCGACCTCCCGCATTCGGGAGCAGTTTGACCTGGATCACGAGTTCGACTTCGCGCCGCACTACAACATTGCACCGACGACGAAGGCGCTGGTGGTTCATTCGGGATCGCAAAGCGTGAGAGTTGCCAGCCTCTACCAATGGGGACTGATTCCGGTCTGGGCCAAGGACACCACCATCGGCGCGAAACTCATCAACGCCCGTGGCGAGACCGTCGCGGAGAAACCCGCTTTCCGCACCGCCTTTCGTCACGGCAGATGCCTTGTGCCTGCCAACGGTTTCTACGAGTGGAAGTCCGTGCAGGAAACGGGTCATGCGGTAAAGCAGCCGTACTACATTCGGCCACGAGATGAAGGCGAGCTGTTCGGGTTTGCCGGGCTCACGGAACGATGGGTATCGCCCAACGGGGAGGAAATCCACTCGTGCTGCATCATCACGACCGCCGCCAATTCATTGATGATGCCCATCCATGACCGGATGCCCGCGATCTTGCCCGCCAACGATTACGACGAATGGCTGGACCCGGCCAACACCGATACAGAAACGCTGCGGGCGATGCTTCGCCCCGCCGAAGGTGGCGATATGATCGCCTACCCAGTGACCCGGGCGGTCAATTCGTCCCGCAACGATTCCTCAACGTTCGTGGAACGTGTATGAACCAGCGCTTGCGACCTGCCATTTCCGAACCCGTGGTCTTGTTGTTCTCGCGCCAGCAGGTGGAAACCTGCGACGTCAATGAGCCCTTGGCATCTCTGCGCGAGCTGACGGCTGACCGAAATGTTGCCCTTCAGTTTTGCGGTCGCGTCAGTCTGGTAATCGATGGTTACAACGAAGACCCGCGTGAGCTTTTTGAGATACCCGAGGTGCGCGCGTACTTGAAGCGTCTCGACCAAGAGTGGCCCTACTGGTTCTTCTTCCTCTCCCAGGCCGACGACTCAATCCCGATTCTGGAAAGCTGCCTGTGCGACACGATCGAGGTGATCCCCGGAGTGGCCTCCATTGATCTCGACCAGATGGATCATGCGCTGACGCGCCACTTCGGGGCCATGAATCGACTGAGTCAGGAACTGAACCTGCCCGAAGAGATCTGTGGGCAGATCGCCGAAGGCGTGATCAGACTAATCCACAACGCCGCGGTAGAAAGGATTGAGGGTGAGGACTACCGATAGCTGCGCGTTTCGGCATGCTTGAGCTTGAGCGCTTGCTCTTGGTAGGAGCGCCGTCAAGGGGCCGACGGATGTCAGCTGTCGGCCAAGAAGAAGCGGTCGCGACTTTTCTCAAAAGCCAACGTCGACCTGCAGCGATCAGCCAAAAGCGGTCATTCGGCTACGCAGGTGACTTTCTTCGCCTGACCGGCCGCTACGCGGCGGTAAGCAGCCGGTGGGCGCAGAATAGCGTCGGTCGGCAACCGGCCAATTGCGGTCGTTCGATAATTCCGGCAAGCAGCCATCTGAACGGCTGCTGTACTTCGCAAGCTGCCACAGGGCCAATGCACACAACTCGGCCAAAGCCGACGCTGAAACATCAGACGTTCGGCGACCGGTCAGGGGCGGTTAGCGGCCGCTGGCCGGGAAAGCTGTCGGAACGGCATATTTTCCATTACTCGAACTCACCCACTCGACCCAAAGGCAACTTTCAAGCTTTCAGAAACGAGCCGCTCAATGCGAAAAACTAACAGGCTCGACGGTTTGGACATTTTTACGCGGAATATGGAGGAATGCTCAGTCGATGATCAATTTGAAAGGCTAAGTCATACATCACGTCATAGACTACCTTTTCAAATGTGAGGTAATACGCCACCTCGGAGATCATGTCGCTCTTCCCATGAGCAATGTCGTTTCGGCGACTGACCAGCGTCCTAAGTTTTACTTGGTTTTCCTTAACCTTATCCGCACTCAAGTCTGCGGACTCAAGCAAATCTACTAGCACATTAGGCCATAGGTTCGATTTTGTATCGACTTCTGGAAAATGTGGCAACGCTCCAAGGTGGCACGAACTAAAGTCTACAACGGTCTGTAGTAAATCCTGGTCGGTCATCTGCCGCAAGTTCCTCAGTCGTTGCGCCAGCGCGTATAATTGCGTTGGCAGCGGCAAATCTGAGCAAACCGCGCCGGAAGCACTAATAGCGTCAAAGAATATCGTTAACGCCTCCTTGCAGAACCCCTCGTAGTGAGCATATAGCATTGCCCACGAAGCACGCAATAGCCCCATGCGTTGACCTGCAGAAATTCCAGTCGAAGAAAGGAGAATTCGCATCCCTGCAATTTCGCTTTCGCGCCAATCCAGGTCTTTTGAAATAGCCTCTAAGGCAGTAGTCATTTCCCCAAGTACTCGGATACGACCGCAATACGCTCCTCAAGCTTTGAAATAGTATTTGCACCGGGCCCTGTGGCCGATAAAAATCGACTGTCTGCAAATGCTGCCTGCAGGCGACTCCTTACGTCGGCCGCGCTCTTATTCGCAATGTTATCAAGATTGCTATCAAACGCACAAACTGATGCTTCGTAGTAAGCTGGGGCTAATCTTCCAACTCCTCGGCCTCCATCGTTAAACCTGGTAAACGCCTCATCGCCAAGGGTGCTAGAAATGAGGTCGAACACGGCAGCGAAGCGCCTGTGTTCATTGGGCAGATCGAAACCTACTTTGCCAAATAGAACATGCTCCATAAACGAATCGAGCCATTCTTCGATGTTGCCTTTGTACATGTATCGAAACAAAGTAACGGCGAAGAAGCGCAAGACTAGTTCTTCGTCCGCGCGTTTTTCTCTAAACGAATCCGGTAGGCGTGCCGTTGCTGCAACGAAGCTAGGATGTCCCGCCATTTCTTGAATTGCATCATAGAAGACCTTTCCGCCATCGACCATTCTGGAACTGCAATTCCTAATCTCCTGCGCAGACAAGAGAGATCCGCCCGTATTCAGGCGCTTGAACATCTCATACTTGACAAAAGCATCGCCCGACTTGTTTATGATGGTTGCCCGAATAGGTGACCGCTTTACCTTCAATCGAATGCTCAGTGGGATGTCTATAAATCGTTTCCCGTTTAGGTTTTGAATTATGTCACAACCTATCAGAACGAGTTCCGGCTCATTTATCGCAGCGTGGTCGAGAAACTGAAGGACAGAGCTTGTGCGCTGCAATCCGTCAATCAGCTCCAAAATTCCGTCATTGTCTTCAATTAAAAAAATTGGCGGAATCGGCAAACCAAGAATAATAGACTCTATGAGCCTAGAGCGTTGCTCATTCGACCAGCGAAACAATCTCTGGTATTCGGGACGAATCACGATCTCGTGGGCGTTGTGGAGGTTAAGCAATTCGCCGAACGAGAAATCAACGGCGGACGTACGAATCTGCCGATCGAAATCTTCTTGGTCTTTCATTTGAAATCCTATTATGCAATCAACATCTGGCTTGGTTCTCTGCGAATCAAGAATTGGTCGAGTTTTTCAAGGCTCTTTTTCTTTTGCACCGCCTACGTGCTTTCAAGGGTAACGCTGAAATCAACCACGATCTCGATGGACCGAGAGACGTTTTATTTGCGATTTTTCGCTGATCGCTCCCGATCGAAAAACGCTCATTATGCTAGGGTATTCATTGATATTAGCGAGTTGCGATTTTAGCTGGGCGCCCCAGTATAGCCCACCAAGGCCAGCTGCCGATATGGCTACGCTGCGGCCCGGGATGTGAAAAATTGAGACCATGATGGGAAATCGCGGGCTTATGGGTAGCAGCACCCCACCAACGTCAGCTATGGAGACAGTTTGTAACGGTCTGGTCACGGCCGATTTTACGCGTTTAGGACTTGCCCGAAAAGCAGCCGTCTGGAACCGACACGGCACGGCCGCAGCGCGTCGGTCCGGACTGGGGGCCATCCAGGGACTTTTCGGCGTCAGCCGTGAGCCGGTCATCCTCGCCTGCGAGAATGACCGCGTGGGCTTCCGCTATCCCCGTGCGCGCAATTGCCGCTTCCTGAAAGCCACTTGAAAGCGCCTGAGCGGCTTGCTGAATCGCTTTCTGAAGGTCGATCCAAACCGCTTCACGTCGCCGCGAAGGGAGCGGCCAGCGATGCTTTGCTCGTGGCGCCGTGATGGCGGTCGTCAGAACGCGGATTCTATCGGCTTCGCCCACAGACGTCGCTGCGCCGCCGCTCGTCGGAGTCACCATCTGATCGCGTAGGCGGCCTCGACAGAACTATCCGGTCGCGTTTGGGAATCCAGTTTCCTCGAACTGAGTGATGCGGCTGCCCTGAATTCAGTAGCGGGGACGCAAAAACGGCCCGGTTCGCAAGATCTTTGGCGACTGTGCAGCAGGGCGCTGCAACTTCCGGCTGTCGGCTCTCCGGCGTTCATTCTTCCGGAGTTAAATCCAGAAAGTATATTTCCAGAAGGAGCGCTCAGCGCTGCGGCCCGGGCTCCTTCAAAAAACAGATCAAATCGTGGCTTGGGTTCGCACAATCTAGCCTTATTCGTTATAATTCTGGAGCGCAACTTTCTCGCTAGCTATTGGCTCAGGTGGATCACTCCCGGCGCAGCACGCCTGCCCCTGCCCCTGTGCACTAGCGATGAAATGCCGCGCTCTCCTCTCACTCAGCTATCCTCGAGACCACTCCCCAACAGTGCAGTTTCGGGTACTCTTACCAAAGGCCTTGCCTTGCCTCGACGACAATGGACACCATAGACGTTCTAATTGTTGCCGCGCTGAAGCTCGAATTCGACGCGGCTCACGACGCTGGGCTGAGCACCCGCGGTCGATCAACCGGCATCAAGCGATGGGAGCAGAAAGGCGAGGACTCTGATTCGCCATATCTACTGGGAACATATGAGACCGGCTCGCTGCCGCTACGTATTGCACTCGCTTATTCCTCGCGTATGGGCGGCCGCTCGGTGGCAACACTAGCCGCCAAGCTTGTCGAACGACTCAAGCCTAAATGTTTGGCAATGAGTGGTGTCTGCGCAGGTAATCCAGCAGAGCTGAATATCGGTGACGTTGTCTTCGCTGAGATGGCTTACGAGTACGACGAGGGGAAACAGAAGGCCGACGAGTTCGAGCCAGATCATCGGCAAATACTTGCACTGAACTCTTGGGTTAATGCTGCGCTGCGGATGCGGGTTGACGATCTCCCCAGCTTCGGAAAGCCTAGCAACGAAGAGCGGCGCTTGTGGCTGCTCGAGCGCCTTTTAGCAGGTCAGGATCCCAAGAAACATGCCGCATTTCTTCGATATTTCCCGGGCTCACGTTGGCAACGTTGCGTTGATTCATACTCAGAAGAAGGGCTTATTGTACGGGGGGTGGATTCAGTACATTTGACACAGCACGGGCGGGATACTGCCAACACGAACTTGTACTTTCACTCTCTCCCACCAAAGCGACTACCGTTCCAGTTGAAGGTTGGACCGATCGCCAGTGGTAGCGCCGTGATTAAAGACGGCGTTACGTGGGAGTCCTTGAAGCGATGGGGTGTGCGAACCGTTGTCGGGCTCGAAATGGAAGCCGCCAGCGTCGCAACGGTGGCGGAGCAGGCTGATAAGCTGCTCTGGGTCGTGGTGAAGGGTGTGATGGACTACGCAAATCCCCTGAAGGACGACCGGTACAAACCGTTTGCTGCCAGAGCATCAGCAGAAGTGCTCTACCGCTTCCTGTCGAGTCAAGTGGAAGACATCGCACGGCGTCGTCCCAGTGTCCCGGCGGTTCAGGTTTCCTATGCGGTGCCCGCGTACGATCGAGGGGAGAAGCGTAGGAGGATGCCTAGTGCCGTGACGATGGAAGAGAAAGGCCCTTGGACCTACCTGCGCAACCAGACCGAGTCACTATTAAACAAAAGCCTTCTACCTTGGACCAAGGGCGGCGCTGGCGCATTTCGGCTGCTCTGGCCAGAGCTTGTCGTGCCGGCCCGCGTGCAGGACTTGAAGACCTTGACGGTGCAAACGCTTCGAGATTGGCTGGAGGGGCATCCGCGTCCCCCCTGCACATTCATCATCGGCGGTCCCGGCATAGGGAAGTCCACCGCAGTTCGATACATCTTTCTTGAACTTGCCGACGCATTTTTGCACAAGAAAGGCACAACAATCCCATTTCTCTTGCATGCCTCTGATCTTGTGCATTCGCGGAAGGAGACGCTTGCCCTTGCGGAGCGGCTCTCACAGTGCGGGGAAGCATTGGTCACCATTGTCGATGGTCTCGACGAGGTCACTTTGGCGGATAGTCATAATATTGCCAGCGAGTGTCTTCCAACACTAGGGGAATACGGGACCTGGATTACAACGAGCCGCGATGGTCACTATCACTCACACGTCAGCGCGATCCCAGGGCTCGATGAGTCCATATCGTCACTTCTCGAACTGCAGCCGTGGTCATTAGAAGATTCTTCGGCCTTCGCGCGCGGCTATTTTCAGCGCGTTGGCTACCCAGATGCCGAACAGGAAAGATTCGTTTCCGCGATTACACGAGACCCTTTGCGTGGCTTTACCGAAAATCCGTTTCAACTCTTACTACTGATGTACCTGTTTATTAGTGGCGAGCGATTAAGTGAGGTTATAGACAATCGATTCGGACTCTACTCAGCATTCTATCAGCACTGGATTGCGCGGGAGCTTAGGCGGGGAGCCGGGGAGCTCAAATTTAATATCGGTGAAGCAGTGGTTCTTGCTCACGAGAAGCTTGCTTTGGGAGCCTATACTAAGCGTCATTCATATCCATTCGGCCGCGTGTATGAAGCGCTGGAAGTGGATGAGTGCGTTCGCACTCATCCAGCATTCGCTGGCTTGTTGGTTGACGCGGCTTCACCGCTCGATTTGAAGGTCGTGAAAGCTGGATTCCAGCACCAGTCGTTTCTTGAATTTCTTGTTGCGCGAACTGTGCTGTCCGCAGTGATGGGCACGTCGGATAAAGTTCCATCCGTCCTGGGAGAAGAACTGAATGTCGAGATTAACGCCTTCATCAGAGGGGCCTTCTCAAATCTGGGCGACGGCGAGTCTGCAAGGATCGCACGCCGAGCGCGTAGATTCTACGACGTACTGCTAGCACGCTGCGATGAGTCGAGTGGAGACGGCTTGCCGCGCACCCTTGAGCAAGCTAGGTCGCTAAGGGCAAGAGAGCAGATAGTCTATTTCCTAGGACGTATGAATGGTCCAGAGGCGACTCGCGCAGTGGCCTATGTTTACCATGCGGATCCGCACCGCCTAGTTCGCCGGGCAGCGGCCCTCGGTGCTATTCTCCATGGTGTGGAAGACGTCGAATCAGAGTACGTGGCGCGGCTTACTGAGCACCCCGCAGAGAACCTGCTGAACCGGTCTACCCAGCTCGTGTACTTTGGCGATGTCACCGAGAGCATATTTGAGTTTGAAGACGATGGCCAATTAGCTTGGCATCGTACTCGGGCTGCGACTTTCGAGCGCATTGGGATGGGCGATGTACGCTCTCGTAGACTGCGCTGGTGGGATCTGGCAACCGTGTGGTCGTTTGTGTCTTCGCGCGGCGGCTCTCTCAGCGCCGAAGAACGGCGCACCCTCGAATCGAGTCGCAATGAATTTGAACCACATGCGGGCGTGCGGTCGACATCCGCATTGCGGATTCTTGACTCACTGCTTGGGACTCCAGCTGCGGCAACGGTATTATGAGCACTCGGCAGAAAGTGGTGTTAATCGGCCTCTATTCGGACCGCTACCCGGCGATTGGAGAGACTCATGGTGTGTCCGCTATCGCCGGCTACTTGGGTGACGTGTGTTGTACGGATGTTCGAGTATTGGACATGGTCGCGAAGGGGCAGCAGCAATCAGAACTAGCGATTGCGCTCTGCCGGGAGGTGCAACCCGCGGTGGTTGGGTTGTCGGTTACGTATGGCACATTCGACTACGCTGTGGAGCTTTGGGCTCGCTTACAGGCTGTTGTCGAAAGCTCAACCCGGTTCGTCTTCGGCGGCGCGTTGGCGACTTTTTTGGCCGAGGATCTCTTGCGGGCTACGGGGCCCGATTCTCTTGTGGTCATCGGTGAGGGCGAGGAAGCTCTTGCGATGTTGGTGAGGGGTGAGTCAGTAAAGACGATTCCGAATCTGTGCTTTTTGGAGGCTGATGGGGCGGTAAGGTACACCGCCCGTAGACCCGTGGATCTAACGGTGCCGTATCTTCCTCGTCGCGTGCTGCAGAAAGGCGTTCAGTACTATACCGAGGCAAGCCGCGGTTGTTCATGGGCGCACTGCACGTTCTGCTTGCGCGGACTGTTGGACATCAAAGGGCGCGGTTCCGAGTATAGGCAATTTCCCGCGGAGCGCATCGCATCAGACCTAGTGCGGCTTGCGGCATCTGGCATGTCGTCGGTTACGTTCGCCGATGAAGACTTGCTCGGAGCTTCAGGGAAAACCGCCGAGCACGTTGCGACTGCCTTGCGGATCGCTCAAAAGGTTGTGTCGCGGCCGATTTCTGTCGATGCGAGTCTTACTGTTCACAGTGTCTGCTCGCGAAGGATGACCACTTACCAGAGGGAGGCGCGGACGTCACTACTCCGTGAGTTCCGCACACTAGGGCTGCGCAAGGTCTTCCTGGGGGTCGAATCCGCTTCGTCAACGCAACTGAAGCGTTACGCCAAAGGCCATTCAATCGAAGAAGTGGAGCAGGCCGTGAGGATTCTGCTGGAAATTGGATTCGAGCTCGAGCTTGGATGGATTCCGTTTGATCCGTTGTGCACGATAGGGGAACTTCGCGACAACTTCACATTTCTCGAGTACAATCAGCTGGCATCGACCACGTCATACCTCTTCAATGAGCTGCGCATCCAACGTGAGTCAAAATACCATATGCTGGTCAAGGGCTACGAGGAGAGGATGGGCTCTCGCCTGCTAGAGTCGACAGTGGACAGAAACACGCTAAGCCTCGGTTACCGCTACGCCTCTGAGTCAGTACAAAGCTTAGCGGACTCGTTGCATAGGTTCGCTCCGCGTCTGCGCAAGCTTCACTATCCCATGAAAAACCTGACTCGGTTTGGGGAGGCAGGCGCCCTTGGCGAGTCTATCGATCACGGACGCGCACTGGTACGGGAGATGCGGCAAGATCTCTGCAGCGCATTTCTGGCGGTGCTGCAATCCAAAGAAGCAGAAATTTCACCGAAGGCTGACGAGGCATTCAAGACGCTGCTTCCCGTGCTAGCTGCGAAGGTGCTGGCCTGGACAAGGAGCCTTCCTACCGTGACGCGTGATCTTGAGATTGTACGGCGACTCGAAAGTGATGCTGCAACTGAGAGCACTTTGTTATAGGTCGCCTTGTGTGGCGTACGCTTCGTGCGAGAATGGACAAATGCGAGGACGGATAAATGAATGATGTAGGGCGATGCATGTTTGGGGTTGGGGCTCTCCTCCAGTTTGAGGAGAGCAGCGAGATTCTGCTCTTGAAGCGCGCCCCGGCGCATTCTAACTTCAATCGGGACAAGTGGGAGTTGGTCTTCGGTCGCAAAGCCCAATTCGAACCAATCCTGGCAGGCCTGGATAGAGAAATACGAGAGGAGCTGGGGCCAGTCAAATACGAAGTCGTCAGAACGCTTCGGATGTGGCACTTCTTCCGAGGAGAACGGACCGCGGAGAATGAGATAATTGGTGTTACTTTCTGGTGTCGCACGAGTCAGCGAGACTTCACGCTTGGTGATGAGCACACTGAATTGCGTTGGGTCGCACCTGATCAAGCTCTAGAGCTGATAACTGTTGAGGGTATTCGAGAAGACGTGAGTGCGTTTGCTTCACGCGGCACCCCTGGCGGTGGAGCGCTGCTGCTGTCAACTCTAGACGGCAAGCTAGTGTCGCTGTAGGATCTGGCGCGATCTCCGGTCTTGGCGATTGGATTGAGCCGCCGTAGTTTCGGGATAGCCTCGCGGGATGTGGCAACGAGTTTGAGAAGGTGCCGACCATGACCTTCAGCGAGCTCGCGCTATTCATTAAAAGGCGGTCCGCGCGGCGCTCCGTCCGCAACTGGTCCGTAGGGCCGATCTAAAGCTACGGGCTGCGGCAGAAAAGTGATCCGAGTCGGCCCGCTCGAAGCAACTAAGGAAGTGGGAACGGGTCGTGAGTCCTCGGCCGTGACGTCGTGACGGGCCGCCGCTGAAGGCCAACCCTCACAGACATGGAAAACCAATCACAGGTGGACGTGCTGCGCGGTTTGTTAGGGGCTGCGCGTCATAATCGACGTCGCTAATGCCCGCCGAAGCTTCGTAGTCGGCCCTTAAGAATTCGTTTGCCGGCCCTGAAAAGCGACGCCTGGTGAGCGCGCACACGCCCCGCTGAGCTTCGTCCTCTGAAATCGCCGCCAGAAGCGCCTGCCGCTGGCTGGGGCGAGCGCCACCTAACGGAACTCCAGAGCATCGAAGGGAATGCTGCTCGTGGGTCGAATTTTGCCGTAACGAAAAATTCAAAGCAGCCCCTCGGCGTGCTCTCCTGCCCTATGGCCGGTCAAGGCGCTATACCGGCCGTCCGCGCCATGTGCCGCCAACGGCCGCTTTGGCCGATCACTTGCCAGTGAGCACTCGCCTGGAACGGCACCTTTACTTTGTTACCTGCCATTTAGCAGGCGGCTGGATGAAGGTCCGCTCAGGGTCGATTGCCGTCACCAAACCACGAAAGCTCAGTGGCCGCTCCCAAACCACAAGCGGCCAGCCAGACCAGGTGCTGCTGAGGCCGAGCGCCAAAGGCCGGATCTGACCGAGAGCAGTCGTTCAGATTCCTCAGGCCACTGGCAGCGATCGACCCTAAGCGGAAGTAGGCGACCCGAGAAAGCGGACCGTCAAAGTGCAATTTCAGGCGGCAGCCCATGAAGGCCGTCCCGACTGCGGCCAATGACTAGCGGGGCCTAGAGCGTCGCTTCTCCCGCAGTCGTTCGGCACCTAAAACCATTAGCGCCTTGTCGATGTATCGGAAATCAGCTTGGCCGCCATGGCCCCCTTGGAGTTCCCTTACCTTATTAATGAACTTGATGAACACGCCGTACTTTTCCGTCTTATCATCTGCAGAAGTGGTAACAGCCGGAAGCGATGGCTCATCTAGCATCGTAAAATCATCTGGATATATTTTCTTTAGATGGGAGCAAGCAGCCTCAACGTTTACATCGACAATTGGAAAATATTTCGGGTGAGAGAAATGTAAAATTGCTGAAACAGTCGGCAGCTGAAACCCTTGCAGTGATAGCAACTTATCGAAGGGCGCTTTATGGCGACTCAACACATCACTGTTAGACGGGAGCGCCGACCTAATTTCTATTATACATAGAACAACGCTTGCCAAGTCCTCTGGAAACGGAATCTGCGACTTGTAGTTCTTGATGGCAATTACAGGCGCAATTAACTCAAGAAGTTTTGCAAATTCTTCGCTCTGAACCCTAGCTGCCACATCTGGCGTGTCGTACGCTTTTATCAGCGTTGAGATTTTCTGATGACGAACATCCGAATAGTTTTTATATTTTTTGTCGAAAATTATGGCGTACTTTTCTAGACTGTCCATGCTTCCCTTTTATATTCCATAAAATGTTGAGAAGAGGTAATTGTGATCAACATTGAGTACGTCAACGGCAGGTTTTGAATGCTGGCTTAAAACAACCGCTTATGGCCGCGTGCTGCCGTTCGGTACGACTCGGGCATCATGGACCGTCTCTAAAAAGCCCCCAAGCGCGGCAACCGATCCGAAAACGGCACAAGGTTTCCGGAAAATCGGTCGGTCGACGTGGTGCTTCCACAGCATCAACGTAAAGCTAACCGGCGGTGCTTTAGCGCCGTCCAGTTACCGGGGGAGCGAGATTGAGCGCCAGGTTAGCCCCAAAACTCGCACTACTGCACCTCGTCCCGGAGTCCAACATATGCCTTGTCCAAGTACGGCTCGATGGGGTTATGGTCTATGAGGCGCATCAATTCGACGAGGTGAACGAGTAGTCTTTTCAATCTTGTCTGGCGGAAATCCTTGCCTGTCTGTTCAAAATCGAGAAAAAAGTTTAGAACGACTGGCGACCACCGCTGAACAGCGTTCGGAGTCGTTGCCTCTAGTTGCTCGCAGTACCGACCATAGCCCATGACGGTGCGCGTTGACCCACGCGTTTCGATTAGAGACTCACCAATCGCGCGGAGCTCCTCTCGGAAAACAAGGGTGTCTTTCCATTTGCCGCAATCCTCTGCGTGATTGAGTTGGCCATCGGCCAGATCACTGCGAATGAGGCCGACAGCTCGCTCCAGCTTCGCGGCATGCACGTTGTTTCCTGGATCCAAGAAAGTCAACTCTTGACGATAAAGCTCCACCCAGGCCATGAACGAGCTTATTCGGTAGGCTGTGCTTACCAGCTTGTAGCGTTGAAAGTAAGAGTCATGGATACTATTTTCGACTTGCTTCTCTGGGCGTGACGCAAGAACTTTTTCATTGAGGTAAACGGTTGGGAAGTGGTTGAGGACTTCGAGCGTTCGTGAGGCGAGCTCGCGCGCGGACAAAAGTAGAGGATCTCTGAACTTCTGATAGAGCTGCTCCAACGTTTGGCGCTGCTTCCATCGCTCGAAGGACCGGGAGAAGACGTAGTCCTTGAGAACCACACCAAGTAGCGAGCCAATCGTCGAGACAATGGCACCCAGAACCGTAAGGCCGAACCACGTCTGGAGATCGAGACCGAGAAACATGGATGAGAATTCGCGTGGGTCTAACGAAGAGCTAACAGGCGCTGCGCGGCTTTGTCGCGCAGCGTCCGGTGACGGAAGGAAGCGAGATTGAGCGTTGGGTTAGAACTAGCGGGCCGATGCGCACGGGGTTTTACGACTTTGATCATTTGCACCATTGCTTCTCGCAGGGAATGCCGTCGTTGTTTCCATCCATCTTGACCCCAGGGCAATTTTGCAAGAAGAAGGTCGCTTCTTGGCAGGATGTCATTTGGGAGCAGTATGTACGGCCGTCGCACTTGAACTTCGTTGAAGGGATTGTTTCTGGAGCGGAACTACGGGGACGTGCGGGTTCGGCCGAGCTCTGGGCGCTAGCCATAGCGACGTGTTGGCTTTGATATTTTGCGTAGCCCTGCCAACCGATAGTGGCAAGAATTGCGATAAGAATAAGCTTTTTCATAGATTTGGTGACTCGAAAGTTCTAACTTTTAGGGCGACAGTTTTGCTGCGCAATATCGGAGTTGCTCCGTAACTCGGCCTCGCTCGGAACGTATGCACGCCTCACTGCAGCAGGGTCCACGCCTTTCGTTTGCTATCTCTTTGCAGTACTAAATAATCGTGGAAGCGGCCTTTGCAGGCTAGGTCGATAGCATACACCCAGACCCTTCCAATGGCTGCTTTCGGCGGACTTCTTCACTGTCTCTTCATGGCCGGGTGCTGCCTGAGGGCAAATGAAACCGGGCCGTCACGTCGGAAGCTCTCGCAAGGCATTCTTAAACGCGGCTATTTTCTGAACTAGCGCAGTATTCGCGAGTCTGCGCTCGGTGACCGGCCTCTTGTACTTGTGCCAAGCAGAAAGACTATCCAGTCTCGCGCGGTGTATTCCTGTTTCGAAGAAGGCGAACGCGGTTTTTTCGAGACGGCTCGACAGATCAATGAAGTCTTGGCGAATCAATTGCGCTAGATCGAAGTATTTTTTCGACGGAACATCAACCAAATGCATATGGAGAGTGCCAAGGTAGTCTTGCACAAACGCCACCTCGCGCTTCGTTCCCGTAGTCAGCCAAGTTGAACCAGCGAGTTGCTGCTCTGTGAAGAGAGTAAACCAGTCTTCAAATGCATTCTTTGATAGGAGAATTATGGGGCCGCGCGATATCTCTTCGTCGGTGTCGAGCGTGCCGAGCGAGCCCATAGTACGTAAGTCTTGTGCAAGCTGGAGGATGCGTTCGTGAGCTGCAATCTGCCTATCCACTATCTTTGATCGAATCTGAAGCCTGAAGTCGCGCTGCTTTAGCAGGAGAGCGGCAACGAAGGAAAGAACTCCCCCTCCAAGAGCACCAAGAAGGCCAAAGACTGCGCTTGCGTTCGCATTCAGGAACTGTAGGATTTCGGGAGGCATCGTTTTGTCACCGCTAAGTTTGTTTTCTGGCGACAGTCTTGCTGCGCAACATTGGGGCCCGCTCTCGAAAGAGACGTCGCTGGGAACGCTGGAAGCTTACCAAATGGGGCACTTCATCCTCTGTGTTCTGATTCTATACAGGATAGGAAATCGTCAAAGGCGGCACGTCGCTGGCTAGGTCGATAGCATACACCCAGGCTGCTTCAATGACCGCTGTCGGCAGACTTTTCCACCGTCTCTTCTTGGCCGGCTGCCGACCGACGCCATTCTGCGCCCACCGGCTGCTTACCGGCGCATAGCGGCCGGTCAGGCGAAGAAAGTCACAGGCGCAGCCGAATGACCGCTTACGGCTGAGCGCTTCAGGCTAACGTCGTCGGCTTCTGAAAAAAAAACCGCGACCGTCTGCTCATCGCTGAAAGCCACCAAATGAGGCCTCCCTCAGGCCTCTCCAGACAGTGCTCATCTACCCATTGCTAGGCCGCGCGGTCAACTAAGGAGCCCGACCCAACCTGCGCCATCAAATTCAGGCGCGCACTCGGCCACCTACTTGTGTCGGACCAGAGAGAGCAGAATGGCGTTGGCGAGTAGCCGGTTAATGATGATGCCGATCCCCTGTGAGACGCGCCGCTCGCAACGGGTGCACGCCCGAAACGCGTTCGGCCATGCGGGCGTTGCCCCGCACAAAAGCGCCCTTTCTTCGACCCGCAACCCCGCTTCGACTTCCCGGTCACCTCGCAAATTCACCCACACCGACCTGCTCGTCCGCAGACTTATCTTGGCGCTTCGCTTGCCGCGTCAGAACTTGGTCACCGACGGCGAACAGAAGGAACCGTGGCAAGCGTGCCCCCATTCATGGCCAGCGACAGGCGGATCTTTCGTTGACGGGTCGACAGTACTTGACGTCGTCGACGTTCTTCCCGGCGCGCCCAACGAGACCCGGCCAATACCTGTGCTGGAATATTGATTTGCGAAGACAATAGGCCTTCCAAAGGACGAAGACCGATGCCCGAAACCCCTGAACAGGCTACCGAACGCTACCTTCGCAGCGGCGAGCACGATGCCCACTTCCGCGCCTGGCCGGGGAACGACTTCCTCGCCCGCGTCCACTGCGGGGAGGCCGCGCTGCGCGCGGCACTGATCGCCGCGGTCCATAGCCGCACCCTGCACCTCGCATTCCCCGAAGCAGTCATCAACCTCGACATCGTCGCCTTCACGCGCGAGAAAGTGGCACCGATGGTGCGTGGCCTGTTCCCGGCTTGCGAGCAGGCGTTGGTCCTCGATCTGCTCGAACGCTCGGTCATTCTTCTCACTCCGGCCACGATCGATGCGCAGCTGCAAAGCACGCCATGGCTGGCCACCGCCTGGGACCTGGCGAACCTCTATCTGGCGGGACTGGGCGCGGACCTGCTTGCTGAGGACGCCCCAGGCCTGCTGGGTCTGAGCGAGGAGACGACCTGCTATCTGTCGGCAGCCTCTTTCGACGCGCCTGGTCGCTTCGAAGACTTCGTTGTGCACGAGGCGGCGCACATCTTCCACAACTGCAAGCGCGAGACGATCGGACTACGGGCAACTCGGACGCGTGAGTGGCTGCTGGAGATCGATTTTGGCAAGCGCGAGACTTTCGCGTACGCCTGCGAGGCCTACAGCCGCCTTCAGGCGCTCGGCGACGGCCCGCGGGAGAGGCAGCGGCTGCTCACGGAACACGAGCAGGGATCGATGCCACCCGATGAGCGCGTGGATGCGGTCGAGTACGTGGAAATCCTGCGCGAGGCCGTCGCAGTCCGCAACGGTTGGAAGCGGATCCTCCAGCGCTGTTCGCCTCCGCGCGTGGCGCGACGCGCTCTGTTGGGAGCAGCGTGATGCGATTGCTCAGGGAAGGGCCGTGCCCTCCTCTACTTCACGTGGAGGCCGCAGGATGACGAGCCACATCACCAATCTGGAAATACTGCGAAAGGAACTGCGAGGAATGCGCCGTGGCGATCTGCTGATCATCGCCGAACGCGCGATAGAACTCGTGCCAAAAGCGACGTTGAAGGCTCTCGTGGGCGACTACGTGCTCGTCGACGACTTGGAAGAAGCGAGCGCAACACCAAACGCCTTACTCGACGAAGTGCAGACGTTCCACGTCGATAGTCTGGCCGGTCGCTACTTCGAAGACTTCGCGGTGAATTCCAGAAACTGCACGCAACATTCGCGGGGCACGGATGCCTTCATCGCCGAGTTCAAGCGTCTGCTGCGCAGATGCATCAGTGCCGCGGACGGCGGACAATACGAAGTCGCCCGCCAGGCGTTCGAGCTCCTTTTCGGGCTGCTTCGGCATATCGACGAGTGCCACGATGACGTAATCTTTTTCGCCGACGAGGGCGGCTCCTGGCAACTTGGCGTCGACTGGCGCAGCGTGTTTGCGGCCTACTTTCCTTGCCTGGCCAAGACCGCTGCGGCCGCGGACTTCGCGAGCACTGTCGATCAGATGATCGAAGACTTCGCCAAGCACGAGCGACCACGGTACCTGCGCAGCGCACATGCGGTGGCGAACGCGGCGCAACGAGTGGCACTCGAACCGTTGGAGTGGCGCGCCGCTGACCTCACGGGTGGCTGATCACGGCCCTTGGGCAAGAGGCGTCCTTTGCCCAGAAGGCCACCGCGTCGGCTCAAGGCTTCTTCTTCCCCGCCAGCGTGTCCCGAACATACTGACCGGGATCATCCCCGCTCAGCCCCTCGACCACCCGTCCTGCGGCTTTCCCAACCTCACCGACAACTGCCGCGCCCTTGCCGACCGGCGACACGGGTTCCAACTTGCTGAAATCGGTCGGTGTCGCGTTCTCCTGCTGCGTCTGCGCCGCTCCCTCCTTGCGGTCCCGTATCGCATACGCGTTCGTCGAGAATTCACGCATCGCCGTATGCGCGGTCTGATCACTCGGGCGCCCCTGGGCCGAGACCCCGGCCCCTGCCGCCCTGCCCGTCACCTGACCAAGATACCCGGCGCCCGCCTGCCCGACCGCAGCGGCACCGGGAACGCTGCTTCGATCCGCCTCGTGCCGCGCGCCGACCGCATCTGCCCCCTGCACCTGACCGGCCATCTCGCCGAGCATCCGGTCGTAGTTCTGCGCGGTGTATTCGGCAATGTAGGGACGCAGCTTGTACGGGTCGCCCATGATCCCCTGGAACGTCTCGTAGTTAAAATCGACCTTGGGCAGCAGAAAATCCTTGATGAAGTGATCCTGGAGCTGCAGGTTCGAGCCCAGCTGACCGCTGTGCGACAGCTCCCACATCTGCCGATGCCCTTCCGTTTCCTGCAAGGAGGCGCTGAAGGCTTCGCGCGATTGCCGCGCGTGATCCAGTGATGCACGCATCCCCTCGCTGCCCGAAGTCCTGCCGTCGTCGGTGCTTCGATAGTTGCGCTCCCAGCCGTTGTCGAGCACGGTGCCAACCTTTTTTCCGAAGCTCGATTCACTGGCGAACTGCGCCATCTCCTCCAGCGATCGCGTGGCGTCGGCAGAGTTGCGCAGCTTGGCGGAGAGCTCCACCCCCCCGCGAAGCCCGGCGATCTCGAGGAGCTTCGGCGTATTCATGCCCATCGAGGCGCCGATCATCATCTCCATCGCCACCTTTTCGCTGACACCGAGTTTTTTGGCCCACTGATCGACCTGGCGCAGGCTGTCGTTCGCTTCGTGGTTGCGACTCGAGCCCATGCCGTGGCGGTAGCCCGTGCCATCGCTGCTGCCCTGGCTGTGGCTGCGCTCGAATCCGGCCTCCTGTTTGAGCGCCGTGAGCGCACTTTCGGCATACTCGGCGGAGTGTTGTCGGGTCGCCTGCTGGGAACGTTCGTAATTCTCCTTCGCCGCGGCACCCAGGGAATCGTTGAGCGCCATGTCGGCGCGCACATCGCTCTTTCCCTGGCGGACGACAAAGCCGCCGCCAGAAAAGTGGCTGTAGTCGAATCCTCCGCGCGCCTGATAGTTGGTCATCCCCTGCCGAAGGCTCGGGTTCATGTCCACCGTCAGGCCCTTCTGGGTGTCGTGACTGACATTGTTGATCGAGGCGTGGCCCATCTGCATGTTGCCCATCGCCAGGGCGCTGGCGATCTTCTCGGGATCCCGCGGCGGGGCCACCAGACCGGCGACAGCCTGCAGGCCGACCTCGCCGCCTTTGACGATGGCCGCGGCAATGGCCGGGATCGAGATCACCAGCATCCCGGCAATCGCTTGGTCGCTGATGATCGCGGTATTCAGGAAACTCATCTGCTCGATCGCCAGGCCGCCGCCGGCGCTGCCGTTGGTGTAGTGGCTGCGCGAATACATGGTGATGATGAAGTTCATCACCGCGTAGAGCGGTGCCCAGAGCTGGATCCAGAACAAGCTCGTGGCGTAGGATTTGATGATTGCCCCGGCCTGGTGCCCGCTGATCACCACGAAGAGCAGGAAGACCGGAAAAATCGCGTACTGAACGAGTTCGATGGCGTTGCGCACCTTGGGCATCGTCGATTCCGCGATGCGCGCCATCAGCTTGTAAGAGTCACTGGTCGAGCGCAGCGATTGCGCCATCGCCAGGTTGGTCTGCGCGCTGGCGGCATCCCCCAGCTGCGCGGGCAGCAGGTACTGCGCATCGATCATGAAGTTGGCGACGATCGCCTGCTTGACCGTGTCCTGTGCCGACGCGGCGATGCCCAGGAGATAGTTGGTCGAGGTCGCAAGCGAGGCGACGATCGCCGCGCCGGCGTCGGCCTGGCTCATCCTTGGGTAGAGGCGCGAACCCAGCAAGGTGAGCTGCCGGTTCGACTCGGCGGTGAGCTGCGTGCTGAGGCTCTGATAGGCGATATCACAACCAATGGTGTTCAGCAGCATCGGATCGCTGATGTCGCGCACGGTCACCAGTCGCGCCGGGTTGGTCTTGCCGTTCAGGCTGGCCCAGACGTTATTGACCTCGATGATGTCTTCCTTCATGCGGATGTAGCCGGTCGCCACATCGGGCGCGACGCACTCGCGGTAGAACTCCAGCAGGTTGCTGGTCAGTATCGGATTGCCGCTCTTCACGGCAAATCTCTCGGCCAATACCCGGTGGCCAAACAGGGTGCCGTTCTTGCGGAAGCGCACGTCGTCGGGAAGTGAGAAGACGGTCTCGAAAGCGCCGGTCAGCCAGTCGCCGACCTTGCTCATCGCGTGCGCGAAGGCACCCAGCCCGATCGGCACGTTGGCCACCGCACGCGGCGGCTCGTTGCCGGTGCGATCGACGATGGTGACCGTCACCTTCGGCACGAGCAGAAGCGCCTGGAAGATGGCCAGGAAGAAGAGCCATTTCCACATCCCGTCGAGTCGTTCGCGTCCGCTCAGGGTGGCGATGACGACGACGATCACGCCGACGATCGCCATGGTCCGCAGCAGGCCGAGGTAGTCGCCGCTGCCCATAATCGCCGCGACGGCATTGAACATCGCCTCCAGCTCGGCGACATTCCAGTAGGCATAGACCTCGTACATTTCTTGCTCTCCCTGGACGCTTGGGCCAGTCGCTGCGCCGCCTAGCGGTTGAAGACCATCATCGACTGGAAGATATTGGTCGGCATCCCGGCATTCAGGCTTTGATGAAGAAGTTGCAGCGAACGGCTCAGTTCGACGACCTGCATGCCTTTCTGGTATTCGGCACGCAGCATGTCGCGCGCCTCCTGTTCGATCTCATTGAGCCGGACCAGGATCTTCTCGGCCGCCGCGACGGCATCGGGGCCGCTCTTGCCGGTTTCGTTCTGCAGCGCGTTGCGCAGCGTCTTCGAAAGGTTCGTGAAGTAGGCGTAGGCTACATCGACGGCGATGAGCTGCGCGTAGTCCTCGGTGATCCGGTCACCCCCTGGGATGCTGCTCGACACCGCGAGCATCTTCCAGACCGGCAGCGAAGAGGTGCCGATCAGGGCGGTATCCAGGTTCGACTGGCCGGAGGCATCGCGGTTGGCGATCTTGTCGCGCATCGCGGCAATCCGGATCCTCACTTGCCGGGAGAACGGCGTCACGGTGAAGGCGCTGTCCGAAAACGTCGGACTCATGCACTCCGCAGCATCGACACCGCATTTGAGGCCCGGCAGCGTCACTGTCGTGGCTCCGCCGTCACCGACGAACTGCCGGAAGGTAAGCTTGCCGCCGGGCAGATAGGTCCAGCGGGCTTTCTCGTCACCGTTCTCACCGGGCGGTGTGACGATGATCGTGCCGGTCAGGCTCATCAGCAGTTCCTTGGTCTCATCGGTGACGCCCGAGACGCGCGACAGCGACCGCCAGACGACGTTGCCTGGCTCGAAGAGCTCGCGAGAGCCCGCTGACGCGTTGCGGGCTGCCGTGCGAATGTTCCTGGCCGTGACCCGGCTCTTCTTCCACTCGTCCCAGGACTCGAAGACATCGCCGAACAGGTTCAGGCTCGCCCCGGCAGTCTTGCCTTCCTTCTCCTGGGTGCGATCGGTCAACAGGCTTCCGGCGGCAGTGACGATCCCTTCGGCGGCCTGGCAGGAATTGATGTTGAGGTTGTTCATCTTCGACACCTGGTCCTGCAGGTATTTCAAGAGGTCACAAAGGTCGGGGGACATCGAGCAGAGCGCCATGTTGAATGCAGCGCCGATGGCGTTGTTGCCAATGTTTCGCAGCAGCGCGACGAACTGGTCCTTGTTGATGAAAGAAAACGATCCGGCATAAAGATCGATACCGCCGCAGCCCGCCCGAAACGACGGCGGCGTGATGCTCGCCAGCGGGTAGTTGCGCACCGGCGTGCGCATGTACAGGCTGCCGCCGGTATAGAAATTCATCGTCTGGCCGCGATAGGCGTTGGCACCGGTCACGTTGCCGTAGGCGCCGATGTCGTTGAACCAGTCCTGCATCGATTGCGAAACGTTGGCGCTTGCCTGACTGGCCTGGATCGCGAGGAGCAGCGTGGCAGCGAGCGTTCGCCGAAAGCCTGGAGTATTCACGGTCACCCTCAATAGAGTTCGCCGGGACGCGTTTGCGTCAGGATGTAGATGCGCTCGACGATCTCCTGCGCCGAGAGCACGCCCGAACCGATCGGAAGCAGCCGGCGATCCTTGACGTTGCCGAGCACCACGAGAGGCACCACGGTTACGCCCAGCGCAGCGGCCATGCCGTTGTCCCGCGAGGGCTGCGGAAACTCAGGCAATCCGCCGCCGTCGAGCGAGATCGGAAACACGGCGATGCCGTACTGCTCGGAGAGCCACTTCAGGGTCGGCGCCAAGCGATGGCAGTACGGGCAATCCGAGCGGAAGAAGAAGAAAATTCCCCACTCGCCGGCGAGCCCGGCCAGCGTCTCGCTCGCCTTGCGCGCGCGCTGGGTATCGCGCACCTGGATGGCTGCGTTGTTGGACGGGTTGCGCAACTGGTAGTTGAGTTCGGGATTGGCCCAGATGACGCGTCGCCAGACGTCCGAGAAGACGGACGCCCGGTCCATCAGCGCTTCCTGCGCAACGATGTAGCGCTTCAAGTTCTCCGGGGTCGGCTTGATGATGGCCAGCGCCCTCTTCCGCTCGGCGTCTTCTCGCAACGCTTTGAGGGCCGCGACGGCTTCTTCTTCCTCGCTGAGCACCTTCGCTTCGGGGGCGCTGTCGGCTGGCTCTGCATCGGGTGGAACGTCGCAATACCAGTTGAACCGATCCTCGTCACAAATCCACATCGACGGGTACTCCAGCCCGCTGTTCGCTGACGCGCTTCCGAAGCAGAAGCAGCACACGGCAATCACCAGGGACCGCATCGATCACTGCGCCAACGGGCTTGCGGGTGCCATGCGAACGATTTCCGCCACCCTTGCCGAAAGGTCTGGAATCGCCGCAGCGGACGAAGCCTTGAGCAAGGCCGCTGAATTGATCAGCGCGCATTGGCACTCCTGCGCGACCTGATCGAGCGCAGCGTCGAGCCGCAGCCCGAAGGCTTTGGCGTCCTCGAAAAGCCTGGCCTGTTCCGTAGCCTCCATGCCCGGCTTGACCCGCTCGACCAGCGATTGCTGCTGTTGAGCAACGAGCGCCCCGATGTTGACGCGCGCAAATCGCGGAATCTCCAAAGGTCGAAAGTGCAACCACGACGCCACGATGCCTGCGCCGAGCGCCAGCGTCAGAACCCCGGTAAGCAGCGCTGTTCTGAAAGGACTCATGACCGCTCCGCCTTACCGTGATCCACGTTCAATGACCAGACGCTCGACCGCTTCCGAGACCGACAGCCCTTGCGCGCGCAGGCGCTTGATCGCCTGGAAATCCTCGGCGCGGGTGGAATAGACCAGCATCGAGAAGGGATCGAGCAGGAGTCGCCCGAGACCGGAGCCGACCGGCGAGTGAATGTAGATTTCAGAAAAATGGCCGTGCTCGGTACTCACCGAGGCGAGTTGGCGCTTCAGCCATTCGTCGAGCACGAGTTTCCCCTCCGTTCCCAGGCGCTCGATGTTTTCTGGTTTCTGGCGCAGCAGGAAGAGCCAGTCGGCGTTGTTGATCGCCGCCCGGGTCGCCTCGTTCTTGTAATAATCGTCCACGGATTGGGTGATGGTGCCGAAGGCGCCGCCGTACTTGCGGGCACGGCGATAGCCGGCTTCGATGAAACTGCCGCTGGCGCCGCTGCCCATCAGATCCCAGCTCTCGTCGATGATCACCAGCTTGCGCCGGGAGCGGTCGCGGTACATCTCCTGGGTGATGCGATACATGATGAGTTGCATCACCACCGACTGCAGGTCCTTCTTGGCCTTCAGCTCTTCGAGTTCGAGGACCACCAGATCCCGGTCAAAGGCAATATTGGCGTCCCCCTCGAAGTAGCTCGCATAGACCCCGTGCCGGGTATAGGGCTCCAGCGCCGTCGCCAGGCGACTCAGGTCGCGCTCGTACTCGCCTTCACTCGACAGCCGGCCGGTCTGCAGAAGGGTGTAGATGTCGGTAATCGTCGCGCTTCGGCCCTTGGCATCCCAGACGCGCTTGATCGCCGAGCCCAGCGCGGTGTAGCTGTAGTTGTCCAGGGGTTCGCGGGGGCTCGCCATCTGGGCCAGCAGCGGCAGGACCATTTCCATGTCGGCGTTGATGTCGATGATCATCGAGAAGGGATTGAGGCACAGGGTGTTGCGCCGCTCATCGGAGAACTCGATGAACTCGCCGTCGAGCAAGTCACAGAGGTTCTTGTACGATCGCCCGACGTCGATGATCCACACCTTGGCGCCGGCACCAAGGTAGCGATAGGTCATTTCGTTCACAAAGACCGACTTGCCGGAGCCCGACAGCGCCGCGACCGCGAAATTGAAGTTGCCGCCGGTGTTGTCGAAGAGGTCGAATCCGAGCACCTGGCCGCGCCGGCCGAAGAGCGTCATGACCGGCGTTGGCGTGCCTTTCCACTCGGCGATCAGCGGTGACATCATCACTGCGTTGTCGGCAGTCTTGGTGCTGATCCGACCGAACTGACGCACGTCCGCCTGCAGGGCGGGCGTCAGCGTCATCGGCAAAGCCGCTGCCAGCGCCTGGTGCTGCAGATAGAAATCCTTGGTGAGATCGAAACCGCGGGCGCGCCAGACCGCACGCACGGCGTGCTCGCAGCGGGCAGCCTCCGTGGCCTTGGCCAACAGGCAGATCTGGTGATACATCCCGACCACCGTTCGACCGCTGTCGAAGGTCTTGAGCACCATGTCCCAGTCGCGCTTGCGTTCCTGCAGATCGGGCTGGAAGTGGGCCATGTAGGAACCGGCACTCTGGGTCGCGCGCGTCGCCTTGATCTTCGCCTTGCTCCGGGCTGCCTCGTAGTCAAGCGCGACCGCTCCCATGGTGATCAGGAACGGACACGGCATCGACAGGGCGAGCTGGTAGGGGTCGCCGATCAGGGTGTTCATGCCGGCGAGGCGAAAGTAGCGCGGGTACTGGCGAACCGAGAAGAGCTGCAGCACCGATTCGTCGCCGCCCGCCTGGCGGAAGCGGATGTCGCTATCGCCAAGCCGCGAGGCGATCTCGTGATGCGAGACCTGGTCCCGGAGCGGCTGCGCCTCGTTCCATTCGATCGGGCGCAGGTCGCGACCGGTGAATAGCGACGAATGATCGAAGAAGGGCGCGACAAAGTGCAGCAGCTGCTCGGGCCCCCAGTCATGGCCTGGCAGGTGCGCCGACTTGAGCGTGGCGTGGACGCTTTCCCGGACACGCAGCGCCTCGTCGACGTCGGCCGGCACCTCGGGGTCGAGCGGCAGGGTGATCGAGATCACCGCCCGAAAATCGCGCAGCAAATAGGTCTGATGCGAGAAAATTGACTGGCCGGTACCGTGCAAGTAGTGATCGATGCGCCGCCGCGCTAAGAGGCGGAAGATGTTGCTGTGACGGCGATCTTCCCAACCACCATTCTGGTCAGCGCCGCCGTCGGCAACCGACCGGACATCCGCGCCTGAGCGTGGCAGAAGATTCGCCTGCGCTTGCAGGACCGGGAGAATGTTCGGGCTCCCGTACAAGGTGACCTGAATGCCGGTCCCCGGCGGGCAGGAGACGAAGAGACTGGCCAGCACCTTCTCCATTTCGTCGTTGGCGCCTGTTTGCGGCAAGGCCTCGATGCAAAAACCGATGGCCTGCGATTCGCGTTCTCCGAAGGCCCCCTGGTCCAGAGCGAAGAGTCGCGTTTCCTCGTGCCAGGCGACATACGGCAGGATGCCGGTGAGTCGCGGCATGCGGGAAATCTCGCGCAACAGCCGCCGCGGCAGACGATCCGCATGTGCCGATCGCTCCGGCAGGAAGGCCTCGCGCAGGGTATCCGACAGGCTCATTCCTTACCCTCCGAAGCACTTGGCGGCTGCAGTAACTCGCGCCCCCGCAGGGGAAGAGACGGCGGACTTGCCGACCCTGAAGCCTCGCGCTCCATCCGGAGAACCGGGCGCTCGTCGGGATCCGTGGCCGCGGGGGTAAAGGCCGTTGGCGGCACTACTGGCCGATACGCCTCACTGGCGTTGCGTCGCGTGTGCGCAAGCTGCCAGCGACCGGGATCGACGACCAGATAGACATACGACTGGTCGTGCAGCACTTCCTCGTCGTCCTCCCAGGGCGCCAGCCATATCCGTCGCACTATCTGCACGCTGCGGATTGGCTCGCCCGAGCTGGGCACGGGACGCGTGATGGTCGACGGGGGCGTATGGCCAGGGCTCACGACCTTTGGCGTGGTAACGGTTTCTGCCGGCCGCTCCTGCCCCGGCAGGTTGTTCTGCAACGCGTTGGCGTAGACCCCGGCGAGTGAAGCGCACGCGATCCCGTCCGGCGCCTTGCACGAGAACTTGCCTTGCCCGTCGAGCCCCGACATCGTGCCAGCGCATCCGGCGAGGACAAGCGGAAGCACGAGCATGAACGGACCGAAGACCCCTGCCCGGCTCATCGCCGGCTCTCCGCCAGCCATTGCTCGATCCGCTCGCTGCTCGCGGCCCCCGGGAGAACGCGCCCGTCGGCGGACAGCAGCGTGGGCGTGCCCTGTATCCCCAGCCGTTGGGCGAGTGCGATGTTGCGATCAACCGGGTGGTCGCAGGTACGCTTGTCCGGTGCCTTTCCCGTCTTCATCAGTTCGGCCCAGGCACGCTCACGATCCGGCGCGCACCAGACCGACACTGCCTTGTCCTTCGCTTCCGGGTGCAGCCCCTCCAGCGGAAAGGCAAAGGTGTACAGGGTGAGGTTGTCGAGTTTCTCGAGTTCGCTTTCGAGCCGCTGGCAGTACGGGCAATCCGGATCCGAGAACACGGCCAGCACGCGCTCACCCTTGCCATGAACCGTCTTGATGGCATCGGCGAACGGCAGCTCGGAAAACGCCACGCGTTGCCGTTTCTCCAGGCGCTCGGCCGTCAGATCGCGCTGCGTCTGCATGTCGAAGAGATGCCCGAAGATGAAGTAGCGCCCGGAGGAGTCGGTGTAGGCCACGTTCTGCCCCATCACGACTTCATAGAGGGCAGGGATCTCCGAGGTGTCGACACGCTCGATACGGGTCGCCGGATACTTCTCTTTGAGGCGCCCGGCCAGCACCTCGACGCTCTCGTCGGCGTGTGCCAGGGAGAGTGTCAGGGAGAGCAGGAGCAGTAGAGGTTTGAACGACATGGATCACTCCTTGAAAGGTTCGAGGGGTTTCTTCTGGACTTCGCGGCCGCGCCGCCAGATGTCGGTGTAGCTGTCGGAATCGCCGCCCGCGGAGCCACCGGCGAGAGAAAAGCCTTTGGTGAACACCACCTCGACGGTGCGACCGGCATCGATCTCGATGATCGGGAACATCTTCTCGGCCAGCGTGATGTAGTACTGCGAGAGACGGTCGAGCGCCTTGCCAACACCGGTTCCCAGACCGGCCTGGACCTGTTTCCCGGGATCGACGGAACCGATCGACCCCAGCGGGCTCGTCGAGACCGTCATTGCGCTCTGCTGGAAGGCCTGGCCGATTCCCGCGCCAATGCCGGCGAGCAAGGCATTGGCGAGTACCTGCCCCTGCTTGCTGATCAGACGGCCACGCATGCCGGCCTTGCCGTCTTCACCGACGACGTA
This sequence comes from Candidatus Accumulibacter regalis, assembly GCA_000585075.1. Classification (GTDB taxonomy): domain Bacteria; phylum Pseudomonadota; class Gammaproteobacteria; order Burkholderiales; family Rhodocyclaceae; genus Accumulibacter; species Accumulibacter regalis. The sequence goes on along the minus strand of JEMY01000011.1, from coordinate 9,246 downwards.
GCCCTTGACCGGGACATCGATGGCCTTGCCGTCGCGGCGCACACAGGACAAGGATTCGAGTCGGATGTAGGCGCGCTCGGCGCTGATGTCGCCATAGCTGGCGCCCAGCGCAAAACATTCCCTGATCTTGAAGCGGTAACGGTTCGGCAGGAAGGCGTTGTCCTGAACGCGCATCAGGACCGGGTGCGGGTTGTTTTGCGCCTGACCGCCGGTGGGCGCGTCGAGGCCGCCGAGCAATACCGCCCGGAAGAACGAGCCCGATGGCACGTAGCTGCGGGCGTCTTTCTGGTCGGCCCCCTGCCCGCCCACCGCGGGTGCGCTGACCTTGGCGTCGCTCACCTCGAAGGTGGCAATCCCCGGTGGCCTCGGTAACGCCAGCTGTCCGTCGGGGTTCATCCCTGCACCTGGATTCGGCGGCAGCGGGGGCATTGGTGGCAGGTTGAGGGGCTCGATCACCGGTGGTGGCGGCGAGGGAAGCGGCTGCGGCGGCAGTGCCTGCAAGACCGGATTCGAAAGCGGCGGCTGCCGCTCGATCAGGTCGACCTGCTGGCGTAGGCCCTGGATCATCTCCTCCATCTGGCGCATCTGTTCGCTGGACTTGCTCATCCAGATGTCGCGGGGGTCGGCCTGGGCGCCGGGAGCGCTGATCGGCAGGGGGTGCGGGCGCACCGGTGGCGTTCCATCGGGAAGCGTGGTCGGCTGGTCCCATAGCGCCACTCCGCCGAAGATGAGCAGCGTGAAGACCGACCCCCCGAGCCCCAGGATCAGAAGCTGCCGCTGTTTCGGGGACAGCCTGGCGATCGTCGAGGCGATCCGGTTGCCGGGTGACTCAGCCATCACGTCCCTCCAGGACGACCAGGACGTCCGTGCTTTCACCCGGTTCGAGTTCGAGCGAGGCGACCATCACCGCCAGCACCCCCGGTCGATAGAGCTCACGCTCGTCGAGCACCATTCGCGACGACGAGACGTTGATCAGCTGGTACTTCTCTCCGAACAAGGCGCCGTCCAGCGTCCTTACCAGGATCAGGCGGGCTTCGTTCCAGAGGGGGACGATCTCCAGCGTGTTTCGGGCGGTCATGTCTTCGGGTTCGGCATCGCGCGCCAGCGCGAGAAGCACACGGCGGATCGCGCCGAGGCGCGAGTCATCGGCCAGAATGGCTTTGCCCTCGCTGCGTGCCTGAGTGCGATCGCGAATGACCAGCGTTTCTGCGGGGATGTCGGCGGTGTGAAGCAACAGTTTCCAGTGGCGACCGGCATCGTCGGCGACGAAGACGCTGAACTGCGGCTCTTCGGTCGTCGGTTTGAGGTAGGCGGCGCCGGTTTCCCGGTCGGCCCTGACGACGAACTCGCCTTCGACGCCGTGGATACGGCGAATCTTTCCGCCATCGACGCGGATCAGGTTCGGTTCGTTGCGCGAGACCGTGGCGATCAGCGCATCGTCCGCGCGACCCTCGAGGAGCTGCCCGGCGAAGATCGGCGAGGTGACGCTAGCGAGCAGCAGCGTCAACGCCAAACGGGTCCCGATCGCTGGTTTCCCTGAATTCGGATACATGCAGTCTCCCATTGCGGTAACGGAAGCCGACCAGGTAGGTGGTCTGCTTCTCGGAAGCTTTCTTGTCCCCGACCCAGGTCATCAGGACCCCGGCGAGGGCCACTTTCATGGCGGTCTCGTCGGGCATCACCGATTGCGCAGAAAACTGGGTCGAGGCGTTGTTCTTGCGGATGAAATCGCTACGCGCTCCGAACTCGGCCTGGAGACGGCCGTATTCGCTGGGGGCGGCGTATTTGAGGAAGAGATCCTTCTGGTACTCGGCGACGTGCGGCGTGATGTTGAGCGCCAGCCCCGCGTACCAGTACGCCATCTCCTGCAGGTAATCCCCGGAAACCTTCTCGCCGCTGACCCAGAAGCTTTTGTGAACTTCCGGCGGTACCAGCACGGTTCTTTCCGAGCCGGCGACGCCGAGCAAGGCGCCCGCATTGGCCAGCAAAGCCAGGACGAGTCCGCCGACGGCAAAGCGCATGAAGGTGATTTCAGCGCGATGATTGTCCCGCTCGGAGGTGAAGGTTCGAAGGCGCATGGCTCAGCCGAGAAAGAAGCGCAGATGCGATGGCGGGGTCGCGCGCAGGCGGACGACGATCCCGCTCGGCAGCCACCAGTACAGCGCGTGCAAGGCGAACTTGGGGTGCTTGCCGGTCTTGATCCGACCGTACTGCCAGGCGAGGAGCGCGCCGCAGACCATCCCGGCCAGCATGGCCCCCGAGATCACGCCCGTCCCCATGATCAGCAGGAAGAGGATGGCCTGATCGAAGTCCCACCACAGGAAACGTTCCTGGGCTTCGAGTGACTTGGGGATGTAACCGATTTCGTCCACGGCGCTCTCCGGATTCAGATCGTGGCGGTGAGGATGCCGGTCGAGATCGTCGGTGCGTATTGCAGGAACACCGCGAATGCGACCCCGGAAAGAATCGGCATCGGGTTGAGCCGCGCCAGCGAGAAGAGCGCGCCCAGGCCGATCGCGGCGATGGCCGCCGCCTTGCCGAAGTAGCCCTGGACCATGCCGGTCAGCCAGTTATAGAGACTTTGGAACTCGGTGCCGGTGTTTCCCGCCAGCGCACCGGTGGCGGCGGTCAGCAAGACGAGCGCCAGGGCGCCCTTGATCCAGCTACGACGGCTATTCATGACGATTCCCTTTGAGATCAACACAAGACTTGATGAGCCATCCGAGGCCGAGGCCGACGGCGATGCCGCCCAGATGGGCGTCGAACCCGCCTTCGATCGGCGAACCCGGGGCGAGGATGCCGATGGCAATGAAGCCGCCGGTAATGACCACGTCGCGGATGAAGCTGTGGGTATGCGGTAATTTCACGTCACTTCGCTCCTTTGCGGTTGTTGCTGCGGTTGTTGTCACTGAGCCCGTCGCGCGGGCCAGCGAGACGCACCTCGACGCGGCGGTTGCTCCGGCGCGCCGCTTCGGTGGGTGCCGGATCGAGGTAGCAGCACAGGCCCTCGGCACGAACCAAGATCTCTGCCTGGACGCCTCTGTCGAGGAGCCATGAGCGGACGGACTCGGCACGCCGTCTGGCGAGCCGGTCGTTGTAGGCTTTGCCACCGATGTCGTCGGTTCGGCCGACGAGTTCGATGCGCTGGTACTTCACTGCAATGGCAGCCAGGCGCTCCAGCTCCCGTTGTCCATCGGCGGTGGGAGTCTCCTGGCCGTACTCGAAATGGATGGAGGCGGTTGCCGGCTCGGCAGCGGTGGCGACTGGAGAATCAGAGGCAACCGGTGGGGGGGTCTGATGGACACCAGAAACGGCAGGCGCTGGCTCGTCTGTGGCCATGGGCAGTTCGACGATGGCCAGCGTCTTGCGTGTGGGCATCGGGCAGGCGGTGCCGCTGCAGGTTTTAAACTGGCGTTCGATCCAGGCGATCCTGACGCCCGCCATGGGTTTGGGACTTGCTTCGGGAATCGCTTGAGGAAGCGCTGGAGGCAGGCTCCCACACCCGACCAGCAGCGAGGTCGTGAAAAGCAGAATGGCGACACGGTTCAGGAGCGCCATGGCTTGACCCGCGAGGCGACCTTGCGGGCATAGGCCGCGCGCTTGTCGGGCGAGACGGCGTTGTAGGCCCCTACGGCTTCCCAGCCATAGCCGAAGCGCCGGATGTTCTGCGCGAGAATCCAGGCGCCGATGTACGTACTGGTGCAGGGATCAAAAAGCTGATCGCGGCCGATGCCATACGACCCCAGCTTGCGCAGCCAGCGGCTGTTGATTTGCATGTGCCCCAGGTCCTCCGAGCCATCACGGTTGCGATGGCGTGCGGCGGGGTTGGAGTTGGACTCGACGGCCGAGATGGCTTTCAGCAGGGAGGGCGGAATGCCGTAGCGGCGACCGGCTTCTTCGAAGCAGGCGGCCTGCGCGGAAAAGGCGGAGGGCAGCAGAAAGATGGTCAGGAAGGCGCGAGTCATGGCTGCCATGGTAGGAAGCCAGACGGTTCCTGCGTCGCTGAAATGTGACCGTTAAGGGCGCATTTCGGTTAGCGGAGGGGCGGTGCTTGCGCTTGCAGGAAAGTCAATCCGGCGCGAAACACGCTGCGGCTGACGGCCCCGTGAAGGCTGCCATTTTCCGCAGAGCACGGCGAGCGGTTCGAGAGGCAGGCTAAGATCGCAAACGGAGCTCAGCCGTCGCCCGTCAGCGCAGTATCACGAGAACCTCCCGGGCACTCGTGATACCGCACCACCGGATTGGCCAGTGGCGTGGTAGTGGGCCTGCTGCGAAGGAACCCACTCGTTACTCGTCGCCGTGCCCTTTGCCATTCTTCTTGAGTAGAGCGGTGCCGGTAGATGAGTTGGAGAGGCGTTCTTGCATGACGTCGAAATTTTGGAGCGAGTAAAGCTGAAGGTGCGCCAGTTCCAGCTCGTCGTTCTTCGCCATGTTGAAGAGCGCGTCAGCCGATAACCCCTTCAACTTGCTCCGGCTGATCCCGCTGAATCCTGTCAGGGAAAGAAACTGGCCTGATTCCGTAGTCACCTCAGCCTGCATAGCTTCGAGTAGATTCAAGTCCTGGAGCTGCTTACCAAAAGCCTGGGTACGCTGGAACTCCGTTTGATACCCCTGCAAGAAACTGAGGACCTTCTGCACATAAGTCGTGGGCTTACCCTGATCATCGAACAATTTCTCGCCACGCCCCTCCTGGTTGAACCCGGCAAAGGCTTCATCAATGCACAGCGTTAGCGTACTGCCGTCCTCACTGCTAGCAAAGACGAAAGGGTAACGGCGGATGAACGCCGGAATGTATTTAGCCTGCCAGTTGCCCTGCTTGTCGACGTAGAGATTTTCATTCCCCCGCATGCCAAGAACGACTACCGGCATCACGCTGCCGTCCGCTCCCGCAAGCACTATCGGGTATTCCCCGGCAGCACGGGAGAACTCGACTGTCATGATGGGAACCGAATTCACCTCGCTACTGAACCCATAATCGTCCCCTACCTCAACAGACCACTGACCGTGCCGTTCACGAGTGAGCGGCACAGCAGTTTCATAAATCAGGACCTGCTTATTCATTAACACCCCCTCTACTTGCAAAAAAAGAGCCCCGGCTCAGCCAAAATAACCGTCAGCACCTCGACAGACTCGAGTCGTTTTTGCCGCGAATTTATCTTAAGCAACTCGCTGCCCGCATGGAATCCATCGTCCTGCTCCTCCCCCTACCGCCGATTGCTAGCGACGCCATGAGCCCCGTTACCTGGCGACAAGCTCATGACCGACGACGAAAAACAGTGGCCAAAGCCAACATTCCAATCCCTAGGAGCATTGCCGAGACTGGCTCGGGAACCTGTGCAGCCATCACGGTCACCCATCCCGATGTGCTCGGGATTGCGTAATCAGAAAACGGCTTGGCCTCAAAGTAAAGCTCGGAATCGCCGAGTGCTGCATTTGGCTTTATCAGGAAACTGACGTCCACTAGCGAGCCCGCAAGGCCGTCAACTGGGGCGCCAAAGGTTGCGAGACTAACGGCCACCTCAACCAGACTACCGCCTGCCGCGACAGGAGTCCCTGCAACCAAAGAAAAGCCTGTTGTCGCTGAGCCAGTTGCCGCACTGAAGTCACTGAACACGTTGGAGTCGAAAACAAGCCAGAAGTCCGCCGCTTCGAGACTGGCCACGCTGCTATCAAACAAGGAAATATGAATGGGCTTTCCCTGCTCGGCGCTGGTCGGCGTGGTCACTACTGAAAACGGCGTGGCATCGGCAGGAATCGCGGCCGATACGAAGGCGAACAACCACAATGTGCGGATGATAGCATCTGTTTTCATGAAGCCTCCCTTCCCATCGAACAAAACAAATTCCTCTGCCCTTTCGGGTAAAGCATGTTCCCTAGAGCACTCCAACTAGCCATACCCATACGCTGAGACTCTTTTCGCATGGTTTAACTACCGGGCCTCGGGAACCATTGAAATAAAAGAGCAAGAAAGCACTAGGTTTCCCAAGCCTGCTTGTATCACTGCCAAGCTTGCATATCACGTTAGACGGTTTCACCTCCTACCACTGCTCAAACCGCATTACTCTATGCTTCTTCCTTTCTACGATCAAGACCGTTTTGCACAAGTGCTCAACCAGCCATCCCCATATTGTGTTCCTCCTTTCGTAACACTAGGCCGTCGATTAAATTTTTTTAAACACGCATCGCGCTTCTCAAAGCACTCACCTCCGGCGACACGGGTATCGTTATTTTCAAACCCGCATTTGGCAACGCCTTACGTGCTTGACCAACGTTGCCAAGATAGTCGTTCAGCCACGGCTTACTCTTGCTATCAACGGCGAGCGCTCGGCTAGCAGTTGTCGGCAGCGAGAAGCGGGTCGAGAAGTCGATGATCGGCGATGGTGGCGTCCCGGCGTTCGAAACAGGCGCGAGTTGCTGACCAAGAAGGTCGAAGATCGGCTGTTGCGTCTGCAGCAGTTGAGTCTGTGATAGTGTTTGGGCGACCGGTGCAGCGATGAGTACGGCAGCAGCAGCCGCGCCGACAATGGTGATTCGACCGTCGGTTTCGTCCGTTCCAAGTAGAGGTGCGACGTTCAAGCTGAGGCGCCCATCATTCAGGAGCGCATATTGCAGATCGATAGCTGTGACGCCGGGAGCTGCGTCGACCCTGGTACGCAGATCTATATCCAGCAGCGACCCACTGCCGTCCTGCAGGGCGCTGAGCCGGGCCATGTCGACGCTAATCCAACCCGGGGCGTTGCCACTGATGAACCAGCCAAAGTCGCCAGTGATTGTGCCTCGGCGGACGGCTATCAGGTCGAAACGGCTGGCGTCGTAGCCAATCCGAAGCTGTACCGATTCAAGGCCTGCGGCAGTGTCAATCCGGACCGGAACGCTGACGAGCTCGCCTTGGCCAGCGGTGGCGTTGATAGGTATATCCACGCGCGGATCGGGACCGGAAAAGCTGAGGGGACCGATCCCCGTCGGGATTGGGGGAATTTCCAAGCGGTCTACGGTAGTCGCTCCGTTCAGATAGCTCACTTCCTGCATCAGCCGGCTGACGTCGATCGAGGTAAGCATGCCACTGCCGTTGATATCGGCCACGATCAGCGGGTCGACATTCGGATACGCAGCGAAACCGGAGTCGAGGTTGACGATAACGCGCTGGATCTGTTGTCCGTCGAGCGTGCTGTACGCACCATTCCCACTGGCGTCTCCGATGTAGCCGACCAGGTGCAGTGCGTCGTCACCAACCGCCGCAGCACCGTCGACTATGACTGCATCGAGATCGAGCACTTCCTTGACGCCGTACACAGCCGTCGCCGGCACCCAAGCCGCGATGTTGAGCAACTGCACTTTCCCGGCGGCTAGGGTGATGGGACTGGTGATGCGGACCTTGAGGACGCCGTTTGCCGCGGACAGGTCCTCAATAGTGGCGTTCGCGGGCAGGTCGGCGCCCGCCGACACGCCCTGGACAACAAGTGCTGTCGGGTCATACGTGAGGGTGAATTCGACACTAGTGACTCCCGATCCGTCGGACAGGTAGAGCGGTAGGAAGCCGCCCTGTGAGCAAGCGGTTAGGTCTACAGACTGGCCTGGTCCGCGCATGAAGTCGGGCAGACTAAGGGCCCGCCCGGCGCCGCCGCCGGCGAATGTGGCTTCAAATGCGTCGCCGGCAAGGCCGTCGCGGTTACCGTCGAGAGTTCTGCCAGCCAGGTCCTTGAAGGCATTCGCACCGCTCTCGAGGCGTAGCACGTAGTCATCCGGAAGAAGTATGCCGCCGCTGCGGATGAACGTCAGCCGCTGGCCGTTGGCGTCAGGAACCAGCGAACCCGTGACAAAACCGCTGGCAAGTCCGACGAGGGTAAGGTCGGGAGCGCCAAGATAGACCGCTTCGGCATCGTAGAGATTGAGCACCGAGGAGTCGACGGCACGGTTGAACATCACCTCGAAGCCGGTCGGTGTTGGAACGAACGAAGTGACTATGAACGTCTCCGCTGCGTTGACCTCGACCTGAAGGGTGTTGCTCCTGTAGCTGCCGTCCTCGTCTGTCGCCATGGCGAAGACGGTGGTCGGACCACTGGCCGCGTACGAATGAGTCACGGTAGACTGGTTGCCAGGCACGTCCTCAATGCTCCCGTCGCCCCAGGCAATGCTCCAGCCGCTGATGCTGTCCTCTCCTGGATCACTAGCAGACAAGTTGAGGGTGTAGATCTGCGCTTGGCCCACGCTACCTGGACCACTAAGCAAGACCGTGGGCGCGACATTGACGATCGATACATTCAACATGGCAGTGGTGAAGGCGCCAGCTGCGTCGGTTGCCCGAACAATGATTTGCGCGCCAGCCGGACCATCGGCTGGCGTCCACGTTAGCAAACCACTGCCAGCATCGATGGTGGCGCCCGCTGGAGCGCTATCCAGGCTGAAGCTCAGCGCGTCGCTCTCGACATCGAAGGCACTCACCGTAATGCTGAGCAGGCTGCCTTCCTCGACTGTCCGGTTAGCTATGGGATCAAGTCTGGGAGCGTCGTTTACCGCCTGGATCGTCAGCATGACCAGCGCCTGATTCGAGTCGGCCTGGCCGTCATTGGCGCGATACGTGAAACTGTCCGAGCCAAAGTAGTCGGCGTCCGGGGTGTAGAGGAAACCACCGTCAGCGGCAAGCTCCAGCGTGCCGTGTTGCGGTCCATCAATGAGGACTGCCGTCAGCGTGGCGCTGTCGATGTCACTGTCGTTGCCGAGGACGCCCGATGCCGGAATGCTGAGTGGCGTGTCTTCGTCCTGCGTGTAGGCATCGTCGGTGGCGACGGGGGCGTCATTCACGGGCTGGATCGTCAGCGTAACCAGCGCCTGATTCGAGTCGGCCTGGCCGTCGTTGGCACGGTACGTG
>JEMY01000011.1:0-350 GCA_000585075.1 Candidatus Accumulibacter regalis | reverse complement strand
GAGCCAAAGTAGTCGGCGTCCGGGGTGTAGAGGAAACCGCCATCAGCGGCGAGCTCCAGCGTGCCGTGTTGCGGTCCATCAATGAGGACTGCCGTCAGCGTGGCGCTGTCGATGTCACTGTCGTTGCCGAGGACGCCCGATGCCGGAATGCTGAGTGGCGTGTCTTCGTCCTGCGTGTAGGCATCGTCGGTGGCGACGGGGGCGTCGTTTACCGCTAAAATCGTCAGCGTGACCAGCGCCTGATTCGAGTCGGCCTGGCCGTCGTTGGCACGGTACGTGAAACTGTCCGAGCCAAAGTAGTCGGCGTCCGGGGTGTAGAGGAAACCGCCATCAGCGGCGAGCTCCAGCGT
>JEMY01000010.1:63768-63985 GCA_000585075.1 Candidatus Accumulibacter regalis | reverse complement strand
GGCGCCCGATCAAGCCAGACTTCCACGCCGTAGCGCAGCGTGCGGCGTGGCCGGCGCGGGAGGCCGCACAGCGGCAGGCCGTGGCTCAGGGTGTGCACGACGCGATCGAGGTCGAGCCCGCCGTCGGCGACGTCCACGCCGAGCGCGGTGGCGAGGATGGCGCGACGCTGCAGCGTCGGCAGCAGTGGATCGGGCGCGCGTGGCGGCGGACTGGCTT
>JEMY01000010.1:0-63630 GCA_000585075.1 Candidatus Accumulibacter regalis | reverse complement strand
CTTTGCCCGCTGCCGCCGTCGGTGGCGCGGGTGGCGTCTGATCGGCGTCGGCTGGGGCAGCGTCGGCGCCAATGTCGATGTCCGCCACCGGTGTGGCCATCGAGCGGCGGCCGGCGAGCGCGGTCGGCAGGCGAGCGTCGACGTCGAGCTGCGCGCAGATCTCGCGCAGGGCCTCGTCGTCGGGGGCGAGATCCGCGCTCGCCCGCAGCAGGTCGGCCAGCCAGATGGCGCTTGAACGTGCCATGCGCGCGTCGTCGTTGCGCTGCGTCAGCGGCCGCCCGGCGCCGAGTCGAGGGCCATCGCCTTGTCGAAGACGCAGTGCTCGACCTCCCGCCACTCCGCGCTGTCGACGGTCAGGCCGAGGTCGGCGAAGGCGTGCAGCGCGTCGAGGTATTCGGCGGTGCCCGGCATTCGCTGTCCCGCCGCTCGCGCGCGATCGCGCGCCGCGATCAGGCGCTCGGCGACGTCGTGGTGGTGCTGCGGGTTGCCTTCCGGCAGCCAGCGCGTGGCCACCTCCTCGAACCAGGCGGCATCGGCCTCGGGGAAGCGGTAGGTGACGCAGCGGCGGAGAAACGCGCCGGGTAGTTCGCGCTCGCCGTTGGTGGTCAGGACGACGAGCGTCTTCTCGCGCGTCGCCCTGATCGGCACGTTCTTGACGCTGAAGCTGCGCGTGTCGAGTATCTCGAGCAAATCATTGGGAACGTCGGGTTCGGCCTTGTCGATTTCGTCGAGCAGGATCAGCGCATGATTGTGCTCGCCCGCTTCGCCGGGGTCGCCAAGCCGGTGCTTGAGCGGCATCCGCGCCCAGCCGCGCAGCGCCGCGGTGTCCGGCGCCAGCGCCCACCACAGCGGGCCGGGTTCCACGTAACAGTGATCAGGCAGTACATTGCGGTTGCGCACGTAGGCGTCGTTGAGTCGGCGCAGGGCGTCGTACTCCCAGAGCAGGTCGGAGGCCTGGGTGCGTGAACTGACCGTCTGCTGGTAGTACCACCAGCCGAGGACCTTGGCCACATTGCGCGCCAGCGAGGTCTTGCCGCAGCCCGGCTCGCCGGCAAGCAGCAGCGGTCGCTTTGCCGCCAGCGCCACGTTGATGGCCAGGGTCAGGCGCGGGTCGTAGACGTAGAGCGAGAGCCGACCGCGCGCATCGGCGAAGCGGCAGGAAACACGGTCGCCGGCGAGGGGTTCCCCCTTGCTGGCCGGATCGAAATGCTTGCGTGTGAATTGCATCGGGGTCTCCAGTGAGCCAGGGTCGGGGTCAGGCGATCAGCCTTGTCGCCCGGGTGAGTTCAGCGCTGCGCCGCAGTTCGTCGCTGTGCTCGAGGGCGGGCTCGACGCAGCGAGCGACGCTCCATTCGCTCGCCAGGACATTCGCGTCGGCGACGCTGACGACGAAGACCAGCATCGGGAAAGCCTTTGCCAGTTCCAGCGCCAGTGCGGGAACGACCAGGCCAGGCAGGAGCACGAAGATGCGTGGCGGCAGCGCTGCGTCGCTTGCTTGCGCGCTGCGTTCGGCCTCGTCCTCTTCGAGCAGCGCAAAGAGATCTTCGTCGCTCAGGTCTCCCTCATCGTAGCCGAGAACGTCCTTGAGCTTGCGTACCAGCTGCGCCTCGAGTTCGACCCGGTTTTCGTTGCCACCGCACAGTGGAACGATTTCGGGAACGATGGCGTAGGGACGGTAGACCCGTTCCAGGTGGCGCAGGGGCAGGAAGTCGGGCTTGCTCGCCCGCATGGCGATCAAGCGCGGTGGTGCGGCTGCGCAGGCGGTGGGAAAGAAGGCCGCGGCAGCGGGCACCACCCAATACGAGGACAACATCGTCAACAGGCGCTGCAGGAGGTCCTTGTCGCCGACTGACTGCAGCGCAGCGAGCAAATCGCGCAGTTCGCCATAACCGCCCAGGTCGCCCCGACAGAGTCGTCGCGCGATCAGGTCCACCAGCGTGTCGTTGCCGCCGACGATCGCCGTCCATTCGGCGTCGCGGATCGCCAGATGGTCGGAAACGTCGGCCAGCGTGTGGGGTTTGTCGACCAGGTCGCGCAGAATGTCACCGAGTACGCCGCTCAGCCGGTCGAACAGCGTCTGGCGACGGGCGTCGATCATCGCCTGCAGGGCCGGACGGATCTTTGCCGCGATCGTCGCCGCGTCGTCGGAGCGCACGCCCTGGATCTCGTCGAGTGCCAGCGGCTCGAATAGTTTCCAGCGCGCGGGGTAAGCCGCCTTGACCGCAGGTGGCACGACGACGAAGACGCGAAATCCGGGCTCGAGCGCCTGGCGTGCGCGCAGGACGGTCGCCTCCTGAAGCACCCAGTTGGACTGTACGGCTTCGTCGGTGAGCAGGATCAAGGCCGCGTGACAGCGCGCCATCCACTGGAAGAGCTGCGGTCGCCAGGCGTCGCCCTGTTCGAGATGGAGCAGGTCGAGTACCGACTTGAACTCGCCGCCGACGTCAACCAAATGCGCGACGTCCTCGGCGAGCTGGCTGTCTCGCGACGAGTGGCTGACGAAGAGGACCAGACTCACGTGCGCGCGCCGAGGTGGCTTGCGTGCGCTTCCTGGCGCGCGGGGATGTGGCGAGTGCCGCCGTGGCGAGGGCGCGGCCGGCGGCGTTCGCGGCCGGTCGCCGGAGGTCGGGGGAAGTGGTCGATCGCGTCGAACAAAGCGAACCAAGCGAACATAGGGGGCCGTCTTTCGCCCAAGCTGCGGCAGGTCGTGGGTATTCTGGACGCGTGTGGCGCTTTATTTCAAGCCTGCCGCCGACCTGACTTAAGCGGTCGGCAGGAATTTCAGCGCTGCCGTCGCGAGTATAGGAGTGCCCGGCAAATGCCGTCAATCGCCTGCCGGCGCCTGCCAGCCTTCTTGCCCTCTGCATGCGATGTGCGGTGATTGGCCCGCGCGTCCTGCTCCGCCCAGTGCTCGGTCTTCAGCTGCGCAGCAGCGCTCTGGCGAGCATGTAGACGCCGAGGGCGGACAGGCCGACAAAGAACCAGCGGCGAAACGCCTCGGGTTCGAGCCGATCCCTGACGCGTTGGCCGATGACCATGCCGAGCAGCGCCGGCCCAATGGCCAGCAGCGAGGTGCCGGCAGTGACCCACTGGTATTTGCCCGTTAGCGCAAGCGCCGCAGCCAGCGCCAGGGTGGAGACGGAGAAGAATAGCCCGAGCGCCTGCACCAGCTCGTCCTTGGCGAGTCCCAGCGCGCTGAGATACGGCACGGCAGGGATGGCGAACAGACCCGTGGCCCCGGCGATCAGACCGGTCATCAGGCCGACGAGTGGAGACAGCCAGCGTTCGGCATTCGCCGGCACGGAAAAGCGGCGCGCGGCGAGAGCAAAGACACCGTATAACGCGAGAAGCGCACCGAGCGCGCCACTGGCCAGGGAAGCCGAACTCCCGGTCAGCACGTCGATGCTCAGCAAGGTGCCGATGACGGCCGTGAGCAGCATGCTGGCCAGACGGCGGACGAGCGTCGTGAACTTGGCACCGGCAAAGCTCTGCCAGACGTTGGTGACCAGCGAGGGAGCGATCAACAGCGCGGCGGCGGAAGCTGGCGCCATGACCAGGCTGAGCACGCCAATGGCGACCGTCGGCAGCCCCATGCCGACAACGCCCTTGACGAATCCGGCGGCGACGAAAGTGAGGGCGATGAGGGCGGTGATGGCAAGCGGGTCGCTCATGGTCTCCTGGCAGCGGCTTGTCGAGGCGCCACTGTACCCCAGCAAGCCCTCGCCAGATAGCCGCCGCTGCCGTCGCTGCACCATGCGCCGCGGCCCCGCCCGCCGCCATCCATTGGTAGAATTGCGGCCGGCAGCGCTGCGCGATGAAATCCGTGAACAGGCGCATCTGCACGGCCTGGGCCGCCGCGCCTCCGGCCGTGCTGCCGTCCCGCCGTCACCACGCCACTGCGCCAGACTTCCTGGTCGCCAACAAGGCCAGAATATGCCCACGCCAGCACCGCCACCCGCAGCCATTCCAGCAAGCACTCCCGCAGGCACCGCTAGCGAGACAACCGCCGTAGCTGCCGGGGCTGCCGAGGCTGCCAGCGTCGGCGAGGACCTGCTCAGCACGGGCAGCTTCTTCCGCGCCCTGTGGCTGGGTCCGCGCGCATGGGGGCGGTGGTGGCGGACGCTGGTGCGCGAGATCGACCACCGGGGGATTCTCGAGCAGGTCGAGCAGGACGCCAATTTCTCGTTCAATTTCTGCTTCATGATTGTCGTTGCCGGTGGCATTGCGACCATCGGCCTGCTGCTCAACTCGCCGGCGGTGATCATCGGCGCGATGCTCATCTCGCCGCTGATGGGCCCGATCGTCGGCAGCGGCATGGCCATCGCCACTCTCGACTTCGAACTGGCGCGAAAAAGCCTGCGTACCCTGGCCCTGGGTACTGCAGCAGCGGTCGCTTTCACTTCGCTGATCGTGCTGCTGTCGCCAGTCAAGGAACTGACGCCGGAGTTGCTGGCGCGTACCCGCCCGAATCTTTTCGACCTGGTGGTGGCCATCCTCTCGGGCGCCGCGGGCGGCTACGCCCTGATCCGCGGTCGCGGTGGCGCTATCGTCGGGGTGGCCATTGCCACCGCCTTGATGCCACCGCTGGCGACCATCGGCTACGGCCTGGTCACCGAACGCTGGCCGGTGGCGCGCGGCGCGCTGCTGCTCTTCTTCACCAACATGGCGGCGATCAGCCTTTCGGTGGCCGCGGTTGCGGAGTGGTATGGCTTCGGCCGCGGTGGCTTGCGCAAGCGCTTCGCCCGCCAGGCGGCAATTTCGCTGCTCGTGCTGGTTCCCCTTGGCGTGCCGCTGTTCATTTCCCTGAAAGCGATTGCTTTCGAGAGCTTTGCGCAGATTCGCATTCGCAACATTCTTGAGGCCGGCGCGGCGTCGCTGCCGGCCGGCCAGCTTGGCGCGGTGGAGGTGCTGTTCATGGACGGTAAGCCACCGCGGGTGCGGGCCATGGTCTTGAGCGCAGAACCGGACAGAGAGCTTTCGGCGCGGCTCGACGAGGAGATCGAACGGCAACTTCGCCAGCCCGTCGACCTGCAGCTGACGCAGCTGCGCACTTCTGAAAAGGTATCGCCGCAGGTGCTTGCCCTCGCTCTTCCCGAGCGCCCGCTCAGGGTCGGCAGCAGCGTCGCCGACAGCTTGCGCAGTGCCTTTCCCTTGCCGCTGGTCGCTTTCGAAGCTGATCCCGCGCTGCGCAGCGCGACACTCGTCCCGGAGGCGCAAGCGGGAATCGATCTCGCCGCCTGGCGGGCAATGGAAAGTGATCTTGGCAAGCGTCATCCGGAGTGGAGCATTCGCCTGCTGCCGCCGCCGCAGGCACTGCCGCCGATCTATTTCGAACCCGGCAGCAAGGACCTCGATGGCGCCGCTCGGGCGCGCGTCGAGACCATCGTCTGGGCGGCGCAACGCTGGAACATCGATCGCGTCGAAGTCGTCGGGCACGCCAGCAGCGATCGTGGCGGGCCGCCGCGCCTCGCCGGCGTGCGCGCCGAACGCGTTGCCGAGGCATTGCGCGCCGGCGGGCTCACGGTCGGGTCGGTGGCTCGTTTTCCGTTACCAAATCAGTTGGCCGCCGAACGAGAACTGGGTGAAGCCGCGTTTCGAGCGGTCTCGGTGCTGCTGCCGGTCTCCACCAACCAAGCACGCAAGGAGTAATCATGGACGCTAGTTTTCTTGGCCAGCTACTTGACTGGAGCACTCGCCCCTGGTTTCGCCTGGGCAATACCGACATCACTCTGCTACGCGTCGTCGGTCTGGTGGTCATCCTGTTTTTTTTCTGGTGGTTTGCCTCGCTGCTCGAACGTGCGCTGCGGCAGATGGCGCGTGTCGGCAAGCTGGTCAAGCTCTCCGAGTCGGCGGTTTACGCGCTGACGCGCATCGTTCGCTATCTGGTATGGATTCTGGGCAGTATCGTCGGTCTGGCCTACCTCGGCTTCGATATGGCCAGTCTGGCGATCGTTGGCGGCGCGATGGGCGTCGGTATCGGTTTCGGCTTGCAGAACATCTTCAGCAACCTGGTTTCGGGGATCCTGATCCTGGTCGAGAAGACGCTCAAGCTCGGCGACTTTGTCGACCTGCAGTCAGGCGTCGTCGGCAAGGTGACCGAGATCGGTCTGCGCTACACGCGCGTGACGACCAACGATAATGTCGACGTGATCGTCCCCAACTCGGAGTTCATCAACGGGCGGGTGACCAACTGGACGCTCGACGACCACCTGCGCCGCATCCATGTGCCTTTCGGCGTTGCTTACGGCTCGGACAAGGAGCAGGTGCGCGCGGCGGTGATCGCTGCCGCGCGCGAGGTGGTCGGGACCATCGATTTACCGGGGCGTGGGCCGGACGTGTGGCTGGTGAACTTCGGCGACAGCAGTCTGGACTTTGAACTGGTGGTCTGGGTCAGCCATGACCTGGCGATGTCACCGGGTCGCACGCATGCGCGCTACCTGTGGGAGATCGAAACCGCGCTTGGCAGGGCCGGCATCGAGATTCCTTTCCCGCAACGCGACCTGCATGTGCGCTCGGGGCGGTTGACGGTCGATCTGGCCGGCAGCACGCCGGCGGCGTCGCAGCTTGGCGCGGCCGACCGGGAATAGCGGGAACAGCGGGAACAGGCGCGACGGGACGCGCCCGGCGTCGCACTGCGTGCTCAAGCCTGGCGGACGAGCGCGCCGCTGTGCCGCCGGCTTACTTCCACATCGCCCGCATCCGCGCCGCCAGGTCCAGCGCCTGCTGCTTCGCCGCCGGGTTGGCGACTGGCGTTTCTGCCGGCGGCGGCCACGAGCGCTGCTCGAAGTAAGGCAGCAGGGCGTTGCTGATGAAGCGCGTGCGGCTGGCGTAGAGGTGGCGGTCACCGAAACCTGCTTGATGGGTGACGTAGAAGCGCTGCGGAACGATGATTTCCAGCTGCTCCCTGGCGCGGGTCATGGCCACGTAGAGCAGGCGTCGCTCCTCCTCGATTTCGGCCGCCGAGCCGGTGGCCATGTCCGACGGAATGCAGCCATCGACGGCGTTGAGAACACTGACCGCGGTCCATTCCTGCCCCTTCGCCGAGTGAATCGTCGACAGGATCAGGTAGTCCTCATCGAGCAGCGGCGGGCCGGCCTGGTCGCTGGTGGCGTCCGGCGGGTCGAGCGTCAGTTCGGTGAGAAAGCTTTCGGCGCTGGCGTAGGTGCTGGCGATGCGGCCGAGCTGGTCGACGTCGGCCTGGCGCATCTGCGCGTCGCCGTGCAGGCGGTCGATCTGCGTCTCGTACCAGCGGCAGATGCGGTCGAAGGCGGCTGGCCAGACCGCGCCCGCGGCTCCACAGTCTTCGATCAGCGCGGCAAATTCAAGCCACGTCGCGCGGGCGCCTTCGGGAACCGGCTGTTCGCCGAGCAGGGCGCGGGCCGGAGCGGCTGCAAAGATATTGCGCAGCACCCGGCTGGCGGTCTTCTGGCCGATACCGGAGACCAGTTGCAGGGCCCGGAAACCGGCGATCCGGTCGCGCGGGTTCTGCGCCCAGCGCAGCACCGCCAGGACGTCCTTGACGTGTGCCGCTTCAAGAAACTTGAGGCCGCCGAACTTGACGAAAGGGATGTTGCGCCGGGTCAGTTCGAGCTCCAGGCGAACGCTGTGCTGCGCGGTTCGGAAGAGGACCGCCTGGGCCTTCAGTTTGACGCCCGCCTCGCGCCGGGCGAGCACCTGTTCGACGACATAGTTGGCCTGATCGGCGTCGTCGCGCAGCGACACCAGCGTCGGCTTCTGCGCTGACGGGCGCTCGCTCCACAGGTCCTTGCTGAAGCGCTCGGCGGCGAGCGCGATGACCTGGTTGGCGGCGGCGAGGATCGGCTGCGTCGAGCGGTAGTTGCGCTCGAGCGTCACCCGCTGCGCCGGCGGGTCGAAGTGCGCCGGGAAATCGAGGATGTTGCGCACCGTCGCGCCGCGAAACGCGTAGATCGACTGCGCGTCGTCGCCGACGACGGTGAGGCCGCGGCCATCGGGTTTCATGGCCAGCAGAATCGCCGCCTGCAGGCGGTTGGTGTCCTGATACTCGTCGACCAGCACGTGCCCGAAGCGCTCGCCGAGCTCGCCGCCGAGGGCCGGGTCGCTGACCATCTGTGCCCAGTAGAGGAGCAGGTCGTCGTAGTCGAGCACCTGCTGCGCCTGCTTGGCTTCGACGTAGGCAAGAAAGAGTCGCTTCAGGTCGCTCTCCCATTCGGCACACCAGGGAAAGCTCGTCTGCAGCACCTCGCGCAGCGGCGACTGGGTATTGACCGTCGCCGAGTAGATGGCCAGGCAGGTTGCCTTGAGGGGAAAGCGCTTGCTCTTCACCGAGAAACCGAGCTCGTGGCGCACCAGGTTGATCAGGTCGCCCGAGTCCTGGCGGTCGTGGATGGTGAAGGTCGGGTCGAGGCCGATGCGTCCTGCATACTCGCGCAGCAGGCGTGCGCCGACGCCGTGAAAGGTGCCCGACCAGCTCAGTGACGGCGCTGCGTTGCGCGCGCCGGCCGCCGCGCGGCGCGTCAGAAGGCGCTCGACGCGGCGGCTCATTTCGCTCGCCGCTCGCCGCGAGAACGTCAGCAGCAGGATTCGCCCGGGGTCGGCGCCGTGTGCGACGAGCTGTGCGACGCGCTGCGCCAGCGTTGCCGTCTTGCCCGATCCCGCACCGGCGATGACCAGCAGCGGCCGATGCGCAGCAACGCCGGCGGCAGCGCGCAAGCCGCCGATGCCAAAGGTCGCTGCCTGGCGCTGCGCGTCGTTGAGCTGTGCCAGCGGGTCGGCAGCGCGCGCAGCTTCCGCCTTCGGTGCGGCTGCTCTATCGGGCTGAGCGGGTTCAACGGCTTGCGGCGCACGCACCGACGGCTTGCGGCGCACGCACCGGCAGCTCCTTGCTTACTGTGATTATCGACAGTATATCCGAGTCGCCTGCTTCGCCACGTCACGGCAGCGATCAGCCGCCGAGCAGTTTCAGATCGAAAGCGCGCTCGATCAGCCAGATCAGGGCGATGGCCAGCGTCGCCAGCGAACCGCCAATGAACACGCCGCGGCGATAAAAGCGGGTGTCGCGCAGCGCGAAGGCCAGCGGCAGGAAGACGGCGACGATGGCCAGCTGGCCCACCTCGACGCCGAGGTTGAAGCCGAGCAGGGAGAGCACCAGCGCCTGTTGCGGCAGGCCCAGCTCGGCGAGCACGCTGGCGAAACCGAAGCCGTGGATCAGGCCGAAAGCGAAGGCGACCAGCCAGCGCCGGCCCTCGACCAGCGGTTTGAGATTGTTGGCCGCGGCGAGCACCACCGAGGCGGCGATTGCCGATTCGACCAGCCGCGACGGCAGCTCGATCAGGCCGAGCGCCGCCAGCGAGAGGGTGATCGAGTGGGCGGCGGTGAACGCCGTGACTACCCACAGGACCTCGTGCAGCGCGTCACGGAAACGCGCCACGCCGTGCCAGCCTCCCTTCTCGTGCACCAGCACGGCGGGGAGCAGGAGGGCGAGCAGGAAGAGGATGTGATCGAAGCCGATCCAGATGTGCCAGATGCCTTCGACCAGATACTGGCCGAACTGCGCCAGGCGCGAGCTCTGGCCGGCGACAAAGTGCTGTTCGGCGCGCTCCGGGGCGAGGACGGCGGAATGCGACGTGCCGTCGAGTGTCAAGTGCAGCAGGCCACGGTGCAGGGCGTCGAGCTCGAAGAGCAGGCGGTAGCTGACGCTCAGCTCCGCGTCGGCGCGCGGGCACGCGCCAGTCAGCTGCAGCACCGCGTAGGCGCCGTCGGTGTGCGTGTCGACGAGATGGTCGGCGACCCGTATCCGGCAGGCGCCACCGCGCTGCAGACCAAGGCGGCCGAGCGCCCAGGCGTCGATGTCGGCGTGGCGCGCGCGCAGCTCGCCCCAGGTGATCTCGCCGTTGCCGTCGACATCGAGTCCGAGTGCGAAGTCGATGTCGCGCAGGGCGATGTCCCATTGTCCGCTGACTTCGCTGCCGTTGACCTCGAGGATCAGGTAGCTGTCGCTGGCCTTGTGCGCGAGCGCCGGCGGCGCGAGGCAGAGCAGCGAGGAGAGCAGGCACAGCATGGCGAAAAGACCACGGCGGCAAGTGATCGAAGGCGGCAATCTCATCGCTGCGCCGACGCCGGTGGCTTGCCTTGTACGCTTGCCAGCGCGGACCTCTGGCCCAGATCGCGCAGCCGCCGATCCTCGAAGCCGCTGTTGTGCAACCAGTCGCGCGCCGGCTGTGCAGCGATCGGGTCGCCGGCAGCAATCGCCGCTTCGAGCAGGACGCGCGCGTCGCGCGGTTCGCGCTGGACGGCGTAGTTTTCTGCAGCCAGGCGCAGGGCGCGTGCGGGATCATGGCGCAGATGCAGGGCGAAGCGCGCCTCTTCGGCGCGGTGTGTCGTATCGCCGCGCTGCCGGGCAGCCGCGAAGCGATCGTCGAGCGTTTGCGCCAGCCTTGCGGCCTCGGGCGCGTTTGCCAGCGCTGCGGCTTCGGCGAGGCGCAACAGCAGGGTGTCCGACGATTCCCAGGTGGCCAGTTCGCGGAGTACGTCGGCCGGCCGGCCGCTGTCGAGCAGGAAATCGCTCCACGCGGCGAGCAGGTAGCCGTCGTCGCGGCCGATACGCAAGGCTTCGCGATAGTGCCGTTCGGCAACGTCCGGCTGGCCGCGCCAGGCGGCGACTTCGCCCATGCGCGTAAGCAGCCAGAGGCGATTGTCGGGGTCATGGCTGCTCGTCAGCGCCTGCTGCAAGGCGTGGTAGCCGGCTGCGAGCTGTCCGCCGTAGGCCTGGGCGAGGCCGCTACAACTTCCGTAGAGAACGCCTTTGCCCAGCGCCAGCAGGGCCCTGCATTCCTGTTGCGCGGCGGGGTAGTTCGCCTGGACGAGAAAGATCGCCGCCCGCCAGGCGTGCGCCTGCGCGAGTTGCGGATCGAGCGCCAGGGCCGCTGCGAAATCGTCCAGCGCGGCCTGGAAGTCGTGCCGATACTGGCGCAGCATCCCGCGTATGGAAAGCAGCTCTGCCGGCAGCGGTTCCGGGAAGCGGGCAAGCACGGCTTCGGCATAGCCGACGTAGCGCGGATCGCCGCGGGCCATGGCCAAGTCGAAATAGTGCTGGGCGAGCCGTCCGGCAGGCCGTGGGTCGTTCTCGGCGGCAGCCATGGCCGCGCGCAAGGCGAGCAGTTCGCGGGCACCGGCGTCGCCGGCACGCGTCGGCAGGCGTTCGAGCACTTCGGAATCGTCACTCGGCTTGCGCGGCGCGGCGTTCGCGGACAGCGTCAGACCGGTCGCCAGCGCCACCAGCAACAGGCTCAGGATTCGCAAGTGCGTGAAGCAGGTCAACTTGAACACAGCCATTCGCGTTAGTATTTCCGTGCGTGCCAGATCGGCCGTCACATTTTCCAACAAATCGCGAGGAGTTTCCTATGAGCAAACTACTTTCCCTACTGATTGCAGCGACCTTCGCCACGGTTTCGGCTGGCGCCTTCGCCATGTCGCATGGCGGCGCTCCCAAAGACGAGAAGAAGATGGAAGAGAAGAAAGCCGACACCAAGGACATGAAGGCGGACGAGAAGAAGATGGACGAGAAGAAGATGGACGAGAAGAAAGACATGAAGGGCGAGAAGAAGACGACGTACTGATCGCAGGGCCTCACCAAAAAAGCGGGCGTCGGCCCGCTTTTTTGTTTCCCTTGCCGGGAGGGAGGATTCCCCGCGCCTCGTTTGAGCTCCTTAACGCATGCCGCCGCGCATGCCGGTGATCACTTCGATTTCCTCGACGATCTCTTCCTGCCGTAGCCGGTTGCGCCGCCGGGCGAGTTCGTCGCTGCCTTGTTCCAGGTGGTGCAGGGCGTTTTCCATCTGCATCAGGCGCTGCCGGTTCTCGATACGAATCGAGCGCAGCACCAGGGCGAGCAGTTGGTGGAAAAGGAAATGCTCGCTCACGCCCGCGGCGACGACGAGCGGCTGCTCGTACATCAGCGGCGGTGCGCCGGCGGGAGCCGTCTTGACCGGCAGCGGCAGCAAGCGCTGCCAGCGCACGCCATCCTCGTCGCGCAGGCAGGCGAGCAGGCCGCAGGTCTGCCCGACGTTACGCCGGGCCGCGTCGAAAGCCGCGAGAATGCGGTCGATGGCCGCGGCGGCATCGAGTCCGCCGTCGGCGCCGGCTACCGGGAACAGGCTCGCCTGTTCCGGCATCGTCGCTGCCAGCCTTTCGCCGACGACGATCAGCGGCTGCCGTTGGCCGCCCTTCGCTCGCCACGCGCGCACGACATCTTCGTTGAAACTGCCGCAAAAACCGCGTACCGAACCGAGCAAGAGCCAGACGTCGACAAGCGCTGGTTCCGGCGGCGGCTGGAAGGGAGCGACGTCCTGCAGCGCCTGCGCGAGCACGCGTACGACCTCTTGCTGCGCCTCCTCCCGGCGGCTGATGCGGTGCAGCTCGGCGAGCGCAAAGCTGCGCATGGCGCCGAGAATCCCGGAAAGATCGTCGTAGAGCGCGAGTTGGGCCTCGATCTCGCGTCGCTGACTCATGTCTGCCTAGCCAGGCTCGTTGCGAGGGTCGCCAGCCAGTGTTCCTTGGCGTCGTCGAGCGTCAGGCCAGCGGCGGCAACCGCGGCGCAGAGCTTCGGCAGGAGGGCTGCGGCAGCCTGCGGCGGGTACGCGTCGAGAAGTCCTTCGCCGTAGGCCAGCAACCAGGCGTGATGAGCCTGCTCGGGCAGCGGCGCCAAGCGGTCCTGTTTGAGGAGCGCACGCAGAAGACGACCACGACGTAGCTTGTCCTCGACGGCTGCATCAAGCCGGGTGCCAAAGCGGGCGAAGAGTTCGAGATCGAGGAACTGCAGATAGTCGAGGCGAATGCGCGCGGCCGCGGTCTTGATCGCCGGGTGCTGGGCCTTGCCGCCGATGCGGGATACCGAACGGCCGATGTCGATAGCGGGCAGCGTGCCGGCGGCGAAGAGCTTGGCGTCGAAATAGATCTGGCCGTCGGTGATCGATATCAGGTTGGTCGGGATGTAGGCGGCCAGCTCGCCCTGGCGGGTTTCGATGATCGGCAGTGCGGTCATGCTGCCGCCGCCGAATTTTGGCCGCAGCACGGTCGACCGCTCGAGTAGCCGAGAATGCAGATAGAAGATATCGCCGGGATAGGCCTCGCGCCCCGGCGGGCGCCGAAGCAGCAGCGAGAGCTCGCGGTACGACTGCGCATGCCGCGTGAGGTCGTCGTAGACCACCAGCACGTCACGTCCGCAACGCATCCAGTGTTCGGCGAGCGCGCAACCGGCGAAGGGCGCGAGGTAGCGAAAACCGGGCAGGGCGTTGGCCTCGGCGACGACGACCACCGTGTAGTCGAGTGCACCGGCATTGCGCAGGGCGTCGACCGTTGCGGCGACTGCCGAGCGCGGTTGACCGATCAGCACCATCACGCATATCAGCTTCCGACCCGCCTGGTTGATCACCGCATCGAGCGCCAGCGAAGACTTGCCCAGGCCATCGTCGCCGATGATCAGTTGGCGCTGCCCCTTGCCGATCGGGATCAGCGCGTCGACGATCTTGCAGCCGGTATACAGCGGTTCGCTGACGAAGTCGCGCTCGATGAGCGGTGGCGCAGGCGCCTCGAGATTGCGAACTTCACGGGCCGTGTGCGGGGGCAGGCCGTCGAGCGGGTTGGCGAGCGGATCGACCACCCGCCCGAGGAGGGCGTCGCCGGCAGCGATCGCCAGCTTGCGACCGACGTGGGTGACCGCCATGCCCGCCGTGATGCCGTGCTTTTCGGTGAGCAGAATGGCGCCAAGCAGGTCGCGGCCGAGTTGGAAGACGAGGCCGGTGCTGCCGTCGGCAAAGCCGATCAGCTCGTCGAGCTGCACCGATGGCAGCCCGCGTATCCAGGCGATGCCGTCGCCAATGCCGACTACCTCGCCGCGTTCGGAAACGCGCAGGGCAAATCGGTAGTCGTCTTTGGGCGAGCGCATACGGTTCTCAGCTCTGTTCATCCCGTCGCCTGAAGAATGCCAGTTCGTCAAGCAGATTGGCGTGCAGCAGGCATTCGCCAACGGCGATGCGTACGCCGGCGATCAGCGCCGGGTCGGGCCTGATCGCGAGTGCTAGCCTGCGCCCGGCAGCGGCTGCCAGGCCGCGTGCGATCTCCTGCTGAGCAGCATCGTCCAGCGGGTGTGCCGAGGCGATGTCGACCGCTTCGGTGGCGATTTTCTTGGCGGCAGTGCGCAGCGCCTGCTGCTGTTCATCCGGCAACGCCGCCAGATCTTCGACCAGCAGTCGCACGATCCCTGCTGTCAGCGTCGGCGACGCCAGGCGCCTGAGCATCGCCGCGACGTTTTCGTAGGCCTCATCGGCCGCTTGCCGGATCAGCTCGGCTTCGTGGCTGGCTGTCGTGGCGGCGTTGCGCACGCGCGCCTTGGCCTCTTCGTCGGTCAGCGACTGGCGAATCTTCTCCATGCCGCTGGCCCGCTGCTGCGCGAGGTCCTGCTGCAGTTGTTGACGCAGTTGCTCGCGTTCCTGCGTCCAGTGCGCCAAGCGTTCCTGGTACTGCTGTCCAAGCGCTGCCGCCTCGTTCTGCAACTTCTCTGCCTGTGCCATCTCGGCCTTTACACGCGCCTGGCGCGCGTCGAGGACGTCGAGCACCGGCTGGTAGAGGAAGCGTTTGAGAATCCACAGCAGCACCAGGAAATTGAGGACTTCGAGAACAAAGGTCGTCCAGTCGAATTGCATGGCAGTTACCTATTTCAGGAAGTATTCCAGCAATGGGTTGCGGAACAGCACGATGAGCGCGATTACCAGGCAATAGATGGCGAGCGACTCGATCATCGCCAGGCCGATGAACAGCGTTCGGGTGATGGTCTTTTCGGCTTCCGGTTGGCGCGACAAGGCTTCCAGCGCGCTGGCGATGGCGCGACCCATGGCGATCGCCGGCAGCATCGTGCCGAGGGCGATCACCACGCCGGCGACGATCGTCGACAGCGTGCTGAACTGCTGCAGTTCGTTCATGATTCCTCCTTGTTTTTCGACTTCGCAAGAGTGGGCGTCGGCGGTGCTGCGGGCGATTCGTCCGTGGCTATCGGTTCGATCGCGCCGGCGATGTAGATCAGGGCGAGGATGCCGAAGATGTAGGCCTGCACCACCGCTTCAATGACATGCAGCATCAGTAGCGGCACCGGCACCAGGAAGCCGGCGATGAGCAGCACCAGCAGCGCCGCCATTTCCAGGCTCATGATGTTGCCGAAGAGGCGGATGGCGAGCGCCAGGGTGCGCGTCAGCTCGCTGATGATGTGGAAGGGCAGGAGCAGCGGGCTGGGTTCAGCATAGTGCCGGAGATAGGCGCGCAGACCCTTGCTGCGGATACCGTACCAGTGGGTCGAGGCGAAGACCAGCGCCGCCAGTGCCGCGGTAGCAGAGAGATCGCGGGTCGGCGCGTGCAGGCCGGGGATCAATCCGGCGAGATTGGCGGTTAGGACGAAGAGCCACAGGGTGGCAATGAAGGGCAGCACGTGGCGCACCGCGTCGGCTGGCACGACTTCCCCGATGGCGCGCTCGATCACCACGACAATGCCCTCGGCAATCGTCTGCCGGCGCGTCGGCAGTGGCGCCAGCCGGTAGCGAAGCAACAGGGCCACGCCTGCCAGGCAGAGCATGACGCCCCAGGTAGTGACCACCGTATCGGTGATCGCCAATGGCCCGAGATGGAACAGGACGCCGCCGCCCAATTCGCCAGCGTTCATGAGCGACCCTTCATGAAGCGATAGGCGTTGTACGCGCCGAGCGCGATGCCAAGAACGATCAGGCTCACCGTCCAGCGTACCGAGTAGCCGGATGCCAGGGAATCCAGCCAGCGGCCGAGGTAGGCGCCGCCGACGATGGGCACGACGAACAGCAGTCCGACGGTGCCACCGTAGAAGGCGATACCGGCCCAGGTCGCCGGCGCCCGCTCGCGTTCCTTCAGTCGCCGTACATCCGTGGTGGTGTCGTCGAGCAGCTTTTGCCGATTGCTCATGCGCCCGCCTCCTTCTGCATACGGCCGGACAGGTCGCCGAGACGGCGTACCAATGCGTGTTCGATCTCGGTCAAGGTGGCGCGTGAGGTATGCACGTCGGAATCGACGCGCGCCAGTTCATCCGCCAGTTGCTGGCAGATGGCGGCTCGTTCGTCGCCGAGGAAGTAATGAACCGTCGCCAGCGTCAGCCGGTTTTCGGCAAAGGCCAGCACGCCACCCGGCAGCGCGATAAAACGCCAGTGGCCGGCACTATCGACGAAGCGCGCCAGCCCATAGCGCAGCACGGCAAGCATGCGCGCATGCCCGGCCAGGACGCCGAAGCTGCCGCTGCCGTCGGCGGCAATGAACTGCACGACATCGTCGAAGCGGTCAGCGCCATGGCTGTCGTGCAGGTGCAGGGCGAAGCTGTTCATGTTGGCATCGCGCCGCGCATATAGCAATCATTCTCGGCGAGGCTGTCGTAGCGGCCGTCAATGATCGCCTGGCAATCGGCGATCGTCTGTTGCAGGGGGACGCGCGCGCCGGGAATTCCAGTGTGCTCGGCAACGACGCTGAAGGGTTGTGTCAGATAGCGCTGCAGTCGGCGCGCCCGCTCGACGATGCGGCGGTTCTCCTGTGAGAGTTCTTCGATACCGAGCATGGCGATGATGTCCTCCAGTTCGTGGTAACGCGCCAGATGCTCGCGTACTGCGCGAGCCGTCTGGTAGTGGCGCTCGCCAAGAACGCGGTGGTCCATCATCCGACTGCCCGAGCGCAAGGGGTCGACTGCCGGGTAGATGCCCTTGGCGGCCTGCTGCCGCGACAGGATGACGGTGCTGTCGAGGTGGCCAAGCACAGTGGCCACTGCCGGATCGGACATGTCGTCGGCCGGCACATAGACCGCCTGCACCGCCGTGATCGACCCCTTGCGGGTCGACACGATGCGTTCCTGCAGCGATGCCACCTCGGTCAACAGCGTTGGCTGGTAGCCCACCGTCGCCGGCATTCGCCCGAGCAGGCCGGAGATTTCGCTGCCCGCCTGGACGAAGCGGAAAATATTGTCCATCAGGAACAGCACCTCGTTGGCCAGGGTGTCGCGCAGGTATTCGGCGTAGGTCAGGGCCGTGTAGCCAACGTGGAAACGCACGCCCGGGGATTCGTCCATTTGCCCGTAGACCAGCAGCGCCCGCTGCAGCACTCCGGCATCCTGCATTTCATGCCACATCTCGTGCCCTTCACGCATACGCTCGCCAACGCCGGCAAAGACGGAGACGCCGTGCATCGCGGTACTGACGGCGTGCATGAACTCCATCATCAGCACGGTCTTGCCGACCCCGGCGCCGCCGAAGAGGCCGGTCTTGCCACCGCGCACGAACGGGCACAGCAGGTCGATGACCTTGATGCCGGTTTCGAGGATCTGCGTCGGCGGCAGGGTGTCGGCCAGGGCCGGCGGTGCCGCGAGCACGTTGCGGAAGTCATGCTCGGGCAGCGCAGCCCCGCCATCGAGTGCTTCGCCAAAGACGTTGAGAACGCGACCGAGGCAGCCGGGATCGACCGGCACATGCAGCGGCGCGCCGCGGTCGAGGACCGGCATGCCGCGGTACAGGCCGGCGACGGCATGCAGGGCGATGGCGCGTATCAGCGTCGGTTCCAGGTGCTGGTAGACGACGAGCACATAGCGCCCGCCGCCATTGCTCACGTCAAGGGCCTGACCGATCGGTGGCAGGTACTTGCAGCGAACGTCGATGACCGGTCCTTGCGCGGCCTCGATGCGGCCGACGGGAGCTGTATCCATAGACATTTCTTGAAGCGCTTCCTGGCGGCTTGTTTCTTCTCGCTTACCCGAGTCAGTGTAGGCGCTGGCCATCCCCGGCGCAGGGCAAATTGCCCTTTACGTCTGCAGGATCTTTTCCACTTCGGCGGCGGACAGTACCTTGCCGACGGAGACGACCTTGTCGCCTATCGCCAGCGCCGGCGTCGACATCACGCCATGCGCAGCGATCTGCGCGAAGTCGGTCACTTTCACCACCTCCGCCGACAGGCCGAGCTTGGCGAGTGCCGTCTGTGTGTTTTCCGTCAGGGCGCTGCACTTCCTGCAGCCTGATCCAAGAATCTTGATGATCATCTTGCGCTCCATGGTCAGATAAGGAGATAGGCATAGGCGTTGAACAGGTAGCCAACGAGGATGATGCCCAGCGAAAACCGATAGGTCGAGGCGTTGTTTCTTTGCGGAACCGTGACGCCGTTCAAGTGCCGTAGACAGGATTGCGGCAAAGCCTGAAGCAGTGGTGCGCGGATGCACCTGAGCGAAGTCGTCTGCCGGGCGGGTTTCGCGCGGCCCTTGGAGCGCGTTCTTACTGAGCAGAGGATGGAGCAGGCGATGGTTCGCGGTAACCCAGAATTACGAAACTGGCTGATTAAGGCGTTCGCCTTCGTCGCGGTGCTCGAAATTGCCTATCTGTTAGCGGGGAACCTGCTGCTCAATGGCCGTTTCCTGCCGCAGATGCTTAGCCGCGACCCCGATCGCTTGAGCATTGAATGGGTATCCGCATGGACCCTCGTGCCGGGTCATCTACGGGTCACGGGGTTGACGCTGCGCGGTCAGACAGCGCAGCAGCAATGGTGGCTCTCCATGGATTACGGTGAGGCCCGCCTGGCGCTGGGCAGTCTCTTCGCCAGGACATTTCGGCTGCAAGGCGTCCAAGTTGACAATATGACGGCGGGGGTGCGCGATCGGCTTGCCCCTGCGCCAGCTACGGACCCTGCTTCAACGCCTGCAACTGCCGGTGAGCTGCCGAGTGCCTCTGTGGCGGCGCAAGCGGATGCCACGCCGCCGCTCCCGACACGACCAGCAAGCACGATGTCGCAGCCGGACGCGGCGGCGCAGACGCTGACCCCGCCAGCAGCCGAAGCGGCCAGTGAATGGTCTGGCTGGAGCATTGCGGTGAGCAATGCGGAGATGGCACAAATCCAGGAACTCGAAGTCAATGGCTACCACTTCAGCGGCCAGGCAAGGCTGCGGATCGATGATTTCACTTACCGCCTCGATGGGCCCCTGGCCATGGCGCGTGGGCGGGTTCAGCTGGAGTCCGGCAAACTTCTGCGCGCTTCCGAGTTGCTCGCATCCGATCTGCAGGGCGATGTCGACATTGGCGTTGATGGGTTTGTCCCCGGGGACAACCCGGGAGCCGGAGCGGCCAGGTTCGTTTCGGGGCGCATCGGCGTGACCGGCGATCTGACATCGTTTGGCTTCATCGACGCCTATCTCAGCAGCAGCCAATGGCTACAGCTGGATGGCAGCGGTCGCCTTCAGGCAAGCCTGCGCATCGAACACGGCACCTTGATGGAGGGCAGCGAACTGTCCATCGAATCACCGGATTTGACGCTCGTTCTGGATGAGCGCCTCGCGTCCGGTGCCGGCGAGCGCCACCTTGTCCAGGGGGCGGGCAGGGTGCACGGAGATGTCCGGGTTGAGCAAGGTACCGGGCAGACGCGGCTGCAGGTGGACTTGCGCGATGTGGCGATGCGCAGGCTTCCGCAAAAGCAGCTTTTTCTGCACGCCGAGGGCTTTCACCTCGGCTTGACCGCGGCTCCCGTGAATCTGAGCGAGAGGCCGGGCGAAGCGTCGGTGTCCATGCAGTGGCGGGAAGCCGTGATGCCCGATATCGCGCTCTTGAACAGCTATCTTCCCGGCGGACTCCCTTTCCGACTGACGTCGGGGAAGGCGCGGCTGAACGGACAGCTCACCTATGCCCAGCAGCAGGTTTTCGGCAGCTTCGAGCTGGCCGGGGAGAAAATCTCAGGAATCGTCTTCGATAAGTCAGTAGTCGGTACGCTGGCTGTCGATCTGACGATCAAACAGGCCGATTTCAAGAACCGGCTCCTGGATCTTTCCGGTACCCGGATCAGGATGCAGGCATCCGAGCAAGGCACTGCCGGCGCGGCGGGCCCGGCCGCTTTGCAGACCGAGCTCAAGCTCGTGCGCGCGCAACTGGTATCGGCCTTGTCGCTCGACGAGCTCAGGCAATATTCCGGACAGCCGCCGCTCAGCGGCGAAGTCAAGCTGGAGGGAACGGTGGCGAATATCGATTTCCTCAACGCTTTCCTCGCCCAGCGTCACGCCCTCGAGTTCGGTGGTGGCGGCCGCCTGCAAGCGGACCTTCTCCTGAACGACGGGCAGCTGGCGTCCCCCAGCAGCGTGACGGTCGAGTCGGATCGGCTTGTCAGCCGGTTTTCCGGCTTCGAGGCAAGCGGTGCCGGTGGCGTATCGGCCGGGATTCGGACGCGGGCCGGTGCGGAGGAGATGCGCATCGATATGGCGTTGCGGGAGATGCAGATACGGCAGCTGAAAGGGGGCGCGGTTTTCTTGCGAGGAAAGGGTCTGCAGCTGACCGCGACAAGCCCGCCACCGGATGGTCGCACAAGGCGCATCGAGCCGACCGCCGTGCTCACCTGGCAGGACGCGCTGATGCCCGATGTCGCGCTGCTGAACAGCTACTTTCCGGGCCAACCGCCATTCAGTCTGGGGTCGGGTACGGCCCGTTCGAGTGGCCGCCTCGACTACGCCGGTCGGAAACTGTCGGGACGTGTCAATCTGGCCGGCGAGAACATTGCCGGCGTGCTGTTCATGGAGCCGGTCGTCGGACAGCTGGCCGTCGATCTGGTGATCAGGAAGGCTGATCCGGCGGGCGGTCTCCTGGACCTCTCGGGGAGCAGCGTGCAGATGCAGGCAGCGACGGCAGAGGCGGCAGCGGGCGGGGGCGCGCCGCTACAGACCCGCATCACCGTCACCGAGGCACGCTTCAAATCAAGCCCGCTATCGGCCAAGATGGCCCGCTTGGCCCCGCTCAGCGGGGTGGTGAAACTCGAAGGGTCGGTGGCAAATATCGCTTTTCTCAACAGCTTTCTTCACGGCGACCAGGGGCTGGCATTTTCTGGCGATGCGCGCATGACCGCCGAACTGCGGCTCAGCGAAGGAAAGGTCGCCCCGGGCAGCAATCTCAACGCCGAGTCGGACCATCTGGTCAGCCGCTTTCTCGATTTCGAGGCCAGTGGCAGCGGCGTGTTGAAGGCCGCAATACAGGGTGATCGGGGAGCGCCCGAGGCCAGGATGGAGGGATTTCTGAAGCGCTTCGGGCTGCGCAGGATCGACGACCAGGTGCCGTACGTGAAGGGGCGTGATTTTCGCATCACGACCGTCGGCAAACGCTTCGATTCAGTACACGGGCTGCGTGATCTGGAGACGGTGATAACGCTCGGGTCTGCGGAAATACCCGACATTTCGATCTACAACACTTATCTGCCGAAAGAGGGCGGTGTCTCGATTGGTGCCGGAAAAGCGACGCTGGCCGCAGACTTCAGGCTGAGCGGCGTCACCGGTAGCGCCAAGCTGGAGATGCAGGCCAGTGGCGTCGAGGTGCACGTCAAGGAGCAGACGATCAAGGGCGACCTGCGCATCAGTACCCGTCTCAGTGAAGGGAATCTGGAGAAGATGAGCTTCGATGCGGCGGGCACACAGCTGCGCATCGATAACGGCTCGCTGGAGAGCGAAGGGAGCGCGCACGACAACTTGTGGTGGGGACAGATCGACATCGACCGCGGCCGCATGACCTGGAAGCGGCCACTGAAACTGGACGCGCAGATCAGCCTGCGCCTGCGGGACAGCGGTCTGCTGGTGCATCTCTTCGTCAAGCAAACGAAGGAGCAGCAGTGGCTGAATGAATTGCTGACCATCCGCGACGTCAGCGGGCACAGTGAAGTTCACCTCAACGACAAGGCCATTGTGCTCAGCAATGCCCGGATCAGCGGCGAGAAGCTGCTCGTGCTCGCCAATCTGCGCCTGCGAGAAGAGAAGATGCGCGGCGGCCTCTATGCGAGCTATGGAATACTCGGTGTGGGCATCGAACTCAAGGGCGATGAGCGAAGCTGGAAAGTCCTGAATCCACGTCAATGGTATGACCGCTACTCCGCAGCGTTCTCGGCAGAGTAGCCTTGCTGCACCGCTGCTGCGGATCACGGTTCAGCCAAGCGAAGGCAACGGTTTGCAAAAGCCTTCTCAGGTGATGGGGGACAAGTTCATGACGGTGAGGCGAGACAAGCTGGGAGAGGCATTCGGGCGAATCGACGCCGATGCGATGCTGGCGACCGAGCGTTGCCTGGCCGTGTTCCTGGGCATCGTAAAATGATGCCACCGCTACCCTCGGCGCCGGTAACACTGTCCGTGCCGGGCTCTGCCGCAAGTTTTCCCTTCTTTCCGAGGGTCCCACCCTGATGGACGCGACAAGCGATCAAACCCTTGAGCAGTGGCAGAAGAAACTCAGCTTCCTTCCCTATAACCGGGAGCTCGACCTGCGCTTCGGCGAACTGACCGAGCGCGGCTGCATCCTGCGCCTTCCTTACCGGCCCGAGCTGATTGGCGATCCGGAAAGCGGTGCCCTGCACGTCGGCGCGATCGCCGCGCTGGTCGACACCACTTTCGGCTACGCGGTCCATCGCCGGCTCAGCGAGCGACGCGGCTTCGCCACCCTCGATCTGCGTATCGAGCATCTGCAGCGCTCCACTGCCGGGCAGGACATTCTTTGCGTCGGCGATTGTCACAAGCTCACCGCCAATGTCGCCTTCGTCAGGGGCAGCGTGTATCACGATGACCCTGGCGCGGCGATAGCCACTGGCGTCGGCATCTACATGTTCACCGGCGGCGCGACACCCATGGCGGCAAGGGAAACGGAATGAAACTGTCCGATGCAGTTCGCGCTGCGCGCGAAAATGACGACTGGGATCGCCTGATCCAGGCTATCCCCTTCGCCGTTTTCCTGCGCGTGCGCATGGAAGTCAAAGGCGAGCGCCTGACCTGTGTTCTCCCGGGCGACGATCGGCTGGTGGGAAACCCCTGGCTGCCCGCCTTGCACGGTGGTGCGACCGCCGGTTTCATGGAATGTGCGGCGATCCTGTTCCTGCTCTGGCACCGGGATTCGGAGGCCATTCCCAAGACGGTCGATTTCACCATCGACTACCTGCGCAGCGGCAAGCTGCAGGACACCCGGGCGACAATGCAGATGGTCAAGCTGGGCAGCCGCGTGGCCAATATCCGCGTCACCGCCTATCAGGCGGATCCCGACAAGCCGATCGCCGTCGGCTATGGTAATTTCCTGCTCCCGTCCTGAACGGTGGGAGTGCTCGCGAGCAAGGGCCAACAAACACGGAGGGCAGCATGAGCACCCACAGAATCGCCGTCATCGCCGGCGACGGCATCGGCAGGGAAGTCATGCCCGAAGGCCTGCGCGTGCTCGCCGCGGCCGCCGACAGGTTTGACCTCGACCTGCAGTTCACGACGATCGACTGGGCGAACTGCGACTACTACCTGCAGCACGGCGAGATGATGCCGGCCGACTGGTTCGAGCAACTCAAGGGCTTCGACGCCCTCTACTTCGGCGCCGCCGGCTGGCCCGACAAGGTGCCCGACCACATCTCGCTGTGGGGCTCGCTGCTCAAGTTCAGGCGCGGTTTCGACCAGTACGTGAATTTGCGCCCGGTCCGGCTGATGCCCGGCGTTCCCTGTCCCCTGGCCAACCGCAAGGTCGGCGACATCGACTTTTACGTCGTTCGTGAAAACACCGAAGGCGAGTACTCGGCGGTCGGCGGGCGGATGTTCGAAGGTACGGAACGGGAAACCGTCGTGCAGGAATCGATCTTTACCCGCAAGGGAGTGGACCGCATCCTCAAGTATGCCTTCGATCTCGCGCAGCGGCGCCCGAAGAAGCACCTGACTTCCGCCACCAAGTCGAACGGCATGGCGATCAGCATGCCGTACTGGGACGAACGGGTCGAGGCGATGGCGGCGAGCTACCCGGAGGTGCGCTGCGACAAGTACCACATCGACATCCTCTGCGCGCGTTTTGTGCTCAGCCCGGAGCGTTTTGACGTGGTCGTGGCGTCCAACCTTTTCGGTGACATTCTCTCCGATCTCGGCCCCGCCTGCGCCGGCACCATCGGCATCGCGCCGTCGGCGAACCTCAATCCCGAGCGCGACTTCCCCTCGCTGTTCGAACCCGTGCACGGTTCGGCGCCGGACATCTACGGACGCAACATCGCCAACCCGATTGGCATGATCTGGTCCGGGGCGATGATGCTCGACTTCCTGGGGCAGGGCGACGCCGCCCATGGCGCCGCGCACGATGCCATTCTCCGCGCCATCGAGAGAGTACTCGTCGACGGCCCACTTACGCCGGACATGGGTGGCGCCGCGAGTACCAGTGACGTTGGCCTGGCCATCGTCGACGCGCTCTGATGCTTGCCTGGCGTCGCCTTCATGACCATGCTCACGGTGCGCCATTTAAGTAGTTTGAAACGGTCGTCGTGCCTGGAATTCATGGCTTCCACACGGCGTGCAACCCTAGCTTAGACGACTGTCTGAGCGCGCAGGGCCTTTCCTGCCGCCCCATGCACCAGTTGGCTGAGAGAGTCGAGCGCTGACGAGGCTATCCGCCAGCGATGCCAGAAAAGTGGAACGTCCAGGCAATGCTGCGGCGCGAGCTCAATGAGCTGGCCCGCCTTGAGCTGCGTCTCGGCCAGCTGTTCGGGGATCATTCCCCAGGTCATTCCGCGCCGTACTGCCTCAGCAAACGATCGCGTGGTCGGCAGGTAGTGAGTCGGCGGCTTGATCACGGCGTCACCGATCAGGCGGGCCAGAAAAAGCTGCTGCAGGCCATCCTTCTTGTTGAACATCAGCATCGGGGCCGCATTCAGCGTTTCGGCGTCGACCCCGGCGGCGAAGTAGCGCTCGACATAGGGCGGCGACGCCAGGGCCAGATAGCGCATCACGCCGAGCGGTTCGACCCGGCAGCCCTGAACCGCTTTCGGGCTGGCACTGACCCCGGCCATAACGGCGCCTTTGCGCAGCAGGAGCAGCGAGTGATCCTGATCCTCGACGCGCAGGTCGAGCGTAATGGCCGCACTGGCGGCGAGATCATCGAAGACGTCGAGGAACCAGCTATCCAGGGAATCGGCGTTGATCACCATCGGAATACGCACGCCGGACGCAGCGCCGCCTTCGGCATCGAGCACCCCCAGTGCGGTGAGAGCCTCGGCTTCGAGCAGGGCGAGTTCTTCCGCGTAGCGTAGCAGAGGGCGTCCGGCAGCAGTCGCCTGGCAGGGCGTGGAGCGCTGGATGAGTACCTGCCCGATGCGCTCTTCCAGCAACTTGACGCGCTGGCTGATCGCCGACGGCGTCACGTTCAACTTCCGCGCGGCGAGGTCGAAACTGCCTTCGCGGATGGCTTCGGCGAAGGCAGCCAACTGGGCGTTGTCGATCTTCATGGATTAGCAATTCTAATGAATGATAATGAACTTTAACTGGTGTCGTGTTGTGGCGCAGCCTAAGCTGACCGCCTTGCCCACTTCACCGACCCATTCACCGACCCATCATGCCCGCTGATCTGATCGCCGGATTCCTTTCCGGCGCCGTGCTCATCGTCGCCATAGGGGCGCAGAACTCCTATGTGCTTCGCCAGGGCGTCCGTCGCGAACACGTCCTGCCGCTGGTGCTCGTCTGCGCCAGCGCCGACGCGCTGCTGATCGCCGCCGGCGTTGCCGGGTTGGGGGCGTTGATCCAGGCCCAGCCCACCTTTCTCAGCCTTGCTCGCTACGGCGGAGCGGCGTTCCTGTTCGTTTACGCACTGGCATCGGCCCGGCGCGCGCTAAAAGCGGAACAGCTCATCGTCGACGCCGGGAGCGCAGCACCGCTCGGCGTTGCCCTGGCGAGCTGTCTCGGCTTTACCTTCCTGAACCCGCACGTCTATCTGGATACCGTGATCCTTCTCGGCTCTCTCGCCAGTCAAAGGGAAGAAGGAAGGTGGCTGTTTGGTACGGGAGCGGTTGGGGCGAGCTTCGTCTGGTTCTTTGCCCTCGGTTACGGAGCGCGTTTTCTGGCCCCGCTGTTCGCGAAACCCGTCTCGTGGCGCATTCTCGACTCGCTGGTCGGCATGACGATGTTTGCGCTCGGGGGCATGTTGATTCTCGAGTAGCCGCGATGGGTGGCGCATCGACGCTCGCCGTGACGGGTGGTGAGAAAGCCCGGCGCGAAGGGCACTGCAAGCGCAGCTTGCAGGCCTTCAGTGTCGACCGCTGCTTCCGGCAGCGATCAGGCATGGATTTCCCGCTATTCGACGGTCAGTTCGGCGTAGGTCCCCTGCAAGTCATTGGCGTCAACCATCTTGAAGTTCTCACCCGCGGCCAATATCGCAACACATCGATCCTGGGATCGGCCTCGCCACTTCACACACAACTGGCCTTGGTCGTTCACTAACCAGGTGCCACTGTCGCTGTTGTTCTTGCTCAGGTTGTTGCCATAGAACGCGCCGCCACTGCGGATGTCCCAGACGACCTTGTCTTGATCCATCACGCGGATGTGAATCCATTTCTTGTCGGTGGCAAGCGCTTCGACTTCGGGTTTCGGCAAGAACTGCCGGTCTTGAGCCAATACAGGCGTCAAGACGGATAGGGCCAATACCGCTGCAAGCATCTTTTTCATTTGCCGAGCCTCCTTGTGGTGTGGAAGAGCTAATTTACAGTGGCCCAAGATTGAAGCTGATCCATCCGCACTGGCCAGGCGCGGCAAGTCGGGAATGAAACGACGGCGTGTGGAACGTCACTGCGTGTGCGTCAAACGCCGCCATGGCAGGGCTCGTGAGATCTGCCATCGGTTTCGTCGGCCGAGTTTAACCCGTTTATCGGAAAACCCCCTGCTCCATATGAATCGACCGCCGGATTCGTGACCTGGTGTCATGCGACATCGTCGAAGCACTCCCGGAGCAGGCTTTTCGCGCGAGGTTGGCGGATTCTATACAGCATCAAGGAAGCGTGTAAATGCGCGTCTTGCAAACGACGCGGATGGGCGACAGCCAGGTCACTTCAATGACTGCGCTGGGCCGATAGCTTCGCTCTCCGTTCCTGGGCATCAAGGTTTCCGGCGAGTGCAGACACTGTCTGCGCCGCTCCGGCCGCCGGCGCCGAGCTTGGCGCCGGCGAAGGTCCCCAGGTTCGAGCTTCTGGCGGTCGTGACGCGCGGCAGAATTGCGAATAGTTGACTAGAGTCAACCACTATTCGGCAGGCCGGGCGTAAAACGTCTCCGCGGCTTGGCGTTTTGTCGGCTGCACGGCTCAAAAGGAGGATCTTAAGAAATGACCAACTATCGTGGATTGCGTACGGCCGCAGTGTTGATTGCGGCGACGTTGCCCCTGGCGGTGGGTAGCGCGTTTGCCCAGGAGACCGCCAAGAAGAACGTGTCACAGGAGGAACAGAAGTACCAGGCGTCCGGCTCTTCGCCAGTCGGTCAGGCAGAAATGCACCAGAACATCAACCCGAAAGCGCCTCCAATGACCAAGGAGGAGTTTGACAAAGCCAAGAACATTTACTTCCAGCGTTGCGCCGGTTGCCACGGCGTGTTGCGCAAGGGGGCCACCGGAAAGCCGCTGACTACCGACACGACGCTGGACAAGGGAACGGAATACCTCAAGGTTTTCATCACCTACGGTTCGCCCGGCGGGATGCCGAACTGGGGCACTTCCGGGGAACTGACCGAGGCCGAAGTCGACATGATGGCCCGCTACGTCCAGCAGGAGCCGCCGGTGCCGCCGGAATGGGGAATGAAGGAGATGATGGCGTCGCTGAAGGTCAACGTCCCGCCCGAGCAGCGCCCGACGAAGAAGATGAACAAGCTGGACCTGGACAACCTCTTCTCGGTGACGCTGCGTGACGCCGGGAAGATCGCCCTGATCGACGGCAAGACCAAGAAGATCGTCAAGATTCTGCCGACCGGCTACGCCGTACACATTTCGCGGATGTCGAAGTCGGGGCGCTACCTGTACGTGATCGGTCGCGATGCGCGCATCAACCTGATCGACCTGTGGATGCCCGAGCCGACCAACGTCGCCGAGATCAAGGTCGGTCTCGAGGCGCGCTCGGTCGAGACGTCGAAGTACAAGGGTTACGAGGACAAGTACGCGATCGCCGGCACCTACTGGCCGCCGCAGTTCGTGATCATGGACGGTGACACGCTGAACCCGCTGAAGATCGTATCGACACGCGGTTCGACGGTCGATACGCAGGAATACCATCCCGAGCCGCGCGTGGCGTCGATCGTCGGTTCGCACTACAAGCCCGAGTTCATTGTCAATGCCAAGGAAACCGGCAAGATCATGGCCGTCAACTACTCGGACCTCAAGAATCTGAAGATGACGATCATCGACGCCGCACGTTTCCTGCATGACGGGGGCTTCGATTCGACGGGCCGCTATTTCATGGTCGCTGCCAACGCCTCGAACAAGATCGCCGTGGTCGACACCAAGGAAGACAAGCTGGCGGCGCTGGTCGACGTCGGCAAGATCCCGCACCCTGGACGCGGCGCCAATTTCGTCCATCCGAAGTTTGGTCCGGTATGGGCGACCAGCGATCTCGGCGACGAGTCTATCACCCTGATCGGCACCGATCCGGTCAAGCACAAGGCGCAGGCGTGGAAGGTCGTGCAAACGCTTACGGGTCAGGGGAGCGGTTCATTGTTCATCAAGACGCATCCAAAATCGACCAACCTGTGGGTCGATACACCGCTCAATCCGGAAGCCAAGATCAGCCAGTCGGTTGCCGTCTTCGACATCAAGAACCTGGACAAGGGCTTTGAAATCCTGCCGATCGGTGACTGGGCCGACCTTGGCGACGATGGCGCCAGGCGCATCGTTCAACCCGAGTACAACGTGGCCGGCGACGAGGTCTGGTTCTCGGTCTGGAGTGCCAAGGACAAGAAGTCGGCACTGGTCGTCGTCGATGACAAGACGCGTAAGCTGAAAGCGGTGATCAAGGACCCGGAGCTGATCACGCCGACCGGCAAGTTCAACGTCTTCAACACCCAGCACGACGTCTATTGAAGAACTGACCACGAGCAACGGAAGGAACGGGGGCGCAAGCCCCCGTTCCTGCGTCCGGGCGTTGGGCGGGCGTTGCTTGCCGGTCGATCGTTTCGCGAGCTGGTGTGGTGTTGCACGCAGAGTAAAACATATACATCCCAGCCACCACAGGGGTCGCGCGCTGCCGTCGGGCTTGCTGAAAGTCTCGTCGGGAAGGCGGCAACACGCCAGCCCGCTCGTCATTGCGAGGCGGCGCAGCCGACGCGGCAATCCAGTTCCACCCTCTTACTATCTTCCGCCGCATCGACCACGCGAAGCGCAAAACCTCTGGATTGCCGCGTCGGCTTCGCCGCCTCGCAATGAAGGTGTCTGGGGCATGATTTTCGCCCTGCTTTCAGCTGTCGCCAAAAGCCTCATCAAGAATGCCGCATTACACTAGCGTTCCGACGGCGCGCGGTCGTGGCCGCTGGTGACATGCAGGGTACGTGTCGGGAAGGCGATCTCGGCACCGTGGCGGGCGACGATCTCGGCGATCTTCAGCATCACGTCCTGCTTGATCTCGTGGAATTCGACCCACACCGTCGTCCTGGTGAAGGTGTAGACGAGGATGTCCAGAGAGCTCGCCGAGAACTGCTCGAGGTTGACGATCATCGTCTGCTGCTGATCGATCTCCGGGTGGCTGCGCAACATGGCCTTGATGTCGGCGGTGATGGCGGCGACCTTGGCGACGTCGTCGTAGCGCACGCCCACGGTTTCCCTGATGCGGCGATTGCTCATGCGCGACGGATTTTCCACGGCAATCTGCGCGAAGATGCCGTTCGGCACGTAAAGCGGGCGCTTGTCGAAGGTGCGGATGCGGGTCAGACGCCAGCCGATCTCTTCGACGGTACCTTCGATGTCCTTGTCCGGTGAGCGGATCCAGTCGCCGACGGCAAAGGGGCGATCGAGGTACACCATCAGGCCGCCGAAGAAGTTGGCGAGCAAATCCTTGGCCGCAAAGCCGACGGCAATGCCGCCGATGCCGCCGAAGGCAAGGACACCGGAAATCGAGAATCCCAGACTTTGCAGGCCGACGAGCGCGGCGGTGATGAGCACCGATATGCGCAGCAGCTTGCCGATCGCGTCGACGGTGGTACGGTCGATCGACTCGCCCCGTGCCAGACGCTGGGCGATTATGGCCTCCTGGACATTGCCGATGAAGCGCACGAGAAACCAGGCGATGCAGGCGATTACGCCGATGACCCGCAGCGGGTCGATGATCTCGAAGACGGTCGCATCGGTCCCCTTCTCGACGATGCGCGCGGCAAAGGACAGGCCGAGCACCCAGGCGACGACCGTGAGAGGCTGGCGCGCCGCCGAGACCAGGGCGTTGTCCCAGGGGGTCGAGGTCTGCTGTGTGCGAGCCTCCAGGCGGGCAAGCACTCGGCGCAGGATGAAGTTCGCCACCACCACGCCGAGAACGACCAGAAACACCTGCAGAACCAGCAGCAGGGTTGCGTCGTTTCCGACCACACGGGTGAGCAGTGTCTCCAGCCAATCGACTTTCATTTCTTCCTTCCGGGGTTGTTCAGGCAGCGCATTCTAACGTGCCGGGCGGCAGGCCATCGTTCGAGCCCTTGGGCGCATCGGCTACAATGCTCGCAAACTGGCGACAGGCGATTGCCTGATCGCTGCCTCGCGCACCGGCGCCCGTCAATACCGGAGACATCGCATGCGACTCCCCAGTAGCCGCCCTGTCCGCAGCCTGTTTTTCGTCGCCATGGCCTTGCTCGGCAGCCTTCACGCCATGCCGGCCGCGGATGCTGCCACGATCAGCATCGCCTGCTCGGGTGTGGGCCAGGAACTGGAACTTTGCAAAGGCGCAGCCGACGCGTGGGCCAGGAAGACCGGCCACACGCTGAAGATCGTCACGCCGCCCAACGACGCCAGCGAGCGGCTGGCGCTGTATCAGCAGTTACTCGCCGCGCGTTCCGACAGGATCGATGTCCTGCAGGTCGACGTCATCTGGCCGGGGCTGCTGGGCAGGCATCTGCTCGACCTGCGGCCCTACGCCAAAGGCGTCGAGACGCAGCACTTTCCCGGCTTCGTCGCCAACAACACCCGCCACGGCCAGCTGCTGGCGATGCCCTGGTTTGCCAACGCCGGTCTGCTCTTCTACCGCAGCGACCTGCTGCACAAATACGGGCGGCAGGTGCCTGTGACCTGGGAGGATCTGACGGCCAGCGCCCGCGCGATCCAGGATGGCGAGCGCACGGCCGGCAACGAGCGCATGTGGGGCTACGTCTGGCAGGGCCGCGCTTACGAAGGCCTGACCTGCAATGCGCTGGAGTGGGTGGCCAGCCACGACGGCGGCAGCATCGTCGAAGCGAGTGGCAAGATCGGCATCGACAACCCGCGCGCTGCGCTGGCGCTGAAGACGGCGTCGGCGTGGGTCGGCAGCATCTCGCCGACGGCGGTGCTCAACTACGCCGAAGAGGAGTCGCGCGGCGTCTTCCAGGCCGGCAACGCGGTGTTCATGCGCAACTGGCCGTACGCCTGGGCGCTGGCGCAGGCCGAGGGCAGCGTCATCCGCGGCCGGGTCGGCGTGGCGGTGTTGCCGAAGGGCGCTGGCGCTGGACGGCACGCGGCGACGCTCGGCGGCGAATCGCTGGCTGTCTCCAAATACTCGCGGCATCCCGCCGCGGCGGCTGATCTGGTGCTGTACATGACCAGCGCCGCGGTGCAGAAGGATCGTGCGCTACGTGGCTCGTTCAACCCGACGATCACCGCGCTCTACCAGGATGGCGAGATCCTGCAGGCCAACCCGTTCATGGGTGAGCTGTTGGGGGCGTTCACCAGCGCCGTTGCACGCCCGACCACGGTTACCGGCGTGCGCTACAACCAGGTCAGCCACCAGTTCTGGAACGCCGTCCACGACACCCTGTCGGGCAAGGCGACGCCCGAGCAGGCGCTGGCCCGGCTCGAACAGGCGTTGCAGCGGCTCAGCCGGCGCGGCAAGTGGCGGTAATTGCCGACCTGCCGCGTCGCGGCATGCGCCCGCGCGGCGGGCTCGCCGCGCAGCGCGTGCGCCATGCCTGGTGGATGGCGGCACCGATGCTGGTCGTTCTGGCTGCGGTCGGCGGCTGGCCGCTGCTGCGCACGATCTGGTTCAGCGTGACCGACAGCGACTTGTCGAGCCTTGGCGACTACGCGTTCATCGGTCTGGAAAACTACGTCGGCGAGTACGGCCTGTTGGCCAGCCCGGACTGGTGGCAGGCGGTCGGCAACACCCTGCTGTTCACCGCTCTTTCGGTCGCGCTCGAAACGCTGCTTGGACTGGGCGTCGCGTTGCTGCTCAACCAGCCTTCGCGCCTGCGTACGCTCCTGCGTGCGGCGCTGCTGGTGCCCTGGGCGATACCGACGGTGGTCTCGGCGAAGATGTGGAGCTGGATGCTGCACGACCAGTTCGGCATCGTGAACCATCACCTTCTGGCGCTTGGCGTGATCGCCGTGCCGCTGGCGTGGACCGCCGACCCGCAGCTGTCGCTGTTCAGCGTCGTGCTGGTCGACGTCTGGAAGGCCACCCCCTACATGGCGCTGCTGATTCTGGCGGCGCTGCAGATGGTACCGGTGGACTGCTACGAAGCGGCGCGGGTGGACGGCGTGCCGCGCTGGCAGGTCTTCCGCCGCATCACGCTGCCGCTGATCATGCCCGGCCTGCTGGTGGCGATGATTTTCCGCACCCTCGACGCGCTGCGTGTCTTCGACCTGATCTACGTCATGACTTCCAACAGCCGCGATACGCAGAGCATGTCGGTCTTCGTGCGCGAGCAGTTGATCGATTTCGGCCTGGTCGGCTACGGCTCGGCCGCCGCGACCTGCCTGTTCTTCATGATCGCGCTGCTCAGCATCGTCGCCATGGGCTTGCTGGGCAAGACGGTCGAGCGGGCGGCGCGATGAGTGCAGTGAACGCAGCGGAGGGGTCAGCGAGGACCTCGCAGCGCCGTGCAGCGCCGGGCCGGCGTCGCTTTCCCTGCGGTCCAATCGTCTACTGGGCCGCCTCGCTGCTGTTCATCTTCGTCTCGATCTTTCCGCTGCTCTACGCGCTGTCGACCTCGTTCAAGCAGGGCAGCGCGCTCTTCTCTCCGACGCTGTGGCCCGAGGCGCCGACCTTTGCCAACTACAGCGGCGTTTTCACCGAGCAGCCGTTTGCGCAGAACCTGCTCAACTCGCTGCTCGTTGCCGGCAGCGTCGTGACGCTGTCGCTGGTCCTCAGCCTGATGGCCGCGTGGGCGTTCGGGCGGGTCGAGTTTCGCGGTCGCGGGCTGCTGTTGATGCTCATCCTTTCGGCGTCGATGTTGCCGCAGGTGGCGGTACTGTCGGGAATGTTCGAGTTGGTGCGCGCCTTGGCCATGTACGACACGCTCGGCGCGCTGGTCGTCGCCGACCTGGTGCTGACCCTGCCGTTCACCGTCTGGGTGCTGGTAACCTTCATGCGCCAGTTGCCCAAAGAGCTCGAAGAGGCTGCGGCGATGGACGGCGTCGGCGTGCTGACACTGGTTTTCCGGGTCTTCATGCCGCTGCTCTGGCCGGCGATGGTGGCCACCGGACTGCTCGCCTTCATCGCTGCGTGGAACGAATTTCTCTTTGCGCTGACTTTCACGCTGTCGACCGAGGCACGCACGGTGCCGGTGGCGATCGCGCTGATCAGCACGGCGAGCGGCTTCGAGTTGCCCTGGGGCAAGATCATGGCCGC
The DNA here is from genome assembly GCA_000585075.1 of Candidatus Accumulibacter regalis. GTDB lineage: Bacteria > Pseudomonadota > Gammaproteobacteria > Burkholderiales > Rhodocyclaceae > Accumulibacter > Accumulibacter regalis. Next base: position 30,059 of record JEMY01000010.1, on the reverse strand, counting down.
GTCGGTGATCGTCACGCTGCCGCTGGTGGCGCTGGTGGTGGTCTTTCAGCGGCGCATCGTCGCCGGCCTCTCGGCCGGGGCAGTGAAGGGGTGAGGGTCATGAGCTGGCGACGAGGGACGAGGCGATGAGCCGCATCGAACTGCGCGGTGTCAGCAAGGACTTCGGCAACACGCCGGTGTTGAACGACATCGACCTGAGCATCTCGCCAGGCGAGTTCTGCGTCTTCGTCGGCCCTTCGGGTTGCGGCAAGTCGACGCTGCTGCGTCTGCTCGCCGGCCTGGAAGACCCCAGCGCAGGCGAGATCGAGATCGACGGCGTGCTGGTCAATCACCTGCCGCCGGCACGGCGCAACGTGGCGATGGTCTTCCAGAGCTACGCCTTGTACCCGCACATGAGCGTCCATCAGAACATGGCTTTCGGTCTGCAACACCGCAAGCTGCCGTCCGACGAGATCGAGCGGCGCATCGCCGACGCCGTGCGCATTCTGCAACTCGACAGCCTGCTGCAGCGCCGGCCGAGGGAGTTGTCGGGTGGCCAGCGGCAGCGGGTGGCGATCGCTCGCGCCATCGTCCGCCAGCCGAAGGTTTTTCTGTTCGACGAGCCCTTGTCCAATCTCGACGCCGCACTACGCGTGCACACGCGCCTCGAGATCGCCCGGCTGCACCGTGCGCTGGGCTCGGCGAGCATGGTCTATGTGACGCACGACCAGGTCGAGGCGATGACGCTGGCCGATCGCATTGTCCTCCTGCAGCCTCTGGCTGGTCGCAGGGGTGCGCCGAGCGTGGCGCAGGCGGGTCCGCCACTGGACCTCTACCACCATCCGGCCAATCGTTTCGTTGCCGGCTTCATCGGCTCGCCGGCGATGAACTTTGTCGACGCCAGGGTGAAGTCGCTGGGCGACGAGCAGGTCGTTGCCGACGCGAGTGGCATGCTCTGCGCAGCGCGGCTGTCGTCGCAGGGCCTGACCCCCGGCGAGCCGGTGACCCTGGGTATCCGGCCCGAGCATGTGGTGCTCGGGCAGGGGCCGCAGCGCGCGCGGGTCAGCCACGTCGAGCGCCTTGGCGAACTCAGCCACGTCTATCTCGATCTGCCCGGCGCCAGCACGCCGCTGCTCGCCAAGAGCCCGCGCGACGACATCGCCATCGGTGAGCTGTTGGCGTTTGATTTTCCCGCCCAGGTCATGCATCTGTTCCGCTCCGATGGCGTCGCGCAAGCGCGCGGAGCGGCCTGCACCGCGACCCGCAGCGGGCGCGTAAAATCACAGTGGTACGAACCGTCATGAATTGGCTCAATTGCAATGGAGAGAGGTCTCGATGAATGATTTGTCACGTTCGCTGATCGCCGGAGTGGTCGTTCTGGTCGTCGCCGGAAGCGCTTATCTGTGGTGGCAGGAGCGGCAGGAAAAGCAGGGCGCAGAACCGGTTCCGCTCAGGGCAGCAAATACCAGCGTGCTCGAGCCGGCGGCGCCCGGGCCGGCGCCCGTTCACCACCCTATCGAAGCGGTCGTGCCGCCGGTTGCGCAGCCTTTGCCACCCTTGACCGACGGCAGCGAAGTGAGCGACGCGTTGGTGGGACTGCTTGGCCGCGAGCAGTTGTTGTCTTTTGTCGAGGCGAGTGGTTTTCCGCGGCGCGTCGTGGCGACGGTCGATAACCTTGCGCGTGGCCATGCTGCTTCACGCCTGTGGCCCGTGCTCCCTGCACCGGGGCGCTTTCAGGTCGTCGAGCGTGACGGGGCGACCTACATCGCCGACGACAACCGCGATCGTTACACCGCTTTCGTCCGTTTTGCGTCGGCGGTCGATACCGACGCTGCGGTGGCTTTGTACGTACGCATGTACCCGATGCTGCAACAGGCGTACGAAGAGCTGGGTTATCCGGGGAAATACTTCAACAACCGGCTGATCGAGGTCATCGACCAGTTGCTGGCGACTCCCGACCTGCTCAAGCCGATTCCGCTGACGCTGGTCGACGTCAAGGGCGCGGGCGAGACGCCGCGCCCCTGGGTCCGCTACGAGTACGCCGACCCGTCGCTCGAGGCGCGTCCGGCGGGCCAGAAAATCCTCCTGCGCATGGGAGCGGGGAACGCCGGACAGTTGAAGGCCAAGTTGCGCCAGTTCCGCCAGCGCATCGCCAGCAGCGGCGTGACCGGCTGACGCCTGGCGCCGGCACGGGTGGCCGGCGGACGCCGGACACAGCCTCACCCCGGCGCCCGCCGCGCGAGCGGCGAAAACACGATTCCCCGATGGGGCGCGAAGCCCAGGCCGGCCGTGGACGGCAAGAGCAGGCGACCGTTGACGACTGCCGGCGGCGGGCCGGTGTCGGCGGCCAGCCACGTCGAGGTCGCCAGCCCGTGCGCCAGCCGATTGTCGATCGCGGCGGCCAGATGGGCCGTTGCGATGACGCCGCAGGCGCTTTCGATGCTGCTGGTGGTCACGCACTCGAGGCCGGCGCCGAGCGCCCGCTGGGCCAGCGCAAGGGCGGCTAACAGGCCGCCGCAGCGCGTCGGCTTGATCACCAGCCGGCGCACCGGCCTTGCGTCCATGAGGCGCTCGGCGTCGAACAGCGACGCCGATTCGTCGATCCCGATGGCGATCTTCGTTTGCGCCTGCAGGCGGTGCAACTGCTGTAGCGTTGGCTGGGCCAGCGGCTCTTCGAGCATCTCGATCGGCAGGTCAGCGCAGGCGTGCAGGAAGCTTTCGGCGGCAGCAAGGTTCCAGGCGCAGTTGGCGTCGAGTCGCAATTGAACGCCGGGCGGCAGCAGCGCCGCGACGCGTCGCAGGCGTGCGATTTCGTCGTCGATCGAAGCCACGCCGAGCTTGAGTTTGAGGACCCGGAAGCCCGCAGCACAGGCGGTGCGTACGCTCTCGTCGGCAAGCCAGGCGAGGCTGCCCAGGGCGGCATTCACCGCCACGTCGGTCGGCAACGGGGGCTGCCCAAGTCCTGGCTGATTGGCGCGCAGGCCGGCGGCAAGTGACCGTCCGGCGGCCTGCGCGGCGAGATCGAGAAGCGCGGTTTCGACCGCCAGTCGTGCCGCCGGAGCGTCGCCCGGATCGCCGAAGTCAGTGCTGATGAGTTGCAGAGCGTCTTCTGGCGACATGCCGATCAGACGTCGCGCCTGCGCGCCGAGTCGCGACCTGGCGTGCACGGGCGTTTCCGCTGGCTTCCCCGGTAGCGGCGCACAATCGCCGTAACCCCTCGCGCCACTCTCGCCATCGAGGCGCAGAAGCCAGCCTTGGCGCTTGCCGAAGCCGCCGGTCGCGGTCAGCCAGCTGGCGCGCAAGGGCAGGCGGTAGGGATGGATCGCGGCGGCAGTGATGTTCATCGAGCGAAGGAGGCAGTGACCAGGCGCAGGCGCTGCACGCGCACTTCGCGCTCCCTCCAGCCTACGGGCGGCGTCGATATTTCGAGAAATCCGGCGGCCGTTTCTCGAGCCAGGCGTTGCGTCCTTCCTGGCCTTCCTCGGTCATGTAGAAGAGGCCGGTGGCATTGCCGGCGAGTTCCTGGATTCCGGCCAGGCCGTCGGTGTCGGCGTTGAAGCCGGCCTTGATCATGCGCAGCGCCATGGGTGACAGGCGCAGCATGTCGCGACACCAGCGCACGGTTTCCTCCTCGACTTCGGGCAGCGGCACGACGATATTCACCAGACCCATGGCCAGCGCCGCGGCGGCGTCGTACTGGCGGCAGAGCAGCCAGATTTCCTTGGCCCTCTTCATGCCGATGGTGCGGGCCATGAGGCCGGCACCGAGACCGGCGTCGAAGCTGCCGACGCGCGGGCCGGTCTGCCCGAAACGGGCGTTGTCGGCGGCAATCGTCAGGTCGCAGACCAGGTGCAGGACGTGCCCGCCGCCGATGGCGTAGCCGGCGACCATCGCCACCACCGGTTTCGGGCAACGGCGAATCTGCATCTGCAGGTCGAGGACGTTGAGATGCGGCATGCCCGCCTCGTCGTGGTAGCCGCCATCGTCGCCGCGCACTGTCTGGTCACCGCCCGAGCAGAAAGCCTCGTGTCCGGCACCGCAGAGGACGATCACCCCGACCTCGGGATCGAACTGCGCCTGGTGGGTGGCGTCGATCAGCTGGGCAACGGTTTCCGGTCGAAAGGCATTGCGTCGCTCGGGCCGATTGATGACAATGCGGGCAATGCCTTCGGCAAAATCGTAGCGAATATCGGAGTAGGCCTTGCTGGCGGCGCGGGGCTGCCAGTCGAGAGCGGGGCGGATCATGGCGGCAGTTTCCTCGGCAAAGGGGGGACGGCGGGCAGTATAGCCGTTGCAGATCGTCAATCGACGATGACGCACGGCGGGGCTCGGGGACCTGTGTCCCGGATGGCGCCAAGTGCTTTCTACGCGGGAGGGTGGCATGCAGCGAAGAATCCTGGCGGGTGATCGACTGATAGCGGCCTTCCTGGCCGGCTGCGTCCTGTTCAATTATCCGCTGCTGGCGGTGTTCGACCGGCCCACGGAGGTGTTCAACATTCCCCTCCTTTATGTCTATATCTTTATCGCGTGGGCCTTCGTCATTGCCCTGATGGCCTGGGCCGTCGAACGTCGCCTCAAGTAGCTGGCGGCCATGCTTGAACCCCCCGTAGTCATCGCCGTCGCGCTGCTCTATCTCGGGCTGCTTTTCGCGGTGGCGTGGTGGGGCGACAAGCGCGCCGATCAGGGGCGTTCGATCATTGCCAGTCCGACCATCTACGCCCTGTCGATGGCCGTTTACTGCACCACCTGGACCTTCTACGGCAGCGTCGGTCGCGCTGCCGTGTCGGGAATCGGCTTCCTGCCGGTCTACCTCGGTCCGACGCTGGTCATGGCGCTCGGCTGGATCGTGCTGCTGAAGATGATTCGCATCGTCAAGGCCAACCGCATCACGTCGATTGCCGACTTCATTTCCTCGCGCTACGGCAAGAGCCACGGCCTCGGCGGTCTGGTGACGATCATCGCCGTCGTCGGCATCATTCCGTACATCTCGCTGCAACTCAAGGCGGTTTCCAATACCGTCAGCCTGCTGCTCAGCTATCCGGAAATCGTCATGCCACATCGCAGCGCGACGATGTCGGTGGGCGCGGACATCAGCTTCTACATTGCCTTGATCCTGGCCGCGTTCACCATCGTCTTCGGGACCCGGCATCTCGACGCCACCGAACGTCACGAAGGAATGGTCGCGGCGATTGCGCTGGAATCGGTGGTCAAGCTGGTCGCCTTCATGGCCGTCGGCGTGTTCGTCACTTACGGCATCTACAACGGCTTCGGGGACATCTTCGATCACGTCGAGGCCCACGACGAGCTGCGCCGTTTGCTGACGGCCATTCCCTCGGGGGCAGGCTATACGGGCTGGTTTTCGCTGATCGTCCTGTCCGGGCTGGCCATTCTCTTCCTGCCGCGACAGTTTCAGGTGGCCGTCGTCGAGAACGTCAACGAGGCACACCTGAAGCGGGCGGCGTGGATGTTCCCGCTGTACCTGCTGTTGATCAACGTTTTCGTCCTGCCGATCGCCGTCGGCGGGCAGCTGCATTTCGCCGGGCAGGGCGTCGATGCCGATACCTTCGTTCTGACCTTGCCGATGTCACAGCGCCAGGAGGGTCTGACGCTACTGGTCTTCATCGGGGGTTTGTCGTCGGCCACCGGCATGGTCATCGTCGAGACCATTGCCTTGTCGACGATGGTCTGCAACGACCTGGTGATGCCCATGCTGCTGCGCCACAAGCGTGCCGCGCTCGCCGAGTCGAAGGACCTCTCCGGGCTGCTGCTCGGTATCCGGCGCGGCGCCATCGTCGTCATCCTGCTCCTTGGTTACCTCTACTTTCGGCTGGCGGGCGAGGCCTACGCGCTGGTCGCCATCGGCCTGATCAGTTTCTCGGCCGTGGCGCAGTTTGCGCCGGCGCTGATCGGCGGCATGTACTGGCGCGGCGGAACGCGTGGTGGCGCGCTGGCCGGTCTGAGCGCCGGCTTTGCGGTCTGGGCCTACACCCTGCTGCTGCCGTCGTTCGCAAAATCCGGCTGGCTTCCCGGTGATTTTCTCGCCCAGGGATTTTTCGGGGTCGACCTCCTGCGGCCGCAGCAACTGTTCGGTCTGACCGGCATCGACGAGATTTCGCACTGCCTGTTCTGGAGCTTCCTTGCCAATATCGGCGCCTACGTCGGGGTGTCGCTGCTGCGCCCGCCCATGGTTGCCGAGGCGACGCAGGCGACCCTGTTCGTCGACGCGCTGTCGGATCCCGGGCAGGGCGGGGCGATACTCTGGCGCGGGCGGGCGCAGGTCAGCGACCTGCAGGAACTGGTCGGGCGCTTCCTTGGCCCGACGCGCGCGCAGGCGGCGTTTGCCGCTTTCGCCCGCCGTCATGGACGCGACGGCAACTCGACGCCGGAGGCCGATGCCAAGCTGGTGCAGTTCGCCGAATCCCTGCTCGCCGGAGCGATCGGTAGCGCTTCGGCGCGGGTGATGGTCGCCTCGGTGGCCAAGGAGGAGCCGCTGAGCATCGAGGAAGTGATGCACATCCTCGACGAAGCGTCGCAGCTGCGCACCTACAGCCGCGAACTCGAGCGCAAGTCACGCGAGCTGACCGCAGCGACGCTGGAACTGCAGGAGGCCAACGAGCGCCTCCAGGAGCTCGATCGCGTCAAGGACGACATCATGTCCTCGGTGACGCACGAGCTACGCACACCGCTGACGTCGATCCGCGCTTTTTCGGAGCTGCTGCGCGACGATCCGAAGATGCACCTTGCCGACCGCGAGCGTTTTCTTGGCTTGATCGTCAGCGAGGCCGAGCGTTTGACACGCTTGATCAACCAGACCCTCGATCTCGCGAAAATCGAGTCCGGCAGAGCCGACTGGAACGGCTGCGAGCTCGACCTGAAAGAAGTCGTCGAACAGTCGATCGCTGCCACCAGCCAGCTGGTGCGCGAGAAAGAGGCGCACGTCGAGGTCGATCTGCCCGATAATCTACCGCTGATTCTCGCCGATCGGGATCGCTTGATTCAGGTCATGCTGAATCTGCTCTCCAATGCGGTGAAGTTCCTGACGCCGGGTAGTGGTCGCATTCGCGTCACCTTGAGTCGGCGGGACGATGGCCTGGAAGTCAGCGTTGCCGACAACGGTCCCGGGATTCGCCCGGAAGATCAGCAACTGGTTTTCGAAAAGTTCCGCCAGGTAGGCGATACGATGACCGCCAAGCCGTCCGGCACGGGTCTTGGGCTGCCGATCAGCCGGCGCATCGTCGAACACTTCGGTGGCCAGTTGTGGGTCGAGAGCGTCCCCGGCGAGGGCGCGACATTTCGTTTCACCCTGCCATTTGCGCCGGCGCAGCCGCCAGCGGATGCGTCGCCAGCCGCGTAGTTCGTTTAGCGTTTTCATTCATGAGCGGAGTGTTGATGAGCAAGAAGATACTGATTGCCGACGACGAGCAAAACATTGTCATTTCGATCGAGTTCCTGCTGCGCCGGGAGGGTTTCGAGGTGCTGGTGGCCGGCGATGGGGAAGAAGCGCTGGCCAGGGTGCGCGCCGAAAAACCTGATCTCGTCCTGCTCGACGTGATGATGCCCAAGATGAACGGCTTCGACGTCTGCCAGGCATTGCGCGCCGACCCCGAGCTCAGCGCCACGCGCATCCTGATGTTGACCGCCAAGGGGCGGGACACCGAAGTCAGCAAGGGTCTCGGACTCGGTGCCGACGGTTACATGACCAAGCCCTTCTCGACCAAGGAGCTGCTCGCCGAGGTGCGCAAGCTCCTGGAGACCTAGGTGCAGGCCAGGCGCAAGCTGTACCTGGCAGCGGCGTGTGCCGGTCTGTTTGTGCTTGTCGTGGTGGTTGCGACGGCAGCCGTAGTGTGGGCCACCGGGGCCGATGCGAGCGGCGGCGGCTGGTCGACCGAGGGCAGGATCTTTGTCCTCGTGATGTTTACGCTGGCGGCGAGTGGCGGCGCTTACCTGGTCATCGCCGCCTCGTATGCGCGCTACGTCAACGCGCCACTGCGCATGGCCGAGGACCTGGCGGCAATGACCGCCCACAGCGGCCTGCGCCTGGCCGAGCCAGCGACGCCCGAACTGCGCGCCCTCGGGCAGGCGGCGAACCAACTGCTCGCCGCACGCGACGCGCTGGAGCACGATGTCGCCGAGCGCGTGCGCGAAGCCCGCGCGTCGCTTGAAGAGGAGCGCAGCCGTCTCGCCGCACTGATGGCCGATCTCAGCCAGAGCGTCGTGGTCTGCAACCTGGATGGTCGCGTGCTGCTCTACAACCAGCGCGCCAAGCAGGAACTTTCTGCCGGATCCGACGGCAGCCATGGCGAATTGCTGGGCCTCGGGCGTTCAATCTATACGGTATTTGATCGGGCGCTGCTCGAGCATGCGCTGGAGCGCCTGCAGTCGGCGAGTCGCGACGAGTCGGGCGCCGAGCGCAAGAAGCTGCTCGGCTCGGCGCAGTTCGTCACTGCCACCCGCGCCGGCCGCTTGATGCGCGCCCACATGTCGCCGGTGCTGGGCCGTGACGGGCAGCCCGGGGCGCAGGTTGCCGGCCTTTCGATCACCGGTTTCGTGCTCGTTCTCGACGACGTGACGAGCACCAACGAGCGGCATGCACGCCGCGATGCGCTGATCCAGTCGCTGATCGAAGGCGGGCGCGGACCGTTGGGGAGCTTGCGCGCGGCGTCCGAAATGCTTTCCGACTTCTCGGACATGCAGCCGCAGCAGCGTGATCGCTTCCTCGGCGTGATCCGCGACGAGGCGAGGGCGCTTTCTGACCAGTTCGAGAAAGCGGCGGCAGCCTTCTCCAACGATCTGCGCGAGCGCTGGCTGCTCGAGGAGATACTGGGCGCCGAGCTCGTCGAAGTGGCTGCCCGGCGGATTGCCGAGCGCGGCAACGGCGGGCAGCGCAAGCTGGCGGTCAAGCCCGAGAATATCGATGAAGGCCTTTGGCTGCGCGTCGACAGTTTCGGACTTCTGCAAGCACTGAGCTATCTGGCGCTGCGTCTGCAGGACGAGTACGAGGTGCGCGAAGTGCGCCTGTCTCTGAAGCGCAGCGGTCACCTGGCACAGCTCGATCTGTACTGGATGGGTACCTTCCTGAACAATGAATCGGCGATGGTCTGGCTGCAGGACCCGATGAACATCGGCGGCGAAAACTCGCCACTGAGCGTCGTTGACGTCATCGAACGCTGCAACGGCGAGATCTGGTTTCAGCGCGAGCGCGTCTCGCATCGGGCTTTCTTCCGCACCATGCTACCGGCGGCCGAGGCGCCCAGCGACCGGCCGCAGACGATCGTTTCCGCGGCCGAAGGCGAACGCCCGGAATTCTACGACTTCGATATCTTTCGCTGGTCGGCAGGCAGCCACGAGCTCGACGATCGGCCGCTCGCCGAGCTCTCGTACACCGTTTTCGATACCGAAACGACCGGCCTGGAGCCTTCCGCCGGCGACGAGATCATCCAGATCGGTGCGACGCGCATCGTCAATCGTCGCTTGCTCCGTCACGAGTACTTCGATCAGCTGGTTGACCCGAAGCGCCCGCTGTCGCAGCAATCAGTGAAGGTTCACGGCATCACCCGCGAACTGCTCAGCGGACAGCCGGTGATCACGACCGTCCTGCCGACCTTCCACGCTTTTTGTGCGGACACCGTTCTGGTTGGTCACAACGCCGCCTTCGACATGCGTTTCCTGCAGATGAAGGAGCGCCAGACCGGCCTGCGCTTCGATCATCCTGTCCTCGATACCCTGCTGCTTTCGGCGGTTCTGCAGCCCAACCAGAATACTCACCGCCTGGAGGCTATCGCCGAGCGCCTCGGGGTCTCGGTTTTCGGACGTCATACGGCGCTTGGCGATGCGATGGTCACCGGGGAAGTCTTTCTGAAGATGTTGCCCCTGCTCGCCGACATGGGGATCACGACGCTGCGGCAGGCGCGCGAAGCCAGTGAGAGAACCTACCATGCCCGACTCCGATATTGAGCACAGCGCACGCGTAAGCCCCTTCTCGCCCTATGTCGGGCTGCGCCATCTGGTGCGCGGCTTGCCGTTGATGGTCGGACCATCGACCAGTGTGCGCGAGACGCTGCAACTGCTCGACAGAACGCATGGCGATGCGGTGGTGGTGGTCGACGAAGGCAGCCGGGTACCGCTGGGCATCATCACCCTGCACGACGTTGTGCGCCGTGTGGCCATTGAAGCCTGTGACCTGCAGGCGCCGATCGCGGCGGTGATGACCAGCGGCCTGATTACCATGCCGGCCAACAGTACGGCGCACCAGGCCAGTGTGGTGATGGTGCGGCGCGGCGTGCGCCATCTCGTGCTGACCGAAGCGGATGGCAGCTACTTCAACGTCGTTTCGCAGACCGATCTGTATACCCTGCCGGGTGCGCAGAGCACCGATCTCGTCAAAGCGATCCTCGCCGCGCGCGATTTGCCGACATTGGTCCTCCTGGCTGCCGAGATCCGCGCGCTGGTCGGCCGCCTGGTCGCCGAGCGGGTGAGCGCCGACGCGCTCTGCAACCGCCTCTCGTCGCTCAACGATCTGCTCACCCTGCAGGTCATCGAACTGGTCGCCGGCCAGTTCGAGCTGCCCTACGTTCAGTGGTGCTGGCTGGTGTTCGGTTCCGAAGGGCGGCTGGAGCAGACCCTGGCCACCGACCAGGACAATGGCCTGATCTTCGCCGCCGACTCGGACGAGCACGCGGCGCGGCTGCGCAACGCCTTCCTGCCTTTTGCCCGCGCCGTGAACGAGGCCCTCGACGCCTGCGGTTTTCCGCTGTGCAAGGGCGAGATCATGGCCAGCAATCCGCAGTGGTGTCTTTCTGCCAGCGAATGGCGAGCCGCGTTTTCAGGCTGGCTGGAAAGCCCGCAACCGGAAGCCTTGCTCAATGCGAGCATCTTCTTCGATCTGCGCGGCCTGTATGGGCAGGAGTCGCTGGCCGACGACCTGCGCAGCTGGCTTCTGGAGCGTGCGCACAGCTACCCGATTTTCCTGCGCGCGATGGTCGAGAACACGCTCAACTGGGAGTCGCCGCTGAACTGGTGGAAGGGATTTCGCACCGATCTCGACAAGGAGTTCCCGCACACCATCGACCTCAAGAAGCACGGCTCCCGCCCCTTCGTCGACGCCGCACGGGTCTACGCCCTGGCCCGGCAGATCCCGGATACGAATACCGTCGAGCGGCTGCGCGTGACCGGTGAACAGACCGGTGTTGGCGCCTTCGACATGACGGCGCTGATCGACGCTTTTCAGCATATCCAGCGTCTTCGCCTGCAACGGCAGGCGAGCAGCGCGGCGGACGCCATTTCCAACCGCGTCGATCCCGACGAACTGCATGAACTGGATCGCCTGATCCTGAAGGAAGCGCTAAAACAGATTGCCTATCTGCAGAAGCGCCTGGTACGCGAGTACGCCCCGGCATAGATGAGCTGGGGCGCCGGCGGCGTTCAGCCGCCGGCGCGGGAGCGGAAGCTGGCCGGTACGGGCGCGACTTTGCGTGCTGCGTAGTCGAAGAAGACGATGCCCGTCTTGCCGCGCGCGACTTCACGCTGGCTGAGCTTCTCGTGCATGCGCCAGGGCAGGTCGCAGCCCTTGCCGGAAAAATCGCTGGCCGCCATGTCGACGACCATCACTTCGCCGTGAAAGGCCTCGGACCTGTACTGCACTGCCGCGTCGGCGATGACGATGCCGACGCCCTCGACGTTCAGCTCGGTATAGCCCAGGCTCATGAAAAACCGCGCGCGCGCCTCTGAAACGAGCGCTAACAGCAAGGCATTGTCGAGGTGCCCGGCATAGTTCATGTGGCTGAGATAGAGTGTCATCTCGGTCGAGTAGGCGAAATGCTCGGGGAGGTCGATCTGGATTCTGGGCATCCTGGGGTCCGTGGCGGCTGGCTGTATCCGGGGGGATCGTACGTCACGCGCCACTTCCTGTCACGGCCCGCACGTCATTGCCAGGAGGGTAGCGCTATGGAGCCGGTGAAATCCTGCCACCAGGCAGGTTTCGCGCTTCGCGCTGCTGTCTGGATCGCTGATGAAAGTCGCATCAGGATTGCAGCACTACAACCGCGCCGCACTCTCCCCGAGCCTCGTCGGCGAGGGGAGAGCGCGGCGCGTGGGGGGAGAGGTGGCCGGCTGGGTCAGCTTCAGAGGCCGCTCTTGGCATCCACCAGCAGGGTCCGGAAAAACCGCTCGAAGCCACTGGCTGCGAAATCAAGCACCTTGCCGGGGAAGGTGGTGAAGAGTTCGCGAATCGCGGCGTTGCGCTCGCGATGAGCACGCTCCGTGATCATGGTCATCTGCTCGTAGCTGAGGGGGGTTTTCATTTTGTCTTGTGTTCCTGTACTGTCGCGAAGTGCTGAGGGTTCTGCTTCAAGAGCACTGTAAGCAGTGCTCTTGCTTGCTCGGTGGCCGAAGGTCAAACGAAGGCCGAGGTGTCGAAAGTGTTCGGGCGGCTGCCTTCGCTGCTCAGGTGGTATCCGTGCTGCTTCTCTGCTTGCCGGGTGTTCGGGCTGCCTTTTTCCATCCAGTCGAGCACCTTGTGCATGGCGGTGGCAATCGCTCTGCCAGCGGCGATGCTACGTTCCCTGCGGGCGCGCTCGATGATCATTGCGATCCGGTCATGGTTGAGGTCGGTTTTCATTTGGGTTTCCTTCTGTCCTTGCGTTGTTCCCGGTTCTCCGAGAGTTCGCCGTCACTGTATTTGTTGGCCGCCGTGCCGGCAAACGATCAAATGTCAGCCGATGCATGAGAATATCTCATTCATATGACTTACCGTCTGCCGCCCCTAAGTTCGCTGCGCGCTTTCGAAGCGGCTGCCCGCCACCTCAGCTTCAAGGACGCCGCTGCCGAGCTTTCGGTGACGCCAACGGCGATCAGCCACCAGATCCGTGGCCTCGAGGAATACCTGGACTTTCCGCTCTTCAAGCGGCTGACGCGTGCCCTGGAACTGACGCGCGAAGGTCGGGTCATGCTCCCCAAGGTGCGCGAGGGGCTGGAGTGTTTCGCTGCCGCCATCGAGAGCACGCGCCAGGTCGTCTTCGGTGGGCGTCTGGTGGTGACCTCGCCGCCGGCTTTCGCCGCGCGCTGGCTGATTCGGCGTCTGCCCGATTTCACTGCCACGCATCCCGAGATCCGACTGCGCATGGCCACTTCGCTCGACACCATCGATAGCGTCGACGCAGCACATGTCTCGGGCCTCGCGCGCGTCGATGTCCGCGACGACAAGACCGAGACCTTTATCCGCTACGGTAGTGGGCACTACGACGGCTGCCGCGTCGACCGGCTCTTTGCGCCTGCGTATACGGCCGTCTGCAGCCCGCTCCTGCTGAAAGGAATGCGGCCCCTGAACGTGCCGGCCGATCTGCGCCGTCACAATCTTCTCCACAACCAGGCCGACTCGGGCACTGACCAGCACGACCTCGCGACCTGGGACCAGTGGCTGCAGGTGGCCGGCGTTACCGGCATCGATGCCGATGGCGGCACCCAGATCAGCGACCCTGGGCTGCTCCTCTCGGCGGCCATCGACGGCGTTGGCGTTGCTCTGGCGTCGAAACAGCTGATTGAGGGCGAAGTGGCTGCCGGTCGCCTGGCCATGCCTTTCGACATCGTCATCCGCCCGGCGCAGGCCTATTACCTGGTCGTTCCTGAAGCCGTCGCCGAGCGTACGGTGGTCAGCGCCTTCCGCAAATGGTTGCTCGCCGAGGCCGCGAAGGTGCGCGAGGGGTAGCGCGACGCCAGCCGCGTAGCAGCTGGCGTCGTTTCGCTTTCGGCGCTGCCTGAATGCTGCGCAGCGACGATGCGAGGACTTGCCGGCCCAGCGGGCAGCCGCCGGACGTTGGTGCTCAGGAAGCGCCGAGCATGGTCGCTGCGTCTTCGCTGACCGGCGCTGACCCGGCCGCCGGCCTGACGGCTGGCTTGGCGCTTGTTTTTGCGACGCTCTTGTTCACCGCTGGCGCGTCATCGCTGCGGGTCAGCTTGCGCACCTCGGTGGTCAGCTGGCCAAGGCGGGCGGCGAGATGCTGGACATCGCGCTTGCTGGCCAGAACCATGAAATTCAGTGGCTGCAGCAAGCGATCCCTGAACAGCCGTTCGCCACGATCAAAGCTCTCGTTGGCCGTGCTCACCAGTTCAGCCGAGGTTTGCTTGATCTGCCGACGAGCTTTCGGGCGCAGGGCCTTGCCTTCCTCGACCAGCGTTGCAAACGCCCGGGCGCTGGTCCTGGTGGCCAGCGAGTAGGCGCCAAGGCCACACAGCCACAACTTGCGCACCGATTCCTGAGCGCCGGCAAGAAATTGCTCGTTGCCAGGGCGATCGACCAATGTCGTCTGTCTCTTGCTCATTTCGTTTCTCCTTTGTCCGACTGGACGTGAAATTTCCTGCAACTGCCAGTGCAGCTGACAAAAGCGAGTCTAGCGACGATCGCTAGAGGGCACACACTAAATCCCTGGGTGTTTTCCTCTAAAGTGGCGGCTGTTCGATGTTGTATGCTTGCCGCTTGCAGGCGCCGAAGGTGGCCATCGGGGCCGCCGCCCATTGGTGTCTCGGCGCAGAGCACACGAAGGAAGAAGAGTGCCTCGATGAACAAACTGTCATTGCTCGATCTCGCCTTCTTCGTCGCCGAATCGGCGGCCAGCCCGAAACATGTCGGCGGCTTGATGATCTACAAGCGGCCCGCCAGGTCGCCGGCCAGCTTTGTCTCGGATCTGTACCGGGAGCTGCTCAGCTGCAGCGACGTCCAGGCGCCGTTCAACCGCATCGTCCACTTCTCGCTTACCGGCATGCCGACCTGGCGGGAGAGCGACGCCGTCGACCTCGATCAACACCTCTTCCAACACCGGCTGCGGCGCGGCCACAATGGCCGGCCGGAACTCTATCGGCTGGTTTCCGAGCTGCATCAACCGATGCTCGACCGTTCGCGACCGCTATGGGAAGTGCACCTTATCGACGGCCTGAGCGAACGGCGTTTTGCCATTTACGTCAAGATGCATCATGCCAGCGCCGATGGCGTCACGATGGTGCGCTGGGCCGCCGATTCGCTGGCCTTGACGGCGAGCGATCTTGAACTGCGGCCGCTGT
Organism: Candidatus Accumulibacter regalis; assembly: GCA_000585075.1. Taxonomy (GTDB): domain Bacteria; phylum Pseudomonadota; class Gammaproteobacteria; order Burkholderiales; family Rhodocyclaceae; genus Accumulibacter; species Accumulibacter regalis. Next base: position 15,029 of record JEMY01000010.1, on the reverse strand, counting down.
GGTCGGTTCGCCACGGGGCCGCCGACAGCAAGCGGAATCGGCTCAAGGCGAAGGTGACGCAGTCCCTGCTCGGCGACCTCGCGGGTGCCGGCCAGCGCCTGCTGGGAATCGCTCGCCTGGCCGCGATGCTCGCGCTGGAAGGCGCCAAGCTGACCAAGAACGCCATTTCTCTGCCTTTTGTCGCCGACGGTAACACGCCGCTGACCGGGCAGGTGACCGCAGGTCGGCAGTTTGCGACGGCCAGCGTCGCCATGGTGCGCGTCAAGGAGGTCTGTGCCCGGACGCGGTCGACGCTGAACCATGTCGCACTGACCTGTCTCGATGGCGCCTTGCACCGCTATCTGCACGACGAAGGCGTCGCGCTGGCCAGACCGATCACCATCCAGATGCCGGTCAATCTGCGCAAGGTCGGCGAACACGGCACCGGCAACAAGATCGGCATCATCCCGGTCGAATTGTCGGCGCCCACCGACGACCCCTATGTGCGCCTGCGCAACATCGGTTTTTCCCTGCGCAATGTGCGCTCGATGATCGACAGCGTCGCACCCGACGCGATCGAGTCCTACACGCTGATCACCGGCGTCGTTGCACAGCTCGCCGAGATGCTGAGGCTCAGCGAACGGCTGCCGCCGATCGGCAACACGCTGGTCTCCAATATTCCCGGGCCGCCCGAGTTTCTCTACCTCAAGGGCGCCCGCATGGAGGAATTGCACCCGATCAGCACGCTACCGGCCGGAAATCTCCTCAACATCACCCTCTTCAGCTACGCCGGCCAGCTCGTCTTCGGCCTGATTGCCAGCGACGAACTGCCCAACCTCGAGCGCCTGGGTCTCTACGTGGGCGAAGCATTCAGCGAACTCGAAGAAGCGGTTTTCGACGCCCACCGGCCCGTTTCCTGACGACATGTCGTTGCCCGAAATCCGGGCAAAAAAAAGACCGGGCATTGCACCCGGTCAAATGCTCGGCTTTCATCTTGCGCGAGGGCCAGTTGCGGCCCTCACGATGCCCTTGCTACAGCGCAGCAGCAAGGTGTCGCGCGATTCCGAGCATGACACCAGCGACGTGGTGTCACTTCACCCACTGGAAGAAATACGTAAGAACAAGGAAGCCTGTTTGCCCAGCACCGCCAGTTCCGCCTCGAACTCTTCGAAGGGCATGTCCGTGAGTTCCGGCAAGCGTCGCTCGGCCTTGTGCCGGCGTTCCGGCGTTTTCCCGGGCGGACCGATATCGTGCTTGCGGCGGTCTGCTTTGCTGCGTGTTTTCTGTTCGCTCATCCGATGAGTCCCTGCTGTGCGTGCTCTGGAAGTGATGGACGAAAGATAGCGCTGCCCCGCCATGGCTTCCGTGCGCAATTTCACGGCCTCAATAAATCAGTGATTTCGAGCTGCCGCGTGGGCGCCGCGAGCGCGATCCGGAAAAGCTGCTAGCATGCGTCGGTCGTCGGCATGGGCGTTGCCCGCAGGCCGACGCACGCCCGTGAACGACGTGAAAAGAGAAATGAACGACCTGTTTGCCGAGAAGCGTTCCGACGCACCGCTGGCCGAGCGTCTGCGTCCACGCAGCCTGTCCGAGGTCATCGGACAGGCGCATCTGCTGGCCGCCGGCAAGCCGCTGGAGATGGCCTTTCGTTCCGGGCAATTGCACAGCATGATCCTCTGGGGCCCGCCCGGGGTCGGCAAGACGACGCTGGCGCGACTGATGGCCGACGCCTTCGACGCCGACTTCATCGCACTCTCGGCGGTCTTCTCGGGGGTCAAGGAGATTCGCGAGGCCGTCGCCCGCGCCGAGCTGACGCGCGCGCACAACGGCCGGCGCACGATTCTCTTCGTCGATGAAGTGCATCGCTTCAACAAGGCACAGCAGGACGCTTTCCTGCCCTATGTCGAAGGCGGGCTGCTGACTTTTGTCGGTGCCACGACCGAGAACCCGTCCTTCGAGGTCAACTCGGCGCTCCTCTCACGCGCCGCGGTCTACGTGCTGCAGCCGCTCTCCAGCGAGGAGATCGGGCAGCTCCTCGAACGCGCCCGGGCACGGGTTCTGCCCGAGCACCGTTTCGACGAAGACGCGCGCGCGCGTCTGATCGGCCTCGCCGATGGCGACGCGCGACGCCTGCTCAACCACCTCGAACAGCTCGCCACCGCCGCCTCGACGGCCGCCGTGACGACGATCGACGGCGCTTTCGTCGACACCACCATGGCCCAGAATCTGCGGCGTTTCGACAAGGGTGGCGACGCTTTCTACGAGCAGATTTCGGCATTGCACAAGGCGGTGCGCGGTTCGTCTCCCGACGCCGCGCTGTACTGGTTCTGCCGCATGCTCGACGGTGGCGCCGACCCGCGCTACCTGGCGCGCCGCGTCGTGCGCATGGCCTGGGAAGACATCGGCCTGGCCGACCCGCGCGCGGCGCGCATCGCCCTCGACGCCGCCGAGACTTTCGAACGCTTAGGCTCGCCGGAAGGCGAGCTGGCGCTTGCCGAAGCGGTGCTCTACCTGGCCATGGCCGCCAAGTCAAACGCCGCCTACCTCGCGTATAATGCGGCGCGGAGTTTCATCGCCGCAGACGCTTCGCGGCCGGTACCGGTTCACCTGCGCAACGCGCCGACGCGGCTGATGAAGACGCTCGGCTACGGCAAGGACTACCGCTACGCGCACGACCAGGCCGACGCCTACGCCGCCGGCGAGAACTATTTCCCGGAAGGCATGCCGGTCGTCGAGTGGTACCGACCGGTCGAGCGTGGGCTTGAAATCCGGATCGGTGAAAAGCTTGCGCAGTTGCGCGCGCTCGATCGCCGGGCGAAGGAAAAGAGAGACGACACCGATCTGGCCTAGCGGCCGACCACAACATCATTTCGCTCGCGCGCAGCCGTTCCGGCGACCTGCGCGAGCAGCGGAAGAGGGCGGAAGCGCGCAGCGCGATCGCCAAGCTGAGGACTGAGCATGCTCGACATCCAACACCTGCGCAGCGACATCGACGCCCTCGCCGAGCGCCTGGCAACCCGCGGTTTCGTACTCGACAGGACGACTTTCCAGAATCTGGAAAGCGAGCGCAAGACGCTGCAGACCCGGACCCAGGATCTGCAGGCCAGCCGCAACAGCCTCTCCAAGCAGGTCGGCATGCTCAAGGGCCGCGGCGAGGACGCCGCGCCGGTGATGGCCCAGGTGGCGGCGCTGAAGAGCGAACTGGAAGCCAACGAGCTTCGTCTCGGCGAACTGCTCCAGGAACTCGACGCCTTCCTGGCCGTGCTCCCCAACCTGCCGGACGAGAGCGTGCCGATCGGCAAATCGGAAGCCGACAACGTCGAAGTCAGGAGCTGGGGCGCGCCGCGCGCCTTTGACTTTGCCGTCAAGGATCACGTCGATCTCGGTGAAGCGCTCGGCGAGCTTGATTTCGCCACCGCGGCGAAGATCGCCGGCACGCGCTTTTCATTGCTGCGCGGGCAACTGGCGCGCCTGCATCGTGCGCTTGCCCAGTTCATGCTCGACACGCATACCGTCGAGCATGGGTATACCGAGGTGTACGCGCCGTATCTGGTCAACGCCGCCAGCCTGCACGGTACCGGACAGCTGCCAAAATTCGAGGAAGACCTGTTCAAGATCATGCGCGCCGACGCCGAGCCGCTGTATCTGATCCCGACCGCCGAAGTGCCGGTGACGAACATCGTTCGTGGCGAGATTCTCGCCGCCGACGCGCTGCCGCTCAAACTCGTCTGCCATACGCCGTGTTTTCGCTCCGAGGCCGGTTCCTACGGTCGCGATACGCGCGGCATGATCCGCCAGCACCAGTTCGACAAGGTCGAGCTGGTGCAAATCGTTGCTCCCGAAGCCTCGCTGGCGGCGCACGAAGAACTCACCGGCCACGCCGAAACCATCCTCGAAATGCTCGAACTGCCGTACCGGCGCGTCACCCTGTGCAGCGGCGACATGGGATTCTCGGCGACCAAGACCTACGATCTGGAAGTCTGGTTGCCGGCGCAGAACGCCTATCGCGAGATCTCTTCATGTTCCAACTTCGGCGCCTTCCAGGCCCGCCGCATGCAGGCACGCTATCGCAACGAGCGCAATCGGACCGAACTGGTGCATACCCTCAACGGTTCGGGCCTGGCCGTCGGACGGACGCTGGTGGCGATCATGGAAAACTTCCAGCACCCCGATGGCAGCGTCAGCGTCCCGGCTGTCCTGCGTCCCTACATGGGGGGGCTGGAGCGCATCGGCGCTTCGTGAGCAGGCCGCCTGGCGAGCGCTGACAGCGCGTTTCGGGCAGCGCGAAGAATATCGCCGCCGGCGCATCATGCGGCGCTTCTTGTGCTAACATTGCGCCCCGTCGGAGAGGTGGCAGAGTGGCCGAATGTACCTGACTCGAAATCAGGCGTAGGTGTGAGCCTACCGAGGGTTCGAATCCCTCCCTCTCCGCCAAACGCCTAGCAACTGCGGGCGTTGTAGGCCTGTAACGAGAAATGTATGCCTATAAGTATTCCTGGTGTGGTTTGGTGCGGTCAAGTGCCGCTAAGCCCACTTCGTTTGCAAGGCAACCAGCAGTACGTTGCGACCGCTAGCCGCATGATCATACCTTGACCGTCAAGCCCTCATGTGGCCACTCTGGCGGCCATTCGGCGTAACGCCTATAGCGCCCTTCATCGCACCCGAATTCCTACCCTCCGCGCGCTCCTGAAGCCATCGTCCGCATAGTGCCGATACGACGGCCGTCCTTGACGTTTGGCAGCACTCTACACCCGCCAGACGGGGGTGCTTTTCTGGCATCGCTCAGCTAAAGGGGGCGCACCAAGTGCCTTAGAAATTTGCACGCAATCCGGCACTTTTCAAATTCCCAGTGGGTCGGGGGAATACCGCAAAAAACGCTACTCGATCGCTTGGTGGCTAGAACCATCAGCGTAGCTGCTCGCCGGCGCAGGTAAAAATCGCCATTGTGCATTTGGAATGACGTAATATCGGGGCTCGCGCAAATGTCATCAACTTGGGGAGGTGAATGGAACATGGTCAAGTCGAAGAATCCGGGGGCGGGCAGCATTCGACGTCCATCGTCCAAAGCGCTAGCGCTCTCTGCAGTCGTGGTGTTGACTGCCTGTGCAACTCAATACAGCGAAGCACCGATCGCGACCAATTTCCCCACCAGTAAGCAGCACAAGTTGCAGGCGGGTTTCCACTGGAATGCCATCGCGGACAACGCCGCGGGCACGCTGATCAACTCGCTCAAGTTGGGCAAGGGTTGTCTCGCGCCGCAGCGTGAGTGTGAGCGTGTCTACGTAAGACAGACCAACGACCCGTCGGCGTTTGCGCAGGCTTTTCGCACCGCCTTCATCACGTCGCTGGTGAATGCCGGTCTGAGCGTAGCGAAAAAGCCGGCCGGCGCGACCGAGGTGGACTTCGACATCCAGGTCGTGAATTTCTCACCCCGCCGGCCGGATGGTACGTTCAATAGCGCGACGGTGATTTATGCCGGACTTTGGGGATTGTCAGGTGTTTGGGAGAGCGCCTCGCCCGGTGCGGCCGGCGTTCTTGCCGTGGGCGCCTTCGATGCCCACCGCTGGTTGACGTCGGAGATGGCTAGCGGCTCGACGCCACAGCTCGAAGTAATCGTCACGGTCTCAGCCAGTGACGCGACGCAATATCTCGGCCGTGCCACCAACGTCTATTATGTTGCTGACAGCGACGTCAATTTGTATGTGCCGCCGCAACCGCCGTCCCTCTACAGCATCTCGGTTACGGGAGGGCAATGATGATCAAGCTATTTCTGCTGGCTGGCGTGGCGACTGCCAGCCTATTAACCGGTTGTGCCACGGAAGGCACTCGTGCTCCTGAACCGACCTATGAAACGGTCGCCAAGAGCGAGTTCGTGGCCACCAACTATGGTGCCGCCGACGCCTTGATATCTCAATTCGGCAGCGGTGCAGGTGGTGGCCCGCTTATTATTGCGACGGTCGTAAACATCGATGCACTGAATAAATCGTCGACTCTTGGCCGGCTGATTTCAGAGCACATATCGGCTCGCTTCTCGCAGCGCGGATTCAGCATGGTCGAAATGAAGTTCGGCAGCAACGTCTACATGCGGCAGGGTGAGGGCGAGCTTGTTCTTACCCGTGAAATCGCCGAAGTGGCCCGTGTAAACAAGGCGCAAGCCGTGATTCTTGGCAGCTATGGCGTGGGCGGTTCCTCGGTTTACGTAAACATGAAAATCGTCCAGCCCGGTAGCAACTACGTGGTTGCCGCATATGATTTCGTGCTTCCCAACAACAACGAAATCCGCAGCATGCTGAGTCGCGCCGTCAGGTAGCTCTTGTTGGTGTCCGGATCGCGGGCTTGGTCAGGTGGCACTGAACGAGGCCGCGGTGTTTCCCCGGGCGAATCCGAGTTCAGCTATCGAAGGATAGGAGTCCAACGGCCGGCACCAGGCGTCACGGTCATTACAGCAGCATCAACAAGCCCGTTGAGGGCGCCCGCCCTATGATTGCGGTTTCAATTCGGCAAGAAGGCGAGTCAAAGCGGCTAACCATCGCCGCATCGCGATACCGCCCTGACTTTGCATGCCGTGTTTGTAGCCCCTCATGGCACTCCGGCGCTTTCCGTCTACCGTCAATGGTCCGGGCTGCGTGCCGAGCGCACGGTTCCAGAGTTGCATCTCTGTGGCTCGCGTTCGGAGTCTTGCCCGTTCCTCAACACTCAAGCGCTTTGGCATTCCGTACTCTCTCGGTTAGTTGGCAGATCGCCCCTAGGCATCCTTGCAAGGCGTGCTGACAGCTCAGCGCAGCCTTGCATAGTGCGGTGGCGTGGCTCTGTCGGGGTTCCGTGGCGGCACGCGCTGCAAAGTGCAGCCACAGGCCCTCCAAAAGCGTTGATTGCCGCGTAAGCGAATCGAGTATTTCTTCGTTGGGGTCGTCGTGAAGGGCGCGGCTATGTGCCGCCAACGTATTGAAGGCGTCCATGGGCAAGATCCCGTCGCCGGCCAGCGCCGCTAGGACCTGGCAAGCGGCCGCTGTCGGATCATGGTCTAGCCCGAGGGCATTCGTGCGCGGGACGCGGGGCAAGCCCTCCAAGTTTGGGTCATGCCGGCGAGGTGTCGCAAGGTGTTCTGAGGCTGATGGGGTCAGGTTCATTGCAAGGCTCTTTCACAATACACTAAGGGGAACTCTGGGGATTCGTTCCCAGATTCCTAGTAGTGTATACAGGACGGAATTGTGGGAACGCCTTAATAATCAATGGCTTGAAGAGTTCCCGCCCGCTTGGGAACGGGAACTCGGGAACGGCTCGAACTACCTGTTTATTAATCCATTTTTCGTTACCAGAGTTTCGGGAACGGGCAGGATTAGCGGTAATGGGAATGGGCAGGAACGTGTCATTGACATGTTGCAGGGCCATTTTCTGCGGTAGACAGGCACGAAGATGTCAGAACTAAGCGCCCGTCTTCGATCAGCTTGTTAGCAAGCCCCTCCAGATCGCTCCGAGACTTGCGATATAGCCCACCAGGCCAGCCAGGGGATTTGCTGGCGAACAAGCCACTCGGGCCTGTCTTGGTGATCTTGCGTTCCGCCTTGTTGGCGTCTCGGACCACTTGCAAGAGTGACTCTTCCAAGCTTGGTCGCGTCGCCAGCTGCCTTGAAACATCATGCAATACGCCGTTGGGCATTCGCACGTACGTGACCGGGTCTCGGCGAAGGGCAAGGTTGTTCTTTACCAACGACAGGATAACAATCTCGCCATCATGGTCGAGCTCAAGTTCCTTGCGAATTCGGGCCGCATCGTCGGGATTCGCCTTGTGCATGACATAGGCTGCCCGGACTCCGTCGACCACTGCTGTGGAGCCTCGAATGCCAGCCCTCAAGGACTCAACATCTGAACGTGGGTTGTTGTCCTTGCGCAGGTGATGGGTGACGATGATGCACACATCGTGTCGGGCTGCAATGGAAGTCAGCAAGGAAAGCGCCTTTTGCACTTCCGCTGGATTATTGGCGTCCACAGGTAGAAGAGAGCTAAAGGTATCAATGGCAACAAATCCAAGGTCCGGGAACTCGGCCCGTAGCCCCTCAATTTGAGTTTCAAGCCACTGCAGCACGTCGGTAGGTTCAACACTACCAGACCAGGCCGGCTTGGTGACCAAGGCCATGTAGCCAATATCTGGGGCTGTGTATATTGCTCCGTGAGTTGCGGGCTCTATGTTGGACCCTGCCCGTATCGACTTCAGACGGAGATCAACGGAAGACCTATCGTCCTCGCCCATAATGACGATGCAGGGCTGGTCTTTGCCGACGATCTCCCCGCCAAAGGAATGCCGTGATGCGCCGCCGTTGATGTCTTCGAGAAGCTGAAGTAGCAGGAAGGACTTGCCCACATCACCAGCGCCCGCTAGGAGGACAACTTTTCCTCTCGGGAGCCTGCCCGCGACGAGATCACGTCTCGACTCGGTTTCACCCTTGAAGGTGGCAGGGCTATAGGCTCCAAGCGCTGGTGGTTGGAAGCCTGTTTTTTCGTAGATGGTTTCCATCACAGACCCCTCCACTCTGGGCAGGGCAATCCTTGGGGCAATATCGACCGAAGGCCACCTATGCTTACCTCGTAGGTCGGATTTCCGTCGACGTATGAGTGCAGCCTACGGAGCTCGCGCTCGCGTTTGGCCGCCGTGTTGTAACGGCGGCCATCCGACGTGTTGTAACGGCGGCCATCCGATTCATGAGAGTTGATCAGGCCCCTGTACTGGGTAACGGTCGTTTCCTCGTCAATGTCCAGCGCATGCGCCAAGGTCACAAGCTGTATGCATATCGTGTTCCACCCCGTTCGTGCAGGAAATCGACCTTGCCCAAGTGCCGCCATTACTCCGGGGATCTTGGACCCAAATCTACTTCTCAAACTTTTGGCGACATCGGACACTTTCCGCTTGTGGGTTGCCTTGCCGGCGATCTTGGTCCTTGCCTTCGAGTAGATCAGGGCAAGGTCCGGGCAAAGTTCAGGCGTAACCAGCGACGGAAAAGGCCTTGGTGCCGACACAAGCGCCGCGCAACTTTCGGGAGTCATGTTCAAAGCCTGACCAACAGCCAGCGGTACCTTGTAAGTTCCACTCTCTCGGCGCCGATTCGGCACGCGCCAGGCGCGGCCTTTTCTCGCAGAGAACACGCGCAAATCCAGGGTGTCGACATACAGCGCATGCGCACACTCCCGATATAGGTAGGCCAAGTTCAAGACGCCGTCGTCAGGAATTCGACCCATGAAGCATTGCATGGGGATTTCGATGTGGAAGCCCTTGACCCCGCTTGCGAACAGTCGAACCATATGGAGATTCAACGAAAGTCCCTGCAGCTTGGCTAGAAAACCGTGAAAGCCATTGATAGCCTCCTCGATATCTTCGCCGTCGAAATCGAAGTACATCGGGCCAAGGGCGCTATAGCCCGCTTGGGGAGTCTCTCCAGTATTGTCTCCAATAATCCCAAGCACGGTACGAAACTCAGGAGGGTGATTGGCTAAGAGCATGTCTGCCAAGCAGAGTGCCGTTGTTGGCATCCAAGTGGTTTTGCCCGTGAATTGAAAGTAATTCCCCAGAAGTGGGATATTCGGGTCAAGTGAGTCGATATTAATCTTTTTATTATTATTCATTCGATATGTCTAGCAAGTTTTTGGTTGCGCAGACGGGGGATTGCCAGTAAAATAACGGCTGTGTCAATAAGCGCTTAGCGAAAAGGCACGCAACCGGGCAGCCCGCGAAGAGACTGCTGACAAATCCCCGCCCTGCGGGGATTTGTCATTTATGGGCAGGGGCCAAGTTGTCAAGCCAAGCTTGGACATCCACACAGCGCCAGGCGGACGCCCTTGCCCCAATTTTCACCGGCCTCGGGAAGGTGCCGCTGGCGGCGTCACGGTAGATTTGTGCCTTAGATCGGCGGGTAATCGCCAGTACTTCGGGTAGGCGCAACAGGGTGTTGTGCATGTCGGGACTCCTTGGGTTGTCATGGAGTCCGGGTTGGTCCCGAAACCCCACGCGGGTTTTAGTTTTTGTTATGGGCGTGGTTTCGATGCTGGCTTCGCTTCGTGATGGCATGCCGTAACGATAGCGCTGGGATGACTGTCTCTGATCCCAGAAGCAGCATTTTATGGCAAGGCTCCTTTGGGCGCAAGACGTCGTGCTGAAAATGTCGGCCTGGCCAACTCGCAGTATGGCAATGTGTATGCTGTTTCTTCTTCTATAGTATAGAAACAGAAGCGCGACTAGAAGTCTTTGCAAGTATGTATATAGCTCTACTCGGCTTTAATGGTCCTCAGCAGCTTATGTCTGGAATGTCCAGAAATAGATGCAAAAGGCCCTATACCGGGCCTTGCGTTGATTAAGCGGATTTGACAAGTTCGAGGACCTTTGGCTCCTCACCTCTCTGGCAGTATCTCGCCCAGTCTTCCATTAAGGCCCGGCGCTTATCAAACATGGTCCCGCGAGCATAGGCAGCTTCCGCCTTGTCCTTCAACTGGTGCGCGAGGGCATGCTCGATCGTCTCGCGAGCGTGTCCCGTTGCCACTTCGCCGGCCCAGTCCCTGAATGACGAGCGGAAGCCATGCGCCGTGACGTCATACCCCATGCGCTTGATGACTGCGCCGAGCGTGGCATCTGAGAGGGGGCTTCCCTTGGTGCTTGGGAAAACTAGATCAGCGCCAGCGATGCGGGGCAGGGTGTTGAGCAGTGCCATAGCGGCGCCTGATAGCGGCACCCGGTGTTCGATCTTGGCCTTCATGCGCCCGGCAGGAATCGTCCAGCATGCGCCAGGTAGGTCAAATTCATCCCAAGTCGCGCCGCGAATCTCGCCTGACCTGGCAGCGGTCAGGACGGCAAGCTCAAGCGCTCGTGCTCCGAAGCCCTCGCGTTGCCGTAGCGCAGCGATGAAGCCGGCCATTTGTGCGAAAGGCAGGGCTGCATGATGCTCGACTGCCCGCACCTTCTTGGGCGCAGCTAGCAAGTTCTCCAGGTGCCCTCGCCACCTTGCCGGATTGTCGCCTTGACGGTAGCCGCTTGTTGTTGCCCAGTCGAGGACGCTTTCTATGCGCCCCCGTACGCGGCTGGCGGTTTCCGTCTTTGCTGTCCAGATCGGCGCCAGAACTTTCTGGATCAGGGCGGTATCAACGGCCGCCACCGGCAATTCCCCAAGGATAGGGAAGGCATAAGTGGCGAGGGTGTTCTCCCACTGCTGCACATGCTTGACGTTTGACCATTCGGGGCTCTTGGCCTTGATGTATGCGGCTGCTGCTTGTGCGAACGTCGTCAGCTTGGCCTTCTCAAGTCTCGCCCTCAAGCGCGTGGCTTGCTTGTCGGCTATGGGGTCCTTGCCGTCAAGAGGGTTCTTGACCTGTTCCTGAAGCTTTGCCGCTGCCTTTCTCGCAGTAGCCAGCGAGACCGCAGGAAATCCACCTAAGCCCATGTTGCGCCGCTTGCCGTCCGGGCCTGTGTACCGAAACACCCAGCCACGGCTAGCGCCTCGTACAAAGAGATAGAGTCCGCCCCCGTCCCTGTGCCAGCCTTCACCCAGTGTTTTCAGTTTCACCGGTTGCAGCTGGAATGGGGCGTGCGAGCGTTTCGCCGTGGCTTCATTCGTTTGCTCATTACTCATTTGTACTGGCCTCTCGCTTGGTTGGGAAGTATGCCTAAAAGTAACCAATGTACATGCGATGCGGTGAGACGTCAAGCGCCATGAGTAGCCGTTACTGGATGTCAAAGCCTTGTAGTAAAAGGGAAATGGTCTTCGCAGTGAGACTGAATGATACATGGAGAGTTTGGCGGAAAGCGGACTCCCTCTCCGCCAGTAAACGGCTGATTAAGATTGTGTTTTGTATTTGTGGTTGCTATTTTTCGTCATACGAAAATCTCGCATTTTCCGCAACTTGCGGAAACGATTTCCGCAACCCAGGCTACCTCGTTGGCCGCACGCGCTTACCAACACGTTGGTAAACGACCTTCGTAATCTGCTTGTCGGTGTGCCCGAGCAAGTCACTGGCGTGATCCAGAGCCATCTCGCTTGCGGCCTTCGGGCGCGCATCGCGGAACTGGAACTGTCGGATACGAGCCGCGAGGCGTTGGTCACCAGACTCTTCGGCCTGGACCGCAGCGGCGTTTCGAGCCGCGGTGAACCGCAAGCGCAGCATCCCCGGTGTGAGCCTCTTTCCATCCGGCGTTGCCAATAGCCATAGGCTGCGTACCCGGAACGTGTCAATGACTTTGAGACACCGATGCACATTAATTTAGTGAGCACGGGTCATGTGTTTTCGTCGGCGAGTTCTCCTGCTTGGGTGGGTTGATCCAGGCAGCGCTGGGCAGCTTGGGAGGTTGCGGGCAGTTGCTCTTGAATCGCGTCGGGTGAGCAGCGAAGGCGGCGTTCAGGGTGTCGGCTCGTTGCTCGAACAGCTGTGCAGCCTGGCCATGGTGGACGGCGGTCGGGGTCATGAAGCCGATGCCGGAATGGCGATGCTGTTCGTTGTACCAATGAACCTGGATACCGCCCTGATCGGTACCTCCTCGCTGCCGGTCTGGAAGATGCTCGCGGTATCGAGCAGCATCCCAGGGGGTGACCGGATCACCGAGGACTATGCGCAGCTCATCGCCGTCGATGTGGCCTACGCCTACTTCACGAACCTCTCGAAGACGCTGCGCAACGCGTTGCAGAACGAAACCGGCAAGAGCGGCCCCGACGCCGTCGCGGCGGCCGAGAAGATCCTGCTCCGGCTCAACGAGATCGAGCAGGAGGCGCGCGACATGCTGCGGGCCGAATACCAGAAAGGCATGCAGGTCGTCGAACTGAGCCGTTCGCTGCAACTGCTGCATCAAAGCCTGAACGCCGGGATGCCGACCAACATCTTCCAGTCGATGATGGTCTTCAACCGCTAGTCACGACGGGTACAAGCGGCAGGGGAAAGCGATATGTACGAGGTCTATGCCTACTGGAACGTCGCCGAGTTGGAGGCGATGTTCAATGCCGTCGCGGCGATCATGGGTAGCGGCGACTACCTCGGCCTGCTGCGAACCATGGCGATCGTCGTCGTCATCGCCACCCTGAGCGGACGCGAACGACTCGACGGGATGTGGAAATGGCTCTTCTTCCTGGCCATCTTCCAGGCGCTTTTGCTGGTGCCGAAGGTGACGGTCACCATCGTCGATCGCACCGGCAACGAGCCGCCGCGTGCGGTGGCCAACGTGCCGATCGGGCTGGGTGCCTTTGCGCACGCGATGAGCAAGGTCGGCGACTGGCTGACCGGTGCCTTCGAGACGGTGTTCTCGCTTCCCGACGATGTGCGCTTCCGCAAGAACGGCACCCTCTTCGGCCACCGGGTGTTGGCCGAGCGACTCGCCGTGAAGAGCGGCAATCCGATACTGACCAGCAACCTGCTGGAGTTCTACCGCGAATGCGTCGCCCCCGATGTGGCGACCGGCTACATCCGCATGAAGGAAGACATCATCGAGGTCAATAACGTCTGGGCCAGCCTGAACGGCAAGACCAACCCGGCGCGATTGGTGACCGTGCGCGACCTTGCCGATCCGATGCTGCTGAACACCGTCGGTTGCGATGTCGCCTATCAGAGCCTCAGCACGCAGCTCACCGCCGAGTCGAACCGTCAGCTTACCGTGCTCGGTTCGCGCCTCTACCCAAGGATGAGCCAGGCAGACGCCGGGGCGGCAATCGTCGCCTCGCTGGCGACCTCGACCAACTATCTCCTGGGCGTTGCCGCGTCGGCACAGGACACGGTCAAGCAGGCGATCGTCGCCAACTTCATGATCGATGCGCAGTACCTGCTGCCCGCGCAGCTGGGGGATGCCGCCAGCGCGCAGACCAACCTGGCGATGGCGCAATCGCTGCGCTCGACCAGCGACTCGTACAAGCTGATGGCGCGCATCGCCGAATCGACGATGCCCAAGGTGCGCAATGCCATCGAGCTCGTTCAGTACGCGATCTTCCCGGTCTTCCTGCTCTTCGTGGTGATCAGCGGTCACCAGGCCGGGGCAATCATCAAGTCCTACGCCACGAGCCTGTTCTGGATTCAGCTCTGGGCGCCGCTCTATGCGGTGATGAACTTCATCATCACCATGTATTCGCGCAGCCATTACACCAACGGCAGCGCTGGCGGCGGCCTGGCGATCGAGCAGATGAGTTTCCTGAATACCGCGATCATCAGCGACCAGGCGATCGCCGGGATGCTGGTGATCTCCATCCCGGCCATTGCGGCGGCCATCGTCAAGGGCGGCGAGGTCGGCCTGCAGGCTGTCGCCGGTCTGGTGGCCCCGCCGCGGGATCCCGAGAAAATCGCCAGCGCCCTGGCGATGGGCAACATGCAGATGGGCCACGCCTCGCTCAACAATGTCAGTCACGATACGCAAAAGGGCCTGACGGTGGACATGAACCCGAGCCTTCGGCAGGGGATGACCAACTATCAGGCACGCGGAGGATTCGACTACAGCCACTTTTCCGGCGGCGGCTTTGTCGTCCGCCAGGGAAAGAGCGATGTGCGCGCCGACATGGCGCTCAACGATTCCCTGGGGGCCGCGGCGAAGGAGAACTACGAGCGTTCCCAGCAGGCGACCCGACAGCACTCCGCGGAGTACGCCGAAAGCGCACTCGCCGCGCTCAAGCAGGAGGCTGGATTCGAGCGCAGCCACAGCCAGGGCAGCAGCGATGGCACGGGCTACCGCCACGGCATGGGCTCGAGTCGCAACCACGAGGCGAATGACAGCCTGCGCCAGGTCGATCAGTGGGCCAAAAAACTCGGCGTCAGCGAAAAAGTGGCGATGGAGATGATGATCGGCGCCTCGATGGGCATGAATACGCCGAAGCTCCTCGAGATCGCCGGGCTTCGCGGGGGGTGGAGCTCTCCGCCAAGCTGCGCAACTCTGCCGACGCCTCGCGATCGCTGGAGGAGATGGCCCAGTTCGCCAGTGAATCGAGCTTTGGTAAAAAGGTCGGCACCGTGCTCGACAACGGCTGGGAGCGCAACTATCGCAGCACCGACGACGGCAGGACTTCGGGCAGCGAGGGGATGCGTGCATCACTGGATCACGCGCG
>JEMY01000009.1:47050-51263 GCA_000585075.1 Candidatus Accumulibacter regalis | reverse complement strand
ATGGCCGCTCCCTTCCGCGCTGGCTGGAATGGCGCTGCCGTCGATGGCGGCGCGGGCGCGGCATCCGGTCAGGGCGCCGCAGGCGAGGCCGCATCCGGCGCCGCTACCGCGCAGACGCAGGAACAGCCCGCTTGGGCCAAGCGCCTGCATCGTCGCCAGCAACTCACCCATGCCGCGACCACCACCGCCCACGCGCTGCGCGGTGGCGATGGCGGCGGCTCCGGCCAGGGGCCGAGCCTGCGCGATTCCGATTCATAAGGAGAACCGACCATGCGATTCAAGAAACCGCAGGTGCGCTACGCCGACACGCCGCAGCCTGCCACGCCGTACCAAGCTGCCGGCCAGGTGTGGGACGACCGTATCGGAACGCCGCGCGTGCAGGCGAAGAACTGGCGGCTGATGGCCTTCGGCTGCCTCACGCTCGCGCTGTTGATGGCCGGCGGCCTGGTGTGGCGCTCGGCGCAGTCCTTCGTGACGCCCTACGTCGTAGAGGTGGACAACGCGGGCCAAGTGCGCGCCGTGGGCGAAGCCGCCACGCCGTACCGGCCCAACGATGCGCAGACCGCGCACCACATCGCGCGCTTCGTGACGCTGGTGCGCTCGCTGTCCATCGACCCCATCGTGGTGCGGCAGAACTGGCTCGACGCCTACGACTACACGACCGACAAGGGCGCGGCCGTGCTCAACGACTACGCACGGGTCAACGACCCGTTCGCGCGCATCGGCAAGGAGTCGGTGACGGTGCAGATCACCAGCGTCGTGCGCGCCAGCGACACGTCTTTCAACGTGCGCTGGACGGAACGCCGCTACGTCAACGGCGCCGCGGCGGGCTTGGAGCGGTGGACGGCCGTGGTGTCCATCGTGCTTCAGCCGCCGCGCACCGAAGAACGCCTGCGCAAGAACCCCCTGGGCATCTACGTCAACGGCCTGTCGTGGAGCCGCGAACTGGATTCTTCCGAAGGAGCCAAGCCATGAATGATCTTTTCCGTAAAACCGCTTTGCCGGTGATCCTGCTTGCCCTCGCGGGCTGCGCCACGCAGGGCAAACCGCCGCCGACCATCTCGCTCGATGAGCCGGTGCAGGCCCAGCCGCTGCCCGAGCCACCTGCGCCGGTGGAGGTGGTGGCCGTGCCCGAGGTGCTGCCGATGCCGGCGCAATTGAAGCCGGTGCCCGAGGCCGAGGACACCAAACCTGCGCCGGAGCCGGCAGACGAGAAGGTGCGCGTCTCGCGCGCCAATGCCGAGGCCCGCGTCGCGCCCACGCGCGAGGGCTACGTCAACGCGATTCAAGTCTGGCCGTTCACCGACGGCGCGCTGTATCAGGTCTATGCGGCCGTGGGCCGCGTGACCGTGGTTTCGCTCCAGCCGGGCGAGGAGCTGGTGACGGTCGCCGCCGGAGATACCGTGCGCTGGATCGTGGGCGATACGTCCAGCGGCAGCGGTGCCGAGTTGCGCGTGAACGTGCTCGTTAAGCCGATCCGCTCGGGCCTCAAGACCAATCTCGTCATCACCACCAGCCGCAGGACGTACCTGTTGGAGCTGGCCTCGACGGAAAAGACGTGGATGGCGTCGGCGTCCTGGGAGTATCCGCGCGACCGGATGCTGGCCTTGCAGCGCCAGGCGCAGGCGGCCAGCGCAGCCGCGCCGGTGGATTCCGGCTTGTCGTTGGAGAACCTGCGCTTCCGCTACGCGGTCAGCGGCAGTGATCCGCCGTGGAAGCCGCTGCGCGCCTTCGACGACGGGCAGAAGGTCTATATCCAGTTCCCCGCCGGCATCGCGCAAGGCGAGCTGCCGCCGCTGTTCGTGATCGGGCGGGAAGGCGACGGGCAACTGGTCAATTACCGTTTCCGCTCACCGTACTACATCGTGGATCGACTGTTCGGCGCGGCCGAACTGCGCCTGGGCGGTGACAAAGGCGACGTGGTGCGGATCGAGCGCACGGACGGCGTTGCGCGGAGGAACTGACCATGAGCCAGGACGACACCCCCGACCTCGCCACGCCGCAGGCGGGCAAGGTCGCACCGGAGGCGGTGGCGCTACGCGCCCAGCCGCGCCCGGTCACGCGCCTGAACCGGCGCACGCTGGCCATCCTCGTCGGCGGCCTGTCGGTCGCCGTCCTTGGGGCCACGATCTGGTCGCTACAACCGCAGCGACGCAGTGCGAGCGAGCAGACCGAGCTTTACAACGTCGATCGCGTCTCGAAGTCCGAAGGGCTGGATGCGCTGCCGACGGACTACTCGAAGCTGCCGCCAGCCTTGCCGCCCGATGTGCCCGAGCTGGGGCCGCCGTTGCCCGGCGACCTTGGCCCAGCCATCGTCGCTTCGCAGCAGCCTGTGACGCCGGGCTATTCGCCGCCAGGCCATGATCCCGAGGATGCCTTGCGCAAGGAGGCGGACGCGGCGGCGGCCTCGTCGGTGTTCTTCCGCTCGGGCGGCCAGGGCCAGGCCGCCGCTACGGTCGCGCAAGCTGCGCCGGGTGCGCCTGGTGTTGCAAACACACTCGCGGCCTTCGATCCTCTCGCTGCCGGGCCTGCCTCGACGGCGGCCCAGCCCGCCGACCCGACGACCGTGCAGAACCGGCAAGACCAGAAAGAGGCGTTCCTGAAAGCCGGTTCTACGGAAACCCGCAATTCCGGCAATCTAGCGCTGCCCGCGTCGCCTTATCAAGTGATAGCCGGAACGGTGATCGCTGGCGCGCTGGTGACAGGCATCAAGTCGGACTTGCCGGGCGACGTGATCGGCACTGTGACGGAGCCGGTCTATGACACGGCCACCGGCAAGTTCCTGCTGATCCCACAGGGGTCGCGCATCCTCGGGCGCTACAACAGTCAGGTCAGCTACGGGCAGAGCCGCGTGCAAGTGGTGTGGAACCGGATCATCTTGCCCGACACGTCCTCGCTGACGCTCGACAACCTAGTGGGCACAGACCCGGCCGGCTACGCGGGCTTGGAGGACGACGTGGACTGGCACTGGAACCGCATCTTTGCCGGTGCGGTGCTGACGACGCTGCTGGGCGTCGGCGCAGAACTGGCCGCGCCGGAGAACCGCCAGGACGGCAACCGCATCGTCATCGCCGGGCGTGACAGCGCCCAGGACAGCATCAATCAGGTCGGCCAGGAGATCACCCGACGCAACGTGAACATCCAGCCGACGCTGACCGAGCGGCCTGGCCTGCCCGTGCGAATCATCGTCAACCGGGATCTGGTGCTGCGGCCGTACCAGCCGCTGTTCTTCAATCGGGGAGCTTCGCAATGAGCACGACCAAGAAGATGCGGCTCGGGCCGCTGCCCAAGACCGAAAGCGTCAAACTGACCTTTGCCTGCCCGGCCAGCTTGAAAGCCGACCTCGACCGCTACGCCGCGCTGCACGCGCAGGCGTATGGCGAAGTTGTCGATGCAACGAGGCTGATCCCGCACATGCTGGAGGCATTCATCGCGGGCGATCGGGGCTTCAAGCGCACGCAGCCCAAAAACGGAAAAGCCGCCCCTGCGTGAACAGGGGCGGCTCTGGATTGGTGCCCGAGGCCGGAATCGAACCGGCATGACCGTGAGGTCGAGGGATTTTCTTACCACTTCGACTTTCGCCGCCAGCGCGCATGCGCTGTTCGTGGTCTGGAGCACGCCTTCACCATAGCCTTGCGGCCGTAGGTGCCCGCCGTCTGCTCTCTACACCTTCCCACGAAGCTTTCGATTCAGGGCTTGGCTCGGCGTTGGCTCGGACGCTTGCGCGTTCAGGGCGTTCACCGAATTTGACGGGCTTCACCTTCGGAGTTTCCTCCGGAGGGCTCAAATTGCTTCAAGTCCCTTGTGTCTACCAGTTTCACCACTCGGGCTGGCTTGACTCGTTGCCGAGTCCATTTTCGCCCGACTACCGCCGGGCTTGCTCTAACTGTACCGCTCGCTTGGCCCCTAGCTGGCTCCTAGCCGTTCAAGAGACCAACACAGGCTGCATACCAGAAGGCATGGAAACCTGCGCCATTCCTAGCTTTGCGGGCCACTCACTTACGAAAAAAAGACTTGACAAAGGAGGTTTTAAGTCTCTTGTGTCTACCTATTCCACCATCCGGGCGCGGCGGCCAATTATACCTGCCCCGAAATGAAAGAAAGGGAAAGTGCGTTGCGCACTTTCCCTTCGCTGTCTGGAGCGGGAGAAGAGTCTCGAACTCTCGACCTATACCTTGGCAAGGTATCGCTCTACCAACTGAGCTACTCCCGC
>JEMY01000009.1:45625-46980 GCA_000585075.1 Candidatus Accumulibacter regalis | reverse complement strand
GCAGGATTCGCGACAACCAGCGCCGCGCATTATCCGCATGCCTGCTGGCGCTGTCAACCCGTATCGTGCGGCACTGCGGTACACGACGGGCGCTGCGGCGGCCGGCTACGGCAGCGGTTCGGTGACGAAGGCTATTTTCACCAGGCCGGCGCGCTGGGCGTCGGCGAGAACCTCGGCGACGCGCTCGTAGCGCGTTCCGCGGTCGGCGCGCAGATGCAGCTCGACCTGCCCGTCGCCGGCGCTGATGGCGAGCAAACGCGCGGCCATCTCGCTGCGCTCGACGGGCTGACCGTCGATGAAGACGTCGCCGGCGGCATCGATGGCCACCGACAACACCCGCGGTGGATCATCGAGCCTGCACACCCGCGGTGGATCATCGAGCCTGCCGGCATCGACGCGCGGCAACTCGATCGGCACCGCGTCGTGAAAGAGCGGCGCGGTGATGATGAAGATCACCAGCAGCACGAGCATCACGTCGACCAGCGGCGTGGTATTTTTCGAAGGAACCAAAGGCCATTGCGCGCACCCTTGCTCAGCCGCTGCGTCCGCCACGAACGACGCCCAGATCGACCAGCTTGTCGCCCGGCCGACCGCGCAGACCGGTGGTCAGGTAGGCGTGCAGGTCGTGCGCAAAGCCGTCCAGCCGGGCCAGCGTCAGGCGATTGCCGCGGGTGAAGGCGTTGTACGCAAGCACCGCCGGAATGGCCACCGCAAGCACCGCCGGAATGGCCACGAAGAGGCCGCCGGCGGTCATGATCAGCGCCTCGCCGACGGGACCGGCGACCTTGTCGAGGACCACCTGCGTGGCCCCGGAAAGGCCCACCAGCGCGTGGTAGATTCCCCACACGGTCCCGAACAGGCCGATGAACGGTGCCGTCGACCCGACCGAGGCGAGAAAGGTGAGCCCGGATTCGATACTCGCCTGCGCGTCGACGATCTGGCTGCGCAGCGAGCGGGTGACGAACTCGCTGACGCTGACTCCGGCGCCGATGCCGCGATCCGAGTGCTCGCGATGCAGACCCGCGGCGTTGGCGCCGGCGACCGCCATGCTGGTGAAAATACCGGTCCTGTCCTGACCGCGGATCGCCTCGATCGCCGCCGGCAGGCTCGGCGCCCCCCAGAACGACGCCAGCGCGCCCCCCAGAACGACGCCAGCGCGCGTGCATGACAACGCTTGGCCTGCCAGACGGCGTGCGCCTTGACGGCGATCACGTACCAGCTGACCACCGACAGGAGGACCAGCAGTATGGCCACTGAATGCGTCACCAGATCGCCCTGCGCCCAGAACTGCGCCAACCCCAACTCCATTCGCATAATGCCTTCCTGTCCTAATCCTGCAGATTGAATTGTAACGG
>JEMY01000009.1:35256-45514 GCA_000585075.1 Candidatus Accumulibacter regalis | reverse complement strand
AGGCGCCGAAATCCGCTCGCCTGTTTGATCTCGACGCTCACCGGCAGGCCCTCGGCACTGACGGTGACGCGCAGAACGACACGCCCCTCCTCGCCCAGGCGGCGCGACGCCGCCGGATAGAGCGGATGCGGATTGCGCAGATAGTCGGCGTCGAAACGAGCGCCGACGACCGCGGCAGCCGGCGCCGGCGCCGCTGCAGCTTCCACTCCTGGCGACGCTGCTTGCGGAGCGGCGGCGACAGAGGTCGTCGCCGGCGCCGTCGCGGCCGCCACGAGCAGCGGCGGCGAGATTCTTTTTTCCGGCGCCGCCAGAAGCGGTGCCGGCTTCGGCCGGGCGGGCTTTCTTGCTGGTTTGGCAGCCTTCGGCGCAGGGGCCGCCACCGGCGGTTGCACGTTTTCTGCCGGCGCCGCGATCCTGGTCGGCTCGGCAACCCGCAGCGGCGGCGGGAGCAAGCCGCAGCGGCGGCGGGCGAAGTTCCAGCACGCGAACGCTCAGCGCCGGCAAGGCCGCTGCAGGGCTCTG
Source organism: Candidatus Accumulibacter regalis (assembly GCA_000585075.1). GTDB lineage: Bacteria > Pseudomonadota > Gammaproteobacteria > Burkholderiales > Rhodocyclaceae > Accumulibacter > Accumulibacter regalis. The sequence continues at coordinate 44,992 of JEMY01000009.1, read as the reverse complement.
CCGGCTGACCACGCCAAAAGCGACAAACAGCCCGGCCAGGTGCACGCCGAGCACGACGACGACGAACACGGCCAGACGCCAGGCGGAAGGCCGCCGTTCTGGCGGCAATTCGAAGTATGCGGAAGGGGAATGCGTCGGGCGCGGAATTTCGCTCAAGTCGGTCGGCTTTCAGCGTGAACCGAAAGGTGGGGTGAAGGGCGACATTCTATTCCGACGCGCCCGTATCCGGCTGCGGCATTTGGTCCCAGGGCCTTGCTCGGCGGCCGGTGAAGCCCGGCGAACGACCCTGGTCGGCGATCAGGCGGCAGGCGACGGCGAACCCTGCTCGCCTGCCGGGGGGCTCATGGCCAGACTAATGCGTGATGACCCGCGGCAAGTCCTTGGCCTGCCCCACCCAGTCCTCAACCTGCGCCAGGCCTGGCACCTGGCGAACGAGCTTCTTTTCCTCGTTCACCTCAGCCATTTTCGCGTGCAGGTTGGCCGCGTTGCGCTGCGCGAGCTCGGGAACCGTATCGACGCCGGCGCATTCGAGAAGGTCGGCATACTGGGTGCTGACGCCCTTGATTCTCGACAGGTCGGCGCGATTGGCCCAGCCGAGCAGGAGTTTTTCGCTGATCCCCGTTTTCTCCGCGGTTTCCTTGCGCCCACTTTTTTGGCTGCATGTCGTCAACAGGCTCTCCAGCGAAGCGATTCCCGCCTCGGCAAGCTTGGCCGCGTAGGCCTCGCCAATGCCTTCGATTTCAGTCAGTTTTGCCACGTCCTTGTCTCCTTGGATGGTTGATTGATGAGCTGCGCGGTCCCTGCCGCCTGCCTTAAGCGCCAGAGGCGACGAATCGACCTGCGCGAGCGCTGCGCTGGTGATCGAGAAGTGCGAGGCGAAGGGGTGGCGGCGAACGTCGCGCTTGCAGCGACACGATAGACGGTGCCGAGGGCATTGTAAGGCCGGGCCAACGCTTGTCAAAAAAAAACGGCAGCGCGCCGACGGCCAGAAAGCGGCTCGCGCAGGGTCGGGAAACGCGTCACGGGCGACGACCCATTGCAGTCCGTGCACGATCTGTCAAGATCGAACTGCCCGCCTGCCGGCGGGCACGCGCCGTCGATGCGCAAGCCTTGCGTTGCCCCTTCAAGCAGCCGCTTTTCGTTCCCCACTCGCGCGGAGACGACCCATGCCCACCCCCGTCATGCCCACCGATCTGAAACTGGCGGTCAACGCCTTCATGGCCAACCACCGCGCGCAGCTCGCCCTCGCCGAGAGCAAGGCGCAGCTGAGCGAACTCGGCGCCTTCGGCCGCAGCCTGCGGCTGTCCGGTAATGTCCAGTCCCCGCTGGCCGAGCAACAGCAGGGGGCCAGGACGGCGCTGGAGTGGATGATGAAGGTCCCCGCAGCGCTGCTCGACAACGACGCCGCGCCCCTGGTCGAGCCCGCGTCGCTGAACCTGAAAGCCGCTCACCTGGCCGTGCAGGATGGGCTGCAGGTGCTGACCCTGGGCGTAAAGGCGCTGCTCGGCGCCGGCACGCCACCCGCCGGCAAGGCGCCGCAAGCACTCCTGCAGCTGGCCTTCGGTGCGGATGCGGCGTCGATCGCCCTGCGCAGGCCTCTGCTCGACCGCAAGGCACCGGGCTTGCCGCCCGCGCCGGGGCTCGACCGCCCCGGCCTGGCGGGACTTCCCGATATCGACCGGCTGGTACGCGAGGGGACGCTGCGCGAGCTGGTACGCACCTTCGCCGAGTGCGGCTACGCCGCGCAAATGGAACGTGACTGGGTCGACCATGTGCTTCCCTTCGCTCGAGTGACCCGGCTCAAGGCCGATCCGCCGTGTGCCGGTGGCCAGCTGCATATCAGCTACGAGCGCTTCGGCCTGCAGCCGCCAGCCATCGATCAGGTGGCCGACATCGTCGTCTCGTTGCCCACGCGCAACGGCTGCACCCATGTCAGCCTGCGGCAACTCGATCCCGACTTCTTCGACCCCCGGCGCTGGCGCGACGCAGGCACCCTCGCCTTGCCTCTGCCGGCGGACGTGGTCGGTGGTGCGGTGGGATTCTTTTCACTGCCGCCGCCCTTCGCCAGTGGTGGTCCGTGCTCCGGCGGCAGCCTGGCCGCGGCGGCGGGCATGTTCCAGAGCGTCATGGCCAAGCACGCGGGCGACGCCTATGCGCTGCAATTCGCTCAGCAGGTGGTGGACCTGGCCAACCGCGCCGAAGCCGGTCGCCACCGGCCGCTGCCCTGTGCCGTGCTGCAGCGCGACAGGCTGAACCTGCTGAGCGCCGGCGCAGCGATCATCAACGGCTTCGTCGTTGTCGAGCAGGGCAACGTCCACCCGCGCGGAAGCGTCACTCTCGAGTGGTCCACTTTCAATGCCCAGCGCGTGGAGATTTTTGCGCGCGACGTGGCCGGCTCGGAAAACGAGCACCAGTTACCGCCTGTCGGCGCGCTGCTGGCCCCGCACGGGCGTATCGTGCTGCCGGTGCCATGCACCCGGCGTTGGGAGGCCGAGTACGTGCTGCTGGCCAGCAACGACAACGGCTGCACGGCACAGCCGGCGCAGGCCACGGTCAGACTGCAGAGCGGCTTCAGCGACTACCGCGTCGGCTGCGCCCGGGCGAGCGTCACCGACCGCCGCAAGGGCCTGGGCATGGCCGGCTTCGCCTACAAGCGCCAGACGACATCGGGTGACGTGCTCAGCGAGCAGTTCGCACGCGCCTTCGTGGTCGAGGAAAACAGTGCCGCTGCGAATCGGCAGCGCCTGATCATGGTCGCGGCCGACATCTGGACGTGCACCCAGATCGTCAAGCGCGAAGTGATCCGGCGCGTCAACGAGCGTTTCAACCGGCCGGCCAACGACCCGGTAGTGAGCATGGACAACCTCCTGATCGCCGGCACGCACACCCACGCCGGACCGGGTGGCTATTCGGAATACCTGCTCTACAACCTCACGGTCGGCGGCTTCGAGCAGGGGGTCTTCGAGACCATCGTCACCGGCATCAGCGATGCGGTGACGCACGCGCTGACGGTCACCACCCCCGGGCGCATCTACATCAACGCCGCCGAACTACCCGACGTCGGCGCCAACCGCTCGTTTGCCGCCTATCAGCGCAACCCCGAGTACGCCGCGGGCGCCGGACCCGAGCAGTGGACCGACCGCGAGATGCTGCTCCTGAAGTTCGTCGTGGACGAGGACAACCGTGGCCGGCAGCGGCCGATAGGGGCGCTCAACTGGCATGCCGTCCATCCCACCAGCCTGGGCCAGTTCAACCGGCGAATCTCGGGGGACAGCAAGGGGCACGCCGAGTTGGCCTTCGAAGCCGATATCCAGAACCGGCCCGACTGGCGTGGCGGCAGCTTCGTCGCCGCCTTCGGCAACGGCTGCGCTGGCGACGTCTCGGGCAACCTGGAACTCGACGCGCAGGGCAACGAAACCTCGTTCAAGCCGCTGGGCGGCGAGTTGGTGCTGCTCGACGTGCTGCCGCCAATGCTCGGCAAGGAAGCACCGGACGGTGGCGTGTTCCCGCCTCTGTTGCGCGCACCCGACGCCTGGACGCGCGACCAGGAGCGCATGCGCCTGCTCGGCGATCGCCAGTACCAGCACGCCATCAAACTGTTCGACAAGGCGACGACCGAACTCACCGGCCCGCTTGCCTGCACCAGCCTGTTCCTCGACATGGCCCGCGGCATACCGATCATCGGGCTGCCCGGCGAGCGCACCTGGGCGGCTGCACTGGGCGTTTCCTTCGGCGCGGGCAGCACCGCCGACAGCATTGCCTACGCCACGGTCGGCCCGCTGGACATCGACGCGGCGATCGTCGAAGGCATGACCCGCGCCGAGTTCACCAGCGGCGGCATCCAGGCCTGGAGCACGGGGCTGTTCCTGCTCGGCACGCAGGCCCCGGCGCTGGCGCTGGCGCTCTGGTCGGGAATCGTGCCGGCGGGACCGGCACTCAGCGTTCTGCTGCAGGCCATCGCCCTGATGCCGGGGATGCCTCTGGCACGCTCGTATTTCTTTGCCAGACTGGCCCCGCTGCTGCTGCCCGGAGAGGCCAACGCGCAACGCCCGGTCGTGCCTGGCAAGGTGACCGAATGGGAGATGCCGATGCCGGACAGCCTGGACGCCGCCTTCGTGACCGGTCACGGCGACAAGCCGGTGATGTTTCCGGTCGGGCTGAGCAAGCTGCGCTCGCGTCCCGAGGCGGGCGGCGCGTGGACCAGCGTGGACTGCCCGATGGTCCCCAACGTCGTGCCCCTGCAATTGCTGCGCATCGGCAGCCTGGCCGTGGCCGCGGTGCCGGCGGAGTTCACCGCCACCTCCGGGCGACGGCTCAAGCAGCGACTGCACCAGGCCTTCGCCGGCGAGCTCAGCCACGTCGCGGTGTCCAACTACAGCAACGGCTACTCCGGCTACGTGGCGACCAGGGAGGAGTACGGCGCACAGCACTACGAAGGCGCGTCCACCCTGTACGGCCCGCACACCCTGGACGCCTACCTGCAGACCTTCGCGGCCCTGGCTGTTCGCCTGCAGGGCGGCAACGTGCCCATCTTCGGCGCCAGCGCGCCCTTTGTCGCGCCGGCGATCTACCGCAGGCAGGGCGCGGCCAACACGCCCTGAGTCAACGGCCGCCGGCGCCTCAAAGCGCCGCCGGCGGCGTCGCCGCGGCCACCTGGCGGACCACCGAGCTGACCATCTCGGCCCAGGGGTTGAGGTTGCGCGGCAGGTAGTCGCAGGGGCCCCAGGCCTGCCAGCCCCTTTCGATTCCCGGCGGCAGGCACTGGCGCCGATTCTGGCACAGCTGCAGGCGCTGGGCCATCAGCTCGCGTTGCCGCTGCAACTCGATACGCACCAACTCGAGAGCCTCCGGGCTGGCGGCGAACTGGATTTCAACCAGGCCCACGTCGGGCGGGCAGGCGCCGTTGGCGAGGAACGACTGGCGCCAGCTGATCAGCCGCGAGCGCACCCACTGGCTGCTGTTGTCGCGCAGATAGCGGCGCAGGGAGGCGTCTTCCTGCAGCTCTTCGTAGGCGCGCAGGTAACCATAGTCGCGATTTATCTGCACCAGGCCCGCCTCGATCTGATCAGCGGCTCGATCACGCGCACCGGCACACCCCAGCCGGCATAGGGTGCGAGCTGGCGCCGTTCGCCGGAGTCGAACAACAACTCGAAGCCGCGCGCGCCGATATCCTTGAGCACCGCCCGGTCGAAGTTCTCCACCGCCGGCCTTGGACTGGCAAGGATGGCGATCACTTCGTCGGCGCCGGCCTGGAGCGCGGCCTCGATGGGGATGTTCTCGGTCACCCCGCCGTCGCTGTAGTGCGCGCCGTCGCCAAGGCGCACCGGCGCAAAGGCCACCGGGATCGACGCCGACGCCTGCAGGGCGCTGATCAGGTCGTTGTACGCGCGGCCGCTGGCAAAGGCGTCGGTTTCGGTGACGTATTCGGTTGCCCCGGTATCCAGGCTGGTGACGGCGACGCGCAGCTTGATTCCCGAGCTGGCAATCCGCGCCGGCTTGACCGAGGCCTGCAGCTTGCCCAGCACGGGGTCGAGGAGGAGCAGCGAGCGACTGTTCACCAAGGCCTGTGTGGCCTGGATGATCTTGCCCACGGTCAAGCCGATACGCAAGGCTTCATTGACGATGTTGCTGACGGTGAACACCACCCCCGCACCGCCCATGTTGCGCAGCTGCGACGCCACGCCGTTGAAGGCCGAAGCGACCATGTCCAGGGTTTGCGCCGTCGGTGACGGCGTCGGATGCCAGGCCAGCATGCGCTCCAGGTTGACGTTGTCGAGCAGCCGCAGGCCTTCGCTGCCGAGGTTGCGCAGCAGGCTGCGCAAGGATCCGCTGAGAGAGAAGAAGTTGGCCGGCGTACGCAGGCTGGCCCACAAGGCTTCGAGCTCGGCGAGTCCGTTGGCACCCTCGGCGATCTTGGCGGCGTTGAGCGCGCCCACCGAGGCACCGCTGACGATGTCCGGGCGCAGCCCGTAGGCGTCGACCAGGCAGCGCATGGCGCCAACCTCGAAAGCGCCTTTGGCGCCGCCGCCGCCCAGCGCCCAGGCGCTGCGGCTGCGCATCTCGACGGCCAGCTCGGCGCTGACGCTGCCACAGGAGTTGCTGGCGGTAAGGATGTAGCGTCCGCTCCACGCGCCGCTGCCGCGCAAGGGGGCAAAACGGTGCGTGCCCTGTTCGGCGAGTGTTCCCGGCACCGTCGGCAGTTGCCGCGGACCCGCCTTGCGGATGCTCACCGTGTCGGCGTTGACCACGTGCCAGTCCAGCACCAGCTCGCTGCTTGGACGCAGCAACACGGGATTGCTCTGGTTGCCCGTAAAGGCCACCACGTACGGCTTGCCACCGCGAGACCAGTTGCCCTGCGTCGGCGTGATGGCCGCGCTGTGGAACGAATCCAGGGCCTGCATCAGGTCTTGCATGCCTGCCGCCGCCTTCGGCCCCAGGCAGTGGGCGACCTCTCCCGCAAAGGCCTGCGCTGCCGGCCCCACCAGTTCACCGGCCTCGGCATTGCCGTCGACAAAACCCACCGCCCCGACGCCGACCTGCGCCGGGGCGGTGGCGCGAATCAGCGTATCGCTCCAGTCGCTGGCCGGCCGACGAATGGACTCGGCGCCCGGCCGCACGGCCCCGAGTCAGCTGTCGGCGAGCGCGCGTTCGGCTGCCGCCCGGGCATGGATTCGCGTCGTGTCGAAAAGCGGAACGGCGGCGTCGCCGGCAGTGATGAGCAGCGAGATTTCGGTGCACCCGAGGACCACTGCCTGCGCGCCGCCGGCCACCAGCCCCCCGATGATGCGCCGGTACTCGGCACGCGACGAGGGACGCAGCTGACCGACGCAAAGCTCCTCGTAGATCACGCGATGGACGATTTCACGGTCGGCCGCGGCGGGAACCACGACGTCGATCCCCCGTCGGCGCTGCAGCCGTTCACGATAGAAGGTCTGCTCCATCGTGAAGCGCGTGCCGAGCAGGCCGACCCGGGAAAAACCGGCGCCGTCGATTTCGTCGCCCGTCGCGTCGGCGATATGCAGCAAGGGCAGCGCGACGGCGGCGTCGATCGCCGACGCGACACGGTGCATGGTATTGGTGCACAAGACCAGGAAGTCGGCCCCGCCCGCGGCGAGCGAACGCGCGGCTTGCGCCATCTGCTCGCCCGCCGCGTTCCAGTCACCGCGGCGCTGGAGGTCCTCCAGCGGCTGGAAATCGACGCTGTGGAGCAGCAGCCGCGCCGAATGCAGGCCGCCGAGTCGCGCCTGCACGGTTTCATTGATGATGCGGTAATAGGGAATCGTCGACTGCCAGCTCATGCCACCGATCAGACCAATCGTTTTCACGCCAAGCCCTCCTGCCTCGCCATCCAGCCTTGCTCTCCACTGCGCGCGCCCGGCCCCTGGCCATCGTCGTCGCCAAGGCCGCCATCAGCCAGCCCACTGGCCGCCCGTGCCGGCGGCTCCGCGGCCTGGCGGAAAATATCCGGTATCCTTGGGTGATCGCTGCAGAATGACCGACAATGGTTAACCTGAATCAAGGCGCCCGGGCTGCGCAGCCAGGAGAATACCGCCCTCCTCGTTGTGCGCAGCAGACTTTCGCAACCCGCAAAGACGACCATGAAAATCCTTTCGACGCTGATCCTGTCCATCACCCTGCTGCTCGCGGCGTGTTCGCAACCGGTTTCCTTCAAGTCCAGCGACATCACCGGCGTCGATTGGGGAAAGACCCTGAGCCTGACCGACCACAACGACAAGCCGCGCCAGCTGGCTGATTTCAAGGGCAAGGCGATCGTCCTCTTCTTCGGTTACACGCAGTGTCCCGACGTCTGCCCGACGACGCTGCTGGCCATGCGTGACGTGCTCAAGCGCCTCGGCGACGACGCCAGCCGCGTGCAGGTCCTTTTCGTCACCCTGGATCCGGAACGGGACAGCGCGCAACTGCTGTCCGGTTACGTCACCGCTTTCGATCCGGGCTTCATCGGCCTGCGTGGCGACGACGCCGCCACTGCCGCCGCCGCCAAGGAGTTCAAGGTCTTCTACGCCAAGCAGGCCGGCAGCGCGCCAGACACCTACGCCATGGACCACAGTACCGGCAGCTACGTGTTTGACCCGCAGGGCAGGCTACGCCTTCTGGTCCGCCACGGAGAACCCGCCGACAGCGTCGCCGCCGACATCAAGCTGCTGCTCGCTGGCAAATGATCCTTCAGGAACCCTGATATGAAACGCTTCTTCCCGCTGCTGCTCCTGGCCTTCCTTTCGCTGCCGCTTTCTGCAGCGCCGCCGAGTGACGAGATCAATCTCGATATCGGCACCCCGCCGGTGATCATCGTCAAGCATAGCCTGGCGCAGCGCAGCTCGCGCCTGGTCTATTTTTACGACCCCGGGATCATCGGCCTGGGTTACGACGGCATGATCAAGATGCGTGACGACAGCAGGCTCAACCTGCCGCAACGCCAGATCGCCGGAAAACTCATCGACCAGGAAAACCCGGACCGCAATTCGCTGATCTACGCGATTGCCGAAGGCCACGGCGGCCAGCAGTTCGAGCCGGCCGTTCGCGCGGCGCAGATCAAGCGCTGGAAAGCGCAGTTTCACTCCGGCTGGTGGATCGAGGATGCCCAGGGCAACTGGAGCCAGAAGCCCTGACCCCTGCGCCGGCAGGGGCGCGGCCCGTGCTGCGGCGTGTGCCGCGAAGTGCGACGTCTGCGCCGTCTGCGGCATCTTGTCGCACCGGGCGACGCGGGCCCGCCGTTTATAATCGGCGGCTTTTGACGATCATGAAGGAGTACGGCTTGAAAGCGACACGAACCCCACTGGCGATGGCCCTCCTGTTCAGCCTGGCCACGACGGCAGCGCTGGCCGCCGATGTCGAGGTCAGGGATGCCTGGGTGCGCGGGACGGTGACCGGCCAGCAGGCGACCGGCGCTTTCCTGGAAATCACCAGCAAGTCGGGCGCAGCGCTCGTCGGCGCCACCAGCCCGGCCGCCGCGATCAGTGAAATCCACGAAATGAAGATGGACGGCGGGGTCATGAAAATGCGCCCCGTCGCACGCCTTGAACTGCCGGCCGGGCAGCCGGTGCAGCTCGCCCCTGGCGGCTACCACGTGATGCTTATGAAGCTGAAGCAGCCGCTGAAGAAGGGTGATTCTGTGCCTCTGACGCTGCACATCGAGGGCCCCGACAAGACCATGCAGGCCGTCGAAGTACAGGCCGCCGTGCGCGACCTGACCGCCAGCGGGTCATCGGCCGGCGAGCACGGCAAACACTGAGCGTTGGCCCGCGTCGGGGAGGTCAGCGGCGCAGCAGGCTGGCCAGGGCGGCGAGCAGCGCAGCGGCACACACGCCATGCGCGATCGCCAGCCACAGACTGAAGCCGCTGATCACGGTCAGCGCCCCGAGCGCCAGCTGTACGGCCAGGAGCACCAGCAGCGCCACCGCCGCCTTGCGCGTCGCAGCTTCGGCGAGCGCCTGCCAGGCCGCGCTGCCGAGCAAGACCAGCGCGAGCAGCGCGCTCCAGCGATGCAGCAGATGCAGGCTCAGCCCCCCGGCCTCACCCGCCGGCGGCACGCCAGCCAGGCTCGCCAATGGCTGCACCGCCGCCCAGCCGGCCGCCGTCGGCCACCAGGCACCCGTACAGTCGGGGAACGAAGGGCAGGCCAGGACGGTGTAACGGGCGCCGACCAGTGCGCCGACGACAACCGTCGCCGACAGCGCGGCAGCGCCCAGACGCAGCGCCAGTCGCGGCGGGCGCGGGG
>JEMY01000009.1:0-35241 GCA_000585075.1 Candidatus Accumulibacter regalis | reverse complement strand
TGGGCGCGGGGAATGGGAAGACCGCTGCCCTGCAAACGACGTTGCCGGACTGCTCGCGAGCACCACTCGCCACGAACAGGTGACCAGGGCAAGACCGCCGAGGATATTCAGGAAGGTCACTGCCACCAGGCGCGGATCCGAACTCCACAAACCGAGCACGGCCAGCGCCAGCACCAGCAGGACCAGCACCCCCGCCGGACGTGCCGGCTCCGGCAGCGACGGACGGCGCCAGCACAGCCAGGCCAGATGGCAAGCCAGGAGCAGCGCCAGCGAGGCCGCAGCGCGATGCAGCAGACGCAGCGGGCCGAAAGTCTGCGCCGGCGGCTCGCCGCCCAGCAGCGCCGCGTAGCAGGCCGGCCAGTCGGCACAACCCAGGCCTGCCGCAGCAAGCCGCAGCCAGGCGCTGAGCAGCACCAGCAGCAGCGACAGCGCGGTCAGCAGACAGGCCGCCTGGCGGATTTTCCGCAGTCGCAAGCCCTGGCCGGCAATCAAACGCTGCGGCCCACCGCCGACGGCACGCGCAGTTCGTGATTCAACCATAGCAGCAGGCCGAGAACGACCATCGCCCCGCCCTGGTGTGCCGCGCCGAGACCGACCGGAACGGCGAGCAACAAGGTCGAGATACCCAGTACGATCTGCACGAAGACGGCTGCCAGCACGAAGATTGCCGCCAGGCGAGCGCGGCGCGAAACCGCCGCCGCCCTGATCTTCCACCATAACCAGGGAACCAGAAAGGCCAGCAACCATGCGCCCAGGCGGTGATCGAACTGCACCAGCGCCATGTTGTTGAAGAAATTGAGATACCAGGGATCGATGATGAAGCTCTCGGGCGGCAGGAAATGCCCGTTCATCAGCGGAAAGCTGTTGTAGGCCTTGCCGGCCCGAATTCCGGCGACCAGGCCACCGCTGACGACCATGTAGCCAACCAGGATCGCCAGCCAGAAGGCGAAGCGCTGCAAACCCTTCAGCGTCGCATCCGCGGTCACGCGCACCCGCTCCTCGAGCAGGCCGAGCGCCAGCCACGTCATGGCGACGAAAATCAGGAAGGCCAGCGACAGGTGCGCCGTCAGGCGATAGTGACTGACGCGCGGATCGTCGATCAGGCCGCTCTTGACCATGTACCAGCCCATCGCCCCCTGCAGGCCACCAAGAACGAAGATCCCCAGCAGCTTGGGCATCAGCGGCGGAGCAATTTTTCGTCGCCAGCAGAAATAGACGAAAGGCAAGAGGAAGGCGACGCCGATCAGTCGCCCTAACACACGGTGCCAGTACTCCCAGAAGAAGATGCCCTTGAACTCGTCGAGCCCCATGCGGTGGTTGACCTTCTGGTACTCGGGCGTCTGCTTGTACTTCTCGAAGGTCTCGTCCCATTCGGCCTGATTGAGCGGCGGAACGATACCGACGATCGGCTTCCACTCGACGATCGAAAGACCGGAATGGGTCAGGCGGGTGACGCCGCCGACGACGAGAATTGCAAAGACCATGGCGCTGCAGACGAACAACCACAGCGCGACCTGCCGGCGAGCGACTTTATCCATACCGAAAACCCGGGAAAGAGAGGAAAGCGAAGCGCGAATTATAGGCTCTTTGCCGGCCCTCTTGAGTGCTCCCGGCGCTGCGACCGACGGTCGCAGCGCCATGCCTGCAGGGCTGATGATTGCTGGCTTTGCCGCCAGTCGGCGTCTTTCCGGGTTCTTGACGTGAATCAAATCAAAGGCGGGGCAAGTGCAGGTATTCTTCGCCCAATTGTGCCCGGAAAGCTCAAGAAATTTTTACGTTATCGGCAACTTACCAAGCGCCACAAGCGCCAATCAGCGATGGAGGATTCACCCATGGTCGACGACAAAGACGACGACATCCCGTTCATGCAGAAGCTGCTCGACAACCACTTCCTGCTCCTGTTTCTCGGTGTGGCGTCACCGGGGCTGCTCTACATCCTGTGGGGCATCATCGACATCATGAACACGCCGGTCGCCAAATAAGCCAGCCAGTCACCTCAGGGAGAAACAAATATGAGTGCAATTCTGCCGCCGTCAGATCGGCTCTGGTGGAAGCAACCCATCGACAAGGTCGAATGGGCGTGGATAGCGATCGCCTTCGTGTGGGGGATGATCATGTTCGGCATGATGATCTACTGGCACATATACGGTAAGCAGAACCTGTCCAACGAGGCCTACAAGACCACCCCCGAACTGTTCGCCGCCAAGGCCGAGAAGTTCATCGCCGAGAACACCATCCGTACCGAGACCGACCAGGACATCCCGGTGGTCAGGGTGCCACCGGGTGGCGACGGCTACCTGATCGCCCGCCTCTGGGCCTGGTACCCGATCCTCGAACTCGAGGAAGGTCAAACCTACAAGATTCACCTCTCGTCGATGGACTACAACCACGGCTTCTCGCTGCAACCGGTCAATATCAACATCCAGGTAATCCCCGGTTACGAGCACGTGGTGAAGATGACACCCACCAAGAAGGGCACCTATGCCATCGTCTGCAACGAATTCTGCGGCATCGGCCATTCCTGGATGCTCGGCCGTATCTACGTGAAATAAGGGGGAGTAAATAGATGGCAACCACGTACCGCACCTGTCCAATATCGGGAATGCAGTTTGAGGACCAGGCCGAGAAACTGATGCGCTGGAACGCCGTCGCCGGCGTCCTCTGGCTGCTCGTCGGCGGCATCACCGCCCTGCTGGTAATCCTTACCCGCTGGCCGGCGATCAAGCTGCTGCCAGCCGACCAGTTCTACCTGATTCTCACCGCCCACGGCATCGACATGCTGATCCTGTGGATCCTGTTCTTCGAAATGGCCGTTCTCTACTTCGCCTCATCGGTGCTGCTGAGGTGCCGAATAGCGACACCGAAGATCGCCTGGCTCGGCTTCTGGCTGATGGTCGTCGGCGGCATCATCACCAACGTCGCCATCTTCCAGGGTGAATCGAGCGTCATGTTCACCTCCTACGTGCCGATGCAGGCGCAGCCGCACTTCTACCTGGGCATCATCCTGGTGGCGGTTGGCGCGCTGCTCGGGACCTGCGTCTTCTTCGGCACGCTGGTCGTCGCCAAGAAGGACAAGACCTATGAGGGCTCGCTGCCGCTGGTGACCTTCGGCGCGCTGACCGCCGCGATCATCGCCACCTTCACCATCCTTTCCGGCGCCGGCATCCTGATCCCGACCTTCTTCTGGTCGATGGGCTGGATCAAGGAAATCGACGCCCAGCTGTACCGCATGGTCTGGTGGGGCCTGGGGCACTCGTCGCAGCAGATCAACGTTGCCGCGCACGTCTCGGTCTGGTACCTGACCGCCGCCGTGCTCTTCAACGCCAAGCCGCTGTCCGAGAAAGTCTCGCGCTTTGCCTTCCTGCTCTACATCCTCTTCCTGCAACTGGCCAGTGCGCACCACCTGCTGTCCGACCCGGGCATGAGTGCCGAGTGGAAAGTGCTGAACACCTCCTACTTCATGTACTTCGCGGTGATGGCGTCGATGATCCACGGCTTCACGGTCCCGGGCGCAATCGAAGCGGCGCAACGGCGCAGAGGTTTCACCAACGGCATGTTCGAATGGCTGCGCAAGGCGCCGTGGGGTAACCCGGTGTTCTCGGGCATGTTCATCTCGCTGGTCAGCTTCGGCTTCCTCGGCGGCATCTCCGGTGTCGTCCTCGGCACCGAGCAGATCAACATGCTGATGCACAACACCTTCTACGTCCCCGGCCACTTCCATACCACGGTGGTCAGCGGCACGACCCTGGCCTTCATGTCGATCACCTTCCTGCTCGTCCCGGTGCTCTTCCGGCGCGAACTGATCCTGCCCAAGCTGTGCCAGATCCAGCCCTACCTGTACGGCATCAGCATGGGCGTTCTCGGCCTGGTGATGATGGGCGCCGGTACGCTGGGCGTTTCCCGCCGACACTGGGACATGGCCTTCTCGGGCGCACCGTTCCAGTATGAATGGCCGGGTGCTGCCTACCTGATGATGGGCCTGACCGGCATCTTCGGGGTCATCGCCGTCATCGGTGGTGGCCTGTGGATCCTGCTCATCGTCGGCTCGCTGCTCTTCGGCAAGAAACTCGACGGCGGCAAGGTCTCCGACAAGCCGACCCCGATCCCGAGTAACACGCAAGCGGCCTCGGCCGTCGCGCACGGCAGCGACCACGTCCCGGTCCCCGGTACCGTCGTCCTGGCCTTGCTGCTCTTCGTGTCCTTCGTGCTCTACTACTTCGTCAACTGGAAGTACCTGTCCGAAGTCTGGCTGCTCAGCTGATCGAGCGCTCCCCCACGCCCCTGGGCGTGGGGGCCTGCCTCAATCGGGCCTGGGGAATGGCTCCAGGCCCGATTCAAGCAGGTCCGACGCCCGCCCCCGCGGGGCGATTTCCACGCTAACTCCCGACCTCTTCCCTTCGCCGCGCCACCGAGACTCATGCAATCCACGCTCCCACCGAACAGCACTTCCGGCTTTCCCTTCCGTGCCATTCTGGGCGTCTTCAAATTGCGTATCGGCGTGGTCATCACCTTTACCGCCCTGGCCGGCCTGGCGGTCGGCGCCGGGCCCAGCCTGAGCCCGCTGCAACTGCTGGTACTGACCCTTTCGGTACTCGTTTCATCGGCCAGCGCCGGCGCCTTCAACCAGTATTACGAACACGATAGCGACCACCTCATGGCGCGCACCAGCAAGCGTCCCTTCGTCACCGGCGAGCTGCGCCACGGGCCGCTCTGGCTGCTGCTGATCGGCGCGCTGATGGTCCTCTCGGTCGGCGCCGCCTGGATCGCGCTCAATGCCTGGTCGGCGCTCTTCGTCTTCCTCGGCGCGTTCTTCTACGCCATCGTCTATACCGTCTGGCTCAAGCGCCGCACCTGGCTGAACATCGTCTTCGGCGGCCTCGCCGGCAGCTGGGCGGTCCTTGCTGGCGCAACCGCCGCCGACCCCCACCTCGGCGCCGTGCCGCTGGCGCTGGCGCTGGTCCTCTTCCTGTGGACACCGCCGCACTTCTGGAGCCTGGCCATCGCCTTCCGCGACGACTACGCCGCCGCCGGCGTACCGATGCTGCCGGTGGTCGTCGGTGACCGGCGGGCCGCGCAGACGATCTTCTACAGCACCCTGGCACTGGTTGCCGCGTCCTTCGTACCGCTGGCTTTCGGCCTCGGCGTCGTTTACTTCGTCGGCGCTGCCACCGGTGGCTTCCTGTTCATCCACAAAGCGTGGCTGCTGACCCGCGACACCCAGCGCAAAACGGCGATGGTCTGTTTCCATGCCTCCCTGATCCAGTTGACACTGGTGCTGCTGGCCGCCATCGTGGACAGTCAATTCGCGTCCTGACGCTCGGACGCCCTGGCGTTCCGATCCACCGCTGGCATGCTCCGATGATTGCTCGTTGTTTTCACGCCCTCCTTGCGGCGCTTCTCTACCTTGCAGCCGCCTCGCTCATGGCCGCCGAAACGGATGCCGACAAGCCCAAGCTCACCGCTCGCCCACAGGGCGTGTTGCGCGGCGACCTGACGCTGACCGCGCTCGACGAGAAAGCCGCCTTCGCCTTCTCGCAAGCCGCCATCGGCCGACCGCTGGGCGACTTCGTTCTTCTCGATCGTGACGGAAAACCCGTCGAGTTGTCGCGTTATCTGGGCAAGCCGCTGCTGGTCAACTTCATCTACACCGCCTGTTTCCAGGTCTGCCCGACGACCACCCGCAACCTGCAGAAAGCGCTCGAGAACACGGTCAGCGTCATGGGTGCCGACCGCTTCAACGTCATCAGCATCGGCTTCAACCAGCCCTTCGACTCACCGGCGGCGTTGAAGGATTTTTCCCGGCAGTACGGCATCGACCTGCCGAACTGGAATTTTCTCAGCCCGGCTGCCGCGATCGTCGACCCACTGACGGCTCATTTCGGCTTCCGCTTCGTCGCCACCGCGGCCGGCTTCGACCACCTCAACCAGGTGACCATGGTCAACGCCCAAGGCACGATCGTCCGCCAGGTCTATGGCGAGAAATTCACCGCGGAAGACCTCGCCGAACCGCTCAAGCTGCTGATCACCGGTTCGGCCATCCCGCCCGAGATGGGGACCCTGCGCGAGATCATGGAACGGGTGCGCATCATCTGCTCGGTCTACGACCCGCAGACCGGGCGCTATCGCACCGACTACTCGCTGTACTTCATGTTCGCCGGCTTCCTCACCTTCACCGGCTTCATGATCTACCTGTCGATCAACTTCTGGAGAAACCGGCGGCGCGACGCGCCCAAGACGCCGTGACCGCCGTCGTCCTCTTCCGGCCCGAAATCCCGCCGAATACCGGCAACGTCATCCGTCTGTGCGCCAACACCGGTTGCGAACTGCACCTCGTCGAACCGCTCGGCTTCCGCTGGGAAGACCGCTCGCTGAAACGCGCCGGCCTCGATTATCACGAGTTCGCGCGCGTTTTCCGCCACCCCGACTGGGAAGCCTGCAAGCAGGCGCTGGCCGGGCGGCGGCGCTTCGCGATCACCACCCGCGGCGCACGGCGCTTCGACGACCCGGTGTTTGCCGCCGACGACGTCTTCGTCTTCGGCCAGGAAACCAGCGGCCTGCCGGCCGAGGTGATGGCCGAGTTTGCCGACGGGCAGCGCCTGCGCCTGCCGATGCTCGACGGGCAACGCAGCCTCAACCTCTCCAACGCGGTCGCGGTGATGGTCTTCGAGGCCTGGCGGCAACTGGGTTTCGCCGCGGGCGTCTAAGCCGCCAACGGCCGCGCCGGCAGCCTTCCCGGCCGGCAGACACCGACGGCAAGCGACGCGCTCCTGCCCGGTTGGCGTTGTGCGGGCTTGTTTTCGATTTGACTCGTGTCAAGTCGCCTCCTGCCCGCAATCTATATAATCAGCGGCTAATAATTATTCTCAACCAAGCTTCAGAGGCCCCAGCCACGTGAGCTTCCACGCAGCACTACGCAACGGCACGAAGAGCATTTTCCTGCGCGTGGAAGAAGCTTTCGATGCGCCCTTCGGCGGCCAGGACAACCCCCTGCGTCACCTTGGCGCGATGGGCCTCTATCTGCTCTGGATCGTCGTCGGCAGCGGTCTGTACCTGTACACCGTCCTCGACACGGGCATCGACGCCGTCTACAACTCGATCGGCTACCTCTCGCACGAGCAGTGGTACCTCGGCGGCGTCCTGCGCAGCCTGCATCGCTATGCTTCCGACGGTTTCATGCTGGTGATGATGCTGCACCTCGTTCGCGAGTGGTCGTATGGCCGCTATTACGGCTTCCGCCTCTATTCGTGGATGACCGGCATCCCGCTGATCTGGCTGGCGTATATCGCCGGAATCGGCGGCTACTGGATCGTCTGGGACCAGCTCGCACAGGTGTCGGCCACCGCGACCACCGAACTGCTCGACTGGCTGCCGATCTTCAGCGAACCGTCGGCGCGCAATTTCATTTCCCCGGGCGCGATCAACGACCGCTTCTTCACCGTCCTGATCTTCATCCATCTCGGTGTACCGCTGCTCCTGATCCTCGGCCTGTGGGCGCACGTTCATCGCGTCGCCCACCTCGATTACCTGCCGACCCGACGCGTCATGCTGGCCACGGCAGCGGCCTTGACGCTGCTCGCGCTGTTCCGGCCCGCGCTCAGCAACCCGCCGGCCGATCTGGCCATCGTTCCCGGCAAACTCGCTTTCGACTGGTTCATCCTCTTCATCCACCCGCTCACCGACCTGACCTCGCCAGCCCTCGTGTGGACCCTGCTTTTCGCGCTGACCGCGCTCCTCTTTGCCTTGCCGCTGCTGCCGCACGCCAAGGCGCAGCCGGTCGCCGTCGTCGACCCGGCCAACTGCACCGGCTGCGACCGCTGCCACGTCGACTGCCCCTACGCGGCGATCTCGATGGCGCCGCACCCGGACCGACCCGGCTACCAGCTCGCCGTCGTCGACGCCGACCTCTGCGCCAGCTGCGGCATCTGTGCCGGCTCGTGCCCGTCGTCGACCCCCTTCCGCCGCCGCGAGACGCTGATCACCGGCATCGACATGCCGCAACTGCCGGTCAACGCCCTGCGCCAGCAACTCGAACAGGCACTGGCACAACTCGCCGGGCGCACGCGCATCGTCGTCTTCTCCTGCGCACGCGGCGCCCGGGCTACCCCCCTGGGCGGAGCAGACACCGCGGTCATCGACCTGATATGCACCGGCATGCTGCCGCCGGCTTTCGTGGAATATGCGCTGCGTGGCGGCGCCGACGGAGTCTTGGTGACCGCCTGCCGCAGCGGCGGCTGCGATTTCCGCCTCGGCGAGAGGTGGACCGGCGAGCGCCTGCTCGGCGAGCGCGAACCGCATCTGCGCCACAGTGTGCCGGGCTCGCGACTGCAACTGTGGCTCGGCTCGGCGAGCGACAGCAGCACACTGGCCGCTGCGCTGGCCGAATTCCGAGCCCGGATCGAAACCCTCGGGGTTGCGAACGATCGACTTCCATCCTATTTGCGGAGAGCTTCACATCATGCTTAAACCCGCCGCCATCGTCGGCCAGGTGATTCTCTACGGCGCCTTTGCCGCCTTCATCGGCTACTTTGCCACCTCGCCGACCTACCACCAGATTCCCGACGACGTCGCCTTGATCAAGCTTTCGATCAGCCACCTCGGCGCCCGCGAATGCCGCAAACGGACACCCGAAGAGCTGGCAAAGATGCCGCCGAACATGCGCGCGCCGATGGACTGTCCGCGTGAGCGCTCGGACATCCAGCTCGAAGTCGACCTCGATGGCAAGGACGTTTTTCGCACCGTGCTGCACCCGACCGGCCTGTACAAGGACGGCGTGTCGACGGTCTACAAGCGCTTCGAGGTCAAGGCCGGCAGCCACCAATTGACGGTGCGCATGGACGACAACCTCGTCAAGCCCGGATTCGACTACGTCAAGGACGAGCCGATCACCCTCGCGCCGCGCCAGGTGATGGTCATCGACTTCAATCCCGACCAGGGCGGGCTGTTCTTCAAGTGATCGCCGCCGCTGCCCAGCCGCGCAGGCCGCGCCGACACCGGCGCCGCACGGCTGGCCAACGCGACACATACGCCTCATCAATCTTCTGAGCTGACATACAAATGGTCAAAATCATTCAACAGGTCATCCGCTGGCTGTTCATGCGTATCGAGAACGTGTTCAACGTCGCCTTCGGCGACAAGATGAACCCCTTCTACCACCTCGGCACGATCAGCTTCTGGCAATTCTGGTTGCTGCTCATCTCCGGTCTCTACCTCTACATCTTCGCCGACACCGGCGTCCACCACGCCTTCGATTCGGTGGAGAGCATCACCCACGACCAGTGGTGGCTGGGCGGCATCCTGCGCAGCGTGCACCGCTACGCCACCGACGGCATGATCCTGACCATGCTGCTGCACATGCTGCGCCACTTCGCCTACGACCGCTATCGCGGCTTCCGCTCGTTTTCCTGGCTCACCGGCGTCGCCCTCCTGTGGCTGATCTACGTCGCCGGCGTGAACGGCTTCATGCTCGTCTGGGACAAGCTGGCGCAGTTCGTCGTCATCGCCACCGCCGAGTGGTTCGACGTCCTGCCGATGTTCAACGGCACGCTGATCCGCAACTTCCTGACCCTGGAAAGTGTCAATAGCCGCCTGTTCACGCTCATCGCCTTCATGCACATCGGCGTCCCGCTGATCATTGCCATCATCATGTGGGTGCACGTGCAGCGCATCCCGCGCGCGCACATCAATCCGCCGCGCCCGATCGCCATCGCCGTGACGCTGATGTTCCTCGCCCTGTCGCTGGTCAAGCCGATCCTCAGCCAGGGCGGCGAAGCCGACATGTCGGTGGTGCCCACCGGCATCGCCTTCGACTGGTTCGAGCTGCCGGTGCTGGCGCTGGTCTACGTCACCGACCCGCTGCATCTCTGGTTCTGGGTGCTCGGCCTCACCGGCCTGCTCTTCCTCGTTCCCTGGCTGCCGCCGAAACGCCTCGGCTCGGCCAAGGCACTGACCTCGATCACCTTCCAGCCCGACGACAAGGCGGTCAGCGCGCGCTTTGGCGAAACCCTGCTCGACGCCGGCCTGCGCCAGGACATCAACCTGCCCTACGAATGCCGCAACGGCGGCTGTGGCGTCTGCAAATGCACCGTCCTGCAGGGCAAGGTCGACCCCGGCCTCTACCAGCCGAACGCGCTGTCCGACGCCGAGCTGGCGCAGGGCAAGGTATTGTCGTGCTGCGCCACCGCACTCGACGACGTGATCATCGAGTACCAGGCGAGCGCCGCCACCAGCCGCATCCCGGAATATACGGCCCGTGTGGTCCGGATGGAAAAGCTCACCCACGACGTGATGCGCGTCCTGCTCAAACTGCCCGAAGGCCAGCAGATCAGGTTCAAGGCCGGCCAGTACGTGAACATCATCCTCGACGACGGCCAGCGGCGCGCCTTCTCCTTCGCCAATCCGCCGCACGAACCCGACTTCGTCGAGCTGCAAATCCGCCTGATGCCCGGCGGCAAGTTCACGACGCACGTCTTCGAGGCGATGAAGGTCGGTGACGAAGTCCGCTTCGAAGGCCCGATCGGCGACTTCAGCCTGCGCGAATCCGAGCGCCCGATCGTCTTTGTCGCCGGCGCCACCGGCTTCGCGCCGGTCAAGAGCATGGTCGAGGACGCCTTCCAGCGCGGCCTCAAGCGCCAGATCCACCTCTACTGGGGCGTCAAGACGCTGCAGGACCTCTACCTGCCCGAACTGCCGACGCGCTGGGCGCAGGAGCACGACAACTTCCACTTCATCCCGGTGCTCTCGGAGCCCGAGTCGGAAACCGCCTGGAGCGGCCGCACCGGCCTGGTCCACGAAGCCATCCTGGAGGACTTCCCCGAGCTCAAGGAACACGAGATCTACGCCTGCGGCTCGGTGCGCATGGTCGAAGCCATCTTCCCCTTCCTCAAGCAGCACGGAGCGGAAGACGGCGCGTGTTTCTCGGATGCCTTCAGTGTCTCGGCCAGGTCGATGGCGTTTCAACCCAGGCAGGGGTCGTAGAGCCGGCCTGGCTGCCCAGGGCATGCCAAATGTTTAGTCGCCTATCAGCGTGGTGAGCGACCGAGCAGCTTTTATCGCCCGATAAATCGGGCTCCTACGGAGGCAGGCGAGGCATTATCTGTAGGAGCCCGATTCATCGGGCGATGTGTCGCTGGAGTAAACTCACCACGCCAGGAGAAACCCATGATCACCGTCATCGTCGAATTCAAGCTCCCTCAGACCCTGTCGAGGGAGCAGGCCCAGGCCACCTTCCAGGGCACGGCGGCAAAATACCAGGGCATGCCGGGCCTGATTCGCAAGTACTACTTTCTTTCCGCAGACGGCAACCGGGCCGGCGGCATCTATCTCTGGAATTCACGCGCCGACGCCGACCGGGTCTACACGGAGGAATGGAAAGCCTTCGTGCGCGGCAAATACGCCAGCGAACCGTCGCTGACCTACCTCGAATGCCCGCTGGTCGTCGACAACCTCACGCACGAAATCATTGCCGACTAACCCGTCCGAATCACGACGAGGCCGGCGCGCCGGCCGCGCGACAAAGGAAGAAAGGAAGCAAACATGCCCAGCACGGCTTTTCAGGATTGTTATCCCGATGATTTCGCGCATTGTTACGGATGCGGCAAGAACAACGAACACGGCCACCATTTGAAGAGCTACTGGGACGGCGATACGACCGTTGCACGCTTCACACCCCAGCCCTACCACACCGGCGGCGTTCCCGGAAACGTCTATGGCGGCCTCATCGCCTCGCTGCTCGATTGTCACGGCGCAGGTTCCGCCGCCGCCGCCGCGTGCAAAGCAGAAGGCCGCGAAATGGGCAGCGCCCCACCCATGCGCTTTGTCACCGCCTCACTCAAGGTCGATTACCTCCGCCCGACGCCGATAGACGGCGAACTGGAAGTCCGAGGCGAAATCGTCGAGGTCAAGCCGCGCAAGGTCACCGTTAGCCTGTCGTTGAGCGCCCACGGCGAGGTCTGCGCGCGCGGGCACATGATCGCCGTGCGGCTGCCCGATTCCGCGGCAGGACAGCAATAGGCCGCCAGCGAAAAGTGACGCCGCGGGGATTTCCCCGGCGCGCCAAGCCGTCACTGCGAGGAGCGCAGCGACGCGGCAGTCCAGGGCCTGCCACGGCTGCTGCAGGAACACCAGCACTCTTGACCGCAGTGACCTTGCCAACCAACGCGTAGATCACTCGAAGCCGGCGAGGCGGGGGAAGTCTCCCCCGCACCCCCTCCAGAGTCAGCGCACCAGAGTCCCAGAGTTCAGAGGAAGCAGAGGACAGGGCTACGCCTCAGGGGACGAACGCAACACCACCCGAAAGCCGATGCCGCTGAGACGGACGTCGGGACCGCTCCTGCTGCGGGAGGCGCAGCGCGCGCCGCTACGGTTGCTGAACCACGAGCCGCCGCGAACGACCCTTTCAACGTTGGCAGCGGCTTGCAGATCCTCGCAACCATCGTCAGGTTGATAGGGATACGGCTGGTAAGTGCTGCGCGTCCATTCCAACACGTTGCCGATCATGTCGTAAAGGCCGAAATCGTTGGCCAAAAAACAGCCGACAACAGAGGTATCGTCGATCCCCGAGTCACCATAGTTGGCCCGAGCCGGGTCGGCGTCGTTGCCCCAGGAGAAGACCGCATCCCGCAGTCCGCCACGAGCGGCTTTTTCCCACTCAAGCTCGCTGGGCAGGGCAACCCGCCACTGGCGCTGGCGCACGAGCCCGGCAGCCTTGGTGCCTTCAAGCAACGGCGACACGGCAAGCGCTTCGTTGAGCCAGTCGCAGTACGCGATGGCCTCGTGCCAGCTCACCCTCCGAACCGGTCGGCTGTCCGGGTCACGCAAGGCGTCGGCATCGCCGATCTCGTAGTGCGCCGCCTCGACAAAGGCGCGGAATTGGGCGACGGTGACCGGGTAGCGCGCGATAAGGAACTCCGGTGTTGGCGTGGGCGCGTCATTGATTTCGTCCTTTCCCACTTCGCCGCCGACGGTCTTCGCCAGCCGCTGCGCATCCGCCTTGCGCGTACCGATCCGGAACTCGGGGTCAGCCGGCATGCGCACAAAACCGAGCATCTCGTCGGCCGGCAGCCAGAAGCGCTGCGCGTCGAAGCGCGGGTCGCCCAGCGCCGACAGCACGTCTCCCGCACGCGCGCGGACAACGGGCCCGGCGCCGAGCAGCGTCGACGCGTCGGCCAACAGATCAACGATCCTCCGCGCGCAATCGGCACGCGTCGCTTCGCCGCGCTCGCGCCATTCCAGCGCCGCCGTTCCCGCCAGTTCGGCAGCCGAGAACTGCACGTTCGGATTGCCACCCGCCCTCCCCAGCTCGCCGAGAAATTCCCGCGCCGGCTTGGCGGCATTGCTCGCCCAGTAGCCAGCCAGGAGCAGAATCGGCTCGCGCCACCACGGATCGTCGAGGCGGTCGCCGAGAACGGAAAGGATCGCTTCACGGGCCTCGCCGCCGATGACTTCGCGCAGGTAGCGCGCCACCAGGAATTCCTGAAAAGCCAGATGAATGAAGCGATAGGCCTCCTGGCGCTCCTCCAGCACACTGCCGCGCTGGCGGGCGTGGCTCAGGAAACGATCGACGTGCGGCCGGAATTCGGCCTCCTCGCACAAGACTTTCCGCAAGGCCCGCTCACCGATCTCGCGCCCCTGGTCACGCCCGTGCCGGTGCATGTGAAAGGCGAGATGCTGGGCCATTTCGCGAAACACTTTCCAGTCGCTGGCCAGCTCGCGGATGTCGGCCTGCTCGCGTCCGTAGTCGACCTGCAGCAAGGCGCTGATCGCCTTGTCGAAGAGTTCGGCGCGCCCGTCCGGCAACGTGCGGTTGCTCACATGCACGATCAACAGCAGGCGCACCATCAGCGGACTGTCGACCAGAACGTGCGCATCACTGCCGAGGCGCGCGCGGCGCTCGTCTTCGAGCCTCGCAATGCCGCTCAGCAAGTCCTGCACCCGCTCGTTGCGCAAATCGGCGTCCTGCGGGTGGATACAGGCGTACGCCTGCCGCACCATCGGCGCGACGTGTTGCTCGAAGCCGAGCGGCTGCACGGCAATCTCACGGAACTTCGCGCCGAGTGCGGTGCCACCGCTGCGGTAGGCGATGGTGCGGCAGGTGACGACGACGCGCATGCGCGCCTGGCCACTGACCAGGTCTTCGACCGACGCGCGCACTTCGGCGCGCTCTTCTTCATTGGCGACCTCATCGAGCCCGTCGAGCAGCAGGATCACTGGCCGCCCATCCCTGAGCAGCTGTACGAAGAAATCGTCGGGCAGATCGACGTCGGCCTGCTTCCTGATCAGGTGATACGAGATGAAGTGCGCCAGCGTTCTCTCGCGTGCCGGCGCGCTGGCCGGCAGTTGGCGGCGGAAGCGGGCGAACGACGCGAGCGGCACGAAGATCGGCAAGGGAATTTCGCTGGCAGCCACCGCCAGACCAAGGCGCGACCTTGCCGGCTCCGCCTGCCCGGTGAGCAGCGAAGACGCCAGCGCCCAGGCCATGTGCAGCAGTACCGTCGTCTTCCCCGAGCCTGGCCCGCCGATGATCACCAGTCGATTGCCGAGACCGAGCACCTGGTTGAGGTCGATATCGTTGTCACCCACACGCTCGTCGGGTGCTGTCTTCTCGCCAGCGTTGGCGCGGCTGCGGGAGCTGCGCTGCGTTGCCTCCCGCTCCTGCGCGTCGCCAGGCCGCGGGATCGGCCGGGCACGCAGCGGCACATAGGCCGCCTCCAGCGGCAAGGACACCACCCGTGCGCCACCCGCACGTTCGATGCCGCGCAGCTCGATGCACTCGGTATGGCTACGCAGCCAGCGCAGATAGCCGTCGACCGGGTAGGTTTTGCCCGCAGGCGGGCGAGCATCGCCGCTGGGTGACTGGTACGACTTGCCCGAAGCGACTTCGATCAGGCCGCCTGCGACCAGCTTCTCCAGTTGCTCACCGAAGTGGTTTTCCAGCTCGGCGGTGTTCGTGTAGACGGTCGGGAAGTGCTCCAGCGCCCTGAGCTTGTCTTCGAAGGCCCACAGACTTGCCAGACCGGCCCGGTTGGCGCTGACCGAACTGATCTGCACATCCTTGAAATACGTGAAGATCAACGGCATGCCGGTGGCCGTGAATTGCGCGTACGCGGTCTTGAACTCTTCGTCGGTGTAGCGACCGACCTTGCTCCCGAACAACATCACGAAGAGGTCGCATTCGCGAATCGCCTGGTTGTACTCGTTCTGCAGCCGGGTCTTCGACATGGCATCCAGGAAATCTTCCCAGAGGACCACCTCGATGAAGCCACCCCGAGGAAGCAACTGCTTGTTCTTGCGGCCGATGAAGCGCTCAAACTCTTTCCGCTCCTCGCAGAATTCGGAGGACGAGGCAAGGAAAAGCTTTATCGTGATCATCGTGACGGTTCCGTTGAGGCGATTCGCGGGACAGTATAGCCAAGCGGCCACGAGAAAGAGCGGCAAGTCCGTCTGTTTGGCCGCGCTTGCTGCGCTTGCCTTCCGCGAAGCGTTTCGATGCCTCGCAAACCGCATCCGTGACGCACGAGTTCAGTCCCGGAGAGACAAGTCAGAAGGTGGCGCTGGACTGCCGCGTCGCTGCGCTCCTCGCAGTGACGGCATGCGGTTTGCGGGTGACGACGGCGGCATGGGCAGCCAAGAGCAACTACGATAGTTCAACGAAGCTGGGCGACAGAGGCCAACGTGTTGGCGCCAGGCCCGTCGTCAGGCGCTCCGTTTCGGAATCGGATGGCTGGCAAACACGTGCTCGCGCAAGCCCCAGGTATCGGCGTAGCGCACGTGGTTGATCCAGCCCTGCACACTGGCGTCGAGTTCGCCGAACGAAAGCTGGCCGGCCTGGTAATCGTCCAGGTTACGAGCCAGGCGACGGGTGAAATTCACGGCGTTACGCCGTTTGAGCAAGCGGCACGCGGGATAGACGACGAATCCCAGCCAGGGAATGCCACAGCGCGTCGGCAGCACCTGCGTCTGTGCCTCGTGGATCGTCAAGCGCTCGCGCGCCAAGCGCACGATGATCGCCTCCCGCCACGCGGCGAGCCTGGACTTGCTGTCGCCGAACAGGGCGAAATCGTCCACGTAGCGCACATAGGCGCCACAACCCAGCTCACGCTGGACGAACCAGTCGAAATCATTGAGGAAGACGTTCGACCAGAACTGCGAGGTCAGATTGCCGATCGGCAAGCCGCGTGGACGACAAGCGGCGAGCAGGTCGTCGCCCGGAAAATAGACGGGCGTGTACTCGGCCGTGAGCGCGCCGACGCCACTGGCAAGGATGCTGTCGACCAACCACAGCACCTCCTCGTCCTCGATCAGGCGCGCAAGCTTGGCGCGCAGCAGCGAGTGGTCCAGCGATGGAAAATGCTGGACGATGTCGGCACGCAGCACATAGCGATGACGACGCGCCAGCTCCTGCAAGCGATCAACCGCGCGATGCGTGCCCTTGCCACGGCGATTGGCGTAGCTGTGGGCAATGAAGCCCGCCTCGCAGATCGGCTCGATGACATTGCACAGGGCATGATGGACGACGCGGTCGACAAACGGCGCGGCGCTGATCTTGCGCCGCTTTGGTTCGTGAATGAAGAAATGCCGATAGGCGCCGGGGCGATAGCTTCGCGTGCGCAGCGCGCTCTGCAAGGCGATCAGCCGGTCGGCAAGCACCTGCTCGAAAGCCGCCGCGCTATCCTTGCGGCGCTTGCCGCGTGCAGCCAGCCGATAGGCGCGCCAGAGGTTGTCCCAGTCGGTGATCGCTGCGAAGAGAGATGCCACTGGTCGCCCATCCTGAATTTCGCGCTACCAGGCGAGTCGCCTGATTGCTCCGGCCAAGCCCATCGGTGACGGGTGCCATGCACTTCGCTTGTCGCGCCCGGCACCCGGCGCTCGTGCCACACCTACTTCGACTTCCCGATCAAGCCCTTCGAGGATTATCGCCCATGCCACCGACCAAAGAGCTGGTGATCTTCACCCACACTTACGACCTGCTGAGCTGGCTGCTGCCACAATGCGAGCGTTTCCCGAAGAGCCAGCGCTTCGTCATTACGCAGCGCCTGCAGGGCGCGGCGCTGGATTTTCAGGAGGCGATCTTCGAAGCCAATGCGCGCAGTGGCGGGCAGCGACTGGAGCATTTGCAGGCCGCCGACGCACGGCTCAACAAGCTGCGCCTCTACCTGCGCCTGTCACGGCAGTGGGACTGGCTGAGCAGCGGCCAGTACGAGCACGTCAGCCGCATGGTCGCCGAAATCGGCCGCCTGCTGGGCGGCTGGCTCAAGCAGACCCGATCCGGCGTGCCTTCCCGGGCCACCGGTGGCACACCCGGAGGCGACGCGGAAGCTGGATGAGCATAGTCGGGAGGGGCGGGCGACGGCGGGCGCGATGGCCTGGCCGTGCCCTGGCTTGACTATCTGCCCGGCGCGGGCGATGCCCCTGATGTCGCCCTGCCTCACGGCACGCGCGCGGACCAGACCTGCCTGGCGCTGTTCTTCTTCCTTCGCCTCGGCGGGCAAAACCGCTCGCGCGGATCGGCCCGCATTTCCGGAGCATAGTCGGCGCGGGTGCACCGCTACGCCGTCCCGCCGGCTGGCGACGGAACCAGAAAAAGGGTGAGAAGGACGTGGGACGAACGCAACACCACCCGAAAGCCGATGTTGTTGTTACGGTTGTCGGGATCGTTCCTGTTGCGGTAGGCGCAGCGCGCGTTGTTACGGTTGTTGTTCCACGAGCCGCCGCGAACGACCTTTCCAGACTGCCTGGCCGGATGTCGCCACCCGGCCCGTGCATGATAGCGAAAAGCGACGCGGCGGGGGAAGTCTCCCCCGCACCCCCTCCAGAGTCAGCGCACCAGAGGCCCAGAGTTCAGAGGAACAGAGGCCAGGGCTACGCCTCAGGGGACGAACGCAACACCACCCGAAAGCCGAGGCCGTTGCTACGGCCGCCGGGAACGTTCCCGCTGCGGGAGGCGCAGCGCGCGACGTAACGGGCGTCGTACCACGAGCCGCCGCGAACGACCCGCAGGATGTCGTTCCTAGCGTCGAGTGCCTCACGTTTGCCGTCGTCGAAGCGGTACGGATAGCCGAAGTCGGGCTTCTGCCAGTCCGTTCCCCAGAGGCTACGCGTCCATTCGTATACGTTGCCGATCATGTCGTGCAGCCCGAAGTCGCTGGCTGGAAAACAACCGACAGCAGACGTATCGCCAATCTCCGAGTCGCCATAGTTGGCGCGAGCCGGGTCGACCTCATTGCCCCATGAGAAGACCGCATCCGGCAACCCGCCACGCGCCGCTTTCTCCCACTCAAGTTCGCTGGGCAGCGCAACCTGCCACCGGCGCTGGCGTACAAGACGGGACGGTTCGCTGTCCTGAAGGAGCGGCGAACTGGTGAGCTCGTCGTTCAGCCAATCACAGTAGGCGATCGCCTCGTGCCAGCTCACCCAGCGCACCGGGCGGCTGGCCGCGTCACGCAAGGCGTCAGCATCGCCGATCTCGTATTGTGTCGCCTCGACAAAAGCACGGAACTGAGCGACGGTGACCGGATAGCGGGCAATAAGAAACTCGGGCGTCGGCGTTGGCTCGTCATTGATTTCGTCATTATCCACTTCGTTACCGACGATCTTCGCCAGCCGCTGCGCGTCCGCCTTGCGCGTGCCAATCCTGAACTCGGAATCCGCCGCAATGCGCACGAAGCCGAGCATCTCGTCGGCCGGCAGGTAGAAGCGCTCGGGGTCAAAACGCAGATCGCCAAGCACAGCCAGCACATCACCGGCTTGCGCGCGCTGCCGGTTCGGTGCGCCGCCATCGTCCGGGTGTACCGGCAGAGACGCGGCGAGCCAGCCAGCCACGCGCTCGGCAATCGCCTGCGTGCGCGCGCTCTTGTTGATCGCCCCGAGACCGATCTCCTGCAACTGCGTTCCGGCAAGCAGCGCGCAGGTCCAATCGGCTTCTTCCGGCCGCCCGCGCTTCCGGAAGTCGACGATCGACTTTCCGCCGACCAGTTCGTCAGCTGCACTCGCGCCCCGCTCGGCCTTGGCCAGTCGCGCAGCCAGCGGCAGCACGACCTGCCAGTGTGTCGGCGCGGCGCGCGCCAGGCCGGCGCACTGCGCTGCGAAGTCACCCTGCGCCGCGAGAAAGCTGGCGGCGAGGAATTCCTGGAAAGTGCGATGCGGAAAAGTGAACTGCCGCTCGCCGTCCTTCTCGCCCTGCCCGATCAGCAGGCCGGCGCGCTTTTCGATGTACTCGACGACAACGGCAGCCTTGTTCCTGTCCTTGCCGAGCAGCGGGCAGAAGGCGCGGACCAGGCGATCCTCACCGATATCCGCCGTACCCTCGCGGCCGACGTTCCCGGCGTGCACCTTGAACGCCACCTCTTCGAGCACCTCGCGCAGGTCGGAGAGCTTGAGGCCGGGAATGGCCAGCTCGTCGAGTAGCGCCTTGTCGGCGCCGATCTGGCGGTTCCAGCGCAGCATCAGCAACTCGACCGACTCCTCGTAGAGGTCGGCGCGATCGTCGGGCAGGCGGCCACGGTTGGTATGCAAGGTCGCCATCAAGGTCAGCAGCAGCGGGTTGCGCGCCAGCGGCAGCAGGTCGGGACGCTGCCGGGCGGCGAGCAGGTCGTCGATCTTGCGTTCGGCGTCGCCGGGCGAGCGCCAGCCGCGCGTGACCAGCGCCGCGTACCAGGCGCGAATGAAGCGCTCGATCTGCCCGTCGTCGAGATCGGCGAGAGCGTATACGCCCTGCGCCGGATCGGCGCCGCCGGGCCACGCGTACGGCCGCGCGCAGAGCACGAAGCGGCAGGCCTTCCCGGCGCTGCCCATCAGCTCATCGACGGCAGCCAGCACGCGTTCGCGACTGGCGCGGTTGCCGCACTCGTCGAGGCCGTCGAAGAGGATCAGCGCGCCTCGCTTGCGGGCGATGCGCTGCACGTATTTCATGGTCTCCGGCGACATGCCATAGCCAGCGGCGTCGAGGTCGCGGGCAATGAAGTCCCACAGCTCGCTGGCACGCGCCGGCTTGTCGCCGGGGGGTAGCTGCTCGGCGAAGCGGCGCAGAATGACGCGGATCGGCAGCAGCTTGCCATGCGTCCAGGTGTCACCGAGGCTGGCGAGTTCCTCGAGGTGACCCTGCCAGGCCTGGGCGAGCGCCAGCAGGACGCTCGCGCCGAAGGTGCTCTTGCCGCTGCCCGGCTTGCCGAGCAGCGTCAGCTGGCGGTGCGCGGCCAGCGCTTCGAGGGCGGAAACCGGGCGCGTTTCGCGTTGCCCGGAGCGCTGTTGGTGAACGTCGTCACGCTGGCGGCTGGCTGCGCGTGCCAGCCACTCCGCCAGCGTCGTCTCCTGCGCAATCTGCAGGGTGGTATCCAGCGGCACGTAGATGTCGGCGAGCTGCAGCGGCGTCTGCCGTGCCGGATCGGCGGAAGCGTCGATTTCGCCCAGCTTCAGCCCGGCGAGATCGGTCGCCAGCGCGTGCAGGTAGAGGGCGATGACCGAGTTCGCCTCGGCGGAGTCTTCGTCCGGTGGCGGGCCGTCGCCCGGGCCGGAGTTGAGAACGATGAATCCGCTCGCCACCAGCTTGTCCAGTTGTTGATTGAACTCGAACTTCAGCTCGCCGATATTCCTGTACGGTGTGCGGAAGTGCCCCAGGTCATCGAGCTTTTTCTGGAAGGCCCACAAGCTCATCAGATCATCCTGACTGACGCTGCCCAGGTCGATCGCTGCGGTCTTGAAGTAGGTGAAGATGTGTGGCTTGCCAGTCGCCTTGAACTGCTCGAAAGCAGTCTCGAACTCCTCTGCGGTGTAGCGACCGACCTTGGTGCTGAACAGCATCACAAAGATGTCGCAATCGCGGATGGCCTTGTTGTATTCGTCCTGCAGCCGTGTTCTGGATAGCGCGTCGAGAAAGTCCTCCCACACGATCAGTTCGACGAAAGCGCCCTGCGGCTGCCAAAGCTTGTTCTTGCGATTGACGAGAATCTCGAACTCTTTGCGCTCCTCCAGCAACTCGGAGGATGAGGCCAGGAATATCTTGGTCGGCATTGCGATGGCTCCCTGCCAGCGATCAGATCAACAGTTCTATCAGAAATGGATAAAGGCGTTCACTCCGCCTGCTTCAGTTCGCAGGTCGCCTCTCACGCCGCCACCGCCGTATCCCGCACGGCAGCGAGCACGGCAATCAAGTCATCGACCTCGCCGCTGCTGAACAGCGCCTCCGGACCGCGCGGCGTAATGTCGATGAACGGCGACTCGTAAAGCAAGGCGGCGTCGAGCACGCCGTGTTCGGTGAGGTGATTGACGATCAGGTTTACGAACTCGATCTGGTTGGCGGCTAGCGTCTTGCCAGCCAGGAAACCGGCGAGCGCCTGCTTGGCGGCCTCACGGTCCATGCCGAGCAGCGAGCGCACGAAGAGCCCCAGCCCGTGCGACTCGCTGGCGGCGCGTTCGATATCCCTGACCGCACCCACACCGCTCTCGGCCAGCATCCGTTCCAATTCACCCAGGTCGGCCACGGTCAGTGGCCGGTTCATGCGCAGCTTGTGGATCGCCACATGGTCCTGGTGCGCGCGCAGAAAGGCCTGCGCCTTGGCGCGGAACTTCGCGTAGTCCGTGCCCGCCGTGAAGCCCGGCAAGGCGACCTCGCTCTCGTCGCCCATCTCGTCGTCGAAGTCCGTGTAGATCTGCTTGCGCTGGCGCTTTTCGATCAGCCGGACGAGCTCGCGCAACTTGCGGCGCAGCGCTTCGAGCATGGCGACGGTGACGTCCTGCCACCAGTCGTCGGTCTGCAGCGCCAGGATCAGCACCATCTGCTCGCGAACCATCGGAATCGCGGCCTTTTCCTCAAGCAGCGCGGCGATCTCCATCACCTGCTCGCGCAGACGCTGGAAAGCCGGCTCGGCGCGCAGTAGCGCCAGTTGCAGTCGGAGGACCAGCAGGTCGAAGCGCCGCGCTTCCTCGCCTTCCGCTGCCATTTCCGAAGGCAGGCCGGCCACCTCGGCGGCGAGCTGCGAGCGTGCCTCCGGAGTCAGCGTCTTCCAGGCCTCGGCTTTGGCATACTGCTCGACGATGCGGCGCCGGGGCCGCACGACGAAGTTGTCGAGGTTCATCGCCGCCGTCTCGCGGTGCAGCAGTTCGGCAAGGTCGCGGCGCAGCTCGACCTCGTTCGCCGGCATGGCGTAAGGCAGAGCGATCTCCTTGATGCCACCGCGTTCGCTGACGTCGAGCCGCTGGTCGAGCGCGCCGATCAGCTGCAGACGCGTGGTGAACAGGCGCTTGCCCAGCGACGCGACCACGGGAACGTCGGTTGCTTCCGGGTCCTGGCCGAAGTATTCGAGGTTCTGGCAGTAGTCGAAGACCTGGAAGAATTGCTTGTCCTGCCCCGGTCCGAACAGGTCCGGGCACAGGCGCGTGCCGCGGCCGAGCATCTGCCAGAACTTGGTCTTCGAGCGCACCAGCTTGAAGAAGACCAGGTTCACGATTTCGGGCACGTCGATGCCGGTGTCGAGCATGTCGACCGAGATCGCGATATGCGGCGCCCGCTCCTTGATGCTGAAGTGATCGATCAGGTCCTGCGCGTACTCGGTCCTGAAGGTGATCACGCGCGCGAACTCGCCCTTGAAGTGCGGGTAGTTGGCGTTGAAGCGCTCGGCGATGAACTCGGCGTGCGCCTGATTCTTGGCAAACAGGATCGTCTTGCCCAGCCGGTCGCCGCCGGCAACGCTCACGCCACGCGTCATCAGGTGCGCCAGCACCTTGTCCACCGTGTCGGTGTTGAACAGCCACTGGTTGACCGCCTCGGCCTCGACGCGGTTGGGAACGATGCCGTCGTCGTCCCACTCGATGGCGTCCCACTGCTCTTTTTCTTCGTCCGGAAGATCGTCGTAGTTGATCCCGCCGCGCTGGAACTTGAGCGGTACCGAGACCGCTTTCGGCGGCACCAGGAAGCCGTCGCGCACCGCTTCTTCCAGCGCATAGGCGTCGGTCGGCACGCCGTTTTCAAGGTCGAAGAGGCCGTAGGTATTGCGATCCACATCGTCCTTGGGCGTTGCCGTCAGCCCGACCAGCAGCGAGTCGAAGTAGTCGAAGATCGCGCGGTACTTCTGGAAGACCGAGCGGTGCGCCTCGTCGATGATCACCAGGTCGAAATGCCCGACGCCGAAGCGGCGCTGGCCGCCGCCTCCGCGCCCTCGGCCCCCTGCGCTCCCGGAACGCCCCGGGCGCTCCAGCGCCATCTCGTCGATCAGCCCCATCATCGTCGGGTAGGTGGCAACGAACACCCGCCCTTCTCCGTAGCGGTCGCTGACCAGGTTCACCGGTGACGCGTCGGGCAGGTGGCGCTTGAAGGCGCCCACCGCCTGCTTGACCAGCGCCACACGGTCGGCGAGGAAGAGCACGCGCTTGACCCAGTTGCTGCGCATCAACAGGTCGCAGAGGGCGATCACCGTGCGCGTCTTGCCGGCGCCGGTGGCCATCACCAGCAGCGCCTTGCGCTCGTGGTCGCGCTCGAAGCTCTCGGCGACGCGCCGGATGCTGCGTGTCTGGTAGAAGCGTTCGGCGATGGCGCGGTCGATGGTCGCCACAGCCAGCGGCTGGCGCGTGCTGCGCCGCTGGATCAGCAGTTCCAGCTCGGCTTTCTTGCAGAAGCCCTGCACCGCGCGCGGCGGGTAAGTGCTGTCGTCCCACA
Source organism: Candidatus Accumulibacter regalis (assembly GCA_000585075.1). Classification (GTDB taxonomy): domain Bacteria; phylum Pseudomonadota; class Gammaproteobacteria; order Burkholderiales; family Rhodocyclaceae; genus Accumulibacter; species Accumulibacter regalis. The sequence continues at coordinate 11,597 of JEMY01000009.1, read as the reverse complement.
GCCAGTGCTCGTAGCCGTTCGAGTAGTAGATCAGCGGGCGCTGGCCGAATTGTCGTTCCAGGCAGTCGGCGTAGAGCCGGGCCTGTTGCTGGCCGACGCGCGCATCGCGACGCGTGCGCTTGGCTTCGACCAGTCCCAGCGGCTTGCCGTCGTCGCCCCACAGCACGTAGTCGACAAAACCTTTTCCCTGCCCGTTGGGCATGCCCGCGACCTCGAACTCGCGCGAAGCGGGCTGGCCTGGCTCCTGCTCCAGTGGCCAGCCGGCCTCCTTCAACAACAGGTCGATGAAATAGCGGCGGGTCTCGGCTTCCGAATAGTCGTGCGTGTCGGGCTCGGCCGCCGCGGCCTGCTTCGCCGCAGCGACTTCGGCGCGCAGCCGCGCCAGCTCGTCGTCGAGCGCGCCTTGAGCGGCGAGCACTTGTGCAAGCTTCTCGTCGCGCTCGCGCAGTTCGGATTCGAGCCGCTGCAGGGCTTCGGCGCTTTGCGCCGCGGCGGGCGCCGGCATGGCCGTCGGCCTGGCCAGCGCAGCGGCGAGTCGGCCTGGCCAGCGCAGCGGCGTCGAAGACCAGCCCCGGCGCCGGCCGTGCCGTGCGTCCATAGGTACGCGCCAGCCAGTAAGCAACGTGGAACAGCTCGCGCACGGCGACCAGCGCGTCGTCTGTCGGGACGCTGCGCGGGCCGTGCACCGCGCGGTTGCCGAGAGCAACGATCACCCGTGCCTTGCTGAACACCGCCTCGCCCGCCGCCTGCTTGAAGCTCGGCTCGTGAATCAGCGCCGAGATCTGGTTCTGGTACGGCAGCTTGAGCGCCGCGTCGTGCTTGTACGCCCAGGCGACCGCCAGTTCGAGCGTGCGGCGGGCGTAGAAACAGGCGCTGCGCGGGTCGGTGTGCACCGCCGCCTCGGCGCGCGCGGCAGCGTCGAATACCGCCGGCCATTCGCGGTCGAGGAAGGAGAACAGGCTCACGGCGGCATCACCCCTTTCGTTTCACGCCGCAGCGGGCGGCAGGTCGGCGTTCAGCAGCTCGACGTAGCGCCGGTAGCTGAAGACGCGCCCGCGCTGGCGTTGCGTCAGTTCGGCGACGATCCCCAGCGCGCTCAGATGGCCGAGCGACTTGTTCACCGTCGCCGCCGTCAGCCCGGCGGCCTTGACCAGTGCTGTCGACGTCGCCAACGGCTGGCGCTGCAGCGCCTGGTGCACCACCAACGCGGAGGATGCGGCGCGGCCCAGCGTCGCGATGCGGTCACGGTCGGCGTTCACCAGCGCCAGCAGCGCGTGCGCCGTGACCAGCGCCTGCGCGGCACTGGCCTGCACGCCCTCGGCAAAGAAATCCAACCAGCGCTCCCAGTCGCCGCGCAGGCGAACCTCGTTCAGCAGCTCGTAATACAGCGAACGATGCGTCTTGAAGAACAGGCTGGGGTAGAGCAGCGGCTCGCGCAACACGCCGTCGGCGACCAGTTGCAGGACGATCAGCAGCCGCCCGATGCGGCCGTTGCCGTCGAGAAAGGGGTGGATGGTCTGGAACTGCACGTGCGCCAGCGCCGCCTTGAGCAGCGGCGAAGTGGCTTCCGGATCGTCGTTGAGAAAGCGCTCGAAAGCGGCGATGCACGCCGGCAGCGCGTCCACCGGCGGTGGCACGAAAGCCGCATTGCCCGGCCGCGAGCCACCGATCCATACCGCCGAGCTGCGGATTTCGCCGGGCGCCTTGCCTCGCCCGCGCGGATGGTCGAGCAGCACCGCGTGCATTTCGCAGAGCAGACGGCTGCAGAGGGGTAAGCCACCGCGCAGCAGCGCCAGCCCGCGCTCCAGCGCCGCGACATAGCGGCTGACCTCGTGCGCATCGTCCAGCGGCACGCCGGGCTGCTCGTCGATCTCGAAGAGCAGCAGGTCGGCCAGCGAGGATTGCGTGCCCTCGATCTGTGACGAGAGCACCGCCTCCTTGCGAACGAAGCTGTAGAGCAGCAGCGCGGCATTCGGCAGCAGCGCGGTGATCGCGTCGAGGCGCCCGAGTGCGACCAGCGCATCGTCGAAGCGCCGCCGCAGTGCCGGCGTCCACGCCAGCGGTGGCACCGGCGGCAGCGGTGCCGGCACGAACGCCTGATAGGGCTCGTCGGCCGTCGAGAGCGTGACGTACTGGCCGGGCGGCGGTCGGTGCATGATCGCGAACCTGAAATAAACGTTGCCGTTATTTTAGGATGTGACGGGAAAATAAAACAGGGCGATTTCTACTTGTAGGCTACAGTTCGCCGCGGAAGGCGCGGTGCTGGAGGGAGGCGAAGAGGGCGTCGAGTTGGGTAAGTGAGGCGCTATGGGTACGTCTCAGCCTTTCTACAACCTTGACGCGGCATGCAAACTCGCTCTGTAACGATATTGGCGGTATGGGGATTTCAAGCTTCTCGAACGACGACTTCTTTAGAATTGGTAACGTCGTCGAAGCGCCCCATGCAGCGATCTGAGGTTTGAAGAATCGTAGAACATTCAAACCGAAGTCATCATTGACGGCATCCGACCATTCAACTGCGTTTATCTGCTGGTTGAAGGCACTTCGATGTTCGGCCTTTCCCATCTTTCCGATTGTCGCTCCGATGCAGCAGACTAACGATGCTCCGGCTCGAACAGTTGCCGCCTCAGCAGCACCCTCCTCGGTAACCGTGCGCTTCACGAAACCCTCTCGCGCCAAGTCCGCCGGTGTAACAAATGGAACCGCCCCGCCAAACAGCCCCGGTTTCGAGGTGGGTGGTGTCCCGCCGGTCTTCACCACTCCAAGCTGATTCAGACGCTTGACGGACCATGCTAGTGAGTTCAAACGTGGGTCACCGAACATGTCGAGGAAGATTGATTGGGTGAGGGTGTCGAGGTGGGTGAGCGCGGCGCGGCGCTTGGCTCGCAGCGCGTCCGCTTTGTCCAGAATCGCCGCAATTCGCCGCTGTTCCACGAGCGGAAGCATTGGAACATCCAGCCCGGCGACGAAGGGTTCGGGAACGCGACGTTGCCCAGCGCTGCCGGTCATTCGGCTTTCGCCTTGGCGGCGGATGCTGTCCTGTCTCAGGTAGTGCACCAGGTAACGAGCATCAAGCTGACCGGCGCGTGGCCGGACGACATGAAATTCAGTTGACCCGAAGCCGAAGTCGCGCGTGAGGTGCGCATGGGCAATCTTTCCGTTCTCGAAGCACGGGGTGATCTTCGCAACGAGCACGTCGCCACCGACAAACGCCGTGTATCCTTTCTTGACCGTTGCGTACGAGCGCGTCTCCCGATCAACGGCATCCGCCGACTCCGCCACCACGGCAGACATTGGCAGGAAGGACACGATCTCGTCGTCACTGAGCGATGCGGTGAGCGGCGGATTCAGATCGGCCACGTCGCCAAGCTTCGCGGTAGCAATCGACGAGGCGCTCATCCCAGCATCCCCTCCAACTCCTCCATCCCCCGGAAAATCTCCTTCTCCAGCGTCGCCAGCTCGGCAAGAATCTCCTTCGGTGCGCGATGCTCAACCTCCTCGTGCACCACTTCCTTGTAGCGATTCAACGACAGATCGTAGCCCTGCGCAGCGATGTCGGCCTTCGCCACGCAAAAGCTCTGCGCCGTACGCGGGCGTTCGCGCTCGGCGCCGTTGCGCTGCGCCCAGCGGGCCAGCGCGTCGGGCAGGTTATTCTTGCCGTGCTCGCCTTCGCCAAGCGCGCTGCGCGGCACCGGCCCGAGCCTGTCTTCAGCCAACAGCGGTGCGCGTTTGTCGTCGAGACTCCAGCCGTCGGCCTGGACGTCGTAGAACCAGACGCTGTCGGTGCCGCCCGAGTCGGTGCGGGTGAATAGCAGGATCGCCGTCGACACGCCGGCGTAGGGCTTGAAGACGCCGCCGGGCAGCTTCACCACGGCGTCGAGCTTCTGTTCTTCGACGAGCATCCGGCGCAGCTCCTTGTGCGCCTTGCTCGAACCAAAGAGCACGCCGTCGGGGACGATCACCGCGGCGCGTCCGCCGGGCTTGAGCAGGCGCAGGAAAAGCGCCAGGAAGAGCAGCTCGGTCTTCTTCGTCTTGACGATCTGCAACAGGTCCTTGGCCGTGTTCTCGTAGTCGAGGCTGCCGGCGAAGGGCGGATTGGCAAGCAGCAGCGTGTACTTCTCCTCCTCGCCGGCGTGATCCTGCGCCAGCGAGTCGCGGTAGCGGATGTCGGGATTCTCGACGCCGTGCAGCAGCATGTTCATGCTGCCGATACGCAGCATGGTGTTGTCGAAGTCGAAGCCATGGAACATGTGGTGATGGAAGTGCTCGCGCATCTTCGCGTCGTGCAGGAGGTTCGGATGGCGCTCGCGCAGGACCTCGCCGGCGGCGACGAGGAATCCGGCGGTGCCGCAGGCCGGGTCGCAGATGACGTCGCCGGGCTGCGGCGCGGTCAACTCGACCATCAGCCGGATGATGTGGCGCGGCGTGCGGAACTGGCCATTCTGGCCGGCGCTGGCGATCTTGCCGAGCATGTACTCGTAGAGGTCGCCCTTGGTGTCGCGGTCTTCCATCGGCACGGCGTCGAGCAGATCGACGACCCTGGCGAGCAGCGCCGGCGTCGGAATCGTGAAGCGCGCGTCCTTCATGTGCTGCGCGTAGGTCGAGCCGTCGCCGCCGAGCGTGCGCAGATACGGGAAGACGTGCTCGGCGACCAGGGTGTACATCTCGGCCGGCGCGAAATGCTTGAAGCGCGACCAGCGCAGGTGTTCGTACGAGCGCCCGCGGCTGTCGCTGCCTTCGGGGAAGACGCGCCGGGCCAGCGGGCGCTTGAGGCGGGCGGCCTTGTTCTCTTCGAGCGTGTGCAGGTCGTCGAGGCGACGCAGGAAGAGCAGGAAGGTGATCTGCTCGATGACTTCGAGCGGATTGGAGATACCGCCCGACCAGAAGGCGTTCCAGATCTGGTCGATCTGGCTCTTGATGTTGCCGGTGATCATTCCTTCGCCCCTTTCAGTGGCTTGCTTCCGGCCTGGACGAGCCCCGCCCGCGCCGCTTGCTCATTTGCTTGGTGCTGCATTCCTCGCCCGATTGCTCGGTGATCGATGGGTCGGTCACACGACCTGCTTCAACTCCCCTTCCCTGAGGGTCTCGGCAAGCAGCCGGTCCTCGATGGCCTGGCGTGGTGTTGCACGCAGTATGAAACATATACATCCCAGACAGCGCAGGGGTTGCGTGCCGCTGTCGGACTTGCTCAACGTCTCGTCGGGAAGGCGGCAAACGCCAGCCCGCTGGTCATTGCGAGGAGGCGCAGCCGACGCGGCAATCCAGTCCCCTCCTCTTGCCATCTTCCGCCACATCGACCACGCGAAGCGCAAAACCTCTGGATTGCCGCGTCGGCTTCGCCTCCTCGCAATGACGGTGCGTGGGGCACGAGCGCCAGGGGTGGCTGCGGCGCCGGGACGAAGGCCTGGTAGGACTCTTCGGCCGTCGCGACGATGACGTACCGGCCGGGGTCGTAACCCGTCACTGCGAGGAGCGCAGCGACGCGGCAGTCCAGGGCGTGCCCGGGCTGCCGCAGGAAAGCCAACGCGCTCACCGCAGCAAGGCGTTGCCATAGCCGCGCGGATGAAGTGAAAAGCAACGCGGCGGCGGAAAAGTCCTCCCCCGCGCGCCCTCGAGAGCCAGCGCAGCGCAGATCCAGAGTCCGGATGATCGGGATACGGCGTGAAACCCGGGCCCGGCAGCTCAGTTGAGCTGGCTGCTGGCGCCAGCGGGCGGGCGCTGTTGCGCGGCGGAATCGTCGGCGCCGTCGGCTTTCCCGGCTCTGCCTGCCTCGTCGCCTTTTCCGGCGGCCGGGCTGGCCGCTTCGCTGCCTGGCGCGAGGCGGTCCTTGAGCGCGTTGAAGTTGCGCATCGACTGCAGGTGCAGGTAGATGAGCTCGAGCTCGTCGCTGGCCGCCAGCTCGTGCAGCTTGTCGGCCGGCAAGGCCTTGAGGCGCTTGCGATCGACGGCCAGGAAGCCGCTCAGCGAGATCTTTTCGCCGCTGGGGAGCGTGAACTGCGCCTGCATGGGCTCCAGCAGGTCAAGCTCCTGGAGCTTCTTGCAGAAGGCCTCCGTTCGCACGAACTGCAGACGATACTCCTGGAGAAACTTGAGCACCTGGTCGACGTATTCGCTCGGCTTGCCCTCGGCGGTGAACAGCGCCTGACCGCGGCCTTCGCGATTCAGGCCCGGGAAGGCCTCGTCGACGCACAGCGTGAACGTCTGACCGTCTTCGCCGGGTGAAAAGACAAAGGGGTAGCGGCGGATGAAGGCGGGCAGGTAGCTGGCGCGCCAGCTATCGTCGCCGGCGAGATAGAGGTTTTCGTTCTGGCGGGCGCCGAGAATCACCGCCGGGAGCACCTGGTCGGCGCCTTGCGCAAAGACCACCGGATACTCGGGCGAAGCCTGCGGGAACTCGATGGCCATCAGGGGAACGGAGTTGACGTTGCGCGCGAACGCAAAGCCCTTGCCGACTTCGACCGAGCACGTGCCGTGCCTGGCATGGGAGACCGGGACTGCGGTTTCGTAGATAAGCAACTGGGTGGCCATGCGAAAAATCCCCTTTGGAAGGTTCCTGTGTTGGAAGGAAGGCGCGGCAGACGGGTGCGGGCCTGTGGCGCGACATCGGCCTGAACGGACGCTGGACCTGGCTGGTTCCGGCCCGGCAACGGTCAGCCCGTGGAACCCGAAAATAGAGCTTTCCTGCCGGCCCGTCAATGAAAGCACGGTCTGCGCTGCGCTTCAGCGACATTCGTCACGGGAAAGCGGCCGCCACGCGCCACCGCTTCCGATGGCGCGCAGGAACAGCCAGCGAGCAGGAACGCGCTTTGCGGTACACTTTGCGGCGCGCGCAAGTTGCCCGAAAAAAACACCCAGAGAAGTAGCCGATTTCAATGAGCCAAGAAGACCTGTCCGGCCATACCCCGATGATGCAGCAGTATGTCAACCCCGTGTTTACTGGTCTGTACGGTTAGTCACTACACAACCTATACCAAAACCTATACTAAACGTCTCGCATCTATTCGCCCCCTTCTGCCTGCCGATGAAGGATGCGAATTCCATCACTGCCCCGGCGTTTCCCCCGAAAGCAGTCGCGACGCCGCTTCATGGTCGATCCCTTCACTCGGTGGCTGCCCATCACGGCACAGATTGAGTTCGTAGCGAACGGCCAGTGGAATCCGCTTGCCCTCCTTCGTCGGCACGTCGTCCTGGATCAGCGTCGCCTCCAGGCGAGCACAACCGGCCTCGGCAAACTTCCTCAATGTTCTGACCTGAACCCGCACCGGCGCAGGCGACCGCGTCTGCCCCTTGAAGAGCTCCGCCATCCGCCCACTCAGCTCCCCGTCGTATCGACCATCGGGTGCATCGATCGCTGCAATCAAATGTTGCTTCAAGTCCGCAGCAACAACGTCGCTGGTGCCCAGCAGACCCAGCACGGCCAGCGCCATCGCAAGAGTTTTCGGAGGTGCTTTCATCGAATCTCCCCGAGGAAATCCACGCCACCCACCTGTCCGAAGGCCTCGCGTCCTTGCCCGGAAAAAGAAGCCTGCTCAGTCATTACCGGTTGTAGTAGCTATTGACGCGTTGCTCGACGGTGCCCTGGACCTTCTGCCCGATCGACGACGCCGTGGGTACGCGCACGCTGGCCGTGACTTCGGCGATGAACTCGCCCAGGTCGATCTGCGAGAAGTCAAGCCGTTCGAACTCCGCCGGAGTGAATCCGGAACAATCCGGATGCCTGCCGCTTCCCCAGCTCTTGCCGATCTGTCCCCTGCCCTGTTCATTGATCAACCGGGCCAGGCGAGAGTTGAAACAGCAATACGACTGGGTCTGCTCGATGCACGTCCTGATGATCGGCACCCGGGCCGAACAGAAGGAGCCCACCGCGACGCACAGATTGGCATCCCGGTGCATGGCCAGCAGTTGCTCGGCCTGATCACACGAGAGCAGGTCCGAGAGCAACTCGAGAGCCACCGCCACGGCCAATGAGTAAGGATCGAAGTAGAAATTGAAGCTGCCCAGCGACCCGATGGAAAAAATCGGTCCGCCGAGCAGGCCACTGGTCATCGTCCCCGTGGACAAGGTCAGCCCATAGAAACTGAACGACGGCTGGAAATTCGTCGGCGTAAACAGCACCTCGGACGAAATCATCGCCTTCGCGCCCGCTTCGAGATAGCCGGCGTACTGCGGATACATGAAATCGAAGACGTACTTGCTGCCGGCGTTCACCGCCAGCTGCCCTCCCGCATACGCCCCCTGGATCGCCGCCGACATCAGCGCGTTGTTGCTCTTCGCCGCACCACCGCCGCCCTTCTTGCAGCAGTTCACCAGACCGAAGAGCCGCTTGCGACACTGCTCCGTGACGCCGGTGAACAGCCGCTGATCGCCGCCATAGACCCCGGCTTCGCGTGCCGCCTCCAGCGTGGCGAGGACTTTGCCGAAATCCTGATCGGCCGGATGGCTGGTATCAAAGCAGTTGCCGCCCTGACAGAACGCCACCTGATCGCAGACCGTGCGCTGCGTCTGCACCGCCGACGAGGTCTGGCACGAGTAGGTGCGTTCGTTCAGGTCGCAAGCGCCCGAGGGCAGGCGGTCGACGCAGTCGCTGCCCACCTGGGTGCATCCCCGGTCGATCAGCTCCTGGCAGTCATCGCTCAGCGCCGTCGCGGCGCAGGTGTAGTCCTCCGACCATGCCCAGCAAGAATCGCCCGCACGCTGGGCCCCGTCCGGCAGCGGCGAGACGCTGTCCAGGCAGACCTGCAGGCCGTTGATCGTCTTGCACGGCGTGTTGTCCGTGCAGGTGTGCGCGGCATGGACGCAATTGCTGCTTTCCGCCAGCGAGGTACAGCCGCTGGTGTCGAGTGTGTTCGAGACGATGGTGTACGAGGTGTCGAGTGGCACGACCGTCGGCGGGTTGGTCGATGCCGTCACGTTGGTGCACTGATACTGGCGCGTGTATTGATTGCACGACCCGTCGAAGGCCGTGCTGTCGCAGGTCGAAGTGAGCAGCGTACAGCCCTCGGTCGCCTTGATCGCCGCGCAGTAATCGAGGGGGTCGTCGGCAATGCACGAATAGTCGTCCTGATAGCGCCAACAGCTCGCCGTCGAGTTCAGCCCGCCTTCCGGCGGCGTCACGCCGGCCAGGCAAACCGTCGCCCCGCTGGCATCCAGCTTGCATGGCGTCGAATCGACGCAGGTATGCGCCGCCAGCCGGCAGCGTGCGTTCTGCGCATAGCTGCTGCAGGCACTGGCGTCGGGAGCGTCGGTGAGCAGCGTGTAGCTATTGCTCAACCGAAGCGTGTTGCTGGGCTCTCCCTGATCGGTGCCACACTGAAACGTCTTCGTATAAGTGTTGCAGCTCCCATTGAATGCGGTATCGCTGCAGCTCGAACCGATCTGCCCGCAACCGGCCGTGGCCAGTGCGGCACAGTAGTCGATGGCCTCGGGCTTGATGCAGGTATAGGTGTCCTGGTACTCCCAGCAGCCGCCAACCTGTGCCAGCGTCACTACGATGCCGGAGATCGTCTTGCTCGCGGTGCTATCGACACAAGTCGAACTCGCCAGCCGACAATCGCCGGCGGTCGCTTGTCCCGCGAGGGTGATGACGAACGACATCGCAAGCAACGCCTTCATCACTGCGCTCGCTGCTGCAAGCTGGCGCACTCGCTCGACCGCCAGCTGCTGACCGTCGTGGACATCGGCAATTGCAACGCCGCACCGGTGCCGCTGCCGCCGGCCGAGTTGCAACCGGCACTGACGTTGCGCACCGATGGCGTACAGGTGGTGGCGCTGCAGCTGACGCTGAAATAGACGTAGAGATGGCAGCCAAAGCCGAGATCGCTGACGTAGTGATCGCTGACCGATTGTCCGGGCGCGACCGCCACCGGGAAGCGACCGTAGCTGCCATCCCAGGAATAGCCAAGCGGGCGATAGTCGAAGCGATTGGCGCCGTCGCTGGAACGGTAGGGCTCCACTTCGTACGATCGACCATCGCTACCGCAAAAGATGTTCATCGCCATGTACGGATCGACGCAGCGGCCGCAATCGACAAACGCCGCGCGTCCGAGCCAGGCGCCGGGAGTGCATTGGCCAAACCCGACGGTGACGGAAACACCCCGCCGACAGCTCAACGACTCGTAGCCCTGCACCGTCTGATTGCACTGGTAGCGGTAACGCGTATCGACGGCGATCTGTTGCCCGATGAAGCACGAGGCATTGCTCACCGATTGCATCTGCTCGACGCACTGGTAGCGGTGATGCTGATCGACGCTGATCTGCCGCGCGGTCGAACAGAAAGCGCTGCTCACCGGCCGGTAGTCATTGCACGTTTCCCGGCTGAACGACGCGGGCTGGTTCTCGGTCACCACCCGGCACTGTTCGGCAGGATTCCCGGCGGTAATGCCGGTGCCATTCATCGTCGGATTGCGGGCCAGCGCTCGGGCACGACTGATCAGAGGATCGTTGGCGCGATCGATCGAGAACGCCGGTCGCACGGCCGGGTTGCGCGCCACGAAATTGACGGCGTCACACTCCTGCCGCAGGTAGGAATCCACTTCAGGGGCCTGGCTGGCGCAGTCGATGATCTTGGCCGTACCCGGCCCCGACAACTGACCCTGCCCCGCCTGGAACACCTGCGACTGGGGAGTACTCAGCCCGAATCCCGGCACCGTCTCGGCGCCGGTGCCGTTGCCAATCGCCTGGAAGGCGCTGTCGATCGTACCGGCGCCCAGCGCTTTACCCTCGGCAAACGCGCTGCTCGCAGCATCGCCTTGCGCCCAAAGACGGCTTGCCAGAAGCAGCGCAAGGACGAAGACCCAGCGCTTGCTCATGGCCGCGACCCCGAGAGTCTTGCCGCGTAGCGCCGCGCAACTTCCGCCCACACCGGCGCCTGTCGCTCGATCAGATCGAGCGCGTAGTCCTGAGTGACATCGCCGTCGACGCGGATGAAGCTCGACCCCGGGGCACAGCCGTCTTCGCCGACCTTTGACGCCTGGCCGGATCGTGCCAGCACCAGTGCCGGCACCTGGTGCACCTTGAACTGCTTGAAGGCCGGTGGATGAATGATCGCCGTGACCTTCCGGTCGCCGACCAGTCGCGCGATCTCCTCCCCCATCCGCGTGAGCGAATTCCCGTGGAGTCCGCGCAGGACCAAGACGGCGCCGGATTTCTCCGCCTGGCTGACGATTCGCTGCAGCGTTTCCTTCGGCAGCGAAAAGGAAACAAACACCATCAACTCCGGGACGTCTTTGCCCGGTGCCGAGCTTGGTGGGGCCTGGCGGTAGATCTCAGCCATCCGGGCGATATCGGGCCCCGTGGTCGCGGGCTGTGGCAGCCTGGTCGGATCGGGAACCGTTGGACGGCCAGTGGCCTTCGGAACGTCGACGGCGTTCAGCGCAGAACCCATTCGCTCTCGGGCTACCCTTAGATCGCTGTCCGCGGGTCCTACGACTTGAGCCAGCGCGAACGTCATCGGCCCACTCCAGGCGCTGACGCCGAGGCAAAGCACCGACAGCAGGATCCATGATCGCCTGCTCATGGCCTCAGAACGCGCCCTGACAGCAGTTGCGTTTGCGGAAGACCATGTACGCGAAATCCTCGCCCTCGAAGGGAAACTCGCG